>NZ_JAHKRO010000032.1 GCF_019396325.1 Nonomuraea ceibae
GGCCTCCTCGTCGGCGCCGGTGGCGGCGGCCGCCAGGTGCCAGGCGCGGCGGTCGGCGTGCTCGGGCGAGCCGAGCGCGGCGGCGAGCGCGCGGTGCGCGGCGAGGCGTTCGCCGAGCGGCGCGCGCTGGTGGACGGCGGCGCGGATCAGCGGATGGCGGAAGCGGATCACGGTGCCGTCGGCGTCGCCGTGCACCACCAGGCCGGCCCGTTCGGCGGGGGACAGGTCCTCGACCGTGGCGCCCAGCTCGGCGGCGGCGCGCAGGATCACGGCCAGCTCGCCGGTCTCGTCGGCCGCCGCCACCAGGAGCAGGCTCTGGCAGGCCGCGGGCATCCGGCTGACCTGGCCGTGGAAGGCCAGTTGCAGGCGGCCGGTGAGGGGCAGCGCGCCCGGCGCGAACGCGCTGCCGCCCTCGGCGGCCAGCGCGATCGGCAGCTCCAGCAGTGCCAGCGGGTTGCCGCCCGCCTCGGCGAGCAGCCGGAAGCGGACGGCGGGCGCGAGCGGATGCCGGTCGAGCAGGGCCGCCGCGGCCTCCGGGGCCAGCCCTGACAGGCGCAGCTCGGGCAGGCCGGGGGCGGGGAAGGACCCTTCGCCGTCCCGCGCCGCGAAGATCATGACGATGCCCTCGGCGTGCAGGCGCCGGGCGGCGAACAGGAGCGCGTCCCGTGACGCCCGGTCGAGCCACTGCGCGTCGTCGACGAGGCACAGCAGCCCCGTCTCACCCGCGTGCTCGGCCAGCAGGGAGAGCGCGGCCAGCCCCACCAGCATCGGTTCGGAGCCCGTCGCGGGCCCGAGCCCGAACGCCCCCTCCAGGGCGGCGCGCTGCGGGCCGGGCAGCGCGCCGAGTGATCCGAGCGCCGGGCGCAGCAGCAGTTGCAGGCCCGAGAACGGCAGCTCCGCCTCGAACTCGACCCCCGTGCCGCGCACCACCCGCAGGTCGCCCGCGGTGGCGGCGGCGTGGTCGAGCAGCGCCGTCTTGCCGATGCCCGCCTCGCCGCGCAGCACCAGCGCCGAGCTGGCGCCGCCCCGGGCCGCCGTCAGCAGCTCGGCGATCGTGTCCTCTTCGGGCTTTCTCCCGTGCAGTTCCCCCGCGCCCATGCGCCCCATCCTGGCATTCTTCGCGAACCGGGTTCACCGCCTCCCTAGGCGCATCAGGGCGTTGCGCGGCCCGGCCAGGCGGCCCGCTCCGGCCAGGCGCGTCATCCAGCGCGAGGCGGTGACCATCCGCTCGGCCGCCGGACGCCGCCTGGCGTCGTACAGGCGCAGCGCCCCGGGCACGTCGCCGGGGTGGTCGCGCAGGCAGGCGGCCAGCGCGGCCGCGTCGAGCAGCGCCTGGCAGGCGCCCTGCCCGAGCGCGGGGGTCATGGCGTGGGCGGCGTCGCCCAGCAGGGCCACGTTGCCGGTCACGTACGAGGCCAGCGGCGGGGCGAGGTCGTGGACCTCGTGCCGCAGCACGGCGTCCGCCTCGGCGGCGGCGAGCACGCGCGGGATCGGGTCGTGCCAGCCGGCGAAGCGGGCGCGCAGGTCGTCGAGGGTCTCGCGCACCCCCTTCGGGGTCCGTACGGGCGCGTACCAGTTGGTGACGCCGGGGGACTGCGGCGTCATGCCGAACATCTGCCCGCGCCCCCAGGTCTCGCCGTAGTCCTGCGGCTCGAAGCCGTGGACGACGCCGCGCCAGGCGACGATGCCGGCGTAGCGGGGCCGGGTGGGGGCGGCGAAGAACGCCCGGCGCACCGCGCTGCGCACGCCGTCGGCGCCGATCACCAGGTCGTGGGAGTCGCGCAGCGCGGCGGGGTCGGTGATCTCCACGCCGGTGCTGATCGTCGCCGGGTCCACCTCCTCCACCAGCATCTCGATCAGCGACACGCGCGACAGCATGCGGACGGGCGCTCCGCCGCGCCGTTCGATGCGCTCCAGCGGCAGGTCGGCCAGGTGGCGGCCGTCGGGGGTGCGGATGCGGGCGTGCCGGTAGGGGACGGTGCGCTCGCGCAGCCGTTCGCCCAGGCCGAGGCTCGCCAGGGCGGCCTGGGCGTCGGGCCGGATGCCGAGAGCCGTGCCCTCGGCGACGATGCGCGGCCAGCGTTCGAAGATCGAGACCTCCCAGCCGATGCGGCGCAGGGCGATGGCGGCCGTCAGCCCGCCGACCCCGGCTCCCACGACGGCGGCTTTCCTCATTCTCATCACCCCAAATGTGGTACCACGTTTGTGGTGGTTGTGTCGAGCGGGAGAATGGGCCGTCATGGTGGAGAACAGGGACCGGCGCGACCGGCTGCGCGACGCGGCCATCGAGGTGCTGGCCGGGGAGGGCGGGCGCGGACTGACCCACCGCGCGCTGGACCGGGTCGCCGGGCTGCCGGAGGGCACGGCCAAGAACTACTTCCCGACCCGCGACAGCCTGCTGCGGGCCGCCGCCGAGCGGTGCGTGGAGCGCTACTGGAGCGACCTCCAGCAGGCCGAGGTCCACGACGTGGACGGACTGCTCACGCTGCTGCGCCGCATGATCGACCGGGCGCTGACGGACAACCGGTCCCGCATCCTGGCCTACCTCGAACTGCACGCCGAGGCCGCGCGCAACGCCCAGGTGCGCGAGACCCTGGCCCGCCTCACCCGCGCCGACCTCGACCTGCACCTGGCCGCCCAGCGGGCCGCCGGGCTCCCGGCCACCCGGCACGGCGCGGCCACCGTGACGCTGGCGATCAACAGCGCGCTGACCTACCTGCTCACCCAGCCGCCCGACGTCCTGGCCGCCTACGGCCTCGACGACCTGGACGCCTTCCTGGCCCGCCTCGTCTCGACGGCCTACCCGCCCGCCTAGAGCGGCTCGTCGGCCAGATACGGCGGGGCGGGGTCGTACTGGATCTCGCGGCGGACGGCGCGCGCGTGGTCGCGGCCGTGCAGCCGGCCGACGAGCCACAGCGCGCTGTCGATCCCGGCGGAGACGCCCTGGGTGGAGATCACGTTGCCGTCCACGACATAGCGGGCGTCGCGGACGACGGTGACGTCCCCGCGCGCCTCCAGGGCGTCCTCGTAGGCCCAGTGGGTGGCCACCCGGCGCCCGCGCGCCGGTCCGGCGGCGTGGAGCAGGAAGGCCCCGGTGCACACGCTGGCCACCCAGGTGGCCTGCTCGGCGGTCTTGGCGATCCAGCCGGTGACGGCCGGGTTGTGCGGCTGGACCTCGCGGGCGCCGCGCCCGCCCGGCACGAGCAGGACGTCCAGCGGCGGGTTGTCGTCCAGGGTGCAGTCGGGCAGCACCCGCAGGCCCTTGCCGGCCCGGACCGGGCCGGGCCGTTCGGCGACGAGCACCGCTAGGTCGGCGTCGGCGCGCAGGATGGCGGAGGTGGTGAACACCTCCCAGGGCCCGGCGAAGTCCAGCTCCTCGACGTCGTCGAAGATCAGCAGTCCGTACGTGGTCACGGATGTCCTCCCGTGGTGGATCGGAAACGGTCTCGGTAGTCGGAGGGCGCGACGCCCAGGCGTCGGTGGAAGCTGCGCCGCAGGGTCTCGGCGGTGCCGAAGCCGTAGCGGCGGGCGATGACGTCGACGGGGTCGCCGCCGTCCTCCAGGGCCCGCTGCGCCGCCTCCACCCGGACCCGCTCGACGTAGGCGCCTGGCGGCAGGCCGAGCTCGGCGGTGAAGCGGCGTTGCAGGTGGCGGGGGCTGAGCCCGGCGTGCGCGGCCAGGTCGGTGATGTCGTGGCGGGCGCCGGGGTCGGCGTGGATGGCCGCCACGGCCCGGCGCACCGGGTCGGAGGAGGGCTGCGCGGACCACAGCCCCACGCTGAACTGGGACTGGTTGCCCGGCCTGCGGAGGAACAGCACGAGGTGGCGGGCCACCTCCAGCGCGGCCCGCTGCCCGTGGTCCTCTTCCACCAGCGCCAGCGCCAGGTCCATCCCGGCGGTCACCCCGGCCGACGTCCAGACGGGCCCGTCACGGACGAAGATCGGATCGGGGTCGACGGTGACCTCCGGGTGTTCGCGGGCCAGCCGCTCGGCCCTGGCCCAGTGGGTGGTGGCGCGGCGACCGGCCAGCAGCCCGGCCTCGGCCAGCAGGAACGCCCCGCTGCACACCGAGGCGACCCGCCGGGCGCCGCCGGCCGCGGCGGCGATCCAGCCGGTCAGCGCCGGGTCGTTCCTGGCCTCGTAGACGCCCCCGCCGCCCGCGACGACCAGCGTGTCGAAGCCGGCGGGCGGGAGGTCGGCGACGCCGTGGGAGGCGTGCACCGGCAGCCCGTGCTCGGCGCGGACCGGCCCGGGAACGGGGGCGACGATCGCGCAGTCGTAGCCTCCGGCGAGCTGGAACACCTCGTGCGGCCCGACCAGGTCGAGCGACTGGAAACCCTCGTAGATCACGAAGGCGATGCGGTGTGCTTGCACCCTTCCACGGTCCAGCCCGCACCCCGATGGCGTCAACGACACGCACCCCACAGATCGCGCCATCGGCCCTCGTCAGGGCGACAGGTGGGGGTGCCGCATCCGCCAGACGGTGCCGCGGGTGATGACCTCCTTGAACAGCGCGGAGGGCCGCCCGGTCAGGACGGGCCCGCTCGGGCTGTCGTCGGCGCGGGTGAACTGGGTGACGCCGTCGTGGCGGCCCAGGCTGATGTTCTGCCACACGTACCGGATCCGCGCCGGTCGCGGGGCGCGGCCGGTGAGCAGCGCGGCCGCCGCGTCGCCTGCCTGGAGGCCGAGCGGCAGGCCGGTCTGGCACGACATGCGCGAGCCCCGCACGGCGGCGGCGTCGCCGGCGCCGAGCACCTCCGGATGCGAGAGCGAGCGCAGGGTCGCGTCGACCAGCATGCGGCCGTGCTCGTCCGTGGCCAGCCCGCAGGCCGCCGCGAGCTCCGGGACGCGGAACCCGGCCGCCCACACCACCGTGTCGGCGGGCACCTCGCCGCCGTCGCGCAGGAGCAG
This sequence comes from Nonomuraea ceibae, assembly GCF_019396325.1. Taxonomy (GTDB): domain Bacteria; phylum Actinomycetota; class Actinomycetes; order Streptosporangiales; family Streptosporangiaceae; genus Nonomuraea; species Nonomuraea ceibae. Next base: position 4,911 of record NZ_JAHKRO010000032.1, read on the forward strand.
CCCGCCGGGGCCGACCTCGGCGACGGGGGCGTGCTCGCGCACGGCGACGTCCAGCCGGTCGAAGGCCCGGCGCAGGTGGCGGCGGGCCCGCGGGGACAGCCCGGCCCCGATCGGGCCGCCGGACACCAGCCGGACCTCCAGTCCCGGGCGGGCCGCCTTGAACTCGGCCGCGGCCTCGATCCCGGTCAGCCCGCCGCCCACCACGGCGACCGACCGCGCCGCCGCGAGGCGGGAACGCAGCCGGGCCGCCTCGCGCTCGGTGGCGACCGTGTACGCGTGCTCGGCCAGCCCTTGCACCGCGCCGAGGTCGGCGCCGCTGCCGAGCGCGTAGACCAGCACGTCGTAGCCCAGCTCGTACGGGGCCGCGTCGAGCCGGACGACCCGGGCGGCGAGGTCGATCCCCGTCACCGTGGCCACCGCGAGCTCCACCCCGGCGCCGTCGAGCAGGCCGCGCAGGGGCAGGCCGGGCAGCCGCTGCCCGGCGGCGAGCTGGTGCAGCCGCACCCGCTCCACGAACCGGTCGGCCGCGTTCACCAGCGTCACCCGGGCCCCGGCGCCGCGCAGCCGCCGGGCCGCCCGCTTGGCCGCGCCCAGCCCGGCGTAGCCCCCGCCCAGCACGACGATGTGTCCTGTCATGGTTCCTCCCGTTCGAAGTCCCCACCTGAACCGGCGAGCCGGGCGATTCGTGACAGCGTCGCGCTGTGAGCGTGCTCACACGAGCTGGGCGGCGGCGAATGCCAGCTTGTCCGGGTTCACCATCGTCCGCACCGCGGCGACATGCTCGCCGGCGACCTCCACGGCCATGACCGCGCGCAGCTCGCCGTCGTGCCGCAGCAGCGCCGCGTACTCGCCGTTGACCTCGGCGATCACGGCCGTCACCGCCGCCGCCTCGGGACGGAGGCTGAGCCCGCCCAGGTAGCGCAGCACCCTGAGGCGCCCGCGCACCGGCCGCCGCGCCGCGGTCGAGCCGCCGCCGTCCGCCCAGGCGACGACGTCGGCGGCCAGCAGCCGTTCCAGGCCCGCCACGTCGCCGTCCAGGGTCGCGGCCAGGAACCTCTCGACGATGCGGCGGTGCTGGTCGCGGTCGGCGTCGAACCGCTTGCGCGCCGCGCCGACGTGCTCGCGCGCGCGGCGGTGGAGCTGGCGGGAGTGCGCCTCGCCGAGGCCGAGCATGGCGGCGATCTCGGCGTGGCTGTGCCCGAACGCCTCGCGCAGCACGAACACGGCCCGCTCGGCCGGGCTCAGCCGTTCCAGCAGGACGAGCAGGCCCAGCGACACCGACTCGCGCTGCTCGACGGTCTCCAGCGGCCCGAGCGCGCCGTCGCCGGTGAGCACGGGCTCGGGCAGCCACGGCCCCGCGTAGCTCTCCCGCCGCCGCCGCGCGGAGGCGAGCTCGTTCAGGCACAGGTTCGTGATCACCCTGGTCAGCCAGGCGGCCGGCACGTCGGCCCGGCCGGCCTGACGCCAGCGCAGGAACGTCTCCTGGACCAGGTCCTCGGCCTCGGCCGCCGAGCCGAGCAGCCGGTAGGCCAGGCCGAACAGCCTGGGCCGCTGCTCCTCGAACACTGCCTCCAGCGTCTCTTCACCCATCGCTTCCACGCGCCCGATGCTAGGCCGCCGGGTAGTTCGCGGCACGAATTTGTTACGCTTGGCCGATGAGTGAGAATGTCGCCGGCGAGATAGGGGCGGTGGCCGCGCTGGTGCGCTCCACGTTCCTGGTCAATGCCGTGTACGTGGAGTCGGCCCGCGAATACGGCATCACCCAGCAGCAGGGTCAGTTGCTGTGCGTGCTGATGGCGCAGCCTTATGGCATGACCGAGCTGGGCGGGGTGCTCGGCCTGGCCAAGTCGAGCCTCACCGGCCTGGTCGACCGGACCGAGCGCAACGGCCTGGTGGAGCGCAGGCCCGACCCCGGCGACTCCCGGGCGGTGCGGGTGGCGCTCACCCGGCGCGGCGCCAGGCTGGCCGACGAGTTCTACGCCGAGACCTGCCGCCGCGTCGAGGAGCTGACGGCCGGGTTCACCGCCGCCGAACGCGACACGCTGGCTGCCCTGCTGGGCCGCGTGGTGACCGACAACCAGGTGCCGACCGTCTTCCTGGAGCCCGATCAGGTGCGCTGAGACGAAAGCCGGAATTTGCGGTTCGTGCCACGAACTAATATGGTTCGTGGCACGAACCGCAAACTTTTTTGGGCGCGGCCTGAGGGAAAGGCATAACCATGTCCGCACATGACGTCGTCTTCGGCTTCGGCGCGCATTCCGGCATCGACGACGTGCCGGAGCTGTTGCGCATGGCCCAGCAGGCCGACCGGGACGGGCTCGACATCTTCACCCTTTCCGACCACCCGTACCTCGGCGGGCGCCTCGACGCCTACGCCGCGCTCGGCTTCCTGCTGGGCCGCACCGAGCGCATCGCGGGATTCGCCAACGTGACCAACCTGCCGACCCGGCCCGCCCCGATGCTGGCGCGGACGGTGACGTCGCTGTCGGCGCTGTCGGGCGGCCGCGTCGTGCTCGGCATGGGCGCGGGCGGGCTGTGGGACCGCATCACGGACATGGGCGTGCCCCGGCTGTCGCCGGGCGCGGCCGTGGACGCCTTCGAGGAGGCGATCGTCCTGGTCAAGCTGCTGTCCGGCGGCGGCCCTCCGGTCACCTACGAGGGAAACCACTACCGGGTGCGCCGCATCGAGCCCGCGCCCGTCGCCGCGCCGCCGGTGTGGACGGGCTCGGTCGGGCCGAAGTCGCTGGCCGCCACCGGGCGGGTGGCCGACGGGTGGATCCCCGGCCACGCGGCCGACTGGCTCAGCGAGCGCTACCGGACCTCGCGTCCCGTCATCGACGAGGCGGCGGCAGCGGCAGGCCGGGACCCGGGCGAGATCCGTACCGTGTTCAACCTGCCCGGCCGCATCACCGACCGGCCGCTGCCCGCCACCCGCGACCGCGACGGCCGGTGGATCGGCGGCTCGGTGGCGCAGTGGGTCGAGGAGCTGACCGGGGCGGTGCTGGAGCACGGCGCGTCCGGCTTCACGCTCTTCGACACCGGCCACGGCGCCGCCGACCTCACCCTGCTGGCCCGCTGGGGCCAGGAGGTCGCCCCCGCCGTCCGCGAGGCCGTCGCGAAGTAACCGCTCAGGCCCGGCCAGCGGGCCCGTCGTCACGGGTCCCACCGCCTCGGGCGCGGTCGGCGGCATCCAGGGCGGGGGCGAGGGGGGCGAGCGCGGCGCGAAGGAGGTCCGGGAGCGACCCGGACGGCACGACCAGCCCGCCGGCCGTGACGGACGAGACGGTCGCGCTCAGCCACTGGTCCAGCGCCACGCGGACCGCGGCGGCGACGCTCGCGGCGAGCACCCGCGCGGCGTGCTGATGCTCGCCGCCATCGCCGACGCGCGCGGCGATGGCCTCGGCGAGAGGGTGCTCGATCGCGGTGGTGGCCTCGACGAACGCCTCGCGCAGCGCGGGGCGGGTGGTGATCAGCAGCAGCGCGTCCCGGCCGGCGGCGTCCGGGGCGGTGTACTGGTCCACGACCGCCTCGATGACGGCGTCGGCGAGCCCGACATCGGCGGGCCGGGCGGCCACCGCCGCCGCCACCCGCGCCTCCCGCTCGCCGGTGACGGCGGCGACGATCGCCTGTTCGCGGCTGGAGAAGTAGTTGTTGTACGTCCTGGGGGAGACCCCGGCGGCCTCGGCGATGTCGTCGACGCGGACGTTGTCCGGTCCGCGTTCGAGCGCCAGGCGCAGGGCGGCCGTGCGCAGGGCGTCCCGGGTGGCCTGCTTCTTCTGCTCGCGCAGCCCCGTCCGTCTCGTCGTCACGCGCCCAGCATCCCACCCTTCAATGCGTGTACGCAAACTTGCGTGCGCGCACTTTTCTGGCCTAGCGTGAGCGTCCCATCCCACCGGAAGGACCCATGCCATGAGAGCCAAGGGCATCACGTACGACACAGGGTTCGTACGCAACGGGGGGTCGTCCCGTGAGGGCTTCGACCCGGTCGCGGTCAGGCGCGAGCTGGGCATCATCCGGGACGACCTGCACTGCACCGCGGTCCGCGCCATCGGCGGCGACCCGGAGCGGCTGGAGCTGGCCGCCACGTACGCCGCCGGACTCGGGCTGGAGGTCTGGTTCTCGCCCTACCCGCTGGAGCTGACCCCCGAGGAGACGCTGTCGCTGTTCGCCGACTGCGCCGGGCGGGCGGAGCGGATCCGGCGGCAGGGCGCCGAGGTCGTGTTCGTCACCGGCGCCGAGCTGAGCCTGATGAACAAGGGCTTCCTGCCGGGCGGGACCCAGGAGGACCGGCTCGCCCTGCTGACCGACCGGGACCGGCTGCCCGAGCGGATCGGCGAGCTCAGCGCGCGGCTCAACGACTTCCTCGCCGAGGCCGTGGCCCTCGTCCGCGAGCGGTTCGGCGGCCGGATCACGTACGCCGCCGTCCCGCTCGAACGCGTCGACTGGACGCCCTTCGACCTCGTGGGCGTCGACCTCTACCGGTCGGCCGAGGTCGCCGGCCGGTTCGCCGAGGCCGTCCGCGCCCTGGTCGCGCAGGGGAAGCCGGTCGCGATCACCGAGTTCGGCACCGCCGCCTACCGGGGCGCGGGCGACAGCGGCGGCCGCGTCCTGGAGGTCGTCGAGTTCGACCGGGAGACCGGCGCGCCGATCCGGCTGAACCGCGCATGCGTCCGCGACGAGCCCGGCCAGGCCGCCTACCTGCGGGAACTGCTGGAGATCTTCGACGCCGCCGGTGTCGACAGCGCCTTCGTCTTCCTCTTCGCCCTCGGCAACTTCCCGCACCGGCCCGGCGGGGACCCGCGTGACGACCTCGACCTCGCCAGCCCCGGCATCGTCAAGGTCCTCGACGGCCGCCACGGGGACGCCTACCCCGGCCTGCCCTGGGAGCCCAAGGCCGCCTTCACCGCCCTCGCCGGCCACTACCACGGGAGCACACGTTGATCACCGATGTCGTCATCGCCGGCGGCGGCCCGAACGGGCTGATGCTGGCCTGCGAGCTGAGCCTGGCCGGCGTCCGGCCGCTCGTGCTGGAGCGGCTGCCCCGGCCGAGCGAGGAGCCGAAGGCGAACGGGCTGCTCGGCCAGGTCGTCCGCATGCTCGACCACCGAGGACTGTGCGGACCCCTCAGCGGCAGCGCGGAACCGCCGCGGCCGAACTCCGCGTACTTCATGTTCGGCGCGCTGGGCCTGGACCTGAGCCTGCTGGAGCACAGCCCCGTCCACACCCTGCCGGTGCCGCAGCGGCGCATCGAGCAGGTCCTGGAGGAGCGCGCCATCGAGCTCGGCGTGGAGATCCGGCGCGGCCACGAGCTCACCGGATTGGCGCAGGACGGGGACGCGGTCACCGCCGACGTCGCGGGCCCGGACGGCACGTACCAGGTGCGGGCCCGCTACCTGGTCGGGGCGGACGGAGCGCACAGTGCCACGCGCAAGCTCGCCGGCATCGGGTTCCCCGGCGTCACCTACGACCGCATGACCGTGCGCTCGGCGCACGCGACGGTCCCGGCGGACTGGGTCGATCCCGCGACCGGCGCGCTGCACGTGCCCGGCTACGGCGCCGTCGCGCCGTTCATGCCCCACCGCACCGAGCGCGGCGGGTTCTCCTACGCGCCGATGCCCGGCCACCCTCCGCTGGTCAGCACCACCGAATGGGACCAGCCGGCGACCGCCGCCGCGATGAGCCTGGAGGAGCTGCGGGCGAGCGTCCGCCGAGTCCTCGGCGTCGAGCTGCCGCTCGGCCCGCCCGGCGGCCCGGGGCCGCACGCGCTGCGCCGGCTGACCGGCGGCAACACCCGGGTGGCCGAGCGATTCACCGACGGCCGGGTGTTCCTGATCGGTGACGCCGCGCACGTGTACGCCGCCACCGGGGGCGGTCCCGGGCTCAACCTCGGCCTGCAGGACGCGGTCAACCTCGGCTGGAAGCTCGCCGCCGAGATCCGGGGGAGCGCCCCGCCCGGACTGCTGGACACCTACGAGCCGGAGCGGCGCGCGGCCGCCCGGCGCATGGTGCTGAACGCGCAGGCGCAGGCGGCCCTGATCGCCCCCGGCAGCGACGTCACCGGCCTGCGCGAGGTGTTCGCCGAACTGCTCCGCGACCCCGGCGCCGTGCGCCGCCTGGCCGAGCTCACCACGGGCGCCGACGTCCGCTACGACCTGGGCGGCGGCGAGGCGCACCCGCTGACCGGCCGCTTCGCCCCGGACCTGGACCTGCGCACCCCCGCCGGACCGGTCCGCCTGGCCGAGCTGACCAGGACCGCGCGCCCCCTGCTGCTCGACCTGACCGACGACGCCTCACTGTCGCGGGCTCTCGGCCACGACCAGGTCGACATCGTCACGGCCCGCGCCGAGGCTCCCGCGCCGACGGCCCTGCTCCTGCGGCCGGACTGCTACGTGGCCTGGGCGTCCGCGTCTCCCCGGCCCGGCCCCGCGGAGCTCGAAGCGCTCCGGGCGACCCTGCGGCGGTGGTTCGGCGTCAGCGAACCCGCCCGTACGTGAGCTCGGCGCGGTCGCGCCAGGCCTGCTCCCATCGGCGGGTCATGGCCGGGTAGACGACGAGGTAGCGGAACGGCTTGATGAGGGCCATGTACGCCCTGCCTAACAGGCCGTTGGGCTTGACCAGGGCCGCCATGCGCAGCTCGAACTCGCCGTCGGCGGTGGGCACCCAGCCCAGGTGGCAGACGGTGTGGACGGTCTTGTTGGCCAGTTCCTGGGCGGATTCCTCGGCGACCGCGTACAGCGGTGTGAACGGGATGTTGGGGTCGTTCACGCCGGGGGAGCGGCGCAGGTCGTCGGGCAGGCGGTCGAGCAGGGAGCCGACCCGCCCGCCGAGTCCGGCGCCGGGCTCGTCCCAGCCCAACAGCGCGCCGAGCTTCCACCGGACCGCGAACAGGAACCGGACCGGCCAGGACTGATATTGCGGCGCGGTGCGGGCACGCAGCGCGGCCAGCATCGCGGGGAAGTCGTCCGGGCCGGCGCCGGGCGTGCGGAAGGCCCACACGTCCTCGATGCGGAAGTCCGGGGCGATCTCGTGGATGCGCCACGGCCGCGAGGTGTGCTCGGTGACGGGGAGCCTCATGGACATGTCGGCCGCCCCGTCACCGCGACACCAGGAAGGTGACCTCGCGGGGCCGGACCTCGAGGTCACTAATGCCGTCGGGCGTGGCGCCGATCTCGCGGCCGATCCGGGCCGCCGCCTGGAACGCCTCCTCGGACTCGAACTCGCCGGTGGTGACGACGGCGTCTCCGTCCGGGGTGACCCAGACCCCGACGGACACGAAGCCCGGCTGGCTCCGCGACATCTCGGCGACCTGGTGGCACTCCTTGACGAACGCCTCGAGGTGCTCGGGGGCGGGGTAGTGGAACGCGACGAAACCGAATGACATGACGGGTTTCCTCTCTCCGTTATACGGTGCCGTATAACGTAAGGTTAGACCTGTTGTACGGCACCGTACAACCGGGCGAGAGGTGAGGTGGGCCACAGATGGGCTCGTTGCGTACACCACGGGAGAAGTGGATCGAGGAGGGGCTGCGGGTGCTGGCCGCGTCCGGGGTGGACGCCGTCCGGGTCGAGACGCTGGCCAAGGCGCTGGGGGTGACCAAGGGCGGCTTCTACGGCTACTTCACCGACCGCAACGCCCTGCTGGAGGCCATGCTCGACACCTGGGAGCGGGAGAGCATCGACGAGGTTCTCGACCGGGTCGAACGCGCGGGAGGCGACGCCCGCACCAAGGTCCGGCTGGCTGGGCAGCTCACGCTCTCCGAGCGGCTGCTGCCGATCGACCTGGCGGTGCGGCACTGGGCCCGGCGTGACGAGGCCGTCGCCGCACGCCTGCGGCGCGTGGACAACCGGCGCATGGACCTGCTGCGCGAACAGATCGGCACCTTCTGCGCCGACCCCGACGAGGTCGAGGCGCGCAGCCTGCTCGCCTTCTGCCTGACCATCGGCCAGCACTTCCTGGCCGCCGAGCACGACGGCCGCACCCCCGCCCAGGTGCGCTCGCGCGCCGCCGACCTCATCCTCAACGCCTGACGGAGCCGGCCAGGTCACCCGCCCGCGACGGCGGCCCGTGAAAGCGGCAGGGCGCTTCGGGCAGGAAGGGGCGACCACCGTTCATCTGACCCCGCGGAGACGCCCGCCTCCGGCTCGCCGCCGCCCGGCGCGAGCAGGGACCGCCGGCAGGAGCGCGCCGGCGCGGCCCCGCCTGGGGATGGACCCTGGGAGCCGCCGCGACGACGATCGCCGTCGTCCTGGCCATCGTCACGCTGGTGGCGAACATGACGCCCGCTCCCGCACCGGTGCTCGTGCCCGAAGGCGGCAACAGCGCCCTGCTCCAGCTGGCGGACCGGGTCGCGAAGCTGCCGGACGAGCGCGGCGCCTACTGGCGGCGGCCACTGCTCAACGACGCGCTGATCCGGGTCCGGGCGGGCAATCAGGCGTTCAACGTGCTGTTCTCGTCACGGATCGACCTCTGGCAGCCGCGCGACCCCCGCGACCCCGTACAGGCGGAGCAGTGGCAGCAGTTCGTCCGCCCCGCCACCGAGGCGGACGAGCGGGCGTGGCGGGCGGCGGGCTCCCCGGGCACGGTCCAGCGCGTGTGCACGCCGGGCACCCGGGCGGGAGACTGCGCGAAGCTCCGGCTGCGGTCCAAGCCCACGCAGTGCGTCTACACGCGCGCGGTCGAGCCGGACGGCGTGCTCGGCGACTCCCGGATCGGTGAGCTCACGCTGGCCGACCTCGCGGAGCTGCCCGGAGACGCCGGACAGCTCCGGGAGAAACTGCGTGCCTACTGGAAGATCCTGCGGGACAAGGAGCCCGGCTACAGCTTCGAGAAGTTCCTCGCCACCTCCACCGCACTGCTGGAGCTCCCGGTGAAGCCCTCGGTCAGGGCGGCCGCCCTGCGTCTGCTCGCCGGACTGCCGACGACCCAGGTGCGCGGCACGATCACCGACCCGCTGGGACGTCCGGGAATCGCGGTCACCTTCAGGGAGAGCGAGGGCTTCACCGCCGAGTTCGGCGCCGACGACGAGGTGGCGCAGCGGTACACCACCATCCTCGACCCCCGGACCGGCGCCGTTCTGGCGGAGGGCGCCGCGATCGCGGACGAGAGCACGGACGGCCTCGCCAAGGGGACGTTCATGACCTACCAGGCCTGGGCCCCCGAGGCGGGCTGGACCGGCGAGCGCCCCCAGCGGCCCCGCGACTGCCGGCTCAGCGCCCGCCCGCTGCCGTGACGGGCCGCCCGGGCGGCGGGGGCGTCACCACGGGACCGGGCCGCTGTCGTTGAAGAAGCCGCCGCTCGGCCCGTCGTCGTCGAGCGTCGCCAGCCGCACGAGGACGGCCGCGCCCTCGTCGGGCGTGCGGAAGCCGTGGTGGTCGTTGATGTCGGTGTCGACGTAGCCGGGGTCGGCGGCGTTGACCAGGATGCCGTCCTCGCGCAGCTCGTTGGCGTACTGCACGGTCAGCGCGTTCAGCGCGGTCTTCGACGGCGTGTAGGCGGCCGAGGCGGGCAGCGCCGCCAGCGGCCCGCCCGGGGTGGCGGCGATGGTCAGCGACGCGGCCCCGCTGCTGACGTTGACGATGCGCGGCGCGGGGGCGCGGCGCAGCAGCGGCAGCATGGCGTTGGTCACCGTGATCACCCCGAACACGTTCGTCTCGAAGACCGCCCGCACCATGTCCACGTCGACGACACTGGGGAGCTGGTCGAGCGCGTCCTGCGGCGCGACCTGCCCGGACCCGGTGATGCCGGCGTTGTTGACGAGCACGTCCAGGCGGCCGAATCGCTCCTCGGCCAGCCGGGCGGCGGCCCGTGCCGTGGCCGGGTCGGTGACGTCCAGGGTGACGGCGTGCGCGTCCCCGCCGGCGGCGCGCAGGGCTGTCGCGGCCTCCTCGCCGCGCCGCGCGTCCCTGGCGCCGACCAGCACCGTCATCCCCCGCGCCGCCAGTTGGGCGGCGGCGGCCCGGCCGATGCCCTTGTTGGCGCCGGTGACCAGCGCGACCTTCCGCTCGTTCATGATCAACCCCTTGTCGTCCGTACGGTGTGTCCGCCCCGAGACGAGACAGCCCGGCGTTCTGTGACATGTGGGCCGATGTCACAGAACGGCGGGCTGTGTCGTCTCAGGTACCGGAAACAGGCGCGACGACGGGAAGGAGCCCGCATGAGCAGGGCCGAGGAGTTCGAGGAGTTGCGGCCGCTGCTGTTCTCGATCGCCTACCGCATCCTGGGCAGCGTGAGCGACGCCGAGGACGCCGTACAGGAGACCTGGCTGCGCTACGAGGCGATCACGACGCCGCCCGCGTCGGCCAAGGCGTTCCTGTCGGCGGTGGTGACCCGCATCGCGATCGACGTGCTGCGCTCGGCCCGTGTCCGGCGGGAGGAGTACGTCGGCACGTGGTTCCCCGAGCCGCTGCTCACCGACCCGTACGACGATCCGCAGCGGGCGGCCGAGCTGGCCGATTCGGTGTCGATGGCGGCCCTGCTGCTGCTCGAACGGCTGAGCCCGCTGGAGCGGGCCGTGTTCGTGCTGCGTGAGGTGTTCGGGTTCGGCTTCGGCGAGGTCGCGGCGGCGGTCGGCCGGTCGGAGGCGGCCTGCCGCCAGCTCGCCGTGCGGGCCCGCCGTCACATGGACGCGGGACGCGCCCGCTTCGAGGCCGGCCGGCGCGAGCGGGAGGAGCTGGCCGGGCGCTTCTTCGACGCCTTCGCCGAAGGTGACGTCGCCGGGCTGCGCGAGCTGCTGGCCGCCGACGTCCAGCTGGTCGCCGACAGCGGCGGCAAGGCCCCGCTGTGGGGCGAGGGCGTGTTCGGCGCCGCGAACGTGGCCCGCACGCTGGCCTCGATCGTGCCGCCGTTCGTCCGGATCGGCGGCGCCGTGGAGCCGCGCGAGGTGAACGGGCGGCCGGGCGCGATCTTCCGCGACCGCGACGGCCGGATCGTCAACATCTGGTCGCTGGACATCCTCGACGGGCAGATCCAGACGATCCGTACGGTGCTGAACCCCGACAAGCTCGCCCACCTGGGCCCGGTCGCGGACGCCTGGGCCGTGGTCCGCGAGGCCACGCGGGCCCGCCGGCTCCCGCCCGAGCCCGGCGGCTAGGACTCCAGCTCCACGGTGAGGTCGGCGGACAGCGCGCGGAGGAAGTCCGGCGCGTCGAAGACCTCACCGGCGGAGACGACGCCGGTCGCCCTGGTCCGTCCCGTGAGCAGGCGGTCGACCGCCTCGACCACGAGCGGCGCGGTGAAGGCGTAGATGTCGCGCCCTCGCGCCACGGCCCGCCGCTCGGCGCCGCCGGAGCGCACGACGACCTCCACGAGGAACGTCTGCTCCGACCGTCCCAGCTCGTCGGCCGGGGCCGGCGTCGGCGTGTCGGGCGCGACGACCTCCCTGGCCGCCTCGACCGTCATGTACGTGCGCACCTCGGGGATGGACAGGTGGCTCGGCACGGTGACGATGTCGGCCATCGAGAACTCGCCCACGACCGGCCGGGGGCCCAGCGGCGCGGGGAAGGGCCACTCCAGGACCGGCGGCTCGTCGTGGCGGTACTCCAGCCGGCCGTTGGCGAAGCGGACCCGCTGCCCGTCCCGCCGCTGCCGGGAGACCACGCCCGCCGCCCGCGTCCCGGCGGTCGGGTGCCAGCCGCTCAGCCCGTACGCGATGTGCGCCTCGTCGGCCGACGTCCAGTCGCCCATCGCGGCCGTGGCCAGCAGGTCGCCCAGGCCGCCGTAGAAGGCCATCGCGGGGACGATCACCGCGCCCGCCGCCCGGGCCCGGTCGCCGAAGTGCGCGAACGTGTCGGCGTTGGCCTCGATCTCGGCCGCCACGTCCACGTACGGGATGCCCGCGCGCAGCGCCGCCTCGATCACGGGGGCCGCCGTCGTGGCGAACGGCCCGGCGGCGTTGACCACGGCCGCCGCCCCGGCCAGCGCGTGGTCGAGCGCGCCGGGGTCGTCGACCGACGCCGTGCGGAACTCCAGCCCCGTCTCGTGGGCCAGCTCCTTGAGCCTGGCCGAGTCGCGCCCGGTCAGCAGCGGGACGAACCCGCGCTCCCGCAACCGCGCCACGACGAAACGCCCGGTGTGTCCGTACGCGCCGAAAACCGCCACCGTGTGCGCTGATGATTGCATGGGTGCTCCCCGAACTCGCGTCGATCTGTTGCGTTCATCCTTCCGATCACGGGCGGCTCGCACGAGTGTCCGGAACGCCATTACCCATACAATTCCGGACATGACCACCGTCGCGCTGGCCGTCACCGACGGCATGCTGCACTTCGAGCTGTCCCTCGCCTACGAGGTGTTCGGGTTCGCCCCGGCCGGCGTCGAGCCCTGGTACGACCTGGCCGTGTGCGGCCCGGCCCCGGTACGCGCCGGCCGGTTCCTGCTGGAGCCCGACCACGGCCTCGGCCACCTCCCGCGCGCCCACACCGTGATCGTCCCGGGCTGGGCCGACGTCGACGTGGACCCGCCCGCCGACCTGGTCGACGCGGTGCGCGCCGCGCACGAGGCGGGCGCGCGCGTGGTCTCGCTGTGCACGGGCGTGTTCGTGCTGGCCGCCGCCGGGCTGCTCGACGGGCGGCGCGCCACCACCCACTGGGCGCACACCGAGGTCCTGGCGTCCCGCTACCCCGAGGTGACGGTGGACCCCGACGTCCTGTACGTGGACAACGGCAGCGTGCTGACCTCCGCCGGGAAGGCCGCCGCCATGGACCTGTGCCTGCACCTGGTACGCCTCGACCGGGGCTCCTCGGTGGCCAACGTGGTCGCCCGGCGGCTGGTCGTGCCGCCGCACCGGGACGGCGGCCAGGCCCAGTTCGTCACCACGCCGGTGCCGGAGCCGGGCAACCATCCGCTCACCGGCCTGTTCCCCTGGGTGATGGAACGGCTCGACCAGCCGCTGACCGTCGAGGACCTGGCCCGCCAGGCGCGGATGAGCTCGCGCACCCTGGGCCGCCACTTCAGGTCGGTCACCGGCACCACGCCGCTGCAGTGGCTGCTGACGCAGCGGATCCGGCGCGCCCAGGAGCTGCTGGAGACCACCGGCGAGAGCATGGACGCCATCGCGGCGGCCACCGGCATGGGCACCGCCACCACGCTGCGCCGCAACTTCAACCGCGCGGTGGGCGTGGCCCCGGACGCCTACCGCCGCACCTTCCGCTCACGCGCCGCCGATCAGCGCCTCCAGAACAGCAGGTGAGTCATGCCGCTCGGGCTCGGCACCGTGTCGAGATGGAAGCGGTCGAGCAGCTCGGTGTGGCTCTCCCACAGCCGCTCGCCCCGCCCGAGCTCGACCGGCGCGACGGCGATGTGCAGCGTGTCGACCAGGTCGGCCGCCAGGAACTCGCGGATCGTGGCCACCCCGCCGCCCAGGCGCACGTCCCGGCCGCCGGCCGCCCGCCTGGCCCGCTCCAGCGCCTCGGCCGGGCTCGCGTCGAGGAAGTGGAACGTGGTGTCGGCCAGCGTGAACGACGGCCGTACGTGATGGGTGAGCACGAAGACCGGCGTGCGGAACGGCGGCCGGTCACCCCACCAGCCCTGCCAGTCGTGGTTCTCCCACGGGCCCCGCTGCGGGCCGAACTTGTTCCTGCCCATGATCTCCGCGCCCATGTTGTTGCCCCAGTCGCGGGTCAGGTAGTCGTCCAGGCCGCGCGTGCCGCCCGGGTCGGTCCGGTTCACCCAGCTCGCGGTGGCGCCCGCCCAGGACCACATCGGGCCGGGATCGGCGTGGCCGAACGGCCGCTCCAGGCTCTGCCCCTCGCCGGCGCCGAACCCGTCCCTCGACACGGTGAAGCACTGCACCTTCAGCAACTGCGACATTCGTCCTCCTCTGACAGCTTCGTCTCGGAGGTGGTCGGAGCCGCCGGCGGATTCTTGCGCTCAGGCCAGCAGCCGCCGCAGCCAGCGCAGCCGGGCCGCCCTCGCCTCCTGTGACAGCACCGCCTGCGGCGCCATCAGGTCGAACCCGTGGAAGGCGCCCGGCCACACGTGCAGCTCCGCCTGTCCGCCCGCCTGCCAGAGCCGGGTGGCGTAGGCGACGTCCTCGTCGCGGAACGTCTCGGCCGAGCCGACGTCGACGAACGCGGGCGGCAGCCCGGACAGGTCGCCGGCCCGCGCCGGGGCCGCGTACGGGGACACGTCCGGCCCGCCGCGCGCGTCGCCGAGCAGGGCCGTCCAGCCGGTCTCGTTCGAGGTGCGGTCCCAGATGCCCAGGCCCGCCATCTGCGCCGCCGACGGCGTGTCGTTGCGGTCGTCGAGCATCGGGCACATGAGCAACTGGCCGATCAGGGCCGGGCCGCCCCGGTCACGGGCCATCAGGGCCAGCGCCGCCGCCAGTCCGCCGCCCGCGCTGGGCCCGCCCACGACGAGGCGCGCCGGGTCGGCGCCCAGCTCGGCGGCGTGCTCGGCGGTCCACACCAGGCCCGCGTAGCAGTCGTCCACCGGCACGGGATGCGGATGCTCGGGGGCGAGCCTGTACTCCACGGACACCACCACCAGGCCCAGCTCCAGCGCCCAGTCGAGCAGGTCGTCGAGCCCGGTGCGGGCGTCGCCGAACATCATGCCGCCGCCGTGCGTGTAGTAGATCGCCGGAAGCGGCGTGGCGGCACCCGCCGGGCGGCACACCAGCAGCGGCACGTCGCCGTGCGGGCCGGGGGCCGTGTGCTCGCCGACGACGAGCGCGCCGCCCCGGGACAGCTCCTCGTCGGTCTGCGACGGGATGACCTCGCGGGCCGCCCGCAGGGCGTCGAGCGTGTCCAGGGTCATCGACGGCGACACGTACTCGGCCAGCACGGCCAGCGCCGCGCCCAGCTCCGGATCGAACGGCACCGGTGGTGAGCTCAAGGAAGTCCTCCGGACTCTCGGTGGCTTTCGGCTGTGGTGCCATCGTGCGCCCCGAACGGCCCGCGGGCGAGGGCCCCGGCGGTCGCGGCGAAAGCGCGTCGAAAGCGGGCGGGCGTAACGTCCCTGGTCAGGTAAGCCGAACGAAGCCCCCGCCGCCTAACGGAAAGGACCGCTCATGACCAGGAAGAGCACCGTGATCGCGCTGTCCGCCGCCGCGACCCTCGCGCTGGCGCTGATGGCGCCCCCGGCCTCGGCCGGCGACACCACCGTCTGGGGCTGCAAGCCGGGCAATGTGTGCCTGTACAACGGCAACCAGACCCCGGACTACCTCCACTACCAGACCGCCGGGAACGTTCCGGACGGCAAGTCGTTCTGGGTGATCGTCAACAACGGCCGTCAGCAGAACGGCGCCGACCACGTGTACTTCGAGTACCGGCACCAGGGCGGCTCGAAGTGGTATCCGAAGTGCCTGCACTTCTACCCCGGCAGCGGCTACAAGCTCGACCTGCGTGACGGGGCCGTGGGCGCGACGATCAGGAACATGTACTGGGGCGGCGAGTGCTGAACCGCCCCGGGGCGGTTCAGCCGATGACGAAGGGCAGCCTGGCCGCCAGCTCGCCCAGGTCCGCCGCCTCCGCGCGGGTGGGCGCGCGCCGTCCGGTGCCGACCAGCAGCGCGTCGGCGTCGGAGAACGACGCGGGGAACGCGGCGCCGGCGATCCGCTCCAGCATCGCCCTGGACCGGGCCGCCCCTTCGGCGGGCGGCCCGGCCGCGCCGGGCAGGTGCGCGACCAGGTCGAGGTGGTGCAGCGTCCACTCCAGGACGTAGGCGGTGAGGTAGTCGCCCGCGGTGAGCACCACGTCACGGGTGCTCACCCGCAGGCTCGGGTCGGCGAGGGCGGCGGCGCGCCCGGCGGCCGAGCCGACGTCGTCGAGGTGGAACTTGAGCAGCCGGGGCTCCTCGTATGCGGCGGCGAGCCGGACGATCAGCGCGTCGAGCGGGTCGTCACCGGTCGGCGGCGTCCGGCTGACCTCCCAGTAGGTCACCGCGTCGCGGGTCGGCTCCGCGTCGGCGGGGGTCACGAGCGTGATCAGGACGTCCTGGGCGTCGATGACCAGGTGGCACACCAGGTCACGCACCAGCCAGCCGGCGCAGCCGGACGGCCGCGCGAAATCGTCGTCGGTGAGCTCTGCGACCGCGGCGCGCAACGCCGCCCACGACCGGATGAAGGACTCCACGACGAGTACGCTAACCGACGCCGCCGCTGACGGGCCGGTCGCTACGCGCCCACGTAGTCGGCCAGGTGCTCGCCGGTGAGGGTGGAGCGGGCGGCGACGAGGTCGGCGGGCGTGCCCTCGAAGACGACCCGGCCGCCGTCGTGCCCGGCGCCGGGGCCGAGGTCGATGATCCAGTCCGCGTGCGCCATGACCGCCTGGTGGTGCTCGATGACGATGACCGACTTGCCGGCGTCGACGAGCCGGTCGAGCAGGCCGAGCAGTTGCTCGACGTCGGCGAGGTGCAGCCCGGTGGTCGGCTCGTCGAGGACGTAGACGCCGCCCTTGTCGGCCATGTGGGTGGCGAGCTTGAGCCGCTGCCGCTCGCCGCCGGACAGCGTGGTGAGCGGCTGGCCGAGGCTGAGGTAGCCGAGCCCGACGTCGGCGAGGCGGCCGAGGATGGCGTGCGCGGCCGGGGTGCGGGCCTCTCCGGAGCCGAAGAACTCGGCGGCCTCGGTCACCGGCATGGCGAGCACCTCGCTGATGTCGCGCCCGCCGAAGCGGTAGTCGAGCACCGCCGGCTGGAACCGCTTCCCCTCGCAGTCCTCGCAGGTGGTGGCGACGCCGGCCATCATCCCCAGGTCGGTGTAGACGACCCCGGCGCCGTTGCAGGTGGGGCAGGCGCCCTCGGAGTTGGCGCTGAACAGCGCCGGTTTGACGCCGTTGGCCTTGGCGAACGCCTTGCGGATCGGTTCGAGCAGCCCGGTGTAGGTCGCCGGGTTGCTGCGCCGCGAGCCCTTGATCGCGCTCTGGTCGACGGAGACGACGCCCGCCCTGGCCGGGATCGATCCGTGGATCAGCGAGCTCTTGCCGGATCCGGCGACGCCGGTGACGACGCAGAGCACGCCGAGCGGGATGTCCACGTCGACGTCGCGCAGGTTGTGCCGGTTGGCGCCGCGGATCTCCAGCTTGCCGGTCGGCTTGCGTACCGTGTCCTTGAGCCGGGCGCGGTCGTCGAGGTGGCGGCCGGTGATGGTGCCGCCGGCCCGCAGGCCCTCGTAGGTGCCTTCGTAGCAGATGCTGCCGCCGTCCGTGCCGGCGCCGGGGCCGAGGTCGACGACGTGGTCGGCGATGGCGATCGTCTCCGGCTTGTGCTCGACGACCAGGACGGTGTTGCCCTTGTCGCGCAGCCGCTTGAGCAGGTTGTTCATCCGCTGGATGTCGTGCGGGTGCAGGCCGATGGTGGGCTCGTCGAAGACGTAGGTGACGTCGGTGAGCGCGGAGCCGAGGTGGCGGATCATCTTGGTGCGCTGCGCCTCGCCGCCCGACAGCGTGCCCGCGGGCCGGTCGAGCGAGAGGTAGCCGAGCCCGATCTCGACGAACGACTCCAGGGTGTGCAGCAGCTTGGCGAGCAGCGGCGCGACCGACGGCTCGTCGAGGCCGCGGATCCACTCGGCCAGGTCGCTGATCTGCATGGCGCAGGCGTCGGCGATGTTGATCCCGGCGATGCGCGAGGAGCGGGCCTCCTCGCCGAGCCGGGTGCCGTCGCACTCGGGGCAGGTGGTGAAGGTGACCGCCCGGTCGACGAACGCCCGGATGTGCGGCTGCATGCCTTCGCGGTCCTTGGACAGGAACGACTTCTGGATCTTGGGGATCAGGCCCTCGTACGTGAGGTTGACGTCGTCGACCTTGACCTTGGTCGGCTCCTTGTAGAGGAAGTCCTGCAGTTCCTTCTTGGTGTAGTCGCGGATCGGCTTGTCGGGGTCGACGAACCCGGACTCGGCGTAGACGCGGACGGTCCAGAAGCTGTCGGACTTCCAGCCGGGGATGGTGAACGCGCCTTCGGAGATCGACTTGGAGTCGTCGTAGAGCTGGGTGAGGTCGATGTCGGAGACCGTGCCTCGGCCCTCGCACCGGGTGCACATGCCGCCGATGCGGGTGAAAGTCGCCTTCTCCGTCTTGCGCGCGCCGCGTTCGACGGTGATCGCGCCGCTGGCCCGGACGGTGGGGACGTTGAACGAGAACGCCTGGGGGGAGCCGATGCGCGGCTGCCCGAGGCGGCTGAACAGGATGCGCAGCATCGCGTTGGCGTCGGTCGCGGTGCCGACGGTGGAGCGCGGGTCGGCGCCCATCCGCTGCTGGTCGACGATGATCGCGGTGGTCAGCCCGTCGAGCACGTCGACCTCGGGCCGGGCCAGCGAGGGCATGAAGCCCTGGACGAACGCGCTGTAGGTCTCGTTGATCAGCCGCTGCGACTCGGCGGCGATCGTGCCGAACACCAGCGAGCTCTTGCCCGAGCCCGAAACGCCGGTGAACACCGTCAGCCGGCGCTTCGGGATCTCGACGCTGACGTCCTTGAGGTTGTTGACGCGGGCGCCGTGGACGCGGATCAGGTCGTGCGTGTCGGCGTCGTGCCGCGCAGGCGACTGCGCGTCCTGGCCAGGGGCCGTGCTCATGCTCTCTCCATCTGTTTCTGCTCAGGCTCGCTGAGGTCGCCTTCGCGCACTCGCCGGGGTGTGATCCGACCAGCTTCGAGGTTATTCGTCGGTCTCAGGTGCGTGGCGCGCCGGTCACCGCGCTTCGTTGATGCGGACCAGGTTGCCCGCCGGGTCACGGAAGGCGCAGTCGCGCACGCCCCACGGCTGGCTGGTCGGCTCCTGGACGACGTCGGCGCCGGCGGCCTGGACGCGCTTGAACGTCTCGTCGAGGTCGGGGGTGGCCAGCGTGATACCGGCGTAGACGCCCTTGTCCATGAGGCTGGCGATGGCGCGCTGCTCGTCCTCGCTGACGTTCGGGTCGGTGACGGGCGGCTCCAGCACGATGCACGTGCCGGGCCGGCCGGGCGGGCCGACGGTGATCCAGCGCATCCCCTCGGCGCCCACGTCGCCGCGCACCTCGAAGCCGAGGGCGTCGCGGTAGAAGGCCAGGGAGGCGTCCGGGTCGTCGTACGGGAGGAAGCTTGCGTAAATGGTGATGTCCATGCAGGTCACGCTAGGCCGGGGGAGGGGCGGGGCGCTTCTCCATTCCTGACCGATGCGCTCAGCACGCCCGCATCGCCGCGCGGGCCTGCTCGGCCGACAGGGGAGGGGCGGGCAGCGGCCGGGCGGCGGCGGCGCGCAGGCCGTCGAGCGAGAGCGCCAGGTGCCGCCGCCAGGCTCCCGGCGCGACGTCGTGCGTGGCCTTGACGGTCGCCGCGACGCCCCAGATCACGAAGGCCAGGTCGGTGAGCGTGACGTCGTCGCGCAGGTCACCGGACCGCCGGGCGCGGTCGAGGATCTCTTCCATCAGCGCGGGGCCGCGGTCGCCGGCCGCCGCGGTCCGCGCGGCGAGGTCGTTGTAGCCGAGGTCGGCGGCCTGGAGCTCGCACACGCCGGTCAGGAACGCGGTGAACCCCTCCCAGGCGTCGCCGGCCGCGAGCGCCTGTTCGGCCAGTTCGCTCACCCGGGCGACCCGGTCGGCGAACACGGCCTCCACCAGGGCGTCACGGGTGGGGAAGCGGTTGTAGAGCGTCCCGATGCTCACCCCGGCCGTGCGGGCGATCTCCTCGAGCGGCACGTCGAGCCCGCGGTCGGCGAACAGCCGCCGGGCCGCCTCCAGGAGGCGTTCGCGGTTGTGCACGGCGTCCTTGCGCATGTCCGCAAGCTTAGCTAACTTGAGGTCCATCTCAACTTGAGGAGGATCTCAACTTATGTCCCGCACCATCGTGATCACCGGCGGCACGAGCGGCATCGGCCTCGCGCTCGCCCGCCACCACGCCGGGCGCGGCGACCGCGTCGTGGCCGTGGGCAGCAGCGAGGAAGGCGGCCGCCGCCTGCGCCAGGAGGCGCCGGGAGCCCGGTTCGTCAGGTGCGATCTCAGCTCGGTGAGCCGGACCCGCGACCTGGTGGCACGGCTCGCCGCCGAACACCCCGTCATCGACGCCCTGGTGCTCGCCGCGTTCCGGTTCAACCCGGCGCGCGTCGAGACGGAGGAGGGCTTCGAGCACACCTTCGCCCTGTACGTGATCAACCGCTGGCTGATGGCCGAAGGGCTGCGCGGCCCGCTGGAGCAGGCGCCGCGACCGGTGATCGTCAACCTGTGCGGCGCCGGGCAGGGCGGCCGCATCCACTGGGACGACCTCCAGCTCAGGAACGGCTACCGGGGCTTCACCGCGACCATGCAGGGCGCCCGCGCGAGCGAGCTGCTGGGGGCGGCCTACGGGTCCGCCGGCATCCGGTACGTGCTCTACAACCCGGTGTTCGTCGCGACGAGCCTGCACACGCCCTTCCGGCAGCCGTTGCGCGCGCTCGTGCGGGCGGGGTCGGCCGTGTTCGCGCAGTCCGTGAGCAAGGCCGTGCCGCCGATCGCCGCGCTCGTCGAACAGCCGCCGGCGGCGCCGCTCACGGCCTGGAAGAAGGGCAGGCCCGTCGCCATCACCGTGGACCCGGCCGAGGCGCGGCGCTTCGAGCAGGCCGTCCGCGCCCTGGGCGGCCCCGTCAGAGCGTGACCTCCGCCTCCCGGACCAGCCGGTGGAGCGTGTGCAGGGCGCGCAGGAAGGTCTCGCGGTCGGCCTCGGGCAGGTGGGCAAGCAGGCGGTCCTCGGCCTCTTGGATCCGGGCGCGGATCGAGCCGCACAGCCGGTGGCCTTCGCCGGTGATCGCCAGGATGCGGGCGCGGCGGTCGCGCGGATCGGGCTCGCGGGTGATGAGCCCGGCGGCCTGGAGCCGGTCGAGGGTGCCGATGATGCGGGTCTTGTCGGCGCCGATCGCCTCGGCCAGCGCCGCCTGGGTGCGCACCGAGCCGTCGTGGAGCGCGCCGAGCACGGCGTAGCCCCACATGGTCACCCCGTGCTCCGCCAGTACGGGCCGTTCGGCGGCGATGAGCGCCTGCAGGAGCGGATGCAGCATCTCGGCCAGGTCGCGTCGGCTCATGACACGCCCGCGAAAACCTTTTGACAGATGATAAGCATGCGCAGATCATAAGCCAATGCCTACAAATGGGGAACCGATCGTCGCGCTCGACGCCCAGGCGGTCCAGGTCAGCGTGGAGCTGGCCGCCAGGGTGCGGCAGCCGGACCTGTCACGCCCGACGCCCTGCGCCGGATGGACGGTCCACGACCTGCTCGCGCACATGGCGGCCCAGCACCACGGGTTCGCCGCGGCGTCCAGGGGCGACGGCGGCCTGGCCCATTGGGAGACGCGCCCGCTCGGCGCCGACCCGGCGGCGGGCTACCGGGCCTCGGCCGAGCACGTGCTGGCGGCGTTCGCCGTCGACGGCGTGCCGGAGCGCGACTTCCCGCTGCCCGAGTTCGGCAGCGGGGCGGTCTTCCCCGGCAGGCAGGCGATCGGCTTCCACTTCATCGACTACGTCGTCCACTCCTGGGACCTGGCCAAGGCGCTGGGCGCCGGGGTCGAGTTCCCGCCCGGCCTGCTGGAGGCCGCGCTGGCCGTGGCCAAGGCCGTGCCCGACGGCGACACCCGCCGCGCGCCACGGGCGCCCTTCGCGCCGGCGCTCGCCTGGGAGGGCGGGACGAAGCTGGACGAGATCGTCGCACACCTGGGCCGCTCACCGAGCTGGCCCCGGCAACAACCATGAGGAGCATGCCATGAGCAGTGTCAGATTGGTCCGCAACCCCCGGCTCACGCAGCAGGTGGACTACGCCTACGCCGCCGTCGCCGACGCGCCGGTGCGCAACATCTGGGTGGCCGGCGCGTGCCCCCTCGACCTCGACGGCGACACCGTCGCGGCCGGCGACTACGTCGCCCAGACGCACCAGGTGATGCGCAACCTCGTGATCTCGCTGGAGGAGGTCGGCGCGTCACTGACGGACGTCGCCAAGACCACCGTGTACGTGGCCTCCTCCCGGCAGGCCGACCTGGTCGCCGCCTGGGAGGTCTATCGGGAGTACATGGGCGAGCACGACGTGCCCAGCACCCTGCTCGGCGTGACCGTGCTCGGTTACGACGACCAGCTCGTCGAGGTGGAGGCCGTCGCCGTGCTCCCGGGCGCGGGCGGCTGAGCTCAGAGCCCTCGTCGTACGGGCGGAACCACGGCCGTACGACGAGGACGGCCAGCGGCAGCGCCGCGAGGGCGCCGTCATGTCCGGCGCGGCGGCGGCTTGACCGGCTGCCGGGGGGCGCTCCAGAGCGCGCTCAGCGGCCGCATGCCCTCCTCGACGTAGTCGGCGATGGGGCGCTCGCCGCCGTCGAGATACCACTGCTCCAGCGCGGCGAAGTAGCCGAAGGCGAGCGCGTTGGCGATCACCCGGGCCTGCGTCCGGCTCACCTCGCCCGACTCCGCGATCAGCGGGGCGATCCGCTGACCGGCGCGGTCGAGGGTGCCGCAGACGGCCGTGCGCACCGACGGCTCGGCGAAGAAGTAACGCACCCTGCGCCACGGGCTCCTGCCGGCCGGCGCCGCCTCCCCGGGATCGGGCGCGGCCTCGTAGGCGCGGACGGCGCGCAGCAGGCTGCCGACGGGGTCGCGCGGATCCAGGAACTCCTTGAGCCTTTCCGGGCTCATGGTGTCGAACTCGTCGGCGACCAGGATGCCCTCCTTGGTGCCGAAGTAGCGGTAGACGGACGACGGCGACACCTCGGCGGCGGCGGCGATCTCCTCGATCGTGACGGCCCCGAAGCCCTTCTCGTCGAACAGGTCGAGGGCGCTTTCCTGGATGGCGCGCATGGCCTTGAGCCGCCAGCGTTCGCGTAGCCCGGTCATGCCGGCACCCTACCAGGTTCCAGCAAGCTGCTCTCTTCTGACATTGACTGTCTGAAACACGGGACGTACAGTCACATGCTTGAGACAGTGACTGTCTCAAACCAAGAAGGGGTAAGACGATGACGAGAGACCGAAGCGCGCTGGCGCTGCTGTATCTGGGGGCCGGGCTCACCGCCCTGGCCGCCCTCGTCCCGTTCGCGAGCCGGTCACTCCTGGCCGGTCACATCAGGGCGGGCTACCCGTCCTACGGAACGGGCGCGATCGACGCCGCCGTCACCGCCTACCTGGTGATCCTGGCCACGGCCGGGGCACTGGGGCTGGCCGGCTGGCTCGGCACGGCCTGGGCGGCCCGCGCGGGCAGGCGGTGGGCCCGCGCGGCGGCGATCGGCCTGCTCGTGGCCGGGGCCTGCGTCGCGGTCGCCGCGCTGACCGTCCGAGACACCTCGGGGGACGTGGGGCTCGCGCCGCTGCTGGGCTGGCTGCAGGTCCTGCCGTGCGCGGCCGGACTCGCCGCCGTCGCGCTCTGGAGAAGACCGGCGTGACCGGCCGCGCGCTCGCCGCCCTCAAGCGCCGGAGCACCGGGCCGGGATCCTGCGCGGCTACGTCACCGCCGCCCCCGGCGCCCGCCCGCACCTGGGGCTCACCCCGAGGTCACCGATGCGGGAGTTTCACCGGATCGCGCCCGCCCACCCGGTCTTCCGCGTCCACCGGCGCACCCTCCAGCGGGGTCAGCCGGCAGGCAGCACGCAGAACTCGTTGCCGTCGGGGTCGGCCATGACCACCCAGGGGACGTCGCCCTGGCCGAGATCGACCCGCTGCGCGCCGAGCGAGAGAAGGCGGTCCACCTCGGCCCGCTGGTCGCCGTCCGCGGGCGTGAGGTCGAAGTGCGGCCGGCACTTGCCGTGCTTCTCCTCCACCGGCGGGCCGCCCCAGGCAATCTTGGGGCCGCCGTGCGGCGAGCGGATCGCGGTCTCCTCGTCCTGGTCCCAGACCAGCGGCCAGCCGAGCGCCTCGCTCCAGAAGTAGCCGACCTGCTGCGAGCCGTCGCAGGAGAGCGCGCCGATGAACCCGCAGTCGGCGAGGAACTTGTTGCCCGGCTCGATGACGCAGAACTCGTTGCCCTCGGGGTCGGCGAGGACGACGTGCGGATCGTCGGGGCTCTGCCCGATGTCGATGTGCCGGCCGCCCAGTTCGAGCGCGCAGGCCACCGTCTCGCGCTGGTTCTCCAGCGAACTGCTGGTCAGGTCGAAGTGCATCCGGTTCTGGACGGGCTTGTCCTCCTGGGACGGGAGGAACCGCAGCCGGAACCCGGTGTCGTCGGCCGGCAGGAGCGTGATGCCCTCGCGGGGATCGTCGGCCGACTCCCAGCCCAGGACTCCGGCCCAGAACCGGGCGAGCCGGACGGGATCGTGGGCGTCGAAGCTGAGCGCGACGAGCTGAGAGGTCATCCCGCGTCTCCAATCAATCAGGTACGGGTCTGTCACGTATGGGCGGATCGCGGCAGCAACGCTAGCCCGCGCCCGAGCCGCCACGCCAACGAATATGCGCCGGACGGCGACGCACGGTTGGCATGCCTTTGACCAGGACTGGTGAACTCCTTCGTACGGTCACGCGTGTCACGCGGCTCGTGCTGACCGTCCGCCGCCCAGCATGTGATGACGTCCTGCTCGCGCGCGTCATCGGGAGGAGTCATCATGAGCGGTGCCGGGGAGCGCGATGGCGACGGTGTCAGCGGGCTGACCTTCGAGGTGCTGGAGCCCGCGCCCGTCGGGATCGCCGTCACCCTCGGCCACGACCACCGGCTGCTCTACACCAACCGCGGCTACCGGTCGCTGTTCGGCGAGCGCCCGCTCGGCGTGCCGATCCGGGAGGCGTTCTCCGACCTCGTCAAGAAGGACTACTTCCTGCTGTTCGACCAGGTCTTCGACACCGGTGAGCCGATCGTCGTCACCGACATGCCGGGCGATCCGACCCTGCTGACCGAGAGCGGGCAGGAGCGGTTCTTCACGTTCAGCCTGTCCCAGACGACGTTCGACGACCGGCCGCTCGCCGACCGGCGCGGCGTCCTGGTGATGTGCCTGGAGGTGACGGACCAGGTCGGCTCCGCCCGCGAGATCCAGCACATCGCCGACGAGCGCCGCCGCATCCTGCGCCGCTACGAGAGCCTGGTACGGGTGAGCGCGCAGATCATCTGGGTGACCGGTCCCCAGGGCGGCGTGAGCGAGCCGAGCCCCGGCTGGGAGCGGGTGACCGGGCAGCCGTGGGAGGAGTTCCGCGGCGAGGGCTGGCTGCACGCCCTGCATCCCGACGACCGGGCCGAGGCGGCGCAGTCGTGGCAGCGCGCGCTGGAGCGGGTGCCCGACCGGTGGGAGCACACCTACCGGCTGCGCACCACGGAGGGCGGCTACCGGCACTTCCAGGTCCGCGCCGTGCCGATCAAGCAGGACGGCCGGGTGATCGAGTGGGTGGGGAGCTGCACGGACATCGAGGAGCAGTGGCAGGCGCAGCGCCGCCTGCGCCTGCTGAGCCGGGCCGCCGAGGCGATGGCCAACCGCACGTCCGTGGAGGAGATGCTCGGCGCCCTGGCCGACGTCATCGTGCCCGAGCTCGCCGACGGCTGCGGCGTCCACCTGGTGACCGATCTGGCGGAGGGGCTGGCGGGGGAGACGACGCTGGTCGTCGAGCGGGTGGCGACGGCGGCGGGCCCCGGGCTGCCGCGCATGCCGCGCTTCAGCGCCCAGCGGCTGCCGTCCGACGCGCGGTTCGTGCGCGCGGTGCGCCAGGCCAGGCCGTTCCTGGAGACGTTCCCGCCGGGCTCGCCGCCGCCCGACCTCGGCCCGGCGGGCACCCGGACCTGGCTGGAGCTCAGCCACGCCAACAGCCTGGCGATCCTGCCGGTGTCGGTCAACGGCACGGTCGCCGCCGTGGTCACCGCGGCGACCTGCGGCGACCGCCCGCCGATCGGCCGGGCCGGGATCGACCTGCTGCGGCAGATCTTCGAGCAGGCCCACGACGCGCTGCAGAACGTCATGCACTTCCAGCGGACCCGCCAGATCGCCTTCGCCCTGCAGCACAGCCTGCTCGCGGACCCGCCGCGCGTGCCCGGCCTGCTGATCACCGCCCGCTACCGGCCCAGCCTGGCCGCCGCCGAGGTGGGCGGCGACTGGTACGACTCGTTCGTGCTGCCGGACGGCGCGACCGTGCTCGCCATCGGCGACGTGGCCGGGCACGACCTGCGCGCCGCCGTGGCGATGGGCCAGCTCCGCAACATGCTGCGCGGCATGGTGGTCGACCGGCGCGAGCCGCCGGGGGAGATCCTGTCCCGGCTCAACATGGCGACCGAGACGCTGTACGGCGACGAGACGGCGACCTGCGTGCTGGCCAGGATCGAGCCGCACGACGGCGGCCACCGGCTCAACTACGCGGTCGCCGGGCACCCGCCGCCGCTGCTGGTCACGTACGCGGGCGAGGGGCGTTTCCTGACGGCGGGGGCCAACCCCCTGCTCGGCGTGCCCTACCCCCGCGAGTACGTCTCGGCGCGCGAGCCGCTGCCCCCGGGGGCGACGCTGCTCCTCTACACCGACGGCCTGGTGGAGCGGCCGGGGGAGAACCTCGACGACGGCCTGGCCCGGCTGAGCGAGCACGCGGGCGAGCTGGCGCGGGCGCCGCTGGAGCAGTTCTGCGACGAGGTGCTGAGCCGCATGCCGGTCTCCGGGCAGGACGACGTCGCCATGATCGCGCTGCGCATGCCCGGCCCCGGCTAGCGGGACGGTCGGGCGTCGCCGTCGTCGACGGCCTTGGCGGCCCGGACGCCGGCCACGCCGCCCGCCACGGTCATCACGAGCAGGCCGGCGATCGTCACGTAGGCGGCGGTGACCTGCCCGGACGGCATGAGCCACACGGCCGCGCCGCCGGCCAGCCCAATGCCGCCCGCGACCAGCATGGGGACGCCGGCGGCCTTGTTGGCGGCCCGGAAGGCGGCCTCGCTGCGCATCGTGCCGGGGGTGCGGACGCCGACGGCGCCGTTGCGGGGCAGCCGCTCGGTCAGGCCGAGGAAGCCGGTGACGACCACGGTGAGGCCTCCGGCCGCGAGCACGTACGGGAGGATCTCCACCATTCGATCGTAAAGCGGGGCGAAGGCCCGTACCAGTCACAGATCCCTGTGCTGGAAGGACACCGCGGTGAGCGCCCACATCATCGCCACCCACGCCGCCGCCCACCCGAGGTAGGCGGCCGAGAGCGGCGCCTCGCCCAGGAACGGGAAGCCGTCGAACTCGGCGCCGAACCGCGCCAGGACCACCGGGTCCTGCAAGGCGTGCATGGCGCCGCGCCACAGCCCGTCGGTGGGCAGCAGCATCCGCGAGACGGCGCCGACGCGCGCGACGCCGTCGTTGCCGAGCGCCTCGCCGATGCCGCCCACCACCCCGGCGACCCAGGTGGCGCCGAACAGCCCCACCGCGACGACGCCGGAGGCCATCGGCGAGACGACCGTGGCCAGCAGCAGGCCCAGCGTGAGCAGCACGACCGTCTGCCCGGCGAGCAGCGCCAGGGCGGTCGCCGGTCGCGGCGGCCAGTAGCCGACCGTCGCCAGGACGACGAGGCACTGCGCCAGCCCGGCGAGCACGACGAAGCCGCTGCCGAACGCGGCCAGGCCCAGCCACTTGCCCAGCAGCACCGCCGAGCGGCGGACCGGCCGGGCCAGCACCGCGAGCGCGATGCCCGACTCGGTCTCGCCCGACAGCGTGGGCCCGGCGAGGAAGGCGGTGCCGAGCGCCGCGATCAGGCTGAGGCCGAACATCACCAGGTTGAGCAGCTGGGAGGCAGCCAGCCTGGCCTGGCCGCTGGTGAGCGTGCCGAGGCCGCTCTCCGCCGCCAGCCGGGAGAACCCCCAGCCGCTCAGCAGGAGCAGCGCGGCCGTGAGCACGACGACGGCCAGCAGCGCGCGCCGCCGGGAGGCCTCGCGCAGGGTGAGCGCGGCGACTGTGAGGACCGTCATGCGGCGTCCTCCTGACCGGCCCGCAGGATGCCGAGCAGGCGCTCCTCCAGGCTGACGCGCGCCGGCTCGACCGCGTGCACGCGCACGCCGAGCGCGACCAGGTCGCGCACCAGCTCAGGGACGGCCGCCTCGTCGTCGCCGGCCGGCAGCGCCACGGTGAACCCGTCGCCGTCCCGCCGCACGTCCCCGGTCGCGGCCAGCCGCGCCTGCGCCTCGGGGGAGAGGTCCGTCAGGCGCAGCCGCAGCTCGCGCCGCCCGAGCAACTCGCCGAGGGTCCCGGACGCGGCGACCCGGCCCCGGTCGAGGATGACGACGCGGTCGCAGACCCGTTCGACCTCGCCGATGAGGTGCGAGTTGAGCAGCACGGCGACGCCGCGCGCCTTCAGCGCCAGGACGATGTCGCGCACGTCGGCGCGGCCGAGCGGGTCCAGCGCGCTGGTCGGCTCGTCCAGGATCACCAGCTCGGGCCGGGCCACCAGGGCGACCGCCAGGCCGAGCCGCTGCTGCATCCCCTTGGAGAAGCCGCCCACGCGGTCGGCGGCGCGCTCGCCCAGCCCGACGAGGGACAGGCAGTCGTGCCGCTCCGGCGCGGGCACGGTGACGCCCGCCAGCCTGACGTGGAGGGCCAGCACCTCGGCCGCGCTCAGCCAGGGCTGGTAGCGGAAGAGCTCCGGCAGGTAGCCGACGCGGGCGCGGGAGGCGGGATCGCCCGCGGGCCGGCCGAGCAGCACCGCCTCGCCCGCGTCGGGGCGGACCAGGCCGAGCAGCATTTTGATCACCGTGGACTTGCCGGCGCCGTTCGGGCCGAGCAGCCCGACCACCTCGCCGCGGCCCACCTCCAGCGACACGTCCTCGACGGCGGGCCGCCTGCCGTAGCGCCTGCGCAGGCCCGAGCACCGCACGGCGGGCGGGCTCGGCGGCGTGCCGCCGGTCATCGGAGGTCCCCGGCGACCGCCAGCACCTCGGCGGCGTCCAGCGCGCCCGCCACGGCGGTCACCACGCCGCCGTCCACCCACACGACGGCCGCCAGCGTCCGGTCGCGGGTGGCGATCACCGTGGCCGGCACCCCGTGCACGCTCGCCCGGGAGGTGGTGAACCGCCCGGCCGGCACGGGCAGCGGCAGGGTGTCCCGCTCCGGGCCGAACGCGCGCAGCAGCGCGGCGGCCTCGTCCGGCAGGCCGGGCAGCGTCAGCAGGTAGTCGCGCACGCTCGCGTACGGGACGCCGGACGACAGCGCGCGGGGCGCGACGGCGCGGCCGACGACGAGGGCGGGCACCCCGGCGGGCTGCGACCAGATCCCGGCCACACCGGGCCCGGCGACCAGGCGCACCCGCTGCCCGTCCAGCCCCGGCGGGGGCGGCGGCAGCGGCTGCCCGGCCTCGGCGGCGGCCTTGCCGGCCCGGTCCGCGGAGAACGTGAACGTCGCGGTCATCTCGCCCACGACCTGGTGGACGGGCTCGCCGGCGACGCCGCGCGGCAGCGTGCGCACCACGGGCACGTCGAGCCCGGTGCGCGCCTTGGCGGCCGCCGCGTCCGGGACCTCGCGCGGCCCGTCGCCGCCGGTCACGACGACGTCGCCGTACGTGCTCAGGTCGGGCAGGGCGACGAGGTCGGCGGCGCCGACACCGACCGGCTCGATCCGCTCGGTCCGGAAGATCGGCACCCAGTCGTTGGCGGCGGCCGTGCCCGCGCCCGCCAGGACGACGGCGACGGCGAGCGCGGCGGCCACGGGGCTGCGCAGGACGGCCCGGACGGCGCGCCGGGGCGGGTGTTCTGTGGGATGACGCATGACGGTTCGGCTCCTTGTCCCCTCGGCCACGGCGTCATCAAAGCAGACGGGTTTGCGGGCGCCGCGCAGCCTGTGTGCGGGTCCTGTGCAGGTCGTGCGCGCTTACGGAGTAGTTAACCCTGGCCATATCTGCAACCATCTAACGTCCTAGAACACTAGATAAATGGAGAAATGGTGATCGAGTTCTACCTGGACGCCAAGTCCGGCCTCGCGCCCTACCAGCAGATCGTCCAGCAGGTACGGCACGCGCTCCGGCTGGGGCTGCTCCACGAAGGCGACCAGCTCCCGACCCTCAAGGAGGTCGTGGCGCAGTTGGCGATCAACGCCAACACCGTCCTCAAGGCGTACCGGGAGCTCGAGCACGAGGGCCTGGTCGCCGCCCGGCCGGGCGTCGGGACGTTCGTGACGGCGACGCTCACCGGCACGTCGCTGGCCGCGCACGGCCCGCTGCGGCTGGAGCTGCGGCACTGGCTGGCCAAGGCGCGCCGAGCCGGGCTCGACGACGAGAGCATCGAGGCCCTCTTCATGACCACATTCAGGACCGCCGCACAGGAGGACATCGCGTGAGTTCCGTCTTGGAGGCCCGCGGGCTGGGCAAGCGATACGGCAGACGCTGGGCGTTACGCGAGTGCACCATCGACATCCCCGACGGACACGTCGTCGGGCTGGTCGGGCCCAACGGAGCCGGCAAGACCACGCTGCTGAAGCTGGCCGGCGGCCAGCTTCAGCCGACGACCGGCGGGCTCTCGGTGCTGGGCGGCCGGCCCGCCGCCGGGCCCGCGCAACTGGCCAAGGTCGGCTTCGTCGCCCAGGACACCCCCGTCTACGCCGGGCTGAGCGTCGCCGAGCACCTGCGGCTGGGCGCCCGGCTCAACACCGGCTGGGACGCCGCGATGGCGCGCGAGCGGATCGCCCGGCTCGGCCTCGACCCCGCCCAGCGCGCCGGCCGGCTGTCCGGCGGCCAGCGCGCCCAGCTCGCCCTCACCCTCGGCCTGGCCAAGCGGCCCGAGCTGCTGATCCTGGACGAGCCGGTCGCCTCGCTCGACCCGCTGGCCCGCCGCGAGTTCCTGCAAGGGCTGATGGAGGCGACGGTCGAGCACGAGCTCAGCGTCGTGCTCTCCTCCCACCTGGTCTCCGACCTGGAACGGACGTGCGACTACCTGATCGTGCTGGTCGACTCCCGGGTCCGGATCGCGGGGGAGGCCGAGCGGCTGCTGGCCACCCACCACCGCCTCACCGGCCCGCGCCGCGACCCCGGCACGCTGCCCGCCGACCAGCACGTCGTCTCCGCCCGGCACACCGACCGGCAGAGCACGTACGTCGTCCGCACCGGCCGGCCGATCCTCGACCCGGCGTGGACGGTCAGCCGGCTCACGCTGGAGGACCTGGTCCTGGCGTACATGGACGATTCCACCGCCGCCGGCCCGCGGCCCGCCCTGGAGGTGCGGCGATGATCTGGCTCACCTGGCGGCAGTTCCGCGGCGCGGCCCTGATGACGTCCGCCCTGCTCGTGGCGCTCGCCGCCGTCCTGGCGCCGACCGGCTCGCGGCTGGCCGCCGACTACGCGGCCGGGCTCGCCGCCTGCGCGCCCGGCGCGGAGTGCCTGCACTTCTACGACCGGTTCTTCGACGCGTACCGGATGCCGTTCCTGGCCGGCACCCTCGTGGTCCTGATCCTGCCCGCTCTCGTCGGCCTCTTCTGGGGGGCGCCGCTGATCACCCGCGAGCTGGAGGCCGGCACCCACCTGCTGGTGTGGAACCAGGGCATCACCCGCAGGCGCTGGCTGGCGGTCAAGCTGGCCCTCACCGGCCTGGTCGCGGCCGCCGCCGCCGGGGTCAGCGGGCTCGCGGTCACCTGGTGGTCGGGCCCGCTCGACCAGTCGGCGCCGGAGGGCTTCGCGCTCATGGACCCGCTGGTGTTCAGCGCGCGCGGCATCCTTCCGCTCGGGTTCGCGGCCTTCGCCTTCGTCCTCGGCGTGAGCATCGGCATGCTCGTCAAGCGGACGCTGCCCGCGATGGCGCTCACGCTGCTCGTCTTCACCGCGGTCCAGGTCGCCATGCCGCTGCTGGTCAGGCCGCACCTGATGCCGCCGGTCACCTCGACGTTCGACCTCGCCCAGGAGAACGTCGACATGTTCGGCGTGCGCCGCGACGGGCTGACCACGGTGACCCTGACCCAGGCGATCCCCGGGCACACGGGGGCGTGGGTGCTGTCGAGCGAGCTCATCGACGGTTCGGGCCGCACGCTGGCCGCGAGCGGTGACGAGGCGGTCGTCCACGGCGTCTCCGTCACGTCCGGGCCCTGCGGGACACAGCAGGCGCGGCAGGGCCCGGGGGCCTGCCTGGCCGAGCTCAGCCGGCTCGGCTACCGGCAGCGGGCCGCCTACCAGCCCCTCGACCGCTTCTGGGCGCTGCAGTGGATGGAGACCGGCATCTACGCGCTGCTCACCGCCGCCCTGACGGGGCTGTCCTTCCGGTGGGTGCGGAGGCGCCTGTCATGACGGCCAGGACAGCGGCCGCCGGGCTCGCCCTGCTCCTGGCCGCCACCGCGTGCACGGCGCCCGCGCCGCCGCGCGGCCAGGGCGGCACGGGCGGCACAGCGGCCGGGACCGCCTGCGAGCGGCCCGCGGGCCCGCCCGCCGCCGAGACGGCCACCACGATCGACGTCATCGAGCAGGCGTACTTCTGCATCCTCGGCTCCTACTACGGCGGCGCCGCCCTGGACGCCCGCTCGCTGCTGACCGCCGGGTTCGCCGCGCTGGCGCGTGAACTCGACCGCCACGGCCGCGACCTGCCCGAAGCCACCATGCCCGCGCTGACCGGCGACCGGAAGGCCGACTGGGCCGCGTTCGAGACCGCCTTCCGGAAGATCACCGGCCAGGTCCCCGGGCTGGGCGACCAGCCGGCCGTCGTCACCCTGGAGGCCATCGTGGCCAGCCTCGGCGACAACCACGCCCGCTGGACGCACGGCCTCGCCCGGCCGCCGGGCCACTACGACGGCGACGGCTACGGCCTGGGCCTCCAGGCGAGCGCCGACGGCCCGCAGGTGCACGGCAACCCAGCCGCCGCCGTGCCCCCGCTGTTCGTCACGGCCGTGCACGGCGGCGCGGCGCGGGCCGCCGGGCTGCGGCCCGGCGACGTGATCGAGTCGATCGACGGATCGGCCCCGTTCATCGGCGGGAAGGCCACGGCCGCGATCGCCGCCCTGTACGAGCCCTACCCCCGGGCCCGGCCGGTCCGGCTGAGCCTGCTGCGGGAGGGCACCGGCCGCCGCTGGAGCGTGACGCTCAGGCCCGGCCTCTACCAGCGGGACCTGGCCGAGCTGCAGGTGGTGCGGTCGAGGCTGCTGAACGACGACGTCGCCTACGTACGGGTGGCCGGGTTCGCGCCCGACTCGGCGAACCGGGCGCTCAGGGCGATCGCGCGGCTGCGCGCGGGCCGGACGCTCGCCGGTGTCGTGCTGGACCTGCGCGGCAACGGCGGCGGCAGCCCGGACGAGGCGGTGCGGCTGGTGAGCGCGTTCGCGCACGGCCAGGTCACCGCCTACCAGTGCGCGGGCGACGGCCGGTGCGAGACGTCGCGCACCGACGACACCGTCGAGCTGGTCGGCCTGCCGCTGGTCGTGCTCGTCGACCGCAGCTGCGCCTCGGCGTGCGAGCACTTCAGCTCCGCCGTCAAGGCCCTGGGCGCGGGGCGGCTGGTCGGCACCAGGACCGCCGGGGTGATCTCCGGCCCGGCGCAGGCGTACCGGCTCGGCAACCACACCACGCTGAGCCTGCCGGGCAAGCGCCATCTCGGGCCGCGCCGCGAGGTGATCGACCGGATCGGCGTGCCGCCCGACCACTACGCGCCCCTGACCCCGCGCGACGCCGCCGCCGGGCGCGATCCCGCGCTGGCGCAGGGCCTGCGCCTGTTGAGGGAGGCCTCATGAGAGCGATCCTGGCGGCGCTCGCCGTCGTCACGCTGGCGACCGCGTGCGGCGCGCCCGCCCCGCCCCGGACGGCCGCCGCCCCGGCCCCGCCGGCCGGTCCCGCCACGCTGCCCGCCCCCACCGGCCCGCACCGGGTCGGCACCAGGACCATGTACGTGGAGGACGACTCCCGCCCCGACCCCTGGGATCCCGACGCCCGGACCCGGCGGCTCAAGGTCACGCTGTGGTACCCGGCCGAGCGGCGGGACGGGGAGCCAGCGCCGTACATGACGCCGAAGGAGTCGGAGCTCAACCTGAAGGGCGGCCGGATCGCGGGCGTCCCGTACGACCTGCTGAGCCGGACGCGGACGCACGCCGTCAAGGACGCCGAGCCGGCGGGGCGCGAGCTGCCGCTGGTGGTGCTGTCGCCCGGCTTCACCAAGCCGGTCAGCCTGCTCACGTCGCTGGCCGAGGACCTGGCCAGCCGGGGGTACGCGGTGGCGGGGATCGACCACACCCACGAGAGCTACGCGACCACGTGGCGGGACGGGACGGTCGCGGAGTGCCTGGCCTGCGACAGCGACACCGACCCCGGCTTCGGCGCCCGCGTGGTGCGCGGCCGGGCGGCCGACGTGTCGTTCGTCCTGGACCGGCTGGCGGACACCGGGCTGGTCGATCCGGGCAGGATCGCGATGGCGGGCCAGTCGATCGGCGGGGCCGCCGCCCTGGCGGCCATGGTGACGGACCCCCGGGTACGCGCCGGGATCGACCTGGACGGCAGCACCTACGCCAGGATCCCCCGGGGCGGGCTCGCGCGGCCGTTCATGTTCGTCGGCACCCCGCAGCACGGGCCCAGCGGCGGCGACGGCTCGTGGGACCGGGACTGGAAGCTGCTGACCGGGTGGAAGCGCCGGCTCGTCGTGGCCGGGGCGGAGCACCAGTCGTTCACCGACGGGCCGGTGCTGACGGCCGCCTTCGGCGTCAAACCCGCCACCGGGATCATGGCGGCGGGGCGCGCCGTGGAGCTCACCCGCACGTACGTGGCGGCCTTCCTCGACCGGCACCTGAGGGGCACGCGGCAGCCGCTGCTGGACGGGCCGTCGCCGCGACACCCCGACGTCACGTTCGGCAAGGAACGCGCCTAGGACCGGACCTGACCAGGCGCCGGTCACGGCAGCAGGTGGCGCCAGCGTTCGGCGGACTCCAGGACGTCGAGGCTGATCCGCTCCAGGAAGGCGCCGCCGTGGGCGAGGCGGCGTCCGACGGGCGTCTCGGGGCCGAAGCTCTCGCCCGCCTGCTTGGCGGTCTCCGCCGCGTGGAGCGTCTGCCACGCGCTGGTCACGATCGCCTGGTACCAGGCGTCGTCGTCGACCACGTAGACGTCGCGGCGGCGTTGCGGATCGCGCTCGCGCCTGATCAGCCCCTGCTGGATCAGGTAGCCGACGGCCAGGGAGACCGAGGCGGGGCTGACCTTGAGCCGGTCGGACAGCCCGGCCGAGGTGAGCCTGCCCTCGTCGCTCAGCCACAGGGCGATGAGGACGCGGGCCATCATCCTGGGCAGCCCCATCGCGACCGCCATCTCGACGACGGTGTCCTCGGCCTGGGCGGCCCGGCCGGCGTCGCCGTCGGCCGATCCGGCGGACCGGGGAGCGGCGTGGGGGCCGCGCCGGGCCCGCCGCTCGGTCGCCCGGTGGGCCTGCTCGGGCCGGTAGGCGGCGGGACCGCCGTTGCGGGCGATCTCCCGGCTGATCGTCGAGGTCGGCCGGTCGAGCCGCCGGGCGATCTCGGCATAGGGCAGCCCCTGGGCGAGCCCGGCCGAGATGCGCTGCCGGTCCCGCTGGGTCAAGCGTCCTCCAGGCATGCCGTCAGTATTGCGTTCGCCGCCATCCATTGCAACAAGTCGGTGCATTCGCCCCCATTGTCATTGCACCAGTTTCACGGCTCTGACCTGTGCAAGTACAATCCGATTGATTGACAGCATTTCCGAACGCAACGTAGCTTTCAATGTATGTCGAACACGTACTATCGCGATGAGCCGGTCGCCCCGTCCCTGGACCGCGCGCCCGGCTGCCCCTTCGATCCCGCCCCCGCGCTCACCGCCCTGCGCGCCGAGCGGCCGATCGCCCGCCTGGCCACGCCCGAGGGCGCGCCCGGCGTGTGGCTGGCCACCGGCTACGGGGCGGTCCGGCAGATCCTCGCCGACCCGCGCTTCAGCTCCCGCTACGAGACCCTGTACCACCCGCTGATGGGCGGGCACCTGCCGCCGGCCCCCGTCGGCGACCTGACCGGCATGGACGCCCCCGAGCACACCCGCTTCCGCAAGCTGCTCACGGGCCGGTTCACCGTCCGCCGGATGAACCTGCTCACCGAACGGGTCACCGAGCTCACCCGCGAGCGGCTCGACGTCATGGAACGGCAGGGGCCGCCCGCCGACCTGCTCGACGTCTTCGCCCGGCCCGTCCCCGCGCTCATGATCTGCGAGCTGCTCGGCGTCCCGTACGAGGACCGCGACCGGTTCCAGGACCAGACGCGGACGCTCGCCGACGCCGGGACGGCGGAGGCCGCCGAGGCCCAGTACACCGCGTTCGCCGAGCTCGGCGTGTACCTGCGGGAGCTCGCGCTCGCCAAGCGCGCCCAGCCGACCGACGACCTCCTCAGCGACCTGGCGCGGGGCGGCGAGCTGGACGACGACGAGCTCGGCGGCGTGGCCGCCTTCCTGCTCAGCGCCGGGCTCGACACCACCGCCAACATGCTCGCGCTCGGCACCTACGCCCTGCTGCGCAACCCCGCGCAGCTCGCCGCCCTGCGCGCCGACCCCGGCCTGATCGGCGGCGCCGTCGAGGAGCTGCTGCGCTACCTGTCCATCGCCGCCCTCGGCATGCGCGGCGTGCGGGAGGACGTCGAGCTCGACGGCGTCCAGCTCAAGGCGGGCGACACGGTCGTCGTCGCGCTCGACGTCGCCAACCGGGACCCGGCCAAGTTCCCCGACCCCGACCTGCTCGACCTGCGCCGCGCCACCGCCGGGCACCTCGCGTTCGGCCACGGCGTGCACCAGTGCCTCGGCCAGCAGCTCGCCCGCGTCGAGATGCGCGTCGCCTTCCCCGCGCTGCTCGCCCGCTTCCCGGGCCTGCGCCTGGCCGTGCCGGAGCACGAGGTGCGGACGCGCACCGACCCCACGCAGGTGCAGGGCGTCATCAGCCTGCCCGTCACCTGGGACCGGAGGTGAGCGCGGTGGCGGACGCCGCCATCTCGGTGACCGGGCTGCGCAAGGCGTACGGGCCGCACCGCGTCCTGGACGGCATCGACCTCACCATCCCGCAGGGCACGATCTTCTCCCTGCTCGGCCCCAACGGCGCGGGCAAGACCACCACGGTGCAGATCCTGTCCACGCTGATCAAGGCCGACGCCGGCGAGATCCGGGTGGCGGGGCACGACCTGGCCGCGGAGCCCGACAAGGTGCGTGCCGCGATCGGCGTCACCGGCCAGTTCTCGGCCGTGGACGGCTTCCTCACCGGCGAGGAGAACCTGCGGCTCATGGCCGACCTGCTCCACCTCGGCCGCGCCCGGGGCCGGGCACGCGCCCGCGACCTGCTGAAGCGCTTCGGCCTCACGGAGGCCGCGGGCAAGCCGGCGGCCACCTACTCGGGCGGCATGCGGCGCAGGCTCGACCTGGCGATGACGATGGTCGGCACGCCCCGGCTCATCTTCCTCGACGAGCCGACCACCGGCCTGGACCCGCGCAGCCGCCGCACGATGTGGCAGATCGTCCGCGACCTGGTCGAGCAGGACGGCGTCACCATCTTCCTGACCACGCAGTACCTGGAGGAGGCCGACGAGCTGGCCGGCCGCATCGCCCTGCTCAGCCAGGGCGGGCTGGTCGCCGAGGGCACTCCGGACGAGCTCAAGCGGCTGGTGCCGGGCGGCCGCGTGGTCGTGCGTTTCGCCGACGCCGACGGCTACCGCAGGGTGGTCCCGCACCTGGGCGCCTCCTCGCGCAACGACGCGACGCTGACCGCACAGATCCCCAACGAGGGCGGCGTCAGGACGCTGAAGAAGCTGCTCGACTGGCTGGACGACCAGGCCGTCGAGGTCGCCGAGCTGACCGTGCACAGCCCGGACCTGGACGACGTCTTCCTCACCCTCACCAAGGAGCCCGCCCGATGAACGCGGTCGTCGACTCGGTCACGATGCTGCGCCGCCAGGTCAAGCACATCTGGCGCTACCCGACGCTGATCATCACGTTCGCGGCCGTGCCCGTGGTGTTCCTGCTGCTGTTCGTCTTCGTCCTGGGCGGGACGATGGGCGTGGGCATCGGCGGCGACCGGGCCGCCTACACCGGCTACCTCACTCCCGGCATCTTGATCATGACGGTCGCGGCGGCCGCGCAGGGGACCGCGATCTCGGTGGCCACCGACATGACCGAAGGCATCATCGCCAGGTTCAAGACGATGGCCATCGCCCGGGTCTCGGTCCTGACCGGGCACGTGCTCGGCGCGATGGTGCAGACGTTCATCGCGATGGCGGTGGTGCTGCTGGCGGCGCTGCTGATCGGCTTCCGTCCGGCCGCCTCGGTGCTGGACTGGCTCGGCGTGGCCGCGGTGCTGGCGATGTTCACCTTCGCGATCACCTGGCTGGCGGTGGCGCTCGCGCTGATGTCCAAGAGCGTCGCCACGGCCAGCAACCTGCCGATGCCGCTGATGATGCTGCCGTTCCTGGGCAGCGGCTTCGTCCCGCCGGAGTCGATGCCGGCCGGGCTGCGCTGGTTCGCCGAGAACCAGCCGTTCACGCCGGTGATCGAGTCCCTGCGCGCGCTGCTGGACGGGCGCGCGCCGGGGGCGAGCCTGGCGCAGGCGGCGGTGTGGAGCGCGGTCATCGCGCTGACCGGCTACCTGCTGGCGCGGCGGCTCTACAACCGCTAGCCCGCGCGGGTCACAGGTGGATGGCGGTCTCGCTCGTCACGCGCGACAGCTTCTCCGGGTTGCGCACGTAGTACAGGCCGGTGACCAGGCCGTGCTCGACCCGTACGGCCAGGACGCCGTCGAGCTCGCCGTCGAGCCGGATCAGCATCGCGGGGCCGCCGTTGACCTGCGCCGGTTCGAGCGACATCGCGGCGCCGAACCTCTTCAGGCCGGTGGCGAAGACGCGGACGACCCGCTCGGCGCCGCGCACGGGCCGCAGCAGCGCCTGCTTGACGCCGCCGCCGTCGCTCAGGACGACGACGTCGGGGGCGAGGATGTCGAGCAGCCCCTGCAGGTCGCCCGTCTCGACCGCGCGCCGGAACGCCTCCAGCGCGCCCCGGATCTCGGCGGGCGAGGCGTCGCCGCGCGGCCGGCGGGCGGCCACGTGGGAGCGGGCCCGGTGGGCGATCTGCCGCACGGCGGCCGCGCTCTTGCCCACGGCGTCGGCGATCTCGTCGTAACCCACGTCGAACACCTCGCGCAGCACGAACACCGCCCGCTCGGTCGGCGTGAGCGTCTCCAGCACCAGCAGCATCGCCATCGACACGCTGTCGGCCAGCTCCACGTCCTCGGCCACGTCGGGCGCGGTCAGCAGCGGCTCGGGCAGCCACGGCCCGACGTAGGACTCCTTGCGCCGGCCCAGGGCGCGCAGCCGCATCAGCGCCTGCCGGGTGGTGATCTTGACCAGGTAGGCGCGCGGGTCCTGCACGACCCCGAGGTCGACGCCCGCCCAGCGCATCCAGGTCTCCTGCAGCACGTCCTCGGCGTCGGCGGCGGAGCCGAGCATCTCGTACGCGACCGTGAACAGCAGGTTGCGGTGGGCGACGAACGCCTCGGTGGCGGGATCCGCGCCGCTGGACATGAGTGCTCCTGACTGGTCGTGCGCCATCGGTTTCGTGCACAAGATGCCACTTCCCCCGAATCTGTGACATCTCGACGTCACAAAGGCCGGGTCACCGGCATCTTCATGGCCGACCGAATGAACGACCCGCACATGACATGGGGAGTGGACATGGCAGTCCGTACGACGTCGGCGCTGATCACCGGGGGCAACAAGGGGCTGGGCCTGGAGGCCGCCCGGCGGCTCGGCGAGCTGGGGTGGACGATCTTTCTCGGCTCGCGTGACGAGGGCCGGGGGCGGGAGGCGGCCGGCAAGCTGGCCGCAGGCGGCGCGCACGTGGTCCTGGTGCCGCTGGACGTGACGTCGGAGGAGTCGGTGGCCGCCGCCGTCACGCTCGTCCGGGAGCACACCGACCGGCTGGACGTGCTGATCAACAACGCCGGCGCGTCCGGCAGGGGCGTCCCGCCCGCCGACGCGACGGCGGAGGAGATCCACGCCGTCTACGACACGAACGTGTACGGGCCGGTCAGGGTCACGCACGCGTTCCTGCCCCTGCTGCGGGAGGCCGAGTGCCCGCGGGTGGTGATGGTGTCGAGCGGCGCCGGCTCCTTCGCGGTGATCACCGACCCGGACCAGCCCTCCGCGTCGATGCACGAGCTCGCCTACGCCTCGTCCAAGGCCGCGCTGAACATGCTCACCGTCCGTTACGCGCAGGCGCTCCCGGAGATCAAGTTCAACGCCATCACGCCCGGCGAGGTCGTGAACCGCACCTACGCCGCCACCGACATGAACCACCACACCGGGACGCTGACCGTCACCGAGGGCACCGACTCGATCGTCAGGCTCGCGACGATCGGCGCGGACGGGCCGACCGGGACCTTCAGCGACCGGCTCGGCCCGATCTCGTGGTGAGGACCGCCCCCGATCACCAGGGGCGGAGCTCGGTGAACAGCCGCAGCGTGACCGTCCTCGGCAGGCACCAGGCGGGCAGCCGCAGGTTCCGCGAGGAGAACACGGTCTCCAGGACGATCTTCACGTAGGGCCGCTCACCGGGGATCTCCGCGCACATGACCGTGACGGGGGAGCGCACCGCCTGGCTGCCGAAGCGCAGCCAGGCGTGCCCGTCGCGGTCGAGCTCGGCCGACTCCCAGCGCA
This sequence comes from Nonomuraea ceibae, assembly GCF_019396325.1. Lineage (GTDB taxonomy): Bacteria > Actinomycetota > Actinomycetes > Streptosporangiales > Streptosporangiaceae > Nonomuraea > Nonomuraea ceibae. The sequence goes on from NZ_JAHKRO010000032.1 coordinate 45,299, forward strand.
GCACCGGCGGCTCGGCCCGGTGCGAGGGCAGGGGCAGCTCCAGCGCGAAGCCCGCCAGGGCGGCGTCGGGCCGCAGGTAGAAGGCGCCGTCGAGGCGCGTGGGCGCGAACAGGAGCCGGGGCCCCTTCAGGCCGCGCGCCGTCAGCTTCGCCTCGGTCGCCTCCAGGACGATGTGCCACGAGCCGGGGCCGGTGTGTGAAGGGATCGCCATGGCTCACCTCGCCGTGTCTCGAACGTGCGTCAGTCGCCCATAAGACGCCGCAGGCGCGCCGATTGTGACATCGGGCCACCCCGTGCGACGTCGCCGATGTCACATTTCCTGGCCCTGCGGCGTCTTAGTGGTGAACGCGGACAGAAGGGAAGTAGCACGCATGGAAACGGTCCCCGGCGGCGTCGCCCGGACATCGTCGTTCCTCGACGAACGCCTGGGAGCGGCCCGCTTCCTGAACCGCAACCTGCGCAAGATCTTCCCCGACCACTGGTCCTTCCTGCTGGGCGAGATCGCGCTCTACTCCTTCGTCATCCTGCTGCTCACCGGCACGTTCCTGACGTTCTGGTTCAAGCCGAGCATGAGCCACGTGGTCTACGACGGCGTGTACGCCCCGCTGAAGGGCGTGCAGATGTCGGAGGCGTACGCCTCCACTCTGAAGATCAGCTTCGAGGTGCGCGGCGGGCTGCTCATCCGGCAGATCCACCACTGGTCCGCCCTGCTGTTCATCGGCGGCATGATGGTCCACGCGCTGCGCGTGTTCTTCACCGGCGCCTACCGCAAGCCGCGCGAGCTCACCTGGGTCATCGGCGTCACGATGCTCGCGCTGGCCCTGCTGGAGGGCCTGACGGGCTACTCGCTCCCCGACGACCTGCTGTCGGGCGCCGGCCTGCGGGTGACCCAGGGCGTGCTCATGTCGCTGCCGGTGGTCGGCACGTACGCGACCTTCCTGCTGTTCGGCGGCGAGTATCCGGGCGAGGACGTCGTCTCCCGCTTCTACGCGCTGCACATCCTGCTCATCCCGGGCATCCTGCTGGCGCTCGTCTCGGTGCACCTGGTGCTGATGTGGGTGCAGAAGCACACCCAGATGCCGGGCAAGGGCCGCACCCGCAAGAACGTCGTGGGCGCCCCGCTCTACCCGTCGTTCATGGCCAAGACCGGCGCGTTCTTCCTGTTCACGCTGGGCTCGGTGGCCGGGCTCGCCAGCTTCGCCCAGATCAACCCCGTGTGGCTGTACGGGCCCTACACCCCGGCCGACATCTCGGCCGGCTCCCAGCCCGACTTCTACCTGGGCTTCCTGGAGGGCGCGCTGCGCCTGATGCCCGCCTGGGAGGTCAACCTGTTCGGCACCGGCCAGGCGGGCACGGTGCCGCTGAGCGTCGTCGTCCCGGCGCTGGTGCCGCTCGGCCTCGTGCTCACGGGCATGGTGCTCTACCCGTTCCTGGAACGCTGGATCACCGGCGACCAGCGCGAGCACCACGTCCTCGACCGGCCGCGCAACAACCCGCACCGCACCGCGATCGGCATGACCACCGTCGTCTTCTACGGCGTGCTGTGGCTGCTGGGGGCCAACGACGAGCTCTCCGCCACCTTCCACATCAGCCTGAACACCACCACCTACGCCGGTCGCGTGCTGGTGATCGCCGGGCCCGTGCTCGCGTACGTCATCACGTACCGGATCTGCCTGGGCCTGCAGCGCTCCGACGCCGAGCTCGTCGGGCACGGCCTGCCGACCGGCGTGATCAAGCGGCTGCCCGGCGGCGCGTTCACCGAGGTGCACGCGCCGCTGGCCGAGGACATGGAGGCGCACCTGCGCGGCAAGGAGCCCGTGCCGATGCTCGCCGACGCCGCCCCCGCCGCCTCCGAGGTCCCGCCCGCCCAGCTGCGCGGCCCGCTCGGCCGGCTGCGCGCCCGCATGTCGCTCGCGTACGGCGGGGAGAAGGTCGCCCTGGACGAGGAGGAGCACGAGCGGACGCTCACGCGCTGAGGTCGAGGGCGTCCCGTACGGCGGGCGGCGATCGAGGGCAGGATGACACCGATGGGAAGGAACTCATGAACCCACGGGCGACCTCGGCACACCTTGAGGCCGCCCGCCTGAAGGAGAACACAATGGCCAAGTACCTGCTGCTCAAGCACTACCGGGGCGCGCCGGCCGCGGTCAACGACGTGCCGATGGACCGGTGGACGCCCGAGGAGCTGGCGGCCCACGTGCAGTACATGCGGGACTTCGCCGACCGGCTGGTGGAGTCCGGCGAGTACGTCGACAGCCGGGCGCTCTCGCCGGAGGGCACGTTCGTCCGCTACGACGGGGAGGGCCGGCCGCCGGTCACCGACGGCCCGTTCGCCGAGACCAAGGACCTGATCGCCGGCTGGATGCTCATCGACGTCGAGAGCTACGACCGGGCGCTCGAACTGGCCGCCGAGCTGTCGGCGGCCCCGGGCGCGGGCGGCGAGCCGGTCCGCGAGTGGCTGGAGGTCCGCCCGCTGCTGAGCGACGCGCCGGCCGACGCGGAGTGACGGGCGGTGGACGACTCCCTGCTGCGGATCCTCACCCCCGAGGTGATCGGCGTCCTCGTCCGTCGCGGAGCCGACTTCGCCGGGGCCGAGGACGCCGTGCAGGAGTCGCTGGCCGAGGCCGTGCGCGTGTGGCCGGACGACCCGCCGCGCGACCCCAAGGGCTGGCTGATCACCGTGGCGTGGCGCCGGTTCCTCGACGCCGCCCGCGCCGACGCCTCCCGGCGGCACCGCGAGGCGCGCGTCGAGGAGGAGCCGCCGCCGGTTCCCGGCCCGGCGGTGGACGACACGCTCCAGCTCTACTTCCTGTGCGCGCACCCGTCGCTGACGCCCGCCTCGGCGGTGGCGCTCACGCTGCGCGCGGTGGGCGGCCTGACGACGCGGCAGATCGCCCGGGCGTACCTGGTGCCGGAGGCGACGATGGCCCAGCGGATCAGCCGGGCCAAGCGGATCGTCTCGGGGGTCCGGTTCGACCGGCCGGGCGACCTCGCGACCGTGCTGCGGGTGCTCTACCTGGTGTTCAACGAGGGCTACTCGGGTGAGGTCGACCTGGCCGCCGAGGCGATCCGGCTCACCCGCCGGCTCGCGGCCATGACCAGGCACGAGGAGGTCGCGGGGCTGCTCGCGCTCATGCTGCTGCACCACGCGCGGCGCCCGGCGCGCACGGCCGCCGACGGCAACCTGGTGCCGCTCGCCGAGCAGGACCGCGGCCTGTGGGACACCCGCCTGATCGCCGAGGGCGTCGACATCCTCCAGGCGGCGCTGGCCCGGGACCGCCTGGGCGAGTTCCAGGCCCAGGCGGCCATCGCCGCGCTGCACGCCGACGCCAGGACGGCCGAGGAGACCGACTGGGTGCAGATCGTCGAGTGGTACGACGAGCTCGTGCGGCTCACCGGCAGCCCGGTGGCGCGGCTCAACCGGGCGGTCGCCCTGGGCGAGGCCGACGGCCCCCGGGCAGGGCTGGCGGCCCTGGCGGAGCTGGACCCGGCCCTGCCGCGCCACACCGCCGCCGCCGCGTATCTGCACGAGCGGGCGGGCGACCTGGTGACGGCGGCACGGCTCTACGCGGAGGCCGCCGGTGAGGCGCCGAACCCGGCCGAGCGCGACCACCTGACCCGCCAGGCCGCCCGGCTGCGGGAGAGGGCCGGATAGCCGCCCTTCACGTCACGGGCGACGCCGCGCGGTGACCACGACCGCGGCGTACCCCATCGTGAAGGCGCCCCCCAAGGCGTCGACGGCGGCGCCGACGCCCGCCAGGACGTCGCGGAGCTTGCCGGGCGGGAGCTGGTTGTGGCCGCCGAACGTCGGAACCTGTTCCAGCCACTCGTCCCGGGTGTAGCGCCGTTCCCAGTCGAAGCGCCACCGCTCCGGCTCGTCGAACGCGTCCGCCTTCCGGATGCCGTCCTCGGCCCTGTCCAGCAGTGCGGTGTACGTCTCCACGTCGGGCACCGTACGGCTGAAGATCGGCAGCTCGGGCAGCACCCTGCGGTAGACCTCCGCGCAGGCTTCCGCGAAGTCGGCCGGAGGCTGGAACGCGTTCCAGAACAGCGCCAGCCGGCCGCCGGGCCGCAGCGCCTCCGCGGCCCTGGCGGCGCCCGCGACCGGGTCCACCCAGTGCCAGGCCTGCCCGGAGACGACCGCGTCGAAGGTCCGGCCGGCGCGGTCCCAGGTCTCGAAGGCCGCCACCTCGGTCTCGACCCCGGTGCGGCGGGCGAAGGCGGCCATCCGCTCGTCGGGCTCGACGCCGAGCACCCGGCAGCCCGCCTCCTGGAACTGCCGGGCCTCGATCCCGGTGCCGCTGCCGACGTCGAGCAGGTCGGCTCCGGGACTGCTCGCGACGATCCGCTCGATCAGGGCGCCGGGATAGCGGGGGCGGGTCCGGTCGTAGAGGGTCGCGTCCGCGCCGAACCCCTCGGCGACCTGCCGGGCATGATGGGGCTCGGAGGCCCCCAACGGTATAGTGGGCATGCGCCCACCATAGTGGGCAACTGCCCACTAGACAAGGGGGACGCACGATGCCGACCGGTGTGGCCATTCGCGACGTGCGCGATCAGCTGTTCGACGCGGCCGAGCGCATCCTGCTCCGCGACGGGCCCAACGCGCTGACCAGCCGGGCGGTGACCACCGAGGCGGGCTGCGCCAAGGGCGTCCTGCACCGGCACTTCGCCGACTTCGACGCCTTCCTCGCCGAGTTCGTGCTCGACCGCGTCCACCGGATGGCCCCGCAGATCACCGCCCTGCGCGAGGCCGCGGGCACCGGGACCGTCGCCGGCAACCTCACGGCCGCGCTGTCGGCCCTGTTCGAGTCGGTCGCGGTGGCGATCGTCGCGCTCGTCGTCTTCCGCGACGAGCTGCGCGCCCGGCTGCGCGAGACGTGGCCCGTCGGCATCCCGGTCCTGACGGAGGCCGCGACCATGCTGGCCGCCTACCTCGCCGCCGAACGCGAGCTGGGCCGCGTCGCCGCCGACGCCGACGTCGACACGCTCGGCGCCACCCTGATCGGCGCCGGCCACCTGCTCTACGCCGACCGCACCGGCGCCCGGCCCGAGCCGGACGCCGTGCACCGGATGGTGACCACGGTCGTCGGCGGCGTCACCCGCGGCTGAACCGCTCGGCGTTGGCGCGGATCGCCTCACGCAGCCACTCGGCCGCGCCCGGCCGCGTGCCGGCCTCGATGCCCGCCCGGAAGCGCGGGTCGTCCACGTACAGCTCGCCCTTCAGCACGTGGAAGTCGTGCGTGGTGTCGTAGAACCAGCGCGAGATGTGCTGCCGCTGCGCCTCGGCCACGTCCATGGCCGCCTCGCCGGCCGGGTCGGCGCCGGCGTCCATCAGCTCGCGGATGCGCGCCTCGATCGCCGCGTTGTCGCTCTTGATCCGCTCCCAGTCCTCCTTGCCGTAGGTCGCGACCCGCTTCGCCGACTGCGCGTACGCCTCGGAGTCGCCCCACCGCTGCTCGACCTCGTCCAGGTACTCCTCTTCCCGGTCGGCCCACTCGCCCCAGACCTCACGCTTCTCCTCGGCGGTGAGGGGGGACGTCATCTTCTTCGCCATGCCGGTGACCGTACGGACTCACGTCACGTGAGAGTCAAGCCGTCGTGTGACCGAATTTCTGATTTTCAATTTCTGGAAAACAGAAATGCTAGAGTGCGCCAATGACCGCCCCGGACGACGCCGTCACCGTGACCCCGTGCAAGCAGTGCGGAGCGGCGATCGAGCAGAAGCGGGGCCGGGGCCGGCCCAAGGAATACTGTCCGGGCCGCGACTGCCAGGCCACGGCCAAGCGCGAGCGGGAGCTGCGGCGGGCCACACCGGGCTTGGAAGGGGCGCTGGCCAGGGCCGAGCAGCTCTACGAGCGGATGGAGAGCGGGCTCGCGGCGGCCATCGAGCCGCTGGCGCGGGCGCTGGCCGAGGAGCTGAGCCCCGCCGGGGTCGAGGCCCGGCTCAGCGCCGTGCAGGCGGAGGCCTACACGCGGGTGGCGATCGCGCGCACCGAGCGCGAGCAGGCCTTCGAGCAGGTACGACTGGCCCGCGAGGCCACCGAGCACGCCCGGCGGCAGACGGCCGACATGCGGGTGCGGCTGGAGGAGGCCGAGGCCGAGCGTGACACCGCGCTGGCCGACGCCGAACGGGCCAGGGAGCAGGCGCTCGCCGCGCTGCGGGAGGCGGCCAGCACCGAGCGGCAGGCGTTGCAGGCCGCGGAGGAGGCGGGGCGGCGCGCGGAGGCGGCCGAGCGGCGGGCCGAGGAGGCGGCGCGGCACGTCGAGCTGGTCGAGCGGGCCAGGGATCAGGCCGTTCAGGAGCTGGCCGAGCGCGTCGAGGCGGCCCAGGCGCGCACCGAGGAGGCCCGCGCGCAGGCCGTACAGGCCGCCGAGGAGGCCGAGCGGGCGCGGCGGGAGAGCGAGCGCGCCCGGGAGGAGACGGCGGCGGCCGGGCGCGAGCGTGACCAGGTGCTGCTCGACCTGCGGCTGGAGCGGGCGCGGCTGGAGGACCTGCGGGCCGAGCTGGAGGCGTCCCGGGCGGAGGCCGAGCGGCTGCGCGAACGCGCGGTGGCGGCGGAGCTGCGCAACCGCTGACCACAGCGAATGGCACGGCACGTACCGTATTGACACGAGCAGAACGCCGCCCGCACACTTGCCCTCGAAACGGTACGACACGTGCCGTTCAGAGCATGAAGGGGAAGTCATGCGTGGCCATCCGCCGGCGCTGCGGCTCGCCGGCCTGTCCAAGACGTTCGGGCCCAAGCGCGCGGTCGACGCCCTCGACCTGGAGGTGCCCGACGGGTCGTTCTTCGGCCTGGTCGGGCCCAACGGGGCGGGTAAGACCACCTCGTTGTCCATGGCGATCGGCCTGCTGCGGCCGGACGCGGGCCGCGCCGAGATCTTCGGCGTCGACGTGTGGGCCGACGCGCCCGCCGCCAAGCGCCTCATCGGCGTCCTGCCCGACGGGCTCGCCCTGCCCGAACGGCTGACCGGCCGCGAGCTGCTGCGCTTCACCGGGCTGCTGCGCGGCATGGACCGCGCCGACGTCGACCGGCGCGCGGACGAGCTGCTGGCCGTCCTGGACCTGGACGGCGCCGGCCGCACGCTGGTGATGGAGTACTCGACCGGCATGCGCAAGAAGATCGGGCTGGCCACCGCGCTGCTGCACGCGCCGAGGCTGCTGGTGCTGGACGAGCCGCTGGAGGCGGTCGACCCCGTCTCGGCGGCGACGATCAAGGTCATCCTGCGCCGCTACGTCGAGGGCGGCGGGACGGTCGTGCTGTCCAGCCACGTCATGGCCGTGGTGGAGCAGCTCTGCGACCACGTGGCCGTGATCGCGTCCGGCCGGGTCGTGGCCGCCGGGCCGCTGGCGGCGGTGCGCGGCGGTCTGAGCCTGGAGGAGCGGTTCGTGAGCCTGGTCGGCGGCCAGCTGCCTGAGGTGGGGGAGCTGACGTGGCTGGCGTCCTGATCCGGATGAAGCTGGCCGTCCTGCGCAACTCCATGACCGGCCCGCGCGCGGCCCAGATGATCACCGGCGGGCTGGTGGGGCTCGCGCTGGCCGCGGGCGTCCTGCTGCTGGCCGGACAGCACTACCCCGTCGCCGAGCTGCGGTTCGACCTCGTCGCCGCCGCGCTGGCCGTGTGGACGGCGGGCTGGCTGCTGGGCCCGGCGCTGTTCGGCGGCGGCGACGAGACGCTGCGCCCGGAGCATTTCGCGCTGCACTCGTTCACGCACCGCGCGCTGGCGACGGGGCTGGCCGCGACCGCATTCGTCGGCGTCGCCCCCGTGGTCACGCTGGTGGCGCTCGCCGCGCTCGTGGTCGCGGGCGTCACGGCCGGGCTCGGGCCGGCGGCCGTCGCCGTCGGCGTGCTCGCCGCCGTGCTGCAGCTCGGCGGCACGGTCCTGGCGTCCAAGCTGGTCACCGCGCTGCTCGGCCAGGTCATGCGGTCGCGCACGGGAGCGGCGCTGGCCGGGTTCGTCAGCGCCGCTCTCCTGGCCGGGACGCACTCGGGCTGGGTGCTGTCGCCGCTGGTGGTGGAGGCGCTGCGCACCGGGTTCCCCCCGGCGTTCTCCGCCTGGGTGCACGCCCTGCCGTCCGGGTGGGGCCTGACCGCCGTCCGGGCGGCCGGGCGCGGCGACTGGCTCACCACGGCCGCGGCCCTCGCCGGGCTGGCGGCGCTCGGCGTCGCCTGCCTGGCCGGCTGGTCGGTGCTGCTGCGCCGCCGGTTGACCACGCGCCGGGCGAGCGGGCGGCCCGTGCGCGCCTCCGCCGACCGGTGGGTACGCGGCCCGGTCACCGCCGTCGCCGCCCGCGAGCTGCGCACCTGGACCCGTGACCTGCTGCGCTTCCACCTCGCGTGCTTCGCGCTCGGCTACGCGATGGTGTTCTGCCTGCTGCCGCTGGCCGTCGGCGCGCCCGTCTTCCTGCCGTGGACCGGGCTGCTGTTCGCGCTGTGGACCGCCGCCGTGTCGGCCAACCTCTACGGCGAGGACGGCACCGAGCTGTGGGGCAAGCTGATGATCCCCGGCGCCGCCCGGCACGACGTCCGGGGCCGCCAGCTCGGCTGGCTGCTGGTCGCCGCGCCGCCCACCCTCGTCCTGACGATCGCCTTCACGGCGCTCTCCGGGCAGTACGCGCTGTGGCCGTGGCCGGCCGCGCTCGTCCCCGCGCTGCTGGGCGGCGGCGCCGGCGTGACCGTGCTCGTCTCGGTGCTGCGCCCGGTGCCGATGGCCGACCCGCACCGGCGCGGCGGCAACCTGCTGGACAACGGCACCGACTTCACCCAGGTGCTGCTGGTGCTGATCCTCACCGCGGCCTGCGCCGCGCCCGCCTTCTTCGCCGTACGCCTCGGTCCCGTGTGGGCGGGGCCCGTGGTGGGCGTGGTGAGCGGAGCGGCGCTGGCCTGGCTGCTCGGCCGGGTCGCCGCGGCCGTCCTGGGCCGCACCGCGCCGGAGCTCCTCCACCTGCTGCGCACCGGCTCCCGGCCCGCCCGCCGCCGGCCGTCCCTGCCTCTGGTCCCGCCCCGGGTGACGGCGGCCCACCGGGTCCGGCCGCAGCGGCCCGACGCCTGGCTGGAACGGCTCGGGCTCGACCTGGCCCCGGCCGGGCGGCGCGCGTACGTGATCGTCAGCCTGACGCTGTGCTGGGTGCCGCTGGTGGCGCAGGGCGTCGTCCCCGCGCTCATGCTGTCCGGCGGCGCGGCCGAGCGGTCCTGGTTCCTGGCGCTGCACGTGCCCGACGGGCTGCGCTGGCCGGTCATCGCGGTGATGATCGCGCTGGGGCTCGTGCTGCTGGTCACCGGGCTGGCGACGGGGCTGTACTACCTGGCCAAGTCCCGGGTCCGCGCCGCGGGATGACCGTCAGAGGGCGTCGCGCAGCCCGAGGACGTAGGACGCGGTGAGCGCGACGGCACGGTCCCCGTCCTGGGACAGCTCCGTCAGGGTCCGGGAGGCCACGGCGCCCGGGATGTCGGCGAGCGCCTGAGGCAGCCGCCGGCGTGCCGCCGGATCGACTCCCGCGGGGGCGAGGCGATCGGCGAGCATGGTGGCGATCCGGTCGGCCAGCGCGGGATCGGCCGCCAGCGCGCTGAGCGCGTCGGCCGCCTCGACGTCCTTCGTCCCCTCGACGACCATGTCGACGAGCGTCGGGACCGCGTCGGCCACCCCGCGCGGCCCCAGGGCCAGGGCCGCGTGCCTGCGGACCACCGGGTCCGGGCTCGCCAGGGCGTCGCGCAGCGGCGCGGCCGCCTCCTCGCCGGGAAGCTCGGCGAGGGACCGGACGGCGCGCTCGCGCACCTCGGCCGCCGGCGAGGACAGACCCTCGGCCAGCAGCGCCGGCCCGTCGCCGCCCGAGCGCGCCAGTGCCCAGCGCAGCGCGCCCGCGACGTGCGGGTTCGACTCGCTGAGCACCGCCTCGGCCAGCGCCTCCACCGGCACCGCCGCCTCCTGGACCGACGACAGGGCCGCGTGCTGCCGCCTCCCGGCGCTCTTCGAGCCCAGCGCCTGGAGGAGCGCGACGGCCTGGAGGATGTCCTCCCACCCCTCCGGCTCCGCCGCGCCGATCCGGCGCAGCCGCGTCAGCAGCTCCGTCTCGGCGGCGATGCGCTCCTGGGTCCGGCGGATGAGATCGTCGACGAGCGCGTCCGGGGTGAAGTCGGGATCGTCGAGCGCGCGGCCGACGTCACGCAGCGACAGCCCCAGCGAGCGCAGGCTCTCGATGTGGAAGATCCGCCGGATGTCCTCGGCGGCGTATTCCCGGTAGCCGCCGCTGGTGCGGCCCGTCGGCCGCACCAGGCCGAGCGCGTCGTAGTGCCTGAGCATGCGCGCGCTGACCCCGGACCGTCGCGCCACCTCACCGATCAGCACCGCCTGCCGCTCCTCCTCACCTGTCGCTGCTGCTCACCCTGTCACTCCACCCTGTCACTCCACGCTCTTACTCCACGCCGAGCGCCACGGCGCGCTTGGCCTCCTCGATCGCGAACTCGAACCCGGCGTCGGGGTCGCGCAGCAGCAGCTCGGTGGCCGCCGCGTGCGTGCGCACCCGAGGGTCGTGGTCCGCCGCGGCGACGCGCAGGGCCGGCTCGATCACCTCGCCGAGCGCCACCAGCGCCCGGCTGAGGCTCAGCTGCACCTCACGCCCGCCCCGCCCGAGCTGCGCGGCCAGCGCCACGGCCAGCTCCGGCCACTCGTCCTCGGGCGCGAGCGCGACCGCCGCCCGCCAGGCGCTCCGCGCCACCTCGTCGTCGGCGTCGGCCAGCACCCGCGGCGTGATCGCCGGCCAGGCCAGCCGATCCCCGATCTTGGACAGGGTGTGCAGCGCCTGGCTCCGTGCCTGCGCCCGCTCCGAGCGTACTTCCTCGACCAGCACCGGGACCGTCAGCGACGCCGGATGGCGCGTGAGCGCCCACGTCAGCATCTCCCGCACCTGGAAGTCGGGCTCGACCGCGCACCGCTCGACGAGCGCGCCGACGAACCCCGGGTCAGGCGTCGTGCCGGCCGCCAGCGCGGCCCGCAGCCGCACCGACGCACCGTCGTCCGTCAACCCTCGCACGACCTGGTCCGTAACCGTTTCCTGCAGCGGCATGGGGCCACCTCCTCGGCCCCAGTGAAGACCTTGTCACGGTGTCAAGGTCAACCGGGATCAAGCTCTCAGCCGGGCAGGCGCCACTTGCACAGCTTCTCGACACACAGCTCGGAGGTCGTCTTCCGGGGGTCCGGCGCCTTGATCGGCACCTTGCCGCCCCACCGCTCGTAGCGGGTGTCGACGTGGACGGTCTTCCCCACCAGCTCGTCGAGGCCGGCGGCGAGCGTGAACGTGCTCCGCACCCCGCTGACCAGGCCCGACGGGCTCAGCGTGAGGGTGTAGGAGACTCTCGTGCCCCCGTCCCAGCCGATGTGCGAGGCGTGCTCCGCCCACCGGGAGACCCGCTCGAGCTCCTTGAACGTGATCGCGCCGGTGACGGTGTCGCCGCTCCGCACCCCGTTCCTCAGCAGGGCGGCCAGCGTGGCGGGCTCGCCCGGGTTGACGAGCTGCTCGTCATACCCCAGCAGCTCGGTGTGCCAGAGGTGTGTCTGGTGGCGGTCCTGCCACCAGGTCTTGCCCTTCTTCAACCACTTCCCCACAACACCGCCGGAACGGTAGCTGGTGCCGCCGATGCGGTGGTTGAAGCCGATGGCCCGCTCGGGACCGTGCACGCCGCCGGTGGTGGTGACGTCCAGGGCCTTGACGCGCCCCTCGGCGTCGAGCTCGAAGGCGCCCCTGCGCCGGAGCTCGGCCTGCTCGAAGGCGCCGTCGGCGAGGGTGGCCGTCTCGGTGAAGCTCACGCCGCGCCCGGGGCCCAGAACGGCCTTCAGCGCCTGGACAGGGTCCTTGGCCGCCGCCTGCGCGGGGGCGGCGCCCGCCAGCAGCGCGCCCAGTGCCGCCAACGAGATGATCAGCCGTCTCATGATGTGATCATGTCGCGGCCGGGTCACGTCGTGGGCACGGGCGGCACGCCGTTCCGTCAAGACCAGAGGCCGCAGTGGTGGGCGTTCTTCAGGTTGAACGGCCGTACCGCGCCGGGGGCGAGGAGGAGCGCACGGTCGGCGGCGTCCAGGCGGGGCCAGCGCGGGCTGCCCGGCCCGTTGGGGTCGCCGGTCCTGACGAACCCGGCCCAGTAGCCGACGAGCCGGTCGGCCAGGCGCCGCTGCTCGGGGCTGAGCCGCGGGGAGCGGGGGAAGTCGAACAGGTAGAAGGTCTCCGCGCCGTGCGCCGTGGCGGGGCGGACGTGGTCGGGCAGGGGGTCGCCGCCGGGCGTGGGGGCCGAGGGGTCGGCGAAGACGTACGCCCAGGCAGGCGCCTTTCTCGCGTGCTCGCGGCCCGACTTCCACGACGGGCAGATCCAGCCGCTGTCGCTGAACACGCGGGCGGTCGCCGCCGTGGGGGAGGGGAAGCGGCGCAGCGGGTAGCGCCGTTCGACCCGGGGCGCGGCGTCGGCGAAGGCGGTCCTGAGCAGGGCCGGGTACTGGCGGGCGGTGACACCTCCCGGGCGGGTGGCCAGGGTGAACTCGACGTGTTCGTCAAGGGTGTTGCCCTGCAGCAGCGGCACGGCCGCCTGCCCGCCCGCGGCGAACACCCGGGCGGGCTCGCGCGGGACGAGGCGGGTCCCGTACGCGAGCAGCGGGAAGCGGGCGGTGTGCGGCAGCAGCTCGGCGGTGCTCCTGCGGCGCAGGCAGGCCACGTCGGCGCAGCCCAGCTCCCCGGCCAGGGCCTGCCCGGCGGACTGGATCGTCTCGATCGGGTGCCAGGAGGAGATCGCGGGCATGCCCTCGCCCATCGCTCCGGCGGGGTGCTCGGTGCGGCACGAGCCGCTCTGGACGATCGCCCGGTGGAACAGGCCGCGGGCGGCCGGTGAAGTCATGAGGGTGCAGGCGCTCATGCCCCCGGCCGAGGCGCCGGCGAGGGTGACCGCGCCGGGGTCGCCGCCGAACGCGGCGATGTTGGCCCGCACCCAGCGCAGCGCCGCCACCTGGTCCTGGAGGCCGAAGTTGCCGGTCCTGCCGAGCTCGGGGTGGGCGAAGAAGCCGAACACGCCGAGCCGGTAGTTGACGGTCACGACCACGAGGTCGCCGGTCGTGACCAGCCGGGCCGGGTCGTAGATGGAGCCGGCGCCGGTGACGAACCCCCCGCCGGGCAGCCAGACCATGACGGGCCGGTTCTTCCCGGGGCGGGCCGGTGCGGTCACCTCCACGGTCAGGCAGTTCTCGCTCTGCGGGATGCCTTCCGGCATGTCGGGCGCGGAGGGCTGCGGGCACGCCGGTCCGGCTGCCGTCGCGTCGCGGACGCCGGGCCAGGGCCTTGCCGGCGCCGGTGGCCGCCAGCGCCGGTCGCCGACGGGCGGGGCGGCGTACGGGATGCCGCGGAAGCGGTGGACCCCGTCCTGGATCGTGCCCCGCACCGCGCCGGCCGCCGTCACGGCGACGGGGGCGGCAGGCGCGGCCGGGGAGGCCACGGCGGCCTGTTCCCCGAGGACGAGGGGCAGCAGGCCGATGGCCAGCGCTGTGACGTGCTTCATGGACGTGTCTCCCCTTGTTTCGTGGTTCGATCGAACCATAACAGGTTTATGGTGCGATCGAACCACGAAGCCGGGGGTCAGACGATCGGGGTCGTCTGGGCCAGCGCGATCAGCCACCGGCCGTCCTCCTTGACCAGCACGAACGTCAGCGCGCCACGCCTGCCGTCGTTGACGTGCTTGACCAGGGTGGCCAGCGCCACGTCCTCCCGCAGGAAGGTGACGTCCTGCAGCTCGTTCGTGGTGAGGACGTCCTTCAGCGGGCTGCGCAGCGCCTTGGCCATGACCTCGCGCACCTGCTCACGGCCCCGCAGCCGGATGCCGGTGAAGTTGACGAGCGACACGTCCTCGGTCAGCAGTCCGGTGAAGCCGTCCACGTCGTTCTGCAGCTTCTCGGCGTCGCGGACAACCTGCTCGATCGCGGCCCTCTCGGTGTTCATGTCCGTCTCCTCGGCAACAGCGGAGCGATTCGCTCCGGTTCGACCGCGACGTTACACCGGAGCGAATCGCTCCGCAAGTCTGCTAGGATCGCCGCGATGACGACCCGCACCAGCCGCACCGATCGCGCCGCACGCAACGACCGGGCGCTTCTCGAAGCCGCCCGCGCCGTCCTGGCCGAGGACGGCGCGCACGCCTCCGTCGCCGCCATCGCCGCCCGGGCGGGCGTCGGCATCGGCAGCCTCTACCGGCGCTACCGGACCAAGGAGGAGCTGTTCCAGCGGCTCGCCGTGCTGTCACTGGAGCACTGGAACGAGGCCGCCGAAGAGGGCCTGGCCGATCCCGACCCGTGGGCGGGGCTGGCCGGATTCGTCACCGCGTGCGTGGAGTTCGGCCAGGGCACGCTGGCCCCGATCGCCGGGGCCGTCGAGGTGAGCGACGAGATGGACGCCGCGTCGCGCCGCGGCGACGACCTGCTCGACGCCCTGGTGCGGCGTGCCCAGGACGCCGGGGTGCTGCGCCCCGACGTCGCCGCCGTCGACGTCGCCCTGCTGATCGAGCAGCTCGGCCGCTCCCCGCTGGTGGATCAGCTCCGCAAGCAGGGCAGGGACGACCTGCTTCCCGCCGCCGTCCGGGCCCGCGCCCGCCTGGTCGCGATCGCGCTCGACGGGCTGCGCCCCGGCGCCCCCGGCGGCCTGCCCGGCGACCCGCCGGGCGAGGAGCTGTTCACGGGCCGCTGGGCCTGACCGTCACGCTCACGACGGCGGGCGCAGCAGGTGCTCGCCGGCCAGGTGGACGGCTTCGAGCGTGCTGTAACCGGGGTGGTCCACGGCCATGAAGTAGCGCCCGATCGCCAGCGAGAACGCCAGGATGCTGCGCGCCTCGACCTCCCTGGGATCGGCGACGAAGGCCCCGAACATCTCGCGCAGGAAGTCCATGCGCTCGTTGTCCACGCGCCGCAGCCGCGCGGCGACGGCCTCGTCATGCCGCGCCCAGGCCCGGACCGCGAGGTCGACCCGGTGGAAGTCGTCCGTGAAGGTGAGCTGGCCGACCCGGCGGATGCGGTCGGCCGGGTCGCCGCCCTCGGCTTCGGCCTGGGCGATGAGCTCGCGGGTGCAGCTGCGCTCCCACTCGTCCAGCATCTCCGCCAGCAGCGCGGGCCGGCCGTCGAAGTAGCCGTAGAACCCGCCCTTCGTCACGCCGAGCGTGGCGGCCAGCGTCTCGACGCGCACCGCGTCGGGGCCGCCCCGGGCGAGCGCTTCGAGGCCCGCCTCGATCCAGCGGGCCCGGGTCGTGCGTGGTGTGGCGGGGATCGCAGCCACCTCCGTTGATCGCGTCCGGGTTTGTACGTTACCGTACACATCGTTCTGTACGGCTCCGTATAGATCACGGCCACCGGAAGGGGACGTCACGATGGACTCCACGAAGCCGCTGCTCCGCTGGGCGAGCGGGATCATGGTCGTGCTGGGCGCGGGGCACCTGACGCTGCTGGCGCTCATCGCGTGGGACGACATCACCGGCTGGGCGAGCCGGGGGCTGTGGGCGGCCGTCCCGCTCGCGCTCACCGGCGGCGGCGCCGCCCCGACCGTCGGGTCACTGCAGAACGAGGTCACCTTCTGGGCGGGCCCCGGCAGCTTCAGCGTCCCGCTGATCCTGCTCGGCTGCCTGATCTGGCGCCTGGCCGGACGCGGCGTGCCCGTGCCCGCCTGGGCCGGCTGGGGACTCGCCGCCTGGTGCGCGGTGGGCGGGATCCTGCTCGTGCCGTCCCCGTACGTCGCGGGGGTCGTCGCCGGGCTCCTCGTCGTCGTGGCGGCGCGCAAGGGCGCGCGTCACGGCGTCCACGTGTAGGTCGGCACGATCGAGCGCTCGAAGAACGCGTCGGGCAGCCGCGGGAGCGCCAGGTCACGCAGGGCCGTCAGGGGACCGGAGGTCCAGTGCGCGGGCGCCGCGGCCTGGCGCGAGAGGCGGACGATCTTCTGGGTGCGCGGCCTGCGGACCCGGTCGTACTCCGCCAGCCCGGCCCGTACGCCCCGGGTGTCGACGGCGGCGGCGAGCGTGACCGCGTCCTCCAGCGCCTGGCAGGCGCCCTGCCCGAGGTTGGGCGCCATGGCGTGCGCCGCGTCGCCGAGGAGCGCGGCCCGGCCCTGGACGTAGGAGGGGAGGCCGGGCAGCTCGTAGGTGTCGTGCTGCAGCACGGTCTCCGGGTCGGCGTCGGCCAGCAGGGCGGGGATGGGGTCGTGCCAGCCGGCGAAGCGCTCGCGCAGGTGGTCGAGGCCGTGACGGGAGCCGGCCGGGGCGTTGGCCATCAGGTAGCAGTAGACGCTGCCGTCGGGCATCGGCTGGTGCCCGAACCGCTGCCCCTCGCCCCACGTCTCCACGCTGCCCTCGATGGGCCGGGACGCGACGATGAGCCGCCAGGTGGTGTATCCGACGTAACGCGGCCCGCGCAAGTGCGGCCAGAGGGAGCGCCGGGTGACGCTGCGCACACCGTCGGCGCCCACGACCAGGTCCGCCGTGGAGGCGCCGCCGCTGTGGGCCACCGTGCCGTCGGGCCCGACGTGCCGCACGTCGACCCCGGCGCGCAGCACCTCGCCCGGCAGGGCGGAGCACAGCAGGGCGACCAGGTCGGCGCGGTGCACGATCACCCACTGGCCGAACCTGCGCTTCAGGTCGGCGGTGTCGTTGCGGATCAGCCAGCTCCCGCTCGCGTGCCGCACGCCGGCGAGGGGTTCGGCCTGCCCGCCGGCGCGCAGCGCGTCGCCCAGGCCGAGCACGTCCAGCGCGCGCAGGCCGTTGGGCTGGATCGACAGCCCCGCGCCGATCTCGGTGAACGCGGGAGCGCGTTCGAGAACCTCCACCTGCCAGCCGCGCTGGTGGAACGCCACGGCGGCGGTGAGGCCGCCGATGCCGCCGCCCACGATGATCACTTTCATGGTCTCTCCTTGACGTTGGGGTCGGGAAGGGTCAGTGCAGGCCCCGTTTGCCCGGGGCCCAGAACGGTTTGACCTTGATCGAGGTGCGCGGCCAGCCGCGCTCGCGGACCAGGTGGTCGCGCACCATCTGGCAGGTCCTGGCCTCACCGGCCACGTAGGCGGCCCCGGCGTCGTCCGGCAGGTCCAGCTCCGCCACGGCCGCGAGCAGCACGCGGGAGGAGGCGGCCGGCGCGCCGTGCCGGTGGACGCGGCGCAGCGGCGGGTCGCCCGGCATCGGCAGGTCGTGCTCGGGGCCTTCGCTCTCCAGCACGCCGAACACCTCGGCCGAGCCGTCCAGCCCGGCGATCATCGGCCCGAAGGCGGCGCCGGCCGTCTCGTCGCCGACGAACACGTGGAAGTCCGCCTCGCGGGTGAAGAAGTCGCCCTGCGGCCACCAGAACGTCACCCGGTCGCCCGGCCGGACCGCCCGGGCCCACTCCAGGCCGATGCCGTCGCCGTCGTACAGGTGGATCCGCAGCTCCAGGGCCCGGCGGCCGGGGGAGAGCTCCCAGATCGTGTACGTGCGCAGCGTGTCGGCCGGGCGCATGATCCCCGCCACCGAGAGCGGGTCCTTGAGCTGGATCCTGACGTGCTGGCCAGGGGTGTAGGGAAAGTCCACGGGCCGGTCGGTCTCGAGGCGCACGCGCCGCATCGTGGGCGTGACGTGCTCGGCGACGGCGACGGTCGCCTCCATGGCGTACTTGCCGAAGACGGCGGCCAGAGGGTTGCGCGGCATGTCAGGAGTCCTCCTGGAGAGCCCGTAAGTTTGCTTAGAGCCATTAAGGAAACATAGATGCCCTAGAATGTCAACGCGGCGCAGGCGATGCGGTCTACTGGCCCGCATGACCGTCGCGCGTTCCCTGTTGCTGTTCGCCCTGGCCGCCCTCGCCGAGATCGGCGGGGCCTGGCTGATCTGGCAGGGCGTGCGCGAGCAGCGGGGCCTGCTGTGGATCGGGGCCGGCGTCGTCGCGCTCGGCCTGTACGGGTTCGTCGCGACGTTGCAGCCGGACGCCAACTTCGGCCGCATCCTCGCCGCGTACGGCGGCGTCTTCGTCGCCGGGTCGCTCGCGTGGGGGATGGCCGTCGACGGCTTCCGGCCCGACCGGTGGGACGTCATCGGCGCGCTCGTCTGCCTGGCGGGCGTCCTGGTGATCATGTACGCGCCGCGCGGCTGAGACCGGTTGCGCGGGGCTCGCCTCGGAGTGTCGAATGGGAGCGGCACCCGCGCAACACCGGCGAACCGTGGGGAGACGCGATGAGGCCGTTGGCCATCGCCCTGGTGGCGGTCCTGCTGGCCGCCGGGTGCTCGGCGCAGCGCCGGGACAAGATCACGGTCGCGTGCGGGGCGAGCGAGCGGTGGTGCTCGATGATGGTCAAGCGGTTCTCCGACGCCACCGGCGTGGAGGCCGACTTCGTCCGGCTGTCGAGCGGGGAGGCGCTGGCCAGACGCGGCCTGAAGCCGGTCCGCTCCTGGACGGACCTGCTGGACGAGCGGCTGCGCGGCGGCGTCGCCATCGCCCACCCGGCCACCTCCGGCACCGCCTACACCGCCCTGTGGACCCAGGCGCTGCTCAACGGCGGCGACCAGGACGCCGCGCTCGCCTACATGCGCCGGCTCCACCCGAACGTGCTGCGCTACAACGCCTCCGGCAGCGCGGCGGCCGTGCAGGCGGCCAAGGAGGAGGCGGCGGTCGGCATCGTCTTCTCCCCCGACTGCGTCGCCGCCCGAGAGCAGGGCTACCCGAACCTGGAGGTGACCTTCCCCCAGGAGGGCACCGGCTACGAGCTCGGCGGCCTGGCCGGGGCGCACAACCCGGCCGGCGCGCGCACGTACGTCGACTGGGCGCTCAGCGGCGCCTCCCAGCGGCTCGGACCGCTCGTGCAGTTCTACGCGCTGCCCACCAACACCGAGGTGCCCGCCCACTCCAAGGCCGCGGACCCGGCGGCCGTCAAGCTCGTCCCCTGCGACGTCGAAGCCGCCGAGCCACCCGCCTGAAGCGGCTAGGAGCAGCCCTCGAACTGGGGGACGGCGATCACCGACAGGTCGATGCCCGACCTGCCGAACCACTTGTCCAGCAGCATGTGGGCGGTGCCGTCCTGGTACATCTGGGTGATCGCCCGGTTGAGCTCCTCGCAGCCGTCGACGTCGCCCTTGCGCACGCCGATCGAGGTGCGCTGCTCGTTGAACGTCGCGCCCACCAGGTGCAGGTCGACGCCCGGCTTGGTGAGCAGCCCCGCCAGGATCTGGGCGTTGGTCGAGATGGCGTCGATCCGGCCGTCCTCGATCATGTCCAGGCAGACGTTGTAGTCGGGCGCCTCGACGGGGATCGCCCGGACCCGGCGTTCGCCGACGATCCGCTGGGCGATGTTCGTGCCGCGCACCCAGCAGATCCTGCGCCCCTCCAGGTCCCGTACGTCGCGAATGGCGTCCTTGTCGGCCGGGCGGACCGCGATGTCCTGGAAGTCGACGTGGTACGGCCCGGCGAAGTCGATCACCTTCTTGCGCTCCGGGGTGACCGACATGTGGGCGAAGACCAGGTCGGCGCGGCCGCCGGTCAGCACGGTGAGCTGGTCGCCCGCGGTGATCTCCAGCCAGCGGATCCGCTTGCCCAGCCGGGAGACCAGGTTCTCGGCCACGTCGATGTTGAAGCCGTGGTAGGCGCCGTCCGGCCCCTTGAAGCTGATCAGCGGCACGTCGGAGCGGATGGCGACGACCACCTCGTCCTTGTCCACGAGCGATTCCGGCCGCGCCGTGCCGCAGGCGGTGAGGAGCAGGAGCAGGCAGATCAGCAGTCTTCTCACCGGTACTCCCTGAGTCGTGGCCACACTCCGGCCAGGACGAGCAGGGCGCCGGCGGCCAGCCCGGCGGGGACCAGCCGCCACAGCGTCTCCAGCGCCCCGTCGCCGCTGTCGATGGCCCGCTCGAAGTCGGACTCGTGCCGCCGGACCAGCTCCTCCAGCAACTTGTCGTAGCCCTCGTACGCCTGGGTGAGCTCGCCGTCCCAGAACTTGATCGCCGCCGCGCCCGACATGCCGCGCATCCGCGCGTCGGCCTGCTGGAACCTCTGGTAGGCGGTGAACAGCCTGGTCCGGTCCGCGCCGGTCACGCCGCCGAGCAGGCCCTGGAAGCCCGGGCCGAGCTTGCTCTGGTAGTCGGGCAGGCTCGTGGACTCGACGGCGGCGATCGCGCGCGCCTTGTCGAGGAAGGTGTGCTCGTAGGTGTCCTTGCGCCCGGGGTCGAGC
This sequence comes from Nonomuraea ceibae, assembly GCF_019396325.1. GTDB lineage: Bacteria > Actinomycetota > Actinomycetes > Streptosporangiales > Streptosporangiaceae > Nonomuraea > Nonomuraea ceibae. Next base: position 65,484 of record NZ_JAHKRO010000032.1, read on the forward strand.
AGGTAGCGGCTCTGGTCGCCGTGCATGCTCCTGCTGATCGCCCGCGCCCTGGTCAGCGTCAGGACCGCGTCGAACCCGCCGCGCTTGGCCTCCTCCAGAGCCCGGCCCTGCCGCTCGATCAGGACGGCGCCGGTCACCAGCCCGGCCGCGCCCAGCACGGTCGCGACCACCAGGGCCGGCGCGAACACCCTGCGGAACCTGCGCGTCAGGTAGGTCTGCAGGCCCACCAGGCAGGCGAGCGCGAGCAGCCCGGTGACGACGACCGCGGTGCGGGCCAGCGCGGTGGCCGACCGCTCGGCGTCGTGCGCCCGCCGCACGATCGTGCCCGTCTCCAGGGTCAGGTTGTACGCCTTGGGCAGCAGCTCGCGGTGCATGAGGTCGGTGGCCCGCTGGTAGGCGGCGACCACGGGGGCGGGCGGCTGACCAGCGGTGTGCCCGGACTGCCGGTCGAGCAGCCGGGCCTCGGCCGCCAGCCGTTCGTAGCGGCCCAGCCCCTCGATCAGCGCCTCGACCGTACGCTGCTCGGTGGGGTTGTCCAGGGCCAGCCGGTAGGCCTTGAGCAGGCTTTCGGAGATCTCCAGCCGCCGCTGGTCGTAGGCGGTCAGGTCGGCCTGCTGCTGCGGGCCGTACTCCCTGCCCAGCAGCAGCGTCTCGGCCACCAGCGCGTCCATCTCGGACATCTGCCGATACAGGCCGGTGGTGGCGAGGACCTGCGGCCCGGCGTCATGCCCGATCGTGCGCAGGCTGGCGCCCGTACTGGCCGCGCCGGCCAGGATCGCTGCCAGCAGCAGCGCCAGCGACAGCAGCGACAGCCCGGCGAGGGTGCGCACCCGCCTGGGCACCGCCGCCGCGCGCCGGACCGGCGGCGTCACCGTCACCGTCATGGGCGGCTCCGGCGGGCGTCGTCAGGAACCTGGCCGTGCACCGCGCCTCCCGGGATCGGCTCGTGCTGCCAGTCGAGCATGAACGCGCGCGCCGCCGGTCCGCAAGAGGCTTCCGCGTCAGTAGTAGCCCTTGGTCCCGTCGACGAGCTCGCGGACGGTGTCGAGGTGGCCGGCGTGGCGGGCCGTCTCCTCGACCATGTGGATGAGCATCCAGCGCAGGCTGGCGGCGGCGGAGCGGAAGTCGGGATGCTTGCCCACGTCGTCCAGGGAGTGCGCGGCGATGATCTCGTTCGACACGGCGCACTGCCGCTCGTACTCCTCCAGCAGGCGGGCCAGCGGGACGTCGTCGACCATCATGTCGGCGTCCTCGGGACCGTCCTCGTCGAACTGCGGGCCGACGGCCGGGCCGCCCATGAACAGCACCTCGAACCAGCAGTGCTCGACCCAACGCAGGTGCGACACCAGACCGGCCACGGTCATCAGCGGCGAGTCCGGCAGGACCGGGCGGTGCGCGTCCTCCTCGGAGAGGCCCTCGCACTTCCAGTGAACGATGGCGCGCTGCATGTCGAGCCAGCCGACGAGCTGGGTGCGCTCGTCCGCGACGAAGGGGGGCCTGGTGCGTGAGGGTGTCATGGGTCTGGACGCTACTGCGTCCGCATCGCCCGGCGCATCCTGATATCGCCCAGGTCACGGGACCTGGGCGGAGGACCGTACACCGCTCGGTCAGAGGGCGGGGTTGGCGTCCGGGCCCTCGGTGCTGAGCAGGACGACCGTGGCGTCCGGGCCGAGGCCCAGGGCCGCGCGGCGGGCGGCGGCGCCGTCGCCGGTCAGGGCAGCGCGGGCGCCCGCCAGCGAGGCCGCGCCGCACGGGCCCGCCGCGACCCCGTGCCCGGCCAGCTCCCGCGCGGCGGCGGCGCTGTCGTCGTCGCCGATCGCGACCGCCGCGTCCAGGCCGTCTCTCAGGTACGGCCACGCCAGGCTGGACGGGGTGCCGCAGTTGAGCCCCGACATGATCGTGTCGCCGGTCCCGACGCTGACGGGCGCGCCCCGCCGGAGACTGGCCAGCACGCAGGCGGCCGATTCGGGCTCCACCGTCATCAGCGCCACAGGGGCGGAGCCGGAGCGGTAGTGGATCACCGCCGCCTGGGCGAGCGACCCCACGCCCGCCGGGACGACGACCAGGTCCGGGGTGCCGAGCTGCTCGTCGATCTCGGCGAACAGCGTCGAGTAGCCCGCCACGATCCACCCGGGCGTCTCCTCGTAGCCGGGCCAGGCGGTGTCCTGGACGAGCACCGAGCCCGGCTCCTCCGCCGCCTCGGCGGCCCGGCGCACCGCCTCGTCGTAGTCGCCGGCGACCTCGGTGACCCGCGCCTCCTCGGCCGCGATGGCCGCGACCGCCGCCGGGTGCACGCCCTCCGGCACGAACACGTGCGCCCGCTGCCCGAACCGCCGCGCCATCCGCGCCACCGCCCGGCCGTGGTTGCCGTCGGTGGCGGTGACCAGCCGTACGGGATCGTTCCCGGGGCGGACGGCCAGGATCCGGTGGATCGCCCAGGAGGCGCCCAGGGCCTTGAACGCGGGCAGGCCCAGCCGGTTCGACTCGTCCTTGACCAGGAGCCGCCCCACCCCGAGCGGCCAGGCCAGGCCGGGGACCTCGGTCAGCGGGGTGGGCGCGTACCCGGCCAGGCCGGCGTGGAACTCCCGCACCCCGGCGGGGGCGGGCTCGCAGGTCCAGCGGCGGGCTTCGGGACGGTCGTACCAGGTTTCGTGGTGCACCCGCCCCACGTTGCCCGCCGCGCCCGCGTCCCGTCCAGCGTCATCGCCGCTCAACCGGTGCGGCGCCGCAGCCTGAGCACGTTGTCCGTACGGGTGCCGGGGGTGCCGTCGGGGCGCGTCTGGACGCGCTCGTGCTCCTCGGCGAGCTCCACCTGCCAGGCGCCGTCGCGGAGCTCCAGGCTGCGCAGGACCTCCTGCGGGGTGGGGAAGTGCACGTCGGGGTGCGGGTTCTCCTCCCAGGAGGGGAACCCGGCGTGCCCGACGATCAGCAGCACCCCGCCCGGGGCGACGGCCTCGGCGGCCCGGCGCAGGACGCGTTCGCGGGGCAGCTCGGCGTAGGAGTGCAGGAAGTGCGCCGAGACCAGGTCGTAGACGCCTTCCGGGAAGGACCGGCCGAGGTCGTGCCGCTGCCAGTCGACGCGGTCGGCGACGCCCGCCTCGGCCGCCTGGCGGGCGGCGCGTTCCAGGGCCACGCCGGAGACGTCCACGGCCGTGACGCGCCAGCCGCGACCGGCCAGCCAGATGGCGTCGGCGCCCTCCCCGCATCCCAGGTCGAGCGCGGTGCCGGGCGGCAGGTCGGCGGCCTCGCGGACCAGGATGTCGTTCGGGTTGCCGCTCCAGACGCGGTCACTCTCGCTGTAGCGGGCGTCCCAGAACTCCTCCCCGCCGAGAACCTGAGTGCCGCCGTGCTCGGCGGGGTGGGTGCGGCGGGCGGCGACGGCCTCGCGGGTCTCCTCGGCGACGAGGTCGGCGTTGATCGCGCCGGCGGCCTTCACGCCCGCCGCGACCGAGCCGATGACGACCTCGGCGACGTTGGCGACGTTGCCGGCGACCCAGACGCCGGGCACCTCGGTGGCTCCCGTCGGGTCGGCGGCGATGTGCGAGCCGAGCACGTGCCCGGCCATCTCGTGGTCGACCGGCTCCAGGCCGAGCCCGGCCAGGACGCCCGCCCGCGCGGTGAAGCGCGGCGCGACGACGACGGCCTCGACCGGGACGACCCGCCCGTCGGCCAGGTTCACCCCGGTGAGCGCGTCGTCCGTCACCTCCAGCCCGGTGACCTTGCCGCCGACCACGGCGATGTCGCGGGCCGCGAGCTGTTCGAGGTCCTCGCCGGTCGGCGACGGCACGTCGTTGAGGAACAGCGTCACACGGTCGCTCCACTGCCGCCACAGCAGCGCCTGCCGCACGGCCATGGGGCCGCTCGCCAGCACGCCGATGCGCCGGTCGCGCACCTCGTAGCCGTGGCAGTAGGGGCAGTGCAGCACCTCGCGGCCCCAGCGTTCGGCGAGCCCGGCGACCTCGGGCAGCTCGTCGACCAGCCCGGTGGTCACCAGCAGGCGCGCGGCGGTGCGGGTGGTGCCGTCCTCCAGCTCCACGCGGAACCCGCCGCCGTCCAGCCGTTCGGCGGTCACGGCCACGCCGGTGACGATCTCGGCGCCGTACGAGGCCGCCTCCTCGCGGCCGATGGCCAGGAACTCCGACGGCGCGATGCCTTCGCGTCCCAGGTAGTTGTGCATTCCGGACGCCGGGGCGTTGCGCGGCAGGCCGGAGTCGATCACGAGCACCGAGCGGCGCGCCCGCGCCAGCGTCAGGGCGCCGCTCAGTCCGGCGGCGCCGCCTCCGACGACGATCACGTCATACTGCGTCTTCATCATGGCGTGATGGTGCGTAAGCCTCCGCCATCCTGGCAAACATTCTTGCTAAAACAGCAACGCGCCTCCGTTTGCTTGTTTCGAAATCAAAGTCTCATAATCATTTGTTTTTGAGACTGCGGTAGACGGTCGCTCTTGAGACGCCGAACGTGGTGGCGATCTCCTCGGCGGAGCGCCCCTCGGCGTGCATCTCGCGGGCCCGCGCGGTCTGCTCCGGGGTCAGCGCGGCCGGCCGCCCGCCGCTCCTGCCCCGCGCGCGCCCCCGCCCGGCGGGGACCTCCGGCGAACGGGACGCCTGCGGGGAGCGGGGCGGCTCGGACGGGCGAGGGGACTTGGGCGGGCGGGGCGGTTCGCCGAGCAGCGCGCGGGCGCCGTCCAGGATGAGGGCCCTGAGCCGGTCGGCGGGCACGTCGCGGAACAGGACCACCGGGTCGGCCAGCCCGGCGACCGCCTGCGAGGCGCGCACCCGCTGCTCCAGCCCGCCGCCCGACCCCGCCACCAGCTCGTTGGCCAGCGCGATCGCGGCGCGGAACCGCTCGGCCACCGGCGCCTGGACCAGCAGCGTCATGTCCTTGACCAGCATGGTGAGCGTCTCGCGGTGGCGCAGGTGCACGTCCACGTAGCCCTCGACGGCCCGCCACCGCACCTCGCCGGGGTCGCCGCACGCCTCGGCCTCGGCGAGCACCGCCTCCAGCTCGTCGAGCAGGGGCAGCGTGAGCTGGTGGAGGATCTCCTCCTTGGAGTCGAAGTGGTAGTAGAGGGCGGCCTTGGTGATGCCGACCCGGTCGGCGATGGACTGCATGGAGGTCGCCCGGTAGCCGCGGGCGGCGAACAGGGTCCTGGCGGCGGCGAGGATCCGCTGGGGTGTCATGGATCTCACTTACCTATGGTCAGTTCCGGGGCTAGAGTGCTTACCGACAGTCAGTCTACGGCTTCGAGGTGATCCGTATGTTCGAGCGGACCCAGGTGTCCTTCACCGTCGGCGGCGTCCGGTGCGCCGGCTACCTCTACCTGCCCGCGGGCGCCGGGCGGGTGCCCTGCGTGGTGCTGTGCCACGGCTTCAGCGGCACGATGGACCGCCTGTTCCCGTACGCGGAGGGGTTCGCCGGGGAGGGGTTCGGCGCGCTCGTGTTCGACTACCGGAGCTTCGGCGAGAGCGGCGGTGAGCCCCGGCAGCTTCCCGACCTCGCCGGGCAGCGCGCCGACCTGCGCGCGGCGCTCGCCTTCGCCCGCGCCCACGAGCGGGTCGACCCGGCGCGGGTGGCACTCTGGGGCAACTCGCTCGGCGGCGCGCACGCCATCGTCGTGGCCGCCGACGATCCCGAGGTCGCCGCCGTGGTCGCGCAGATCCCGTTCAACGGGTTCCCGAAAGGGGTCGAGAACCGCGACACCTCCCAGACCCTGCGGCTGATGAGCTCCATCGTGTGGGACGCGGTGCGCGGCAGGCTCGGGCTGAGCCCGCACTACATCCCCATGGTGGGCCGGCCCGGCGAGCGGGCGGTCACGGCCACCCCCGAGGCCGACGCGCACATCCGCACGCTGACCGGCGGGAACACGAAGACGCTGTGGCGCAACAGCATCGCCCCCCGGGCGCTGCTGGACATGATGCGCTACCGTCCCGCCGAGGCCGCGGCGCGGCTGCGCTGCCCGCTGCTCGTCTGCGCCGCCGCCGACGACCACGAGACGCCGCTGGAGACGAGCCGGGAGCTCGCGGACCGGGCGCCGCACGGCGAGCTGCGCGTCTTCCCCGGCACCCACTTCACCTTCTACACCGACCCCGAGCTGCGCGAACGCGTGGCTGTCGACCAGGTCGCCTTCTACCGCAGGGCGCTCGCGGAGGTCGGCTGACCCCCTCACCTCTCAGCACCATACGGTACGGTATGGTCGCTGGCATGGCGTCAAAACGCGACTGGCTGCGCACCGGGCTCCGCGTCCTCACCGAGGACGGTGCCCGGGCGCTGACCATCGAACGGCTGTGCGGGGAGCTCGACCTCACCAAGGGCTCCTTCTACCACCACTTCAAAGGCATGGCGGGCTTCAAGACCGACCTGCTCGCGCACTTCGAGGCCGAGCACACCGCGCGCTTCATCTCGGCGGTGGAGGAGGCGGAAGGGACCGCCGACGCCCGGCTGCGCGCCCTGGTCGACCTCGTCCTCGACGACGAGAGCGTCAGCGAGGGCCTGGACTCGGCGGTGCGCGCCTGGGCGCTTCAGGACGCCGAGGTGCGCGCCGTGCAGGAGCGCGTCGACCGCACCCGCATCGACTACCTGCGGGTGCTGTGGCGCGACCTCGGCGGCCCGGAGAGCGACGTGGACCCCATGGCCCACCTGCTCTACCTGGTCCTCATCGGCGCCCAGCAGATCATTCCGGCCGTCCCCGCGCCCCAGCTGCGCGACATCTACCAGCGCGCGCTGCGGCTGGCCCCGCGGAAGGAGGCGGAGCCCGCATGAACGCGCTGACCCGCTGGATCCCCCGGCTCGTCATCGCCACGGCGCTGCTCCACTTCGCCTGGGCGTTCGTCCAGCCCAACGCGTGGGGCGCGATCGCCGCCGACGGCTTCTACCGCAGCCTCGCCGACGACAGCGTCCCCGACTACTACGCCCGCGAGACGAGCGTGTGGTTCATGGTTGCCGGCGTCGCGCTGCTGGCCATGGGCACGATGGCGGCGCACATCCTCCGCACGACCGGGCGGCTGCCCGCGCAGCTCGGCTGGTACCTGCTCGTCCTCGGCCTCGGGCTGTGCGTCCTCTACTTCCCGGTCACGGGCGGCTGGCCGGTGCTCGTCATCGGCGTGCTCAGCCTTGTCGCCTCCCACCGCGCTCCCCAGCCGGCGGAGCGGTAGGCGCACAGCGGGGCAAAGCATCGGCCTGGGGACGGCCATCTTGTCCCCGGGCGCGGACCGCCCGGCCCGTTCCCGGTAAGAGGACGGGCATCCGCTGCCGTCTGAAGGAGATCCACTCATGCGTGGAGCAGTGCTGTACGCCCCGGGTGACGTCCGTGTCGAGGACCGCCCAGACCCGGCGATCATCGAGCCGACCGACGCGGTCATCCGGCTGACGGCCACCTGCGTCTGCGGCTCGGACCTGTGGCCGTACCGGGGCGTGGAGCAGGTGGACGGGCCCGCCCCGATGGGGCACGAGTACGTCGGGGTGGTGGAGGAGGTCGGCAGCCAGGTCACGACGGTCAGGCCGGGCCAGTTCGTGGTCGGCTCGTTCTGGGCCTCGGACAACACGTGCGAGATCTGCCGGGCGGGCTACCAGAGCGGCTGCGTCAACCGGGTGCTCATGGGCGCCCTCGGCACGCAGTCCGAGTTCGCCCGCATCCCGCTGGCCGACGGCACGCTGGTCGCCACGCCCGGCCTGCCGGACGCGGACCTGGTCCCGAGCCTGCTGGCCGCCTCGGACGTGCTCGGCACCGGCTGGTTCGCCGCGGTGGCCGCCGGGGCGGGGCCGGGCAGGACCGTCGCCGTCGTCGGTGACGGCGCGGTCGGCCTGTGCGCGGTCCTGGCCGCCAGGCAGCTCGGCGCCGAGCGCATCATCGCGATGAGCCGCCACGCCCCGCGCCAGGAGCTCGCCCGCCAGTTCGGCGCCACCGACGTCGTCACCGAGCGCGGCGACGACGGCGTGGCCGCCGTCAAGGAGCTGACGAACGGGCTCGGCGCCCACAGCGTCGTCGAGGCGGTCGGCACCCAGCAGTCGATGATGCAGGCCATCCGCTCCACCCGGCCCGGCGGCCACGTCGGCTACGTCGGCGTCAGCCACGACGTCGCGCTGCCCGGCGACGAGCTGTTCTTCTCCCTCGTGCACCTGCACGGCGGCCCCGCCCCGGTGCGCCAGTACCTGCCCGAGCTCGTCGAGCTGATCTGCGACCGCGCGATCGACCCCGGCAGGGTCTTCGACCTCACGCTGCCCCTGGAGCGGGCCGCCGAGGGCTATCGGGCGATGGACGAGCGCCGCGCCGTCAAGGTCCTCCTGCAGCCCTGACCCCACGCCCAGGGCGTGCGCGCCGCCCTGGACGCCGGGATCAATGACGACGGTGGTGGACGGCGGCCGGACTGTCCGGCCGCCGTCCACGCGCGTCCGTCAGACCCCGAACGCCGCCGGGTAGCGGATCGTGCCGGTCGGCACCGGGCGGGCCGGGTCGAGGGCCAGCGCCATCATGTACTTGTCCTCGACCTCGAACGGCGGCCGGATGCCGAAGCCGGACGCCGGGGTGAAGCCGAAGCGCGGGTAGTACTCGGCGTGGCCGAGCACCAGCACGAGGTTCTCGCCCTGCTCGCGGGCGGCGCGCAGGGCTCCTTCGATGGCGGCCGAGCCGGCGCCCGTCCGCTGGTGCTCGGGCGAGACCGCGCACGGGCCCAGGGTGAGCGCGGGCTCACCGTCGACGTGGCAGCGGGTCAGCAGCGCGAATCCGGCCAGCTCGCCGTCGGCCGTCTCGGCGACCCAGGACAGGCCGGGCAGCCACGCCTCGGGGTCGGCCCGCAGCGCCTCGACCAGGTCGGCCTCGTGCGCGCTGGGGAAGGCGGCGAGGTTGACCTCGCGGATGCGGGCGAGGTCGGCGGTGGTCTCGGGGCGGGTGATCCAGGAGGTGGTCATGGTGTCCGTTTCCGTGGTGGCCTGCGGGCGCAGGACGTAGCCGGTGTACTGGTATTCGGCGCCGTGGTCGCGGCGCATGGCGATCTCTTGGAGGGTGGCTTCGACGGCCTCGCGCATCCCGGGCACGGCCGGGTCGGCGGCGCGGGCCCGTTCGGCGAGCGGCGTGTAGTACTCGTCGAACCAGTCGCCGTCGGGGAGCGGGTGCACCGCGACGACGTCGTAGCCGGCGGCGCGGGCGGCGGCGGCGTTCTGCTCGTGGGTGCGCAGCCGGTAGTGGCCGTCCCAGAACGCGCGTGCCTCGGGCGAGGGGGAGCCGGTGCTCCACTCGCACTCGGTGACGACCAGCGTGCCGCCGGGAGCGAGCAGCCGCCGCCACACGCGCAGCGCCGTGTCGAAGCCAACGTTGTAGACGGAGCCTTCGGCCCAGATCAGGTCGAAGCTCCCGTCGGGGAAGGACAGCTCGGCCATCGACGCCCGCAGCGTGCGGACGGGCAGCCCGGCCTCGCGGGCGGCGAGGTCCAGGTCGTCGAGGAACGGCTGGTGCAGGTCGACCGCGGTCACCTCGGCGCCGGCCTCCCGGGCGAGAAGCAGCGCGGCCGGGCCCCGGCCGCAGCCGGCGTCCAGCACGCGCGGGCGCGCCGGCAGCGGCCCCGCCAGGTCGAGTAGGCGGCGGGTGGTCGCGTCGGAGCCTGGGCCCTCCCGGCGCAGGCCGTCGTGCAGGGCGAAGAACGCGGTCACGACCGGATCGGCCGCCGCGGGCGGCGTGTCGGCGGTCATGACTGCTGGTCCCTGAACTTGTAGGTGGCACGCAGATGGCTGGTGATGGCCTTCTGCCTGTCGGTGCGCTCGCCGCGCAGCCGGGCGTCGGTCCGCGCGGCGGCCCACGCGTTCTCGCGCTGCAGCTTGCGGTAGCTGTTCAGGCGGCGTTCGGTCAGCTCGCCCGCCTCGATGGCGGCCTGCACCGCGCAGCCTGGCTCGGTGTCGTGAGCGCAGTCGCCGAAGCGGCAGTCGCGGGCCAGCGCCTCGATCTCGGCGAAGGTCCGCTCCAGGCCGTCCGCGGCGTCGTACAGGCTGATCCCGCGCAGGCCGGGGGTGTCGATGAGGACGCCTCCGGACGGCAGCGGGACGAGCTCGCGGCGGACGGTGGTGTGGCGGCCCTTGCCGTCACGCTCCCGCACCGCGCCGATGGCGAGCAGGTCGTCGCCGAGCAGCGCGTTGCCGAGGCTGGACTTGCCCGCTCCGGACGAGCCGAGCAGGACCGTGGTGCCGCTCAGCGACGCGGTGAGGACGTCGATGTTCTGGCCGGTGGTCACGCTGGTGACCAGGATGTCGACGCCCGGTGCGAGCGTGGCAGCCTCGGCGCGGGCGGCTTCTGCGTCGGCGGCCAGGTCGGCCTTGGTGAGCACGACCAGCGGCCGGGCACCGCTCTCCCAGGCCAGGGCCAGCATGCGTTCCAGCCGGGCCCCGTCCAGCGGGGCCGCGAGCGAGAGCGCGATGGCGACGACGTCGACGTTGGCGGCCAGCACCTGCCCGTGGGAGGTGCCGGACGCCGACGAGCGGACGATCGCGCTGCTGCGCGGCAGCAGCGCCACCAGCTCCGGCTCGGGGCCGGGCCGCAGCGCGGCCCAGTCTCCGGTGCAGGGCGCCAGGAGCGGATCGGGGGAGTGCAGCGCCGCGAGACCGGCGCGTACGGGGCCGGCCGCGGTGACCGCGTCACAGCGGCCGCGGTCGACGCGCACGATCCGGGCCGGCATCAGACCGGCCGCCCGGTGAGGGGCGAAGTCTTCGTCGAGCGCGTCGGTCCACCCGTATCGGGTCAGACCGCCGTCGGATGGATCGGTGAAAAGTTGTGGCAACGTGAGACACCTTGCGGGAAGGGGCCCCGACGAGACGCAGGCATCACCCCGCCACGCAAGCCCGACGGCTTACGGCAAGGGGTGGAAGTGGGTCAGACCGGGGCCCGGGACGTGAGGAATGTCCGGGCGCTGCGCAGGGCAGCGGTCTTCACCGCGGTCATCAAACCTCACCTCCCTCCAGCCGAATCCGAACCAACGGCACGTAGCTTACCAGGTTCGTCAGTCCCGCCGTCCCGGCCAGTCCGGCCGATCCTCGACGGGGGTCGTACGGTGCCGGCGCTCGACGGGGGAGCGCGGCGGCCCCACCCACAGCACGGCGGCCGCGACCAGCGCGGAGAGGATCAGCAGGGCGCCCAGCAGAATTTCGAAGAACATGAGGACTCCTTCGGCCTCGACTGCGAGGACGAAGGTCTTCCCGCACCCTCCCGCGCCGGGAAGGGCCGTCCCGCCGGGCCTGCGGAGGCCGTGATGACGGCCGGGACGTCGGACGGCGGGTACTCCCCTCCGTGCTTCCTCCACTATCGTCCCGGGGCCCCGCACCGGTCAATCGGTCTCCCGGCGGTGGCTCGTACCGGCGGGTTCGCCTACCCTTGGGGGGCGAGGGGAGTACTTCCCAAGCGCCGGCCCGGTCAGTACGGACGTGACCTCGTCCCCGGGCGGCCGCCCGCGCGCCGCGGGTGAAGGAGACCTCGAACGGCTCTCGTTCGAGGAGGTTCCATGCTCGCTCCACCCGGTTCGATGACGGCTGCCCAGCTGGAGACGATCGGCTCACCCGGCCTGTGGGCGGTCACGATCGCCGGCCTGGTCCTGCTGCTGGGCGTCGACTTCGTCCTGACGCGGCGCCCGCACGAGGTGCGGATGCGCGAGGCGGTCGGCTGGTCGGTGTTCTACCTGGCGCTCCCGCTGCTGTTCGGCGTCTACGTGTGGAGCGCGTTCGGCGGCGGCGTGGCGGTGGAGTTCTACACCGGCTACGTGGTGGAGAAGTCGCTGTCGGTGGACAACCTGTTCGTGTTCATGCTGCTGCTGTCCGCGTTCGCGGTGCCGCGCGAGCTGGCCCAGCGGGTGCTGCTGTACGGGATCATCGGGGCGCTGGTGTTGCGCGCGGTGTTCATCGCGCTGGGCGCCGCGGTGCTGCAGAGCGGCACGTGGGCGTTCCTGCTGTTCGGCGGCATCCTGGTCGTCACCGCCTGGAAGATCCTCAAGGAGGCGCTGAGCGGCCGGGAGCAGCAGGTCGACATCGACTCGATGCGCTCGGTGCGCCTGCTGCGGCGGTTCATGCCGGTCACCGGCGACTACCGGGGCTCCCGCCTGACGGTCCGCGAGGGGGGCCGGCGCGCCCTGACCCCGCTCGCGCTCGCCATCGTGGCCGTCTTCGCCACGGACATCGTCTTCGCCGTCGACTCGGTGCCCGCGGTGTACGGCGTGACCGAGGACCCGTTCCTCGTCTTCGTCACCAACGCCTTCGCCCTGCTGGGGCTGCGCGCGCTGTACTTCGTGCTGCAGGGCGTACTGGAGAAGCTGCGGCACCTGAACCACGGGCTCGGCGTCATCCTCGGCTTCATCGGCCTCAAGCTCGTGCTGCACTGGGCGCACGGCATCTGGCCGGCGGTGCCGGAGATCCCCACGCTCGCCTCGCTGGGGGTGATCGTCGCGGTCCTGACGACCGTCACGCTCACCAGCCTGTACGCCAACCGGCGCGTCACCGCCCCACCCGTGGAGAGGTGACCTGCCGGTCAGCTCCGTTCGCCGGCTACGTCCGCTTGGCGGGTTCGCGCTTGAGCAGGGCCAGCATCTGCTGGATCTGCTCCTTGCGGGACGCCTCGACGCGGGTCGCCCACTGCTTCACCTCCGGGTTGGCGCCGCCTGCCGTTTCGGCGCCGGCCATCTGGACGGCGTCGTCCTGGTGGGCGATCAGCAAGTTGAGGAAGTCACGTTCGAAGCTCTTGGACTTCTTCAGGTCGGCGATCTGCTTCCGGTCGGTCTCCGGCATGCCGCCGTGGTGGTCGTGCGAGTCCGAGGCGGCGGTCAGGGGCTGCGACCAGGCGTGCAGCCAGCGCAGCATCATCTCGACCTCGTCCTGCTGGGTGAGCGCGATGGCCGACGCCAGCGTCTTCAGCTCCGGCGTCTTCGCCCTGGCGGCGCCCACTTCGGCGATCTCGATGCCCTGGCGATGATGCTGGACCATCATCTGGACGAACATCACGTCCTCGGCGTTGACCGGATCGCCTGCGGACCGGGTGGGTCCGCAGGCGACGGGGGGGGCCCGCAGGCGACGACCAGCAGCAGACTCAGGACTGTGGCGGTCCAGCGTGCCGCTGTTCCGGCCAATTCCTAGATCCGCTTCCAGAGGGCGGCCACGTTCGGCGGCTCCCAGCCGGTGAGGGCGGTGTGCGGCTGCAGGCACTCGTAGGTCGCGCCGCCGTAGGTGACCCGGTCACCCGTCCGGTAGGCCGTGCCCGCGCTCCACGTGCCGCCGGGCTGCGTCGACGTCGGCGTGGGGGTGGGAGTCGGCGTCGGGGTCGGGGTGGGCGTGGGGGTCGGCGTGGGCGTCGGGGTGGGGGTGGGCGTGCTGCCGCCGCCGAAGTCGACGTCCGAGCAGGTGTAGAAGGCCTCGTTGCTGCCGACCACGCGCTGCCAGATCGAGTAGAGGATGTGCCTGCCGCTGCGCTGGGGCAGGTTGATGGTCCAGTTCGTGAACGTGGTCGGGTTCTGGCCGTTGAACGTCTTGATGTGGACGAGGTCAGACCACTTGAGCGGCATGGTCGGGTTCCAGCCGTCGCGCGTGATGTAGAACTCGAAGTTGCTGTTGCCGTGCGGCGCGGACGCGTGGTAGGTCAGCGTGAAGTTTCCCGGCCGCACCTGGGTCGCGGGCCAGTCGGCGCGCTGCAGGTCGAGCCCGCGATACTTCTCGCGGCCCGCGCTGCAGAGCTTGCCGTCGGGGATGAGCTGGCGGTGCCGCCCGCCCGCTTCGAGCAGCGAGACCTCGTTCCAGTCGTAGAACGCCTGGGGCCCGCTGGCGGCCACGGCGGCCTTGCAGGCGTCGGACTTCGGCGCCTCGGGGCCTTCGTTCTTGCAGACGTAGACACGGCTGGGCGGGTTGGACATGGTTCCGTGGGCGTGGGCCGCGGAGGCCGGCAGCAGGACCAGCATTCCTGTGGCGGCGGTCATGGCGGCGACTGTGCTCTTGCGCACCTGTGCTCCTGGGGGGATGAGACAGGAATAAAAAGGAAACCTTCCTAAGAGTTAACGATATTTGACGGGCAGGCAACCTGTCCAGGTCAAGGCGCCGGGCTTCGGATCGGCGTGGAAGTTGACGAGTTCACCCCGCTGTGTCATCCTGAAGGCGGCACCGAGGTTGACGCTTATAGTAGGTGTGGACATCCGTTTCCTGTTTGCGTTATGCTGCTCCCTCGCGCTGCCCTTCCACGCCCTGGCTTCTGCCGGGGCGTTCGGCATGCGCGCAGTCCGATTCCGTCCGTGCCTTCCGGAAGGACATCTGTTGGCAGCCTCGCGCAACGCCTCCGCCATACCCGCCGGTCCCCGTCGCGTCTCTTTTTCGCGCATCCAGGAGCCCCTCGAAGTTCCTGACCTTCTCGCCCTGCAGACCGAGTCGTTCGACTGGCTGCTGGGCAACGAGAAGTGGAAGGGCCGGGT
>NZ_JAHKRO010000033.1 GCF_019396325.1 Nonomuraea ceibae
CGACCATGTACGGATCACCGGCGACACCGAAGCCGCGCTCGGGGCGGCGGAGTTCGGCCGCCACCTCGCGCGCGGCCGCCGGATGGACCGGGACGCCGTCATCGCCCTCGCCCTGCGGGTCTGATCCGCGAGACCCGGAACCGGGCTCGCGGGAGCCGGTCAGAGGCGGGTGCGGAAGACCCTGATGGCCAGCGGCGCGAACACCACCACGAAACCCGCCGACCAGAGCAGCGACACCAGCGCCGGGGAGGCCACCTCGCCGCCGATCATCAGCCCGCGGATCGCGTCGGACAGGTGGCTCACCGGGTTGACGTCGGACCACGCCTTCAGCCAGCCCGGGAACGTGTCGGGCGACACCAGCGCGCTGCTGGTGAACGTCAGCGGCATCATCACCGAGAAGGCCACCATCTGCACCTTCTCCGGGCTCGACGCCTTGAGCCCGATCAGCACCGACATCCACGACATCGCCAGCGCCACGATCACCAGCAGCGCCAGCGCGCCCAGCAGCCCGGCCACGCCGGTCGTCACCCGGAACCCGAGCGCCATCCCGAACCCGACCAGCAGCGCGAACGCCCACACCTGCTTGAACGTGTCGGCGATGACCCGCCCGGCCAGCGGCGCGGTGCGCGCGATCGGCAGGCTCCGCAGCCGGTCGAAGACGCCCTTGGTGATGTCGGTGTTGAGCCCGATCGCCGTGGACAGCGTGTAGAACAGCGCGTTCTGCACGAGCAGGCCGGGCAGCGCGAACTGCAGGTAGTCGCCCGTCGAGCCGGAGATCGCGCCGCCGAACACGTACGTGAACAGCAGCAGGAACATGATCGGCTGGATGCTGAGATCGAGCAGCTCCCACGGGTTGTGCTTGATCTGCACCAGGCTGCGCCACGCCAGCGTCATCGTCTGGCTGACCGTGGCGCCGGGGCTCACCCGCCTCGGCGGCGCGGGCAGGGAGGCGGTGGTCGCGGTCATGCGTAGGTCTCCTCGTCGGTCTTCTCCGGCTCCTCGGCGCGGTGCCCGGTCAGCGCCAGGAACACCTCGTCGAGGCTGGACTTGCGCAGCGCCAGCTCGGTGGCCACGATGCCGAGGTCGTCGAGGCGGCGCACGACGGCGGGCACCACGGCCGGGTCGCGCACGGCGGCGGTGACCTTGCCGCCCGCGATCGCCGGGGTCTCCTCCACGACGTCGGTGACGACCTTGGCCACCAGCTCCAGCTGGTGCTCCTCCATCGGCCGCACCTCCAGCACCTGGGCGCCGGTGGTGGCCTTGAGCTGGTCGGAGGTGCCGGTCGCGATCACCTTGCCGTGGTCGAAGACCACGATGTCGTCGGCGAGCTGGTCGGCCTCCTCCAGATACTGGGTGGTGAGCAGGACGGTCACCCCGTCGGCCATCAGGCCGCGCACCACGCCCCACAACTCGGTGCGGCTGCGCGGGTCGAGACCGGTGGTGGGCTCGTCGAGGAACAGCACCTTCGGCCGGCCCACCAGGCTCGCGGCCAGGTCGAGCCGCCTGCGCATGCCGCCCGAGAACGTCTTGGCGGCCCGCCCCCCGGCCTCGGTCAGGTCGAACCGCTCCAGCAGCGCCGTCGCCTCCCGCCGCGCCTCGCTCCGGGACAGGCCGAGCAGCCGGCCGATCATGATGAGGTTTTCCACCCCGGTGAGCATCTCGTCGACGGCGGCGTACTGCCCGGTGAGGCCGATCAGCGACCTGACCTGGTGCGCCTGGCGGCCGATGTCGTAACCGAGCACCGAAGCGCGCCCGGCGTCGGGCACCAGCAGGGTCGCCAGGATGCGCACGGCCGTGGTCTTGCCCGCGCCGTTGGGCCCGAGCACGCCGAGCAGCCGGCCGGCCGGCACGGCGAGGTCGACGCCGTCGAGCGCCTTGGTCTCGCCGTAGTGCTTCACCAGGCCTTCGGCTTCAATCGCGTATCCCATGGGCATCACCCTGCCCGACGCCACTGACACTTTGCCCACACGCTCCACCGGCCGCTGACAGATCGCTGACATGGGCGCGAGCCCTAAGCTGGAGTCGTGAACTCAACTGGCCCGCTCCGCGACCCGGCGAACCGCGTCTCGCCCAGAGCCCGCGGGCTCTGGCTGCTGGAGGCGCTGATCGGGTTCGTGCTGCTCGTGGGCGGGTCCATCCTCGTGGGCGGCTGGGTGGGCGGCAGCGGCTGGTCGTGGGTGCCCGGCTGGTTCGCCCGCGCGCCGTGGCTGCTGCCGGTCGTCGTGGGCGTGCTGACGACGCCGTTCCTGGTGGCGGAGCCGTTCGTGCGCTACGCGGTGCACCGGTGGGAGTTGTCGGGAGATGTCGTCTACGCCCGGCAGGGGTTCCTGACCCGGGAGTGGGTGTTCGTGCCGGTCAGCCGCATCCAGACGGTCGACAAGGGACAGGGGTGGATGGAACGGATGCTCGGGCTGGCGACCCTGGAGATCCGCACCGCCTCGCACGCCGGGTCCTCCACGATCAAGGGGCTCGACTACCAGGTGGCGGCCGGGCTCGCCGAAGAGCTCGCCCGCCGCGCCGAGCAGCTCAGGGATGACGCCACGTGACCGGCGCCCCGCCCCCGCCGCCGCCCCCTCCGCCGCCGTCCCTTCCGGAGGGTCCCGCGGGCCCGCCGCCGGAGGGGCCCGGTACGTTCCCGCCGCCCCGGGTGCCGCTCAGGCTGAGCCCCAAGGTGCTGCTCATCGACCCGGTCCGGATGCTGCCGTCGCTGCTCGTGCCGCTCGTCGGCGTGCTCGTCGTGGGCGGCTTCTCCGGCCGGTCCTACCTGTGGGCTGCGCTGGGCCTGGTCGGCACCGTGGTGTTCGCGGTCGTCCGCTGGGCCACGTTCACGTACGAGATCATCGGCGACCGGCTGGAGATCAAGCGCTCGCTGATCAGCCGGTCGGTGCGGACGATCCCGCTCGAACGGGTGCGCGGCGTCGACGTGTCCACCCCGCCCATGCACCGGCTCCTCGGCCTGTCCGTGCTGAAGATCGACACGGGGGCGAGCGGCGGCGACGGCGAGGCCACGCTCGACGGCGTCACCCGCCACGAGGCCGAACGCCTCAAGCCCGTCCTCCTGCGCCGCGCCGCCGCCGCCCGCCACGCGCACCCCGGCCCGGACGCCGCCGGTTCCGGGACGGCTACCGCTGTGCCCGAGGGCGCCCTCGACCCCGCCGGGCCGGGCGCCGTGCCGGAGCGGCCGCACGAGCCGGAGGAGCGCGTCATCACCGCCGTCCCGCGCCGGTGGCTGCTGTACGGGCCGCTGTCGGGGGCCTACCTGCTCACCCCGTTCGCGCTGGCGGGCGGCGCGGTGGGGCTGGCGTTCCAGTGGGGCAACGAACTCGGGTTCGGCAGGGACGCCGCCTGGACGGCCGGCACCTGGCTCTGGGAGCACCCGTGGCTGCTCGTGGCGATCGCGGTGCTGCTCGTGGTGGCCATGCCGTTCGTGGGCGGCGTGATGTACGCGGTGTTCAACTGGGACTTCAAGCTCAAACGGCGCGACGGCTACCTGGTCGCCGAACGCGGGCTCGTCAACCGGCGCAGCGTGTCGCTCGAATCGCGGCGCGTACGCGGCTACGAGATCGCCGAGGGCCTCGCCGAACGCTGGGCCGGCGTCGCCAGGGCGTGGGCCATCGTGACCGGCCTGGGCGACTCCGAGACGCGCGGCCAGCTCCTGCCAGTGGTGCCCCGGGCCGTCGCCCGCCAGGTCACCAGCGACGCCGTCGGCCCCTACCGGGCGGAGCTGCGCCCCCATCCGCCGGTGGCGCGCAACCGGCGGCTGTTCCGCGCCGTCTTCCCGTGGCTGGCCGTCGCCGCGCTCGCCACCGCGGCCGCCGTGCTGACCGCCTCGCTGATCTGGTGGATCGTCCTGGTGCTGGCCCTCCTGCTGGCCGCCGTCGGGGTGCCGCTCGGGCTCGACCGCTACCGGTCGCTCGGCCACGGCTACGACGGCGAGCGGGTGACCGTCCGCGGCGGGTCGTTGCGGCGTACGCAGGCCGTGGTGGAGCGGCGCGCCGTCGTGGGGTGGCGGCTGCGGCAGACCTGGTTCCAACGGCGCGCCGGCGTCGTGACGCTGACGGCAGGCGTGGGCGCGGGCCGGGGCGGCTACTCGGCCGTCGACGTCTCCGAGGCCCAGGCCAGGGACTTCCCGGCCGAGGTGACGCCCGACTGGCTGGCCCCCTTCCTGGCACCCGTTCCCGAGCGGCACGGGGACCTCTCTGAGCGGCAGAGGGACCTCCCCGAGCGGCACGGGAACGGCCCCGAGCGGCACGGGGACCTCCCCGAGCAGGACGGTGAGAGCTCTGACAGCCCGGACGGCCCGGGAGGGTCCTGAGGGCCGGTCAAGCGGGGCGAGCGGCCAGCCTGGCGGCCACGGGCCGGTCGATGGGCGGCGATGACGGCCGCCGGCCTGGAACGCCTCGTGAGCCCGGACCCCGCCGACGACCTCGCCTTCTTCGACGAGCTGCAACCGTCCTGACCGCGCCCGTTCTTGGTGGATCCGGGGGGGCGAAGGAGGTCGCTTACGGCGGGTCTGCGACCGGGTGGGGCTGTCGTCCAGCTCCACCCGGTCGTCGTTTCGCGCGGATGTGGCGGGTCAGTCCTGGCGGCGGGCGCCGAACATGATCTCGTCCCACGTCGGCACCGAGGCGCGACGGCCCCGCGAACCCTTGCGGGCCTGCCGGGCAGCCGGGGCGGGCGGGGGAGACGGGACCGGCACCGGCGGCTCTTCCTTGGCCGCCGGCTTGTCCTTCGCGTCCTCCTCGCTCGGCCGTGCCGCAGGCACCGGCTTGGGCCCGGGCTTCGGCCCCGGCTTGGGCGCCGCCCCCTTGGTTTCGGCCTCAGCCTGTACGTCAGGCTCGGCGGGCGCGGTGGAGGCGGCGGCCTCCTCGGGCTCGCTCCGCACCTCGGGCTCGGCGGGCTCTTCTGTCTTCGCGGCGGTGGGCTCCTCGGCCTTGGTGGCGTCCGCCTGTGCGGGCTCGTCGGCCTTGACCGCGACCGGCTGTGCGGGTTCCTCGGCCTGTGCGGGCTCGTCGGTCTCGGTGACGACGGGCTCTTCTGCCTTGGCGGCGGCTGGCTCCGCAGGCTCCTCCGCCTTGGCGGCGTCGGGCTGCGTGGGCTTTTCGGCCTCGGTGGACGCGTCGGCCTTGGCGACGGGCTCCTCGGCCTTGGCCGCCTCGGGCCGTGCGGGGTCGTCGGCTGTGGTGGTGACCGGCTGGGCGGGCTTGTCCGGCTCGGCGGCCTGTGCGGCCTCGGGCTGGGTGGGCTCCGGGTAGTCCTCGGTCTTCGCGGGCGCGGTGGGCTGCGCGGTGGCGGGCTCCGGGAGCTGGGTGGCCGGCTTCTCGGCGGCCTCCGGCGCTGGTTCCGGGGTGGCGGCGGCCTCGGGCGCTGCGGGTTCCGGGGTGGCGGCGGCCGTGGGGGCCTCGTCCTGGGTTGCCTCGGCCGGGGTGGCGGACGGGGCCGGGGCCTCCTGGGCAGGGGGCTTCGGCTGGTCCGCTGTGGTGGGCGGGGTCGCGTCGGCGCGGGCGCTCTCTTCCTGTACGGGGAGAGCCGGGGCAGCGGGGGCCGATGCCTCCGGGGAGGCGGTGGCCGCCTCGACGGGGGCCGAGGCAGCGGCGGGCGTTGCCGGAGCGACATCCGGCGTTGCCGGGGCGGCATCCGGTGTTGCCGGTGCGGTGTCCGGGGTGGCGGGAGCGGCTGCCTCGGCGGCCGGCGTGGGCGTGGGCTGGGACGGCGTTGCGGCAGGCTCGGAAGTGGTTGCCTGAGGCGCGGTGGTGTCGCCGGTCGCCGGTGAAGGCTCCGGGGTGGCGGGCTCGGTGGGCGTGGCAGCCAGCGGGGCCGGGGCCGGCTCCTGGGGGGCGGCCGGTGCCGTCGCGGGCTGGGCCTGCGCGGGAGCCTCGGTGTCCGGGGCTGGGATGTCGGCGGCCGGGGGAGCCGCAGCGGCGGCGGCGGGCAGGGACGGGACGGGAGTGTCCTCGGGCTGCGCGGAGGACGGTGAGGCCGATGGCGGCAGGAAGGAGGGCGCCGACGACCTGTACGGCGACGGCGTCTCAGGCGACCGGCTCTCGGCAGGCGGCCGGGTTTCGGCAGGCGACCGCGACTCGGCGGGCGCGTACGGCTCGGCCGAGGGCGACGACGCGGCAGGCGACGGCGCGGCAGGCGACGGCGCGGCCGGTGGCGGGGTGAAGGAAGGCTGGGGGTCGGGGTCGCGGGTGGGGCGGGGGGCGTAGAAGGACTCGGAGTCCGTCGCCCGTGACTGGCCGAAGTCGGGCAGCCAGGGTGAGGAACCGGCCCGGCGGTGCGGGTCGGCGGGGCGGGTCTGGCCGGTCTCCCGGGCGGGGTCGCGCGGCGGCTGCCGGTCGAACGGCGCCTCCAGGGCGGGCTCCGGATCGGGCTCGTTGCGGATGACCGAGGGGAACGGCAGCGGGTCGGAGGCCAGCGGCGGCACCGGCTGGAGCTTGGCGACGCGGGGTGTGAAGGGCGTGACCGTGGTGTCCTCGGTCACGGGGTCGGGGTCGAAGTCGGCGGACGACAGGCGCAGCGCCTCGTCGTCGTGCGGGGTGACGTGGCGGCGGCGCGGGTCGAAGAGCCATTCGGCGTGTCTCGTGTGACCGTTCCACACGTAGCCGAGCTTGACCCGCCACAGGCCGTCGTCGCGCTTGGCGGAGTCCCAGTCGATCTCGTCGGTGGGCACGCCGCGGCGGTTGAGGCGCTCGGCGACGAGCTCGCCGAGGGTGGGGCCGGGCGAGGACTCGCCGGGCATGCGGACGGTGACGCGCTGGGCCTGCTGGGCGACGTACTCGCGCTCCTGGAGGACCGGGCCCTCGAACCAGCGGACGCGCTCGACCGGGATGCCGGCGGTCGCGGCGATCTCTTCCGCGGTCTCACCTGCTCGGATGCGGGCCTGGATCTCCTTGGGACGCAACGGGCTCTCCACTTCGATCTCGTACTGGCCGAGACGGGAGAAGTTGCCGCGGACGGCAGCACGGAGCCGGTCGTCCACGGGGAGCGTGAAGCGTGTACCCCGTCCGGCAGTCGCCAGCACGAGGTAGGTGCCGTCCTCACTCACCGCGACGAGTCGGAGCTCCTGCATGCGAGTCCCTTCGTCAGCGTCGCCATTCTTCCCCCGGACCCTTGAGTCTCTCGCGTGTGCCGGTTGCCTGCCAGCACCGTACCCGGCATGTCCGAACATCGCCTTCCTGGGATAGCCCGGAGGCGATGTGACGCCGGTCACATTTGACGAATCCATCCCCTTCAGAGCCCACCGGTGCGCAGGAGGAGGTTAGAGCTCCTCGACGGATTCTGGCGAATCGCGCCGCGCACCGACGGGCACTTGAGCCAAGTCGCCAGATCCGCCGGATTTGCGCCCGGATGGGACTCCAGGTATCCGGCTGCGGCGCCGGCGAGATGGGGTGCGGCGGCGGTGTAGGCGGGTTCGCCGGGCGCGGTCCGGCAGGCGCCGGGGCCGGTGGCGGTGACGAAGACGCCGGATCTGACGAGGGCGCGCAGGGCGGTGGTGAGGGCGGGGGAGCCGGCGGTGTCGAGCGGGACGCTGGTGACGGCGGGGCCGCGCGCGTGCCGGCGCACCCAGTCGAGCCCGGCGAGCACGTCCGAGAGCCTGCCGGCGCCGTGGCAGCCGAGCGTCCGCACGGAGGCGATCCTGGCGTGGGGCGCGGCGGCGGCGACGGCGCGGGCGGCGCGGGTGCCGTGCCCGGTGCAGTCGTGGCCGGTGCCGCCCGTGGCGTCGAAGGCCCGCCAGGCGCGGTCGCCGAACCGGTCCACGTCCATGCCGCTGTCGACCACGTACACGGTGACGCCGCGCCCGCCGGGGGTGCGGGCGGGGGTGGCCGCGCGCCCGGGGGCGGGGCGGATGGCGCGGTCGGGTTCGAGGGCGAGCACGCGCGGGTCGGCGCGCAGCTCGGCCTCCTCGGCGGCGTTGAGCACGGTGGCGAAGCCGGGCAGGGCGGCGGTGTAGTAGCGGCGCACTCGCCAGCGCACCTCGCCGACGAGGTCGCGGGCGGCCGCCCGGTCGCGCGCGGTGACGATGTACGGGTGCGCGGGCTCGGCGTGGCGGGGCCGGGCGGCCAGGCCGGAGGCGGGCGTCATGAGGGGGACAGCGGTGGTGACGGCCGTCGCGGCGGCGGTGACCACGGCCGCCGCGAGGTACAGGGAGGGCAGGCCGAATCGTCGGGGCACGAGCGAAGAGGGTGCCGCCCGCGGGCCGCTCACGGAGTGCGGGACACGCGATCCCGTCGATTCGCCAGCCGGTTCTTTACCAAAGGCTTAGCCGAGGACGGTGTCCAGGTAGGCGTTGGCGAACAGGCGCCCGGGGTCGAGCCGGTCGCGCAGCGCGGTGAAGTCGGCGAAGCGCGGGTAGACGGTGGCCAGGTAGGCGGCGTCGCGGGTGTGCAGCTTCCCCCAGTGGGGCCGTCCGCCGAGCCGGGTCATGATCTCTTCGACGCCGGCGAAGTAGGCGGGGTTGGGCGTGGGCCGGTAGACGTGGCAGGCGAGGTAGGCAGTCGGCCGCCCGTACGCGGTGGACAGCCACGCGTCGCTCGGCGGCGTGACGCGGACCTCGACGGGGAAGGTGATCTTCCAGTCCGTCCGCTCGATCAGGTCGCGGGTCTCGCGCAGCGCCTGGCCGAGCCGTTCGCGTGGGATCGCGTACTCCATCTCCAGGAAGCGCACGTCCCGCCGGGCGGTGAAGATCTTGTACGAGGTGTCGACGGAGGCGGAGTCGCCGAGGGCGGCGGCGCTGACGGCGTTGATGCGCGGGATCAGCGCCGGGACGCGGGCGCCGGCGGCGCACGCGGCGCCGAACAGCGTGTTCTCCAGGAAGACGGCGTCGAGCCAGTGCCGGAACGCGCCGGGCGGGCTGGCCGGTCCGGGGTGGCGGTTGTTGGTCTTGACCAGGCACGCGTCGGTGTGCGGCAGCCAGAAGAAGTCCAGGTGCTCGTTGCCCGAGGTGAGCTCGTCGAGCGAGTCGAGGATGCGGGTCAGCGGCATCCGCCGGCGCTCGTTGCGCAGCAGGAACGCGGGCTCGACGCGGAAGGTGACGGAGGTGAGCACGCCGAGCGCGCCCAGGCCGACCCGGGCGGCGTCGAACAGGTCCTCGCCGGGCCCGGCGGTGGTCACCGTGCCGTCGGCGAGCACCAGCTCCAGGGCGGTGACCTGGTCGGCCAGGCCGCCGGTGTCGCGGCCGGTGCCGTGGGTGCCGGTCTGGATGGCGCCCGCGACGGTCTGCTCGGTGATGTCGCCCATGTTGGCCAGGGCCAGGCCGCGCTCGCCGAGCAGCTCGTTGAGCGTGCGGAGCGGGGTGCCTGCCAGGACGGTGACGCTGTCGCCGTGCCAGGAGACGACGCCGGTCAGCCCGTCGGGGCGGAGCATGAGTCCGTCGGTGAGGGCCACTCCGGTGAAGGAGTGGCCCGTTCCCACCATGCGCAGCCGCCGCCCGCTCGCCGCCGCGTCAAGCACGGCCCGGACAACGTCGCCGGTGGAGGTGGGGACGCGTACCTCGGCGGGTTCGATGGCCTGGTTCCCCGCCCAGTTGATGAAGGCCACGCGCACACCCCTGTCGTCCGACTAAACGCGAACGATACTCACTTATCCCAGCCCTCGGGGAGGGGGAACGTGTCACCGGCTTTCAGATTCTCGTGCTTGACGATGTCGCTCACCTTGACGAGGTGGTAGCCGTTCTTCTGCAGCGTCCGGATGATCGACGGCATCGCGTCGACGGTCTGCTTCACCCAGTCGTGCATGAGGACGATGCTGTTCTGCTTGGCGACCTTGAGCGTCTGCTTCTTGATCGCCTCCTCGTTCTTGGAGCTCCAGTCGGCCGAGCCGCCGGTCCACAGGATGATCGGCATGCCGAACTCGGCGGCGACCTCCGACGTCGTCAGGTCCGACATGCCGTACGGCGGACGCAGCAGCTTGGGCTCGACGCCCGCCGCCTTCTTGATCTCGTCGTTGGTCCGCTGGATCTCCGAGCGGATCGCGGGCGCGGTCAGCTTGGTGAAGTCGGGGTGCTTGTAGCTGTGGTTGCCCAGCTCGTGCCCCTCCGCGACCATCCGCTTGACGTAGGAGGGGCGGCTCTTCACGTACTGGCCTTCGAGGAAGAACGTCGCCTTGGCGTCGTACTTCTTCAACGTGTCGAGCAGCGTGCCCGCGTACTTGCCGGGGCCGTCGTCGAAGGTCAGCGCCACGCACTTGACCTTCGTGCAGTCGACCTCCTCCTCGGCGGGGGCCGCGAGCGCGGGGGCGGGAGCGAGGGCGACCGTGACAGCCGCGATGGCCAAGAGTGAACTGAGATGTCGGGACATAAGCAATGTTTCCAATGTGATGGATGTTGCGAGGGATGTCTCGACCGTAGCGGATCAGCTCTTGGCCGGTGAAGGCGCTTCGGGAAGTCTCAGGAAACCCGAACCTGCGAGCCCGACGACGACGGCGAAGACCGCGGCCCCCAGGGAGAAGGCGTAGGCGTCGGACGGCCCGTACAGCTCGGTGAGCTGACCGCCGGCCCAGGCGCCCAGCGCGACGCCGAGCCCGATCGCCGTCGAGATCCACGCCATGCCCTCGGTGAGCAGCGACGACGGCACCAGGCGCTCGGTGAGCGAGAAGCCGGTGATGAGCGTCGGCGAGATGGCCAGCCCGGCCAGGAACAGCCCGGCCGCCATGACCGGCACGCTCCCGATGAACATGATCGGCAGCAGCCCGACGACGAACACGCCCAGCGAGCGGACGAACCGGCCGCGCAGCGAGATCTGCCAGTGCCGCGAGCCGAACCACAGGCCCGACACCATCGAGCCGCCCGCGAAGGCGGCCAGCAGGAACCCCGACATGCCCTTCGCACCGTGCTCGGTGGCGAAGGCCACCGTGATGAGGTCCACCGACCCGAAGACCGCGCCGAGCCCCAGGTAGACGCACGACAGCAGGGCGATGCCGGGGATGAGGATCGGGCTGCCGCCCCCGCCGGTCCTGACCGGCTGGATCGGCGGCTGGGTGCGCCGCTGGAGCGCGAGCGCGAGCGAGCCGGTGAACATGCACACCAGCGCCACGACCAGCCCGGCGAACGGGTTGACGGCCGTGGCCAGCACGGTGACCAGGGCCGGACCGGTGACGAAGATCACCTCGTCGATGACCGACTCGAACGCGAAGGCCGTGTGCAGCTTGGCCGACCCGCTGTGCGCGTGGGACCAGCGGGCCCGCACCATCGAGCCGAGCGACAGCGACGTGGCCCCGACCAGCAGCGCCGACACGTACAGCGTCCAGTCGGGCAGGCCGAGCCCGGCGCTGAGCATGAGGGCGGCGAGCGCGAGCGCGTTCAGGGTGGCGAAGGGGACGATCACCCGGCTCTGGCCGAACCGGTCCGTCAGCCGCGCCGACATGGGGGCGGCCACGGCGAAGGCGACGTTGCAGGCCCCGGCCACCGCGCCGGCGACCGCGAAGGAGTCCGTGACGCCCTCGATGAGCAGCACGACCCCGATGCCGAGCATGGACATCGGCATCCGGCCGACGAAGCCGGCCAGGACGAAACCCTTGACGCCGGGCCCTTTGAACAACCCCCGGTAAGGCCCGACCATCCGCGTTTCTCCTTACTGTGCCGACACACCCTCGCGCATCATCTGTCCGGATCGCAACCTGTTTCCGGCACGTGGGTTAACGTGTGCCGCGTGTCCGGTCTTCCCTCTTTGCGCGGCGCACTGCTCATGGTCGCCGCGGTGCTCACCGTCACGCTCGCGGCCGCGGGCGTCGTGCTGCTCCTGGGCGAGGACCCGTTCGAGACGACGACGGCGCCGCAGCCCCGGACCGTGCGGCGGGAGACCCCCGCGCTCGACAAGCTCGTTCCCACGACGGCCCCTGTCAAGGACTTCGGCCAGGGCGGCGCCGGTGTCACGCCCACCCCGCCCCGGGTGCTCGCCATCGCCCCCGGCACCGTGCCCCAGCAGGCCCGCCACCGGCTCGCCGCGCTCAAGCACGTGCAGAAGGCCCTCGTGGTCGACGCCGGCTCGGTCAAGGTGTCGGGCACCGGGCTGAACCTGCTCGCGGTCGACCCCGCCGACTTCCGCTCCTGGACCCCCAAGGTCGTCGCCGACCAGCCCGGCGTGTGGAGCGCGCTGGCCCGGGGCGAGGTCGTCGCCGACTCGGCGGCCATGCGCAAGTACGGCCTGACGCTGGGCGCGTACTACCAGGTGGGCGGCGGGCCGAGGCTGCGCGTGGGCGCGTCGGCCCCGCTCGGGCTGACCGGCGTCGACGGCCTGGTCGGCGCCGACCTGGGCCGCACCCTCGGCATGGCGCAGGGCGTGGCGGTGCTGCTGCACGGCAAGGAGGGCGGCATCAGCGAGAAGGGCGTGCGCAAGGTGCTCGGCAAGGGCAGCCAGGTCGTCATGCTGGGCACCGCGCGGCGTACCGAGGCCAAGCGCGAGCAGCCCGCCACGGCCACGGCCGCCCGGCCCGGCAGCTACCTGGAGCTGTACAAGCAGTCGGCGACCCGCTGCCCCGGCCTGTCGTGGACCGTGCTGGCCGCGATCGGGCAGGTGGAGAGCGGGCACGGGCGCAACAACGGCCCGTCCAGCGCGGGCGCGCTCGGGCCGATGCAGTTCATGCCCGCCACCTGGAAGGCGTACGGGGTCGACGGCGACGGGGACGGCGAGCGCGACATCTGGAGCCCGTACGACGCGGTGCCGGGCGCGGCCAACTACCTGTGCAAGACGGGCGCCGGCCAGGGCGGCGAGAAGCTGCGCAAGGCCGTGTGGCACTACAATCACTCGTGGGACTACGTGAACAAGGTCCTGAGCATCGCCGAGGCCTACGCCCGCGCCTACGCCTGACGGCGGCGCGGGGCCGGGCAGCAGGTCAGCGCGCAGGCGACCGGCTCGGGCTCGTCCATCAGCTCGCGCACCATCCGCACGAACGCCGGATGGGTGCCCGCGGTCGCCGCACGCTCCATCGGCAGCCCGATCTCGGCGGCCACCTGACGGGCCTCGGTGTCGAGGTCGTAGACGACCTCCATGTGGTCGGAGACGAACCCGATCGGCACCAGCACCACCGAGCCCGCGTCGACCTGACGCAGGTGGTCGCAGACGTCCGGCTCCAGCCACGGCACCTGCGGCGGGCCGCTGCGCGACTGCCACACCAGGTCCCAGGGCTCGTCGCGGCCGAGCGCCTCGCTGACGAGCCGGGCCGTGCGGCGCAGCTGCGTCTCGTACAGGCCGCCCGCCGGGCCCGCGGTCTCGGCCATCGTGACCGGGATGCTGTGGGCGGTGAACACCAGCCGGGCGTCGTCGCGGCCCAGCCGCTCCAGCGCCTGCCGGGTGTGGTCGGCCATCGCCTCGACGAACGACGGATGGTCGCCGAAGTGGCGCATCTTGACCAGCTCGGGGCCGCCCTCGAAGGAGATGCGGGCGATGTCCTCGTAGTACTGGCGGCAGCTCGAATAGCCGGCGTAGGCGGAGGTGGCGAAGACCGCCGCCCTGCGCACCCCGTCGCCGGCCATCCGCTTGACGGTCTCCTCGCCGAACGGGTGCCAGTTGCGGTTGCCCCAGTAAACCGGCACGCCGGCGATCGGGCGCAGGGCCTCGACCAGGTCGCGGCACTGCTGGTTGATCGGGCTGACGCCGCCGAAGCTCTGGTAGTGCTCGGCGACCTCCATCAGCCGCTCTCGGGGCACCCCGCGGCCCCGCACCACGTTCTCCAGGAAGGGCAGCACGTCGTCGGGGCCTTCGGGACCGCCGAACGACAGCACCAGCAGCGCGTCGTAA
Source organism: Nonomuraea ceibae (assembly GCF_019396325.1). GTDB lineage: Bacteria > Actinomycetota > Actinomycetes > Streptosporangiales > Streptosporangiaceae > Nonomuraea > Nonomuraea ceibae. The sequence goes on from NZ_JAHKRO010000033.1 coordinate 13,737, forward strand.
TCTCCCACGTGAGCAACCTTATGCGCGCGTGCCCGTGGTCCTCTCACGAGGTAGGTTCGGATGGGTGACCGCATTTCACGACATTCGCGATTATGTCGCGATCCCCCGAGTTCTCTCCCTGAAGCTCTCACCCGACGGCTCCCGTCTCGTGTCGGCCGTGCAGTCGCTCAACCCCGACGGCAAGTCGTACGGGACCGCCCTGTGGGCCGTCACGCCGGACGGCGAGCCCGGCAGCGAGCCGTACCGGCTGACCAGGTCGGCCAAGGGGGAGACCCAGGCGGTCTTCACCGCCTCCGGGGACCTCCTGTTCACCTCGGCCCGCCCCGACCCCACCGCCAAGGACGACGGGGACGAGACGCCCGCCCTGTGGCTGCTGCCGCGCCAGGGCGGCGAGGCCCGCCAGGTGGCGAGCCGCCCCGGCGGCATCGGCGCCGTCCGCACCGCCGGCGACGTGGTGGTGTTCGCCTCCGACGTGCTCGACGGCGACGAGGCGGACGAGGAGGAACGGCGCAAGGCGCGCAAGGACGCCGGGATCAGCGCCATCCTGCACGAGGGCTACCCGGTGCGCTACTGGGACCACGACCTCGGCCCCGGCCGCACCCGGCTGTTCACCGGCAGGCTCGGCGCCGACCGCCTGGAGGACGTGCGCGAGCTGACCCCCGAGCCCGGCGAGGCGCTGCGCGACGCCGCCTTCGAGCTCACCCCCGACGGCCGCACGGTGATCACCACCTGGCGCGTCCCGCTGTCGGCCGGGCAGAGCCGGATCGACCTGGTGGCCGTCGACGTGGCCACCGGCGAGCGGCGCACGCTCCTCAGCGAGGAGGGTCACGACTTCGGCGGCCCGCTGGCCGTCTCGCCCGACGGGACCAGGCTGGCGTGCTCGCGCGAGCGCCACACCGACCTGGACGTCTCGGCCCGGGTCGAGCTGTGGATCGCCGACGTGGCCACCGGCGAGGGCGGCCCGCACGCCGGCGACCTGTTCCCGATGGACGTGGCCTGGGCGCCCGACTCCTCGGCCGTCTACCTGGTCGCCGACTTCCGCGGCCGCCGCCCGGTCTTCCGCGTCACCCCCGGCGGCGGCGAGGCCGTCCGCCTCACCCAGGACGACGCCTCCTACCTCGGGCTCAACGTCTCGCCCGACGGCGGGACCGTGTACGCGCTGCGCAGCGGCATCGCTCTCGCGCCCGCCCCGGCCCGCGTCGACGCCGGCACCGGCGAGGTCACCGACCTGCTCTCGCCCGTCCCGCGCCCCGAGGTGCGCGGCACGCTCACCGAGATCACCGCCACCGCCGACGACGGTGCCGAGATCCGCGGCTGGCTCGTCCTGCCGGAAGGCGCCTCGGCCGAGTCGCCCGCGCCGTTCCTGCTGTGGATCCACGGCGGCCCCGTCGCCTCCTGGAACGACTGGCAGTGGCGCTGGCAGTCGTGGATCATGGCCGAGCACGGATACGCCGTGTTGATGCCGGACCCGTGCCTGTCCACCGGATACGGTCAGGACATGATCGACCGAGGCTGGGGCGACTGGGGCCCGCGCACCCAGGCCGACCTCGACGCGATCGTGGACGTGGCCCTGGCCAGGGACGACATCGACGCCGAGCGCATCGGCGCGATGGGCGGCTCGTTCGGCGGCTACATGGCCAACTGGATCGCCGGCCACAGCGACCGCTACCGCGCCATCGTCACGCACGCCTCCCTGTGGAACCTCGACCAGTTCGCCGGCACCACCGACGCCTCCGCCTACTGGCAGCGCGAGTTCGGCGCGCCCGGCTCCGACCGCTACGCCCGGCTCTCCCCGCACCGCGCGCTCGACAAGATCAGCACCCCGATGCTCGTCATCCACGGCGACAAGGACTACCGGGTGCCGATCGGCGAGGCGCTGCGCCTGTGGTGGGACCTGCGCCGCTCGGAGGTCGAGTCGAAGTTCCTCTACTTCCCCGACGAGAACCACTGGATCCTCAAGCCCGGCAACGCCGTCGCCTGGTACGAGACGGTCCTGGCCTTCCTCGCCCAGCACGTGCTCGGCCAGGAGTGGAAGCGCCCGGACTCGGTGGCGTGATGACGGACTTCCTGCGCCTGGCCGAGGACATCGCCCGCGAGGCCGGCGACATGCTGCTGGCCAAACGGCCCACGATGTCCGTCGAGCCGGGCGCGGTCCAGACCAAGTCCAGCCCCACCGACGTGGTCACCGCGCTCGACCGGGCCTCGGAGGAGCTCATCCGCGAGCGCATCCGGGCCGCCCGGCCGGACGACCGCGTCCTGGGGGAGGAGGGCGGCGAGGAGGGCGGCGACGGCTCCGGCGTGCGCTGGGTCGTCGACCCCATCGACGGCACCGTCAACTTCCTGTACGGCCTGCCGGACTGGGCCGTGTCCATCGCGGTCGAGGCCGGCGGCCGGATCGTCGCGGGCGTGGTGAACGTCGCGCCGCGCGGCGAGGTGTTCACTGCGGCGCTCGGCGAGGGCGCGTGGCTGGGCGGCGAGCGGCTGCGCGTCAACCCTGCGGCGCCGCTCGGGCAGGCCCTGGTGGCCACCGGGTTCGGCTACGACGCGGCGCGCCGGGCGGAGCAGGCCGCGGCGCTGACGGCCGTGCTGCCCCAGGTGCGCGACATCCGGCGCGGCGGCTCGTGCGCGGTCGACCTCTGCTCGGTCGCGAGCGGCCGGGTGGACGCCTACTTCGAGCGCGGCGTCAACTACTGGGACCACGCCGCGGCGGGCCTGGTGGCGGCCGAGGCCGGGGCCAGGGTCGGCGGGCTGCGCGGCCGGCCGGCCAACATCGACCTCACGCTCAGCGCCGCACCGGGGCTCTTCGAGGAGCTGCACGACCTGCTCGCGCCGCTGCACCCCGAGCGCGACTGACCCTGCGGCTGACCCGCGACCGACCGGTGCCGAGCATGCGACGGCCGGAGCCCCTTGCCCGGGGCTCCGGCCGTCGGTGGTTCAGCGGGGCAGCGGGACGCCGTGATCGTCGGCCAGGCGGCGCAGGTCTTCGATCTCGGCGGTGAGCGTGTCGGCGAGGTAGTCGTCGCCGGAGCTCCTGGCTTCGCGCAGGCCCTGGTAAGCCTGGTTCAGGCGGCTTTCGATCGTGGTCGTGAACTCGCCCATCTCACCTGCTCTCTCGGGGTCCGTTCTCGTGGGGGCGAAAGGTGTTTGGCTGGTGTACCCAGGCATCCGCGGTCCCGAAACATGAAATTGACTGTCGCTTGTGTCACCGCTGTCCTGGCGGGCCCGCACATGCCTTACCGTGCGCTTATCGAGGCTGTGGGCAGAATGAGGCACCACGATCGGGAAGAGGTGTACCAGGGTGCGAGTGCTGGTGGTCGAGGACGAGCGGGTGCTCGCCGACGCGATCGCGACAGGGCTGCGACGCGAGGCCATGGCCGTCGACGTCGCCTACGACGGCGGCGGCGCGCTGGAGCGCACCTCCTACATCGACTACGACGTGATCGTCCTGGACCGTGACCTGCCGGTCGTGCACGGGGACGAGGTGTGCCGCCGCCTGGTCGAGCAGCGCACCGCCTCGCGCATCCTCATGCTGACCGCCTCGGGCGACGTGGACGACAAGGTCGAGGGCCTCGGCCTGGGCGCCGACGACTACCTGGCCAAGCCGTTCGTGTTCATCGAGCTGGTCGCCCGGGTACGTGCCCTGGGCCGCCGCTCGGCCCCGGCGCTGCCGCCGGTGCTGGAGCGCGCCGGGATCCGGCTCGACCCGGGCAAGCGGCTGGTGGAGCGCGAGGGCAAGGAGATCGTGCTCACCAAGAAGGAGTTCGCCGTCCTGGAGGAGCTCATGCGCGCCGAGGGCGCCGTGGTCAGCCAGGAGGACCTGCTCGACAAGGCCTGGGACGAGAACATCGACCCGTTCACCAACGTGGTGCGGGTGACCATGATGACGTTGCGCAAGAAGCTGGGCGAGCCTCAGGTGATCGAGACTGTGCCTGGAGTTGGGTACAAGTTGTGACGGAACGGCCGGACCGTGCGTCGGCGCCGACGCATCCGATGATCAGCCCGCACTCGGAGCGGAAGGGGGTGCGCCCGCAGGCGCCGCCTCCTCAGGGGCCGCCCGCCTGGGACGGTCCGCCCCCGCCGTCGTCGCCGCCGTCCTCGCGCTCCACCATGGAGCGTGTGAAGGAGCTTCCCGGCAGGGTCAGCATCCGCTGGCGACTGACGATCACCTACAGCGCGCTCGTCTTCGCCGCCGCCGCCGTGCTGCTGTTCTCGGTGTACGCCATCGTGGGCAACGCGATAGACGACGCCTGGCCGACCCTCGACACCGGCGGCTGGCTGAGCCAGGCCCAGGAGCAGCAGACGCAGGCGATCTGGGACGCGGCGAGGCTTGACGCGGTGGCCAGGGCGCGGGACGCGCTGGTGCAGAGCTCGTTCATGGCGCTGGCCGGAGTCGGCATCCTGGCGCTCATCATCGGCTACTTCGTCGCCGACCGGGCGATGCGGCCCGTGGCGCAGATGACCGCCTCGGCGCGCAAGCTGTCGGAGAGCACGCTGGCCCACCAGCGCATCGACCTCAAGGGGCCGGACGACGAGCTCAAGGAGCTGGCCGACACCTTCGACGACATGCTCACCCGGCTCAACGTCGCCTTCGACGCCCAGCGCCGGTTCGTCGCCAACGCCTCCCACGAGCTGCGCACGCCGCTGACCATCAACCGGACGGTCCTGGAGATCGCCCTGTCGGACCCCGAGGCGTCGGAGGACCTCAAGGCGCTGGGCCGTACCCTCCTGGAGGTCAACGCCCGCAACGAGAAGCTGATCGAGGGCCTGCTGCTGCTGGCCAGGAGCGAGCGCGAGCTGGCGGTGCGCAAGCCCCTGGACGTCCGGGAGGTCGCCCAGACGGCGGTCGACCAGGTGCTGCCGTTCGCCGAGCAGCACGGGGTGACATTCACCACCGAACTGGTCAGCGCGCCTACCGTGGGCGACCCGGTTCTGCTGGAACGCTCGATCAGCAACCTCCTTGAGAACGCGGTCAAGTACAACATTCCCGAAAACGGAAAAGTCTGGATCCGGACGGGAATGGTGGACGGTGCCTTGGTTGTTCAGGTGGCCAACACTGGGCAGCACGTCCCGGCGTACGAGGTGAACAGCCTGTTCGAACCGTTCAGGAGGCTCAATGCCGATCGGGTGGATTCGGCCAAGGGAGCGGGCCTTGGGCTGTCCATCGTCCGCGCCGTGGTGCAGGCGCACGGCGGCAACGTCAACGCCGTCCCACGGGAGGGCGGAGGTCTTGTGGTCACCATGAGGCTTCCAAGACGTTGATCGGCGTGTTGCCCTGCACGGGGCGTCTCGTTCGCGTCGCACATGTGGTTGGATGTGCCGTCGAACACGGTGGGGCATGACGCCAAGGCTGTGGGTTCGGCCATATTTGGCTAACCATTGCCGGACGCGTCACGCCCTGGCGTGTTGGGAGGTTCGCCGTCCGTTCCCGCGGGGTACCGATGGGAAATCTCCCCGGCGGAACGGGCACAAGACGGGCCTCCCGGACGTTAGAAGACGCGCGACGAGCGCGACGACATATTTGATGAGGGGGATGGAGTAATCATGGCTACCGACTACGACAGCCCGCGCAAGACAGACGACGATCTTGGGGAGGACAGTCTCCAGGAGCTTCAGGCGCGGCGCACCGACAAGTCGTCCGGCAGCATCGACATCGACGAGACCGATCTGGCCGAGTCGCTCGAACTGCCCGGCGCCGACCTGTCGAACGAGGAGCTCAGCCTGCGCGTGATCCCGCGCCAGGCCGACGAGTTCACCTGCGCGCGCTGCTTCCTCGTGCACCACCGCAGCCAGCTGGCCTCCGAGAAGAACGGTCAGCAGGTCTGCCGGGAGTGCGCCGCCTGATAAGGAGGCAACCGCGTGGCCGCACCTGAAAAGGATCAACAACCAGGCGACGAGGTCGCCGCCTCCGAGTCGGAGGTCGGCGAGCTCGTGGGCAGGCTCACCGCACCCGGTGAGCTCGAGCCGGCCGAGCGGCGCAGGCTGCTCGGCCGACTAGCCCGTGCCCTGTCCACGGGCGCGAGCAAGGCCAGGAAGAGCGGCGCGGGCCGCGGTCGCTGGCTGGCCGACGTCTTCCTCAACATCGCCCCCCGCATCCCCATCAGGGACCTGCACACGCTGTCCGAGCACCACCAGGGGCTGACCGGCGAGGAGCTCGCCGACGACCTCGTCCGCACCGCGCAGAAGGCCACGATGACCGTCGGGGCCATCGGCGGGGCGCTCGCCGCGGCGGAGTTCGCCGCCCCACCCCTCCTCCTCTCCGCTCCCGCCCAGCTCGTCGCCGAGACCATCGTCGTGGCCGCCATCGAGGTCAAGCTCCTGGCCGAGCTGCACGAGGTCTACGGCGTGCGCGTGCAGGGCACCGGCGCCCAGCGCGCGGTGGCGTTCACCGCCGCCTGGGCCAAGCAGCGCGGCGTCGACCCGCTGGCGCCCGCCTCGGTGACGCTCGCGCTCGGCGCGGCGACCAAGACCGCGCTGCGCAACCGGCTGATGCGCACGCTGGGCCGCCACCTGACCACGCTGGGCCCGTTCCTGACCGGCGCCGTGGCCGGGGGAGCGCTCAACCGGATGGCCACCAAGAAGCTCGGCGAGGCCATCCGCAACGACCTGCGGATCAAGAGCCCGCTGCCGCCGGGGGAGCGTCCCGAGCTAAACCCGTAGCCCGCCGAACGTCATCGCGACCAGCGCGTCGGCCAGCTCGCCTGGCGAGCCGCCGCGCCCCGGCCGGTACCACTCGGTGATCGAGTTGACCGCGCCGAACAGCAGCCGCGTCACCAGCGCCGGATCGAGGTCCGGCCGGATGCTCCCCTCGGCCGCCGCCTCCTTGACCAGGTGGCTCACGAACGCGTCGAACTCCCGCCGCCGCTCCAGCGCCCGCTGCTCGGTCGCGCTGTTGCCGCGCACCCGCAGCAGCAGCGTCACGTACGGCAGCCGCTCCACCAGGATGCGCACGCTCTGCCGCACCACCCGCTCCAGCCGCTCGATCGCCGGGCCCGAGGCGGCGCGCTCGTCGACCACCAGCGCGGTAAGCCCGTCGAGCGCCCGGTCGAGCGCCCGCGCGAGAAGCTGCTCCTTGCCCGGCACGTGGTAGTAGATGGCGGACTTGGTGACGCCGAGCGCCCTGGCCAGGTCCTCCATGCTGGTCCCGTCGTAGCCGCGCTCGTTGAAGACGCGCACGGCCACGGCGAGCACGGACTCCGGGTCATGTCCGCGTTTGCGTTCGCGTTCCACGCAAGTCTTCCTTGTCAACTGACCGAATGTTCGGTAAACACTCAACCGTCCGGTCGTTCCCTGTCAAGAGGGTGAACAACGATGTTCGAACGCAACCGCGAAACCCTGGACCAGGCCCTGACCGCCGTCGCCCGGCGCGCCTACTGGAGCGCCTACCCCGAGTCGCCGAGCCCCCGCGTCTACGGCGAGGGCGCGGCCGAGCGGGGCAAGGAGGCGTTCGACAGCCTGCTCGGCAAGCCGTTCCCGCTGGAGCAGCCCGGCGAGCGGATCGGCGCCGAGCGCTCGCCGTACGGGATCGACCTGGGTGTCACCTACCCGCGCACGCCCGCCGGCGAACTGCTCGACGCCGCGCGGGCGGCCATGCCCGCCTGGCGCGACGCCGGCCCCGAGGCCCGCGCGCTGGCCTGCGTGGAGATCGTCCGCCGGATCAACGAGCGCAGCTTCGAGCTGGCCCACGCGGTGCAGCACACGACCGGGCAGGCGTTCGTGATGGCCTTCCAGGCGGGCGGCCCGCACGCGCAGGACCGCGCGCTGGAGGCGATCGCGTACGGCTACGCCGCCATGACGGCGTCGGCCGCCACGGCCCGCTGGGAGAAGCCGGGCAAGGGCGAGCCGGTCGTGATGGACAAGCGGTTCACCGTGGTGCCGCGCGGGGTCGCGCTGGTCATCGGCTGCAACACGTTCCCGACCTGGAACGCCTACCCGGGGCTGTTCGCCTCGCTGGTCACCGGCAACCCCGTCGTCGTCAAGCCGCACCCCCGGGCGATCCTGCCGCTGGCCATCAGCGTGGGCGTGGCCCGCGAGGTGCTGGCCGAGGCGGGCTTCGACCCGGCCCTGGTGCAGCTCGCCGTCGAGGAGGGCAGGGGCCTGGCCGTCGAGCTGGCCACCGATCCCCGGGTGCGGGTGGTCGACTTCACCGGCTCCACCGAGTTCGGCGACTGGCTGGAGCGCAACGCCGGGCAGGCGCTCGTCCACACGGAGAAGGCCGGGGTCAACACCGTCGTCGTCGACTCGACCGGCTCCTGGCGCGGCATGCTCGCCAACCTCGCGTTCTCGCTGTCGCTCTACAGCGGGCAGATGTGCACCGCGCCGCAGAACATCCTGGTCCCCGCCGGCGGCATCGACACCGACGAGGGGCACAAGAGCTTCGACGAGGTCGCCCGGGGCTTGGCCGCGGCGGTCGACCGGCTGCTCGGCGACGACGCCAAGGCCGTCGAGCTGACCGGCGCGATCGTCAACCCGGACGTGCTGGCCAGGGTCGAGCAGGCGCCGGAGCTGGGCGAGCCGGTCCTCGCGTCGCGGGCGATCAAGCATCCTGCGTTCCCCGACGCGGTGGTGCGCACCCCGGCGATCGTCCGCGTCGGGCCCGAGCGGGCCGACGTCTTCGGGCGCGAGCACTTCGGGCCGATCTCGTTCGTCGTCCCGACCGACTCCACCGCCGCGAGCCTCGACCTGCTGCGCCGCACGATCGCCGAGCGCGGCGCGCTCACCGCGTCGGTCTACTCCACCTCGGAGGACGTGCTGGAGCAGGCCGAGCGGGCCGCGCTCGACGCGGGCGTCAACCTGTCGTGCAACCTCACCGGCGGCGTGTTCGTCAACCAGTCGGCCGCCTTCTCCGACTACCACGGCAGCGGCGCCAACCCGGCCGCCACCGCCTCGCTCACCGACCCCGGCTACGTCGCCGGCCGCTTCCACGTCGTCCAGTCGCGCCGCCCCGCCTCATGAGGATCGGCGTCATCGGCGGCGGCCGCATGGGGGCCGGGATCGCGCAGGTGTTCTTGGCCGCCGGCGACACCGTCACCGTGCAGGAGCCGCAGGCCGACGCCGCCCGCGAGCGGATCGTCCACGGGCTCGGCGTGGCCGAGTCGCGCGGCGGCGGCAGCCGGGCGCGGGCGCTGGAGCGGCTGGCCTTCGGGCCGGTCCCGGCCGACGCCGACCTCGTCGTCGAGGCCGTGCCGGAGGACCCGGCGCTCAAGGCCGTAGTGCTGGGCGAGGCCGAGTCACGGCTGGGGCCCGGCGCGGTGCTGGCCACCAACACCAGCTCGCTGTCGGTCACCGAGCTGTCGGCCGGGCTGGAGCGGCCCGGCCGCTTCCTCGGCCTGCACTTCTTCAACCCGGTGCCGGTGCAGCGGCTGGTGGAGATCGTCGTCACCGCCGCCACCGAGCCCGCCGCCCTCGACCTGGCCCGCGCCTGCGCCGAGCGGCTGGGCAAGACGAGCGTCGTCGTCAACGACTCGCCCGGCTTCGCCACCAGCCGGCTGGGCGTGCTGCTCGGCCTGGAGGCCATCCGCATGGTCGAGGAGGGCGTCGCCTCGGCCGAGGACATCGACACCGCCATGACGCTCGGCTACAACCACCCGATGGGGCCGCTCAAGCTCGGCGACCTGGTGGGCCTGGACGTGCGGCTGGCCATCGCCGACTACCTGCACGCCCGGCTGGGCCCGCGCTTCGAACCGCCCCGGCTGCTGCGCGAGATGGTCGCCGAGGGCAGGCTCGGGCGCAAGAGCGGGAAGGGGTTCTACACGTGGTGAGCAGGCCGTTCGCCTCCTCGGCGGACCTGGAGGACAAGCAGCGCAGCTTCGAGGACCTGGGCGGCGGCGTCCACGCGCTCACCGCCGAGGGCGACCCCAACGTCGGCGCCGTCGAGGGCGAGGACTTCCTGGTCTGCTTCGAGGCCATGGCGACCCCCGTGGCGGCCCGCGAATGGCTCGCCCTGCTGCGCGAGCGCACCGACAAGCCGGTGCGCTACCTGGTCCTGTCGCACTACCACGCGGTCCGGGTGCTGGGCGCCTCGGCGTTCGGCGCCGACGCGATCGTGGCCCACGAGAAGACCGCCGAGCTGATCGAGGAGCGCGGCGAGCAGGACTGGGCCAGCGAGTACGGGCGGATGCCCCGGCTGTTCAAGGACCCGGCGTCGATCCCCGGCCTGACCAGGCCCACGGTGACGTTCGGCGACCGGATGACGATCGAGCTCGGCGGCGACCGGGGCCGGGTGGAGCTGCACTACTGCGGGCGCGGCCACACCGAGGGCGACCTGGTGGCGTGGCTGCCCCGGCAGGGCGTGCTGTTCGCCGGCGACCTGGTCGAGTCGCAGGCCGCCCTCTACACCGGCGACGCCTTCCACCGCGACTGGGCCGGGCCGACGCTGGACCGGGTCGCCTCGTTCGGCGCGACGACGCTGGTCGGCGGCAGGGGAGCGGTGGCGCGCGGCAAGGCCGAGGTGGACGCGGCGATCGGGCAGACCCGCGACTTCCTGGCCGTCATGCTCGCCGAGACCGGGCGGGTCCGCGAGCGCGGCGGCACGCTCAAGGACGCCTTCGAGGCCGTGCACCGGGCGCTCGCCCCCCGCTACGGCTCCTGGCCGATCTTCGAGCACTGCCTGCCGTTCAACGTCTCCCGGCTGTGGGACGAGCTGGACGGCGTGACGCGCCCGCGCGTGTGGACCGCCGAGCGCGACCGGCAGGTCTGGGCCCAGTTGCAGTCCTGAAGGGAGCCTCTCGTTGGCCGAGCCGCAGGTCATCGTCGTCGGCGCGGGCCCGGTCGGGCAGAGCGCGGCGCTGCTGCTGGCCCGCTGGGGCGTGCCGGTGCTCGTGCTCGACCAGCGCGAGCGGCGCGACGCCACCGGGTCGAGGTCCATCTGCCAGCAGCGTGACGTGCTCGACATCTGGGCCGCCGCGGGCGCCGGGCGCATCGCCGAGGAGGGACTGGCGTGGACCACCGCCCGCACCTACTACCGGGGCGAGGAGCTGTTCTCCTGGACGTTCGGCGGCCAGGGCCCGCTGCCGCCGTGCGTGAACATCTCCCAGGCCCGCACCGAGGAGATCCTCGACGAGGCCATCGCCGCGCAGCCGCTGATCGAGGTGCGCTGGGGCCACCGGGTGACCGGGATCGAGCAGGACAGTGGCGGCGTCACCGTGCGGTGCGGCGAGCGCGTCCTGCGCGCCCCGTACGCGGTCGTGTGCGCGGGGGCGCGGGCGCAGGAGCTGCGGCGGGCGCTCGGCGTCACGTTCGAGGGGGAGACGTTCGACGACCAGTTCCTCATCTGCGACATCCGGGCCGACCTGCCGGGCTGGGAGCACGAGCGCCGCTTCCACTTCGACCCCGAGTGGAACCCGGGTCGGCAGGTGCTCGTCCATCCGTGCCCGGGGTCGTCGTACCGGATCGACTGGCAGATCCCGCCGGACCACGTTCCGTCCGCGGAGGAGGTGGACAGGCGGATCCGGCAGGTGATCGGCGGGCGCGACCACGAGCTGCTGTGGCAGTCGACCTACCGCTTCCACGCGCGGGTGGCCTCCCGGATGCGGGCCGGGCGGGTGCTGCTCGCGGGCGACTGCGCGCACCTGGTGGCGCCGTTCGGGGCGCGCGGCCTCAACTCGGGCGTGCCCGACGCCGAGAACGCGGCCTGGAAGCTGGCCTTCGTCCTCCACGGGTGGGCGCCGGAGGAACTGCTGGAGAGCTACCACGCCGAGCGGCACGCGGCGGCGCTGGAGAACCTGGAGGTGACCGGCGCCACCATGCGCTTCCTGGCGCCCCGCACTGAGGAGGAGCGGGCCCGGCGGCGCGCGGCGCTCGCCAGCGGGCGGCCCGAGCAGGTCGACTCCGGCCGGTTCGCCGAGCCGTTCTGGTACGTGGACTCGCCGCTCACCACGCCCGAGCCCACCCGTCCGTTCCGGGGCCGGCCACCCAGGGGATCGCCGTGCGAGCCCGCGCCGGGAGTGATCGTGCCGGACGTGCCGCTGCCCGGGGGACGCCTGCGCGAGCACTGCCGCGATGGATTCCTGGTACTCCTGGGTGAAATGTGCGATTCGGGTTTGTTTGCCCAGGTCTTGGGCAAGGTCACCTTGGCGCCGCTCGCCGTACGCGAGCTCGCGGAGATGGACGGGACCGGCACGCTCGCTGAGAGGCTCGGCGCTGGACCTGGCGAAGCATGGCTGATCAGGCCGGATGCCCACATCGCCGCGATCATCCCCCACGCGGGGCCCGAGACGGTGGCGGACGCCGTGAGACGCGCGTCGCGTCTCGCGTACCAATGAGCCTTTGGGAGGAGATCTCGGGTGGTTGGCCGTAGTTCGTTTCTGATCGTCGCGAACCGGTTGCCGGTGGACCGGACCGTCGACCCGGACGGAACGGCCTCGTGGCGCAGAAGCCCCGGCGGGCTGGTCACCGCCATCGCGCCGGTCATGCAGCGCCGCCACGGCGCCTGGCTCGGCTGGCACGGCGCGGCCGACGAGGAGCTGGAACCCTTCGAGCAGGACGGCATGAGCCTGATCCCGGTGCCGCTGTCGGCCGAGGAGGTCGAGCTCTACTACGAGGGCTTCTCCAACGCCACGCTCTGGCCGCTCTACCACGACGTGGTCGCGCCGCCGATCTTCGAGCGGCCCATGTGGGAGACCTACCGCGCCGTCAACGAGCGCTTCGCCGCCGCCGCGGCCGAGGCAGCCGAGGAGGGCGCCGTCGTCTGGGTGCAGGACTACCAGCTCCAGCTCGTGCCCGCCATGCTGCGCAAGCTCCGGCCCGACCTGCGCATCGGGTTCTTCCTGCACATCCCGTTCCCGCCGGTCGAGCTGTTCTGGCGGCTGCCGTGGCGCAGGGAGCTCGTCGAAGGGCTGCTCGGCGCCGACCTGGTCGGCTTCCAACTGCCCGGCGGCGCCTCCAACTTCCGCCGCCTGTGCCGCCGGCTGCTCGGCGTCCCGTACAAGGGGAACGAGATCTTCCTGGAGGACCGGGTCGTCACCACGCAGGCGTTCCCGATCTCCGTCGACTTCGGCGAGCTTGACTCCCTCGTCCGCGAGCCGAACATCATCTCCCGGGCCAAGGAGATCAGGGCCGAGCTGGGCGACCCCGAGCACGTGCTGCTGGGCGTGGACCGGCTCGACTACACCAAGGGCATCGGCCAGCGCCTGGAGGCGTTCGGCGAGCTGCTCAAGGACGGCCGCATCGCCCCCGGCGAGGCGACGTTCGTGCAGATCGCCACCCCGAGCCGCGAACGGGTCGAGGAGTACAGGCGGCTGCGCGACGACATCGAGCTGCAGGTGGGCCGGATCAACGGGGAGAACGCGGTCTTCGGCGGCCAGCCGATCCAGTACTTCCACCAGTCCTACGGCAAGCAGGAGCTGGCCGCGCTCTACCTGGCCGCCGACGTCATGGTGGTCACGCCGCTGCGCGACGGGATGAACCTGGTGGCCAAGGAGTACGTCGCCTGCCACCACGACCTGAGCGGCGCGCTGGTGCTCAGCGAGTTCGCCGGGGCGGCCGACGAGCTGCGCCAGTCCTACCTGGTCAACCCGTACGACGTCGAGGACGTCAAGCGCCAGATGCTGGCCGCGATGCGGGCCACGCCGCACGAGCTGGCCCGGCGCATGCGCACGATGCGCCGCCGGGTCGCCACCTACGACGTGGACCGCTGGGCCAGCGAGTTTCTCACAGCTTTGGAGACGCCTGCTTCAGAGCCCGCCACGAGTCATAGCGCTTCTTGGCGGTCCGGTTGACCACGATCTGCGCCACCGACATGCCCACGCCCATCACGACCGCGTAGCCGATCGCCTCACCCATGTTGACCTCGGGCGAGTCGGGATCGACAGGAGGCTCCTTGCCCGTCGCCTTGACCCAGGCGTAGCCGAGGAGCTTCCTGGCCGCCCACGCGGTCACCAGCCCCACCAGACCGCCGACCACCCGCCAGGCGACATCGGGCTTGTCATCAGCCATCCGACCTTCTCCCTTCCCCTTTGTAACGAACACTAGTCTCTACCGCTTCTGCGCCCGCCAAGCCGTACCATAAGGAGGCATGACTCAGCAGCGACTACGCCATGCCCTCATGCCCGAGAAACCGACTCTCGACGGCTTGGAGCAGGTATGGGTAGCCCGCTGGGACGAGCAGGGCACCTACCGCTTCGACCGCACGAGCCCGCGTGAGCGGGTCTACGCGATCGACACGCCGCCGCCCACCGTCTCCGGCTCGCTGCACGTCGGTCACGTCTTCTCCTACACCCACGCCGACATCATGGCCCGTCACCAGCGCATGCTGGGCAAGTCGGTGTTCTACCCCATCGGCTGGGACGACAACGGCCTGCCGACCGAACGGCGGGTGCAGAACGTCTACGGCGTGCGCTGCGACCCGTCCCTGCCCTACGACCCCGGCTTCACTCCGCCGGACAAGCCGGGCAAGCGGGAGATCTCCATCTCGCGGCGCAACTTCGTGGAGCTGTGCCACAAGCTGACCGAGATCGACGAGCAGGCGTTCGAGGAGGTGTGGCGGCGCGTCGGCCTGTCGGTCGACTGGTCGCTGCTCTACACCACGATCGGCGACGACTCGCGGCGCGTGTCGCAGCGGGCGTTCCTGCGCAACCTGGCGCGCGGCGAGGCCTACCTGGCCGAGGCGCCCACCCTGTGGGACGTCAGCTACCGCACCGCCGTCGCCCAGGCCGAGCTGGAGGACCGGGAGTGGCCCGGCGCCTTCCACCGGATCTCCTTCTACGGCGAGAAGGGCCCGGTCTGGATCGAGACGACCCGGCCCGAGCTGATCCCCGCCTGCGTGGCGCTGGTCGCCCACCCCGACGACGAGCGCTACCAGCCGCTGTTCGGCACGTCGGCGCTGTCGCCGCTGTTCGGCGTCGAGGTGCCGATCCTGGCCCACCACCTGGCCGAGCCGGACAAGGGCTCCGGCATCGCGATGATCTGCACGTTCGGCGACATCACCGACGTGACCTGGTGGCGCGAGCTCAACCTGGAGACCCGCCCGGTCATCGGCTGGGACGGCCGGCTGCTGCCCGAGCCCCCGGAGGGCGTCGAGCCCGGCCCGTACAAGGAGCTGGCCGGCAAGACCGTCCACAGCGCCCGCGAGCGGATCGTGGAGCTGCTGCGCGAGTCCGGCGACCTCGACGGCGACCCGCGCCCGGTGCAGCGCACGGTGAAGTTCTACGAGCGCGGCGACAAGCCGCTGGAGATCGTCACCACCCGGCAGTGGTACATCCGCAACGGCGGGCGCGACGAGGCGCTGCGCGAGCGGCTGCTGGAGCGCGGGCGCGAGCTGGAGTGGCACCCGCCGCACATGCGGGTCCGCTACGACAACTGGGTGCAGGGCCTGTCCGGCGACTGGCTGATCTCCCGGCAGCGCTTCTTCGGCGTGCCGTTCCCGGTGTGGTACCGGCTCGACGAGGCCGGGCAGCCGGTCTACGACGAGCCGATCACGCCGCCCGAGGAGTCGCTGCCGATCGACCCGTCGTCCGACACCCCGCCGGGCTACACCGAGGACCAGCGCGGCGTGCCCGGCGGGTTCATGGCCGACCCCGACGTGATGGACACCTGGGCCACCTCGTCGCTCACGCCGCAGATCGCGGGCCGCTGGGAGACCGACGACGACCTGTTCCGGCGGGTCTTCCCGGCCGACCTGCGCCCGCAGTCGCACGAGATCATCCGCACCTGGCTGTTCGCCACCGTGGTCCGCTCCCACCTGGAGTTCGGCAGCACGCCGTGGAGCGACGTGGCGATCTCCGGCTGGATCCTCGACCCCGACCGTAAGAAGATGTCCAAGTCCAAGGGCAACGTGGTCACCCCGATGGACCTGCTGGAGCAGCACGGCTCCGACGCGGTCCGCTACTGGGCGGCGGGCGGCCGCTACGGCGTCGACACCGCGTTCGACGCCGGGCAGCTCAAGATCGGCCGGCGGCTGGCCATCAAGATCCTCAACGCGTCCAAGTTCGTGCTCGGGCTCGGCGAGGGCGGCGGCGAGATCACCGAGCCGCTCGACCTGTCGATGCTCGCCGCCCTGTCCGCCACCGTCCGCGAGGCCACCGAGGCGTTCACCGCCTACGAGCACACGCGGGCGCTGGAGGCCGTCGAGCGGTTCTTCTGGACGTTCTGCGACGACTACCTGGAGCTGGTCAAGGCCAGGGCGTACGAGGAAGGCGCGGCGGCGGCGTCGGCGCACGAGGCGCTGCGGCAGGCGCTCGACGTGCTGCTGCGGCTGTTCGCGCCGTTCCTGCCGTTCGTCACCGAGGAGGTGTGGTCGTGGTGGCGTGACGGCTCGGTCCACCGGGCCGCCTGGCCCGAGGCGGGGCAGCCGGGCGGCGACCCCGCCGTGCTGGAGGCCGCCTCCCAGGTGCTGCGCCAGGTCCGCAAGGCCAAGTCCGAGGCCAAGGCGTCGATGCGGGCCGAGGTGTCCCGGCTCACCGTCACCTCGCCGCAGGCCGCCCTCATCCGGCTCGCCCAGGACGACCTGTGCGGGGCGGGCGCGGTCGAGGAGTTCGTCCTGGAGCAGGGTGAGAGCCACACCGTCGAGGTCCTGCTCGGCTCCCCGGCCGTAGCCGCCGTCCCGTAGTCGCTGTTCAGTAGTCGCACACGCCCGTCGGGAAGATCTGCTCCAGGCGGGCGCGTTCGGCCGCCGAGGGCGTCCACGCGCCGTAGAGGCCGCGGGCGATCGCCCTCGACACCGGCTGGAGCCGGCACGCGTAGACGCCGCCCTCGATCGGCCCGCCCGCCACCACGCGGGAGGTCGAGTAGAGCGGGAACGCCTTCGTGCACGCCCCCGGCTCCCGCCGGTCCAGGACGCCGTCCCACACGTGCGGCCCGGCCGCGATCTGCGTGCCGTCCACGGCGAAGCAGCGGTCCACCGCCCCGGCGGGCCTGTTGCCCGTCACGCCGCGCCACGGCCGCTCCCGGATCGCGGTCAGCCACTCCTCCATCACGGCCAGCGCCTCGGGCGTCGCGTCGGAGCGCGGCTCGGGCCGGGCGTCGGTGAACCAGATGACCTGGTTGCCCGCCCGGCCGTCGTGGTCCAGCATGCGCTTGCGCGTGGCGAACGACTGGTGGGCGTTGTGCATGTTCAGCCGCTCCTCCAGGTACGGCCGCCAGTCGATCACCGGGATGTCGATGTCGCCGCCGAACACCAGGCCGCTGCGCAGCACGTTCCTGACCGCCACCGGGTCGGGCGCGCGGCGCGGCGCCGGGTCGCCCAGGTTCATGTTGCGCGCGCTCCACAGGTCGACGTCGCCGGGGCAGGCCGGCGGGGTGAACGGGCACCCCTCCTGCACCATGTCGGCCTGCTCCTTCCACGAGCCCGCCTTCGCGTTCACGTCCAGGAACTCCGCGGGCGTGATCACGCCGTCCGTGAGCGCCTTCAGCCCGTACTGGACGCCCACGTTGCCCCACGCCGAGCGGGCGTACCCGGCGGCGTCCACCCCGTACACCTTGCGCAGGTCGTCCCAGTGCGTCCACTGGACGCTCTCCTTGACGCCCGGCGGGTCCGTCCGCTCCCATTCCGGAGCGTCGTCGTCGGTCCACCGCGGGTTCATGGCCAGCGGGGTCAGGCCGCGCCAGCCGGTCACGCACTCGTCCGAGCCGGGCTTGCCGGTGAACGGGTTCACCACCGTGTCGCTCGCGTTCATGCCGATGAGCGCGGTGCGGTCCTCCCAGCGGGCCCAGCGCGGGTTGCCGTCCATGTACCGTTCGAGCAGCTCGCAGTCGCCCACGTGGATGGTCTGGGTGACCATGTCCGGATAGGAATACTGGGCGATGGCCGCGTCGATGATCCGGTTCCCGTGGTTCTGCCCGTAGATGTACTGCTGGATGCCGCCGCCCGAGCCGCCCACGCCCACCGTGTACAGCGGCACCCCGTACGTCTCGACGAAGCGCTCCTTGACCATGAGCGCCGTCTCGCCGCCCAGGATCAGGTTGTAGTGGGTCGAGGTGCGGGTGCCCGACGAGTGCAGGATCGCGTACCCCTTGCCCAGCCCGTACGGGTCCAGCGCCCCGGAGCCGAGCGTGCCCTGGTCGTGGCCGATCGCCACGCCGCCGTCGAACTGGTAGACCGCCCGGCCGGTGTAGCCGTCCTCCAGCGCCGCGATCGAGTAGACGAACCGGTTGATCACGCCGCGCTCGCGCCGCACCACGAAGTCGACCGTCCGGCCGTCCAGCGTCGTGGTCGTCGCCAGGTCCGCCGGGCGGCCCTGCGGCGGCATCGGCTTGAACGCGCCGCCAGTCGAGCGGTAGAGGCGGTCGGTGACCGGGGGCGCGAAGCAGTCGCGGCTCCAGCCGCCCGCCACCCCCATGCCCTGACCGTCCCGGTTGTCCGCCACGGGCGGGCCGAGCCCGCTCCGCTCCGTCTTGCACACGAACGGGTACTGGTGCTCGCCGGAGAAGATCGGGCCGGAGATCGGGTGGTTGCGCACCCGCAGCGAGTCACGGTGCCGGCCCGCGTACGCGGTGATCGTGCCCGTCCCGGCCGCCAGCCCCGTCACCAGGCCCGTGTACGTGCGCCCGCCCGGGTCGGCCCGGAAGGCCGCGCTGACGTCGGCGCCGTCACGCAGCACCCGCGGCCGCTCGCCGCGCGGCACCCGTACCCGGACCAGGGCGTCACCGCCGCTGACCTGGTCGGCCCGGCTGGAGAGCACCTCGACCGAGACCCCGCCCCCGCCCGCCTGCGCCGGGGAGGCCGGGACCGCCGTGAGCCCCAGGACGACCGCGAGCGTGATCGCGCCCGCCTTCACGACCCCGCCCGCCCTCATGACCCGGACCGGCCGCACGACCCCGACTGGATTCATGACCATGACGGTGACACGGCGGTCCCGCCTTGCCCAGGCCCGAACTTTTAACCGCGCGCATCCTCGGCTCCGGCGTGCCAGTCTTGAAACGTGCTGACCGACCGACCCACCAAACTCGTGCCCCCCGTGCTCGCCCGCATGGCCGCGTGGTGCCTGTGCCTGGTCCTCGTCGGCGTGGTCGTCTACTTCTTCGTCCAGGTGATCGCCCGGCTCAGCTTCGTGGCGCTGCCCGTCGCGATCGCGCTGCTGCTGACCGCGCTGCTCTTCCCGCTGACCCGCAGCCTGCGCGAGGCCGGGCTGCGGCCCATCTGGGCCACCTGGCTCACCATGCTCGCCGCGCTGGCCGTGCTGGTGGGCACCGGCTGGCTGGTCGGCGTGCGCGCCACCGAGGAATTCCCCAACCTGGTCAAGCAGGTCGAGGCCACCGTCGCCGACGTGCAGCAGTGGCTCACCACCGGGCCGCTGCACCTGGAGCAGGCGCAGATCAGCGCGTACGTCGCCGAAGTCGTCAAGATGATCAACGCCCAGCGCGACGCCATCACCGGCACCGTGCTGTCCGCCGGGGCGGTGGCCGTCGAGGTGCTCGCCTCCATCGTGCTGCTGCTGTTCGTGACGTTCTTCCTGCTCAAGGACGGCGAGCGGATCTGGTCGTGGTTCCTCAAGGGGTTCGGCGGGATGTCGCCGCGCGTCGACCGGGCCGGGCGGGCCGCGTGGACCACGCTGTCGCACTACGTGCAGGGCAGCGTCCTGGTGGCCGCCGTGCACGGCGTCGTCATGGGCATCGTGCTGGCCGGCATGGGGGTGCCGCTGTGGGCGCCGCTGGCCGTGCTCATCTTCTTCGCCAGCTTCATCCCGATCGTCGGCATCTTCTTCGCCGGCACCGTCGCCACCCTGGTCACGCTGGGCGCCAAGGGCATCGTCTACGCGCTCATCTTCGTCGGCATCCTGGTCATCGAGCAGCAGCTGGAGAACCACGTGCTGCAGCCGCTGATCGTCGGCCGGGCGCTGCGGTTCCACCCGCTGGCGATCATTCTCGTGCTGTCCGTGGGCGGCATCCTGGCGGGCATCGCGGGCGCGGTCGTCGCGGTGCCGATCGCGGCGGTCATCTACCGCGCGCTGCCCGAGCTGCGCTCCGACCCGCCCTCGCTGCCGCCCCCGCCCCGCCCGGCGGGCGACGCCGGGACAGGCCCGCCGGACGGACCGCAGGACGGGCCCACGGACGGGACCACGGATGATCCCCCGGAACAGGGACGTTCCCCCGCCGCGACCCGGGCCGGTGCCGACACGGAGTAGCCTCGTCACCCGTGACCCGTTCCACCGTTACCACCCCGCCGCCCGGCGCCGAGCCGCCCAAGGCGCACCCCGGCGCGCCCGGCCCCGGCGCCGCCCTCGGCTCCCACTACAGCCGCTGCTTCGGCTGCGGCGCCGACCACCCCACCGGCCTGCACATCAACGCCGTCACCCCGGACGGCAACACCGTCGAGGCCGAGTTCACCGTGGGGGAGGCGCACCAGGGCGCGCCCCGGCTCGCGCACGGCGGCGTGCTCGCCGCCGCCATGGACGAGGTCATCGGAATGTCCGTCTGGCT
Organism: Nonomuraea ceibae; assembly: GCF_019396325.1. Taxonomy (GTDB): domain Bacteria; phylum Actinomycetota; class Actinomycetes; order Streptosporangiales; family Streptosporangiaceae; genus Nonomuraea; species Nonomuraea ceibae. The sequence continues at coordinate 34,089 of NZ_JAHKRO010000033.1, forward strand.
GTTCCACAAGCCCTATGTCACGGGACGGCTGGAGACCGACTACCTCCTCCCCGTTCCTGTGGGCACGACACTCCACCTGCGTGCCTGGTGCAACGGGATCTCGGGCCGCAAGGCGTACCTTGAGGCGGAGGGGCGCATGGGCGCCCCCGACGGCCCGGTCGCCGTCCGCGCGGCGGCGCTGTTCATCGAGGTGGACATGGCGCACTTCGCCGAGCACGGCGACCTCGCGGCCATCGCCGCCGAGCACCAGGACTACGAGGTGAACCCGTGACCGAGGTGGAGGTCCTCATCCAGCGCCTCGACCCCGGGCTGCCGGTGCCCCGCTACGCCCACCCCGGCGACGCGGGCGCCGACCTCTACTCCGCCGAGGACGCCGAGCTGCTGCCGGGGGAGCGGGCCGTCATCCGCACCGGCGTGGCGATTGCGCTGCCCGACGGCTACGCGGCCTTCGTCCACCCCCGCTCCGGCCTGGCCGCCAGGCACGGCATCACGATGGTGAACGCGCCCGGCACGGTCGACGCCGGCTACCGGGGTGAGGTCAAGGTCACGCTGATCAACACCGACGCGAAGGAGCCGTTCCGGCTGCGCCGCGGCGACCGGCTGGCCCAGCTCGTCTTCCAGCGGGTGGAGCGGGCGGCCTTCCGCGAGGTGGAGAGCCTGCCGGAGTCCGCTCGGGGCGCCGGCGGGCACGGTTCGACCGGACGCTGAAAGACACTGACAAGATCAGGGAGAGTGAGACAACGTGTTGCGACGTCGCCGTCGTGAGCAGCCGGAGCAGGTGGCGGAGGAGACCGCCGCCGTCCCTGCGCGCGAATCCGGCCCGTGGGACGCCGACGAGCCCCACCCCGACCATGACCGCACCGACCTGGGCGGGCTGCGCCTGCCCCACAACCCGGCCTTCGACGTCCGGCTGGCCTCCGTGGGGGACCAGCACGTCGGCGTGGTCGCGCTGTGGGAGGAGAGCTCGCTGCAGCTCCAGGCGCTGGCCGCGCCGAAGAGCTCGGGCCTGTGGGACGAGATCAGGACCAAGATCAAGGCGAGCGCCCCGGCGCTGGAGGAGCGCGAGGGCCCGTTCGGCCCCGAGCTGGCCGGGCAGATCCCCGTCGAGGGCGGCAGCCGCCCGGCCCGCTACCTGGGCATCGACGGCCCCCGCTGGTTCCTGCTCGCCGTGATCAACGGCCGCGCCGCGGTCGACGACACGGTGGCGGAGGCGTTCGTCGAGTTCGTCAAGGACGTCGTGGTCGTCCGCGGCGACGAGCCGATGGCCCGCGAGGAATCGATCCCGCTGCGCCGCCCCAACGAGCAGCCGGTCGCCGAGCAGCCCGAGGCCCAGCAGCAGAACCCGTTCAAACGCGGCCCCGAAATCAGCGAGATACGCTGACGCGTCCTTATCACATAGGCTGAACCATCATGAGTACGGCAGAGCCTCCGAAACGCGGAGGATTGCGGGCCTTCTTCAGCAGGCTGGCCACGAGCCGGTCCGAGCTGGAGGCACAGGAGCTTCGTGAGGGCGCCGACGAGGCAGGCGCCACGCCCATCGCCTCGTGTGGCGGCCGACGCCGGTTCTGCGTAGCCGGTACGCTACGGACGGTCACCCTGCGTCCGCGAGGCGGCGCCCCCGCCCTGGAGGCCGAGCTGTACGACGGCTCCGACGTGATCGACCTGGTGTGGCTCGGCCGCCGCAAGATCGCGGGGATCGAGCCGGGCCGGCCGGTCAAGGCCGAAGGGCTGGTCAGCATGCAGGACGGCCGCAAGGTGATGTTCAATCCGCGATACGAGCTGCGCCCAGGGAGTTGATCAGGTGAGTGCTGAGGCCGGAGAAGCCGCCCACGACACCGTCGAGGCGGCGGTGCGAGCCCAGCTCGCCAAGGCGTTCGGCGGCGTGCGCGGCATCATCGAGGCGGCGGTGCCGACGATCGCCTTCACGCTGACCTGGATCACGACCGAGCAGCTCCGGCTGTCGCTGATCGTCAGCATCACGCTGGCGGTGGCGCTGCTGCTGGTGCGGCTCGTGCAGCGGTCCACGCCGCAGTTCGTGATCAACAGTCTCATCGGCATCGCGATCGGCGCGTTCTTCGCCAGCCGCACCGGTGACGCGAAGGACTACTTCCTGCCCGGCATCCTGTGGAACGCCGCCTACTCGGTCGGGATGCTGGTCTCGATCGTCGCCCGGTGGCCGGTCGTCGGCTTCCTCATCGGGTCGGTCACCAACGACCCGGTGGGGTGGCACAAGGACCCCGGCATCGTGAAGCTCTGCACCCGGCTCACCTGGCTGCTCATGATCCCGTGCGTGGTGCGGGTGGCCGTGCAGCTTCCGGTCTACCTGTTCGGCGGCGGCGACCCGGCGGTGGCGGCGCTCGGCTTCGCGAAGATCGTCATGGGCTGGCCGTTGCAGGTGGCGGCGCTGGCCGCGATGGTGTGGGTGCTCGGCCGCGGCCGCACCCCGCTCAACCCGCCCGCCCCGGCCTGACCCCTTCCGCCCGGCGAACCCGTCTCTCGAACGAGAGGCGGGTTCCGCCATTCCCGGGCTTCTCCGGGCCCGGGCCGGAGAAACCGGGGCCGGAGTGGTGGGGGCCGGAGGCGGGCGGGGGCCGAAGGGGGCCGCCCTCGTCGATCGCCAGGTGGACGAGCCCCACCTGGTTGGCGGCCACGCCCGCGAGGTGGCCGATCCGGCGGCGCAGCCCGGTGGACTCCGTCAGCCGCTGCCGTCCGGCCCGGTCGATCCCGTCGCCGCCCTCCGTGGGCGCCGTCATGGGTCAGTGCTGGGAGAGCAGGTGGGCGAGCTCCTGCTCGACCTCCTGGTTGGCCACGAACAGCAGCTCGTCGCCCGCCTCCAGGGGGTCGTCGGCGGTCGGCACCAGGACGCGGCCCTCGCGCAGGATCGCCACCAGCGCCGAGTCCGTGGGCCACGGCACCGTGCCGGCCCGCTGGCCCACCACCGGCGCGTCGTCGGCCAGCGTGAGCTCGACCAGGTTGGCCTGCCCCTGGCGGAACGTCATCAGCCGCACCAGGTCGCCGACGCTGACCGCCTCCTCGACGAGCGCGCTCAGCAGGCGCGGCGTGGAGACCGCGACGTCGACGCCCCACGATTCGTTGAACAGCCACTCGTTGTTGGGGTGGTTGATGCGCGCGACCACGCGCGGCACCCCGTACTCGGTCTTGGCCAGCAGCGACACGACGAGGTTGACCTTGTCGTCGCCGGAGGAGGCGACGACGACGTGGCAGTTGCTGAGCCCGGCCTCGTCGAGGGAGGCGATCTCGCAGGCGTCGGCGAGCAGCCACTCGGCGCGCGGCACGCTGTCGATCTTGATGGCCTTGGGGTTGACGTCGATGAGCAGGACCTCGTGGCCGTTCTCGAGGAGCTCGGCGGCGATGGAGCGGCCGACGGCGCCGGCCCCGGCGATGGCGACGCGCATCACTCGTCCTCTTCCGGTGCCTCGGCCAGCACCTGGTTGATCCGGTCCATGTCGTCCTCGGCGGCGATGACGTGCAGCACGTCGCCGTCCTGCACCATCGTGGTGCCGGTGATGACCACGGCCTCGCCCATCCGGTTGAGGAAGGCGATGCGGGCCCCGGCGTGCGCCTCCAGGTCGACGACGCGGGTGCCGATCCAGGCCGGGTTGACCGTCACCTCGGCCAGCACGACGGTGCCGGTCGGGTCGCGCCACAGCGGCTCGGCCCCCTCGGGCAGGACGCGGCGCAGGATCTGGTCGGCGGTCCAGCGCACGGTCGCCACGGTCGGGATGCCGAGCCGCTGGTAGACCTCGGCGCGCCGGGGGTCGTAGATGCGCGCCACCACGTCGTCGACGCCGAACGTCTCGCGGGCCACGCGGGCGGAGATGATGTTGGAGTTGTCGCCGCTGGAGACCGCCACGAACGCGGCGGCGGACTCGACGCCCGCCTCGGTGAGCACGTCGCGGTCGAAGCCGATGCCGGTGACCCGGCGGCCGCGGAACCCGGCCCGCAGCCTGCGGAACGCCTGCGGGTCCCGGTCGATGATCGCGACCGAATGCCCGTTGTCCTCAAGGATGTGCGCGAGGGTCGATCCGACCCGGCCACACCCCATGATCACTATATGCATACTCCCCCGCACTCCGCGGTCGGCCCGTTGCTCGACACCAGTATGGCGTCCACCGGGAGCGCCCCGTCGGCGGCACAGGCACATAGGACTAGCATTCCGTAACGTGGCGAAAGCATCGGATCTTGTCAAACGCCTGCTCGTGGGGCGGGCCCTGAGAAGCGGCCAGCTTCACGAGCAACTCCTGCCGAAACGCATCGCCCTGCCCGTGTTCGCCAGCGACGCGCTCTCCTCCGTCGCCTACGCGCCGCAGGAGATCCTGGTCATCCTGTCGCTGGCGGGTGTCTCGTTCTACGCCTACAGCCCGTGGATCGCGATCGCCGTCGTGGTCGTGATGCTGACGGTCGTGGCCTCCTACCGGCAGAACGTGCACGCCTACCCGAGCGGCGGCGGGGACTACGAGGTGGCCACCACCAACCTGGGCGCCAACGCGGGGCTCACCGTGGCCAGCGCCCTCATGGTCGACTACGTGCTCACGGTCGCGGTGTCGGTGGCCAACGGCGTCGACTACGTGGGCGCGACGATCCCGTTCGTGGCCCAGCACAAGCCCGCCGTGGCCATCGGGATCGTCATCCTGCTCACCGTCGTCAACCTGCGCGGCCTGCGCGAGTCGGGGGCCGCGTTCGCGATCCCCACGTACGCGTTCATGATCGCGGTGCTCGGCATGATCGCCGTGGGCGGGTTCGAGGTCGTCTTCCTGAAGGAGGAGCTGCGCGCGCCGAGCGCCGACTTCGGCATCGTGCCGGAGCAGACCGACCTGACCATGTTCGCGGCGGCGTTCCTGGTGCTGCGCGCCTTCTCCACCGGCTGCGCGGCCCTGACCGGCGTCGAGGCCATCAGCAACGGCGTGCCCGCCTTCCGCAAGCCCAAGAGCCGCAACGCCGCCACCACGCTGCTCATGATGGGCCTGATCGCGATCAGCATGTTCGGCGGCATCATCGCGCTGGGCCTGGCCTCCGGGGTCAAGGTGGCCGAGCCGTCGGTGGCCGCCACCGACCTGCTGCGGCCCGACGGCACGCCGGTCGGCCCCGGCTACCACCAGCAGCCGATCATCTCGCAGGTGGCCGACGCGGTCTTCGGCGGCGGGTCGCTGCCGTTCGTCGTCATCTCCGGGGTCACCGCGCTCATCCTGTTCCTGGCCGCCAACACCGCCTTCAACGGCTTCCCGGTGCTCGGCTCGATCCTCGCCCAGGACCGCTACCTGCCGCGCCAGCTCCACACCCGGGGCGACCGGCTCGCCTTCTCCAACGGCATCATCATCCTGGCCCTGATGGCCTGCCTGCTGCTGTGGGGCTTCGACGCCGACGTCAGCCGCCTGCTGAACCTCTACATCGTCGGCGTCTTCGTCTCGTTCACGCTCAGCCAGACCGGCATGGTCATCCACTGGACCCGCCGGCTCAAGACCGAGGAGGACCTGAAGGCCCGCCACCAGATGCACCGCTCGCGCACGATCAACTTCTTCGGCGCGGTCATGACCGGGCTGGTGCTCGTGGTGGTGCTGCTCACCAAGTTCGTGGTCGGCGCGTGGATCGTGTGCATCGCGATGCCGATCCTGTTCCTCATGATGAAGGCCATCAGGCGCCACTACGACAACGTCGCCGCCGAGCTGGAGATCACCGAGGAGTACGACGAGTCGACGCTGCCCGCCCGCAACCACGCCATCGTGCTCGTCTCGAAGATCCACAAGCCGACGCTGCGGGCCCTGGCCTACGCCCGCGCCACCCGGCCGTCCACGCTGGAGGCCATTACGGTCGGCGTCGAGGGCAAGGAGGCGCGGGCGCTGCAGGAGGAGTGGGAGCGGCGCGGCATCCCGGTGCCGCTCAAGATGCTCAACTCCCCCTACCGGGAGATCACCCAGCCGATCCTCGACTACGTCAAGACCGTGCGCCGCCGCTCGCCGCGCGACGTGGTGACGGTCTTCATCCCCGAGTACGTGGTCGGCCACTGGTGGGAGCACCTGCTGCACAACCAGAGCGCGTTCCGGCTGAAGGCGCGGCTGCTGTTCAAGCCGGGCGTCATGGTGACGAGCGTGCCGTGGCAGCTCCACTCCTCCGACCGGCTGCGCGGGCGCCCCGAGCAGTACGCGCCGGGCGTGGCGCGGCGGTCGGGCGGCGAGCGGGTCAAGAACCGCTGAGCAGCAGCCCGCGCAGCCTGGCGGTGTCGGCCTCGCTCCACCCGGGCGGCGCGGCCACGGCGGCCCACCCGTCGGCGATGTTGGGGCCGTAGCGGTGGCCGTGGCCGGGCGGCACCGACAGCCCCGCCGTCATGTCGACCAGCACCTGCCAGAACGTGACCAGCGGGAACCAGTTCATCTGCGGGTTGACGCCGGGCCCGCGCGGCCCCTCCAGCCAGCCGGGCCGGTCGTAGATCAGCCGGGGCGTCCACCACACGACCGGGTCGGAGGCGTTCTGCAGGTAGACGACCCGGGGCTCCTTCCACGGGCCGGGCGGCCGCTCCAGATCGCCGGGCCGCTGGGCGAACCGGACGGTGACGCCGTCCTGGTAGACGGGCCGCCACAGCGGGCTGCCCCGGTCGCGGCCGGCGGTGACCTCGTTCCAGATCGGGTTGGCGTTCGGCGGCCCGACGAACAGCGCGCCGTCGGTCCTGGCGGCCAGGTCGTCCACGTCGCGGAAGGCGTTCTCCAGCGCGAACGAGCCCAGGCTCTCGCCCGAGACCACCAGCTTGGGCCGGTCGCCGGCGGGCAGCTGCTCCCACCGGGAGCGCACCGCGTCGAACAGCGCCGCCCCGGCCTGCGCCGCCTTCTTCTGGTCGACCAGGAACGACACCCAGCTCGGCAGGTAGGAGTACTGCAGTGCGACCAGGGCCGAGTCGCCCCCGTACATGTACTCCAGCGGATCGGCCATGCCCTGGTCGACCCAGCCGGTGCCGGTGGTGCCCAGCACGGCCAGCACCGCGCGGTCGAACGCGCCCGTGCGCTCCAGCTCGCGCACCGCCAGCGCCGCCTGGTCACGCGGTGAGGCCGTCGTGTCGAGTCCCACGTACACGCGGATGGGCTGCCGGGCGGGCTGCCCGGTGAACTCCCGCAGCCGGGCCGGGGTGGTGGCCGTGCCGACGAACCTGCGCCCCTCCCGGCCCAGGGAGTCCCAGCTCACCAGCGACCCGGGGCCGCCGGACAGCGAGGCGGAGGCCGGCCGGTGGACGCCCGGGTGCGTGGTGGCGTTGGTCACGGACGAGATGTCGCTCATCGTCCGGACGAACCCGGAGAACAGCACGTCGTTGGCGAACACCGCCACCAGGAAGCCGACGACCAGCACCCCGAGCACGTGACCCACGTAGAACGGGACGAACCTGTCGAGCCAGGCGATCAGCTTGCGCCCGCCGAGCCGGACGAGCCGGGCCAGGCCGAGGAACAGCGCGAACAGCACCGCGGCCAGCGCCAGGATGACCGGCGGGAACCAGGTGATCGCGGTGTCCATGCCCATGAGGGCCCGCAGGTCGCGCTGCCAGTCGTAGCTGTACCACAGCGCGGCGGCGGTCAGCAGCGCGCAGCCCGTCAGCATGATCCGCCAGGCCGGCCTGCGCCAGCGCTCCGGCGGGCGGCGGCGCACCAGCGCCCGCCACACCGCGCCCGCCGAGGCCCCGGCGGCGTAGCCGAGCACGGCCGTGACCGCGCCCATGACCCCCTGGTAGAGCCACGTCCGGGGCAGCAGCGACGGCGTCAGCGACGCGCAGAAGAACAGCGTGCCGAGCAGAGTCCCCCCGAACCCCAGCTTCCACAACTCAGCGTCCCCCCGAACCACTGACGAGCGTGCGACCACTCAGCGTAACCGGAGGAGTGCCACCCGGCTGGGCATAGGGTATGCGTGTGGAACAGGTATCACTCGAGCTGACAGTAGGTCCGGTCGCCCACGGCGGCTGGTGCGTGGCACGCCACGAGGGGCGCGTGGTGTTCGTCCGGCACGCGCTGCCGGGGGAGCGGGTCCGCGCCAAGGTCACCGAGGAGACCACCCGGTTCCTGCGCGCCGACGCCGTGGAGATCCTCGAGCCGTCGCCCGACCGCGTCGTCCCGCCGTGCCCCTATGCCGGGCCCGGGCTGTGCGGCGGCTGCGACTGGCAGCACGCCACGCTGGAGGCGCAGCGCGGGCTCAAGGCGGCCGTGGTCGCCGAGCAGCTCCACCGGCTGGCCGGCATCGAGCGTGACGTGGTCGTGGAGGAGGTGCCGGGCGCCAAGGACGGCCTCGGCTGGCGCACCCGCGTCCAGTTCGCCGCCCTGCCCGACGGCCGGCTCGGGCTGCGCAAGCACCGCTCGCACGACCTTCAGCTCATCGACGCCTGCCTGATCGCGCACCCGGAGGTGGAGGCCGTCGCCGCCGAGGACCACCAGTGGCCGGGCGCCGCGTCGGTCGAGGTGATCGCCTCCTCCGAGGGCGACCGGGCCGTCGTGGTCGCGCCGCGCCCGCGCCGCAAGGTGGCGGTGCCCGACCTCGACGCGCCCGCCTCGATCCTGCTCGACCAGGGCAAGGGCCGCACCGTGCCGCGCCACGGCTCCGGGCTGCTGCACGAGCGGGTGGGCGACCGCGAGTTCCGCGTCTCCGGGAGCGGCTTCTGGCAGGTGCATCCCGGCGCGGCCGAGACGCTGCTCGACGCCGTGCTCGCCTACGCGGCGCCGGAGCCGGGGGAGTGGGCGCTCGACCTCTACTGCGGCGTGGGCCTGTTCGCGGCGGGCCTGGCCGAGGCGGTCGGCCCCGAGGGGGCGGTGTTCGGGCTGGAGTCGGAGGCCGCCGCCGTGCGCGACGCCCGCGCCAACCTGCGCGACCTGCCTCAGGCGAGGGTCGAGCGCGGCCGGGTGGAGGAGGCGCTGGACCGCTTCCAGATCGAGCGGGCCGACCTCGTCGTGGTCGACCCGCCCCGCTCGGGGCTGGGCCTCGACGTGGTGGAGCGCGTCGTGTCGCTGGAGCCGCTGCGCGTGGTGTACGTGTCGTGCGACCCGGCGACGCTGGCCCGCGACCTGAAGTGGTTCGCCGAGCGCGGCTACGAGCTGGGTGACCTGCGCGCCTTCGACGCCTTCTCGATGACCCACCACGTGGAGTGCGTGGCGCTGCTCACCCGCCGGCCGAGCTGATCAGCGCGGCGACGCCGTCGAGGATGCGGGCGAGCCCGAACCGGTAGTCCAGCCGCCGCTCCTCGGCCGGGGTGCCCGCGGGATAGTCGTAGGCGCCGGCGTCGACGGCGGCCCGCAGCGCGGGGAAGCGGGCCCCGTCGACCAGCCGGCCGAGCAGGTCGCTGTAGGCGGCGATCGACTCGCCCGAGGCGGCGGACCCGAGGTCGGCGCCGAGCCGCGCCACGGTGTGCAGGTGGCTGGCGACCAGCAGGGCGACGCCCGCCTTGTCGGCCTCGCTCAGCCCGGTGCCGCGCAGGGTGCGCAGGGCGCGGTCGGTCCAGGCGAGCTGGTTGGGCGTGATCGGCGGCCCGGTGATCGGCAGGTGCACGACCCAGGGGTGGGCGTGCAGCATCTCCCACTGCGCCCGGCACCAGCGCTCCAGGCCGTCGCGCCAGCCGTCGAAGGGCTCGTCCAGCTCGGGGGGCAGGGCCGCGACGCGGTCGAGCATCAGCAGCAGGAGCTCGTTCTTGCTCTTGACGTGCCGGTAGAGCGACATCGTGGTGTAGCCGAGCCGCTCGGCGACCCGGGCCATCGACACGGCGTCGAGCCCGTCGGCATCGGCCAGCTCGACGGCCGCGCCGGTGACGCGGGAGAGCGTCAGCCGGTTTCTCGGCGCGGGCTCGGGCGCGCCGAGCCGGGCCCACAGCTCGGCGAGGCCCGCGGGCAGCTCTTCCTTCATCGCTCCGCCTTCACTCGTTGACTCCTCCCGAAGTGTATGCCATATATTCGAGTGTATGACATACACATCGCTGATCGCGGGCGGCGGCATCGCCGGCACGCTGAGCGCGATCGCGCTGCACAAGGCGGGCATCGCCGCCGTCGTCCACGAGGCCTACGACCGCGACGCCGACAACGCCGGCGCCTTCCTGACCCTCTCGGTCAACGCGCTCCACGCCTTACGCACCCTCGGCGTCGACGCCGGGGAGATCGGCTTCGCGACGCCGAGGATGGCCCTGACCAGCGGCTCCGGCAGGAAACTCGGCGAGCTCCGTTACGGCGACCCGCTCCCCGACGGCACCGTCAGCCGGACCGTCAAGCGCGCCGACCTCTACCGGCTGCTCCGCCTGCACGCCGAACGGCTCGGCGTGCCGATCGAGTACGGCAAGCGGCTCGTCGAGGCCGAGAGCGACGGCCGCCGGGTGCTGGCCAGGTTCGCCGACGGCGGCACGGCCGAGGGCGACCTGCTCATCGGCGCCGACGGGCTGTGGTCACGCACCCGCGAGATCATCGACCCGCGCGCGCCCGGCGTCCGTTACTCGGGACTGCTCAACACCGGCGGCTACGCCCGCGGCGTGTCCACCGGCGCCGAACCGGGGCTGATGTGCGCGATCTTCGGGAGGCACGCCTTCTTCGCGCACCTCACCCACCCGGACGGCGAGGTCTGGTGGGCGGCCAACCTCACCAGGAAGGCCGAGCCCAGCCGCGCCGAACTGGCCGCGACCGGCCCGGAGGAGTGGCGGGCCCACCTGCTCGGCCTGTTCCGCGACGACGAGGGCCCCGCCGCCGGCCTCGTCGCGGCCTCCGGCAAGATCTTCGACGCCTGGAAGACGTACGACGTCCCGGCCGTGCCCCGCTGGCACCGCGACCGGATGATCGTCATCGGCGACGCCGCCCACGCCACCGCCCCGTCGATCGGGCAGGGCGCCGCCATGGCCATCGAGGACACCGTCGTCCTGGCCAAGTGCCTGCGCGACAGCCCCGGCGTCACCGCCGCCTTCACCGCCTACGAGCGGCTGCGCCGCGCCCGCGTCGAGCGCGTCGTCGCCCAGGGCAACAGCACCGGCGGCTGGAAGGGGCTCGGGCCGATCGCCCGCATCCCGCGCGACCTCATCATGTCGGCCGCGCTGAAGCGGATGGCCCGGCGGGGCGAGGACCCGAGCCGGTGGATCTACGACTACCGCGTCGACTGGGAGGAACCGGTCCGCGCGGACGCCTGACCCGTCACAGCCAGCCCATGCGCTGGGCGGTGCGGATGGCCTCCAGCCGGTTCTGGGCGTTGAGCTTGGTCATGGCGCTCGACAGGTAGTTGCGCACGGTGCCCTCCGTCAGGTGCAGCTCCCCGGCGATCCGGGAGATGGCCATGCCGTCGGCCGCCAGGCGCAGCGCGTCACGCTCCCGGTCGGTCAGCGGGCTGTCGCCGGCCGCCATCGCCGCCGCCGCCAGCTCGGCGTCCAGGTAGCGCCCGCCCGCCTGCACCTTGCGGATCGCCATCGCCAGCTCCTCCGCCGAGGCGTCCTTGCCCAGGAACCCGCTCACCCCGGCGGCCATCGCGCGGCGCAGGTAACCGGGCCGGCCCAGGCTCGTCAGGATGACGATCTTGCAGTCGGCGCTGATCCGCTCGGCGGCGCTGAGCCCGTCCATGCCGGGCATCTCGATGTCGAGCACCGCCACGTCCGGCCGGTGCTCCGCCACGGCCGCCACGACCTCGTCGCCCCGGCCGACCTGGGCGACGACCTGGATGCCGTCCTCCAGGTCCAGCAGGGCGGCGATGGCGCCGCGGATCAGGTGCTCGTCGTCGGCCAGCAGCACGCGCGTGGTCATGCGGGCACCTCGACCCTGAGCAGGAAGGCGCCGTCGGGGGTGGGCGCGGCCGAGAGCGAGCCGCCGGCGGTCGCGACGCGCTTGGCGAGGCCGCCGAGACCGTTGGGGGCGTGCTCGCCCACGGCTCCGCTGACGCCGTCGTTGGACATCTCGAGGATTCCTTCCCTGATCGTGATCGTGCAGCGTTCGGCCCGGCTGTGCTTGAGGACGTTGGTGGCGCCCTCGCGGACCACGGTGGCCAGCAGCGTACGGGTCTCCGGCGCCAGGCCGGCGGTGTCGTCGGCCTCGACCGTGCAGCGCACGTCGGCGGCCTCCAGCACAGCGCGGACGCTGGCCAGCACCTCGTCGAAGTCGAGCGCCCGGTAGCTCTGCACGGTGGCGCGCACCTCGCGCAGCGCCTGCCGGGCCGTGTCGCGCACCTCGAACATCTCGCGCGCCGCGTCCTCCGGGTCGGCGCGCAGCAGCTCCTGGGCGCCCGCCGCGCGGGCCGCGATGCCGGTCAGGCTCTGGCCGAGCAGGTCGTTCAGGTCGCGGGCGAACCGCAGCCGCTCCTCCGACACCGCCAGCAGCGCCTTGGCCTCCTGCCCCTCGTGCGCCTCCTTGGCGAGGCGCCACAGCCACATGTTGGCCTGCATCCCGGCGCCGAGCGTCAAGCTGAGCGCGCCCTGCACGACCAGCGGCAGCGGCTGGAGGTCGCCGGCGATCAGGAGGTTGGCCGTGGTCAGCCCGAGCGTGGCCAGCGTCGCCGCGGCCAGGGTCCGGCGGCGCACGAACGGCGCGATCATGGCCAGCCACACGGGAGCGGCCCAGATGACCGGGATCACCAGCTGCAGCAGCGTGATCACCCCGCCGGCCACGAGCATGGCGGTCGGACGCCGCTCGCCGCGCACGGCGATCCGGACCGCGCGGCTCGCCATCACGATCAGGGCCAGCTGCAACGCCCCGGAGATCACGGCCACGGGCACCGGGAGGCCGTACTCGAGCACGAGGAGCGCCAGGTGCAGCAGCCCCACCAGGCCGATGAGGAAGCCGATGTCGCCGGAGTAGACGACGATCCAGCGGATCTTGTCCAGCTTGGTGGCCGCGCGCGTCCGGCCGGCGCGGAAGGGCCGGCTCATACGGGCACCTCCGCGCGCAGCAGGAACTCCCCGGCGGGCGTGGGCGAGGCGGAGAACGAGCCGCCCGCCGTCGCCATCCGCTCGGCCAGCCCGCGCAGCCCGCTCCCCGCGCCCGCGGGCGCGTCCGGCGGCACCCCGTCGTTGCGCATCTCCAGCACCCCGCGGGCGATGGTGATCTCGCAGCTCGTGGCCTTGCTGTGCTTGAGCACGTTGGTGGCCCCCTCACGCACCGCCCAGGCGAGCAGCGTACGGGCCTCGGGCGACAGGTCGTCGGCCCGGACGTCGGTCACGCAGCGGGCCCCGGCCCCCTCCAGCGCGGCGCGCACGCCTCTCAGCTCCGCGTCCAGGTCCAGCATCCGGTAGCCGTCGACGGCCACCTGCACCTCGACCAGCGACTCACCGGCCAGGCGGCGCACCTCCGCCATCTCGCGCCCGGCCTTGGCTGCGTCCTTGGTGGCGAGCTTGGCGGCCAGCTCGCTCTTCAGCGTGATCACCGACAGGCTGTGGCCGAGCAGGTCGTGCAGGTCGCGGGCGAAGCGCAGCCGCTCCTCGGCCACGGCGAGGCGGGCCTTGGCGGCCTGGCTGTCGTGCGCGTCGCGGATCGTCCGCCACAGCCAGCACCAGATCCAGGTGGCGGCCGGGATGAAGACCGCGCTCAGCGCCTGGCTCATCAGCACCGCCTGCCAGGGCTGGTCCAGCGCGGCCGAGACGTACACGGTGATCGCGGTGACGAGCGTGGCGCCGGCGCAGACGGTCACCCACAGCGGCAGATACAGCGCGACGGAGGAGAGCCACACGTACGTCAGCGTCTCCCAGGTGCCGCTGGCGTCGGGCGGCAGGGGCAGGACCGGCAGCATCGCGGCGGCGGTGAGCAGCCCGCCGGCGACCAGCTTCGCCGTCGGCCGGGGGCGCTCGTCGTAGGCGTCGCGCATCACGAGGGAGTACAGGACCATCACGCCGGCCATGGACAGCAGGCCCACGGCGGTGGTGACGGGGGACTGCCGGCCCTCCGTCGTGGCGTTCACCATCACCGCGACGAGGAAGAAGCCCAGGAGGACGACCATGCCGTCCATCCAGTAGAGCAGGAGCTTCTTCGCGGTCTCCGGCCTGGTGGACACCCGCCCATCCCCCTATCGCCCAAAAGCACCCCGTATCGGGACAACCTTATAGTTTCAGCGGGGGTGCGCCGAGGTCACGCGGAGAAGCCGTGCAGGACGCGGGCCGCCTCCGGGGCGGGCTCGGCGCCCCGCGCGGACAGCCACGGCACGCCGTAGCGGGCGGCGAAGGCGGTGAGCTTGCGGGCGTCGCCCTCGCTCAGGTCGTCCGGGCCGGACAGCACGCAGGTCACCGCCATCCGCCGCCAGGCGTCGTCGGGCTCGGCCAGGCCGTACACCTCGGCGAGCTGGGTGCGGGCGGCGCGCAGCGCCTCGGCGAGCCGCTGCATCCGGCCCTCGGGCGCGCTCTGCGGCTCGATCTCGGCCAGCAGGTTGACGCCGGAGACGTCGGCGCCCGCCCGCCGGGTGAGCCGCAGCGTCTCGACGTCGCGCGCGGCCAGCCCGTACGGCTTGAGCGGCAGCGTGAAGCCGACCCGCAGCCGCCGCTCCTGCTGCAGCGCCCGGATCGCCCGCGCCCGCCGCAGCACCGTGGCCTCACCGGCGCCCGAGCGCGGGTCGAGGCCGGCGTCGGAGCGCAGGTCGAAGTCGATGTAGGCGGCGTCGAACGCGCCGACGGCCCGCCGGTAGGCGGCGGCGAGCGCGCCCGGCCTGGTGCAGGTGGCGGCGGCCTCCCGCCCGTCGGGGCCGCCGAAGACCAGCCCGGCGTCGCCGCCCCTGGCGCGCAGCCGCCCGATCTTGTTGGCGACCGGGTCGTGGCCGAAGTCGAGCCGCCCGGCCCAGCGCACGCCGCACCCGTCGGGCCCGGCGACCAGGTGGCCGAGCGCGTACCAGCGCACCCCGGTGCGGCGCGAGTCGGCCGGCAGGTCGAAGCCCGGGTCGGCGGCGGTGTCGACGAAGCCGACGTAGCCGCCGGGCACGGGCGGCGGCGTCGGCGAGGGGGACGGGGAGGGCCGCGCGGGCGGGGGCGGCGGGTCGGCCGGCTGGAGCGTGGCGCGGGCGGGCAGCAGCGAGACCGCCACCCCTGTCGCGCCGGTCAGGGCCAGGGCGAACAGGACCGCGAAGGGCCGCGGGAGCGTGCCGGTGGGTCTTCTGCGCCGCGAAGCCGACATGTCGACCACCCTCCGTGTTCGCAGAGCTACAGGGTGCGCTTGAGGGTGGACGTTAGCAAGCGTTCGCGGTGTCGCGGGGGCAATCTCCGGATGACGTCCGTTGTGTGGCGATAATGGCGACATGAAGTTGCGGATCTTCACCGAGCCCCAGCAGGGCGCCACCTACGACGATCTCCTCGCCGTCGCCCAGGCCACCGAGCGCCTCGGCTTCGACGCGTTCTTCCGGTCCGACCACTACCAGCGCATCGGCGCGGGCGACCCGGGCCCCGGCTCGACGGACGCGTGGATCACGCTGGCGGGGCTGGCGCGGGAGACGTCCGGGATCCGGCTGGGCACGCTGGTGACCCCCGCGACTTTCCGGCTGCCCGGCCCGCTGGCGATCAGCGTCGCCCAGGTCGACGCCATGAGCGGCGGGCGCGTCGAGCTCGGGCTCGGCACCGGCTGGTTCGACGGCGAGCACGCCGCGTACGGGATCCCGTTCCCGCCGGTGGCGGAGCGGTTCGGCCGCTTCGAGGAGCAGCTGGAGATCGTCCGGGGGCTGTGGGCGGCCGGCAAGTCTTTCTCCTACGACGGCCGCTACTACCGGCTCGTCGACTCGCCCGCGCTGCCCAAGCCGGCGCAGCGGCCCGGCCCGCCGATCATCATCGGCGGCGTCGGCGCCAAGCGCACGCCCCGGCTGGCCGCCACGTTCGCCGACGAGTACAACGTGCCGTTCCACCGGCTCGGCGACACCGGAGCCGCCTTCGACCGGGTCCGGCAGGCGTGCGAGCGGACCGGACGCGAGGTCGTCCTGTCGGCGGCGCAGACCGTGTGCGTCGGGCGCGACCAGGCCGAGCTGGAGCGCCGGGCCGCCGTCATCGAGCAGTCGCTCGAAACGCTGCGCGAGGCCGGGCTCGCCGGGACGCCCGCCGAGGTGCTGGAGAAGATCGGCAAGCTCGGCGAGCTGGGGGCCGAGCGCGTCTACCTCCAGGTGATGGACCTGGCCGACCTGGACCACCTGGAGCTGATCGCGGCCGAGGTGTTGCCGCACGTCTGATCGGATATGCGGTGGCATGTCCCAGCCGGGCTGCGGCACACTTGGCGGGGTGTTGCTGACGATCTCCACCACCGTGTCGCCTGCCACCGACCTGGGCTTCCTGCTGCACAAGCATCCGGACCGGGTGCAACGGTTCGCCCAGTCGTTCGGCGAGGCGACGGTGTTCTACCCCGAGGCGGGCGCGGAACGCTGCACGGCGGCGCTCCTGCTCGACGTCGACCCGGTCAAGCTGGCCCGGTCACGGGGCAAGGGATCGCCCGACTTCAGCCTGTCGCAGTACGTCAACGACCGGCCCTACGCGGCCTCGTCGCTGCTGGCCGTGGCGCTGGCCGACGTGTTCCGCACCGCGCGGGCCGGACGCTGCAACGCCCGGCCGGAGCTGGCCGCCACGCCGCTGCCGCTGCGGATCCGGCTGCCCGCGCTGCCCTGCCGGGGCGGCCCCGAGCTGGCCGGGCGGCTGTTCACGCCGCTCGGCTGGCACGTCACCGCCGAGCCGGTGCCGCTCGACGCGGGCTTCCCCGAGTGGGGCGACTCGCGGTACGTGCGGCTCACGCTCGACGGCACCGTGCGGCTGGCCGACGCGCTCAACCACCTGTACGTGCTGCTGCCGGTGCTGGACGAGGCCAAGCACTACTGGATGGCGCCGGACGAGATCGACAAGCTCGTGCGCGCCGGGGAGGGCTGGCTGCGCGACCACCCGGAGCGCGGGCTGATCGTCCGCCGCTACCTGGGCCGGCGCTGGAGCATGGCCCGCGTCGCCCTCGCCCGCCTGGCCGAGCTGGGCGACGACACCGAGGAACAGCTGGAGCCCGCGGTCGCGGAGGACGCCCCGGCGGGGGAGACCGCGGCCGACGAGGCCGCCGAGGCGGAGGCGGCCGAGGCTGTCGAGGCGGAGGCGGACGGGCTCGGCGAGCGGCCCGTCAGGCGCACGCCGCTCAACACGCGGCGCCGCGAGGCCGTGCTGGAGACGCTGGAGGAGCTCGGAGCCGTCAGCGTGATCGACCTGGGCTGCGGCCAGGGCGAGCTGGTCGGGGCGCTGCTGTCCAGGCCGCGCTTCGCCAGGGTCGCCGGCATGGACGTCTCGCCGATGGCGCTGACCATCGCCGCGCGCAAGCTCAAGCTGGAGCGCATGCCCGACGCCAAGCGCGCCCGGCTCACGCTGTTCCAGGGCGCGCTCACCTACACCGACAAGCGCCTGACCGGCTACGACGCCGCCGTGCTCATGGAGGTGATCGAGCACGTGGACCCGCCCCGGCTGGCCGCCCTCGAACACGTCGTGTTCGGTCACGCCAGGCCCGCGCACGTGCTCGTGACCACGCCCAACGTCGAGTACAACGTCCGCTACGAGTTCCTGACCGGCCTGCGCCACGCCGACCACCGCTTCGAGTGGACCAGGGCCGAGTTCGCCGCCTGGGCCCAGGACGTGGCGGCCCGGCACGGCTACCGGGTCGTGTTCCGGCCCGTGGGCGAGGAGGATCCGGAGGTCGGCCCGCCGACCCAGATGGGGGTGTTCACCCGTGATTAGCGTTCCCGAGCTGTCGCTCGTCGTGCTCGTCGGCGTCTCGGGCAGCGGCAAGTCGACCTTCGCCGCCCGCCACTTCAAGCCGTCGCAGGTCATCTCGTCCGACTTCTGCCGCGGCCTGGTCTCCGACGACGAGAACGACCAGAGCGCCACCCCCGCCGCGTTCGACCTGCTGCACCACATCGTCGGCGTGCGCCTGTCGCGCGGCCTGCTCACCGTGGTCGACGCCACCAACGTGCAGTACGCGGCCCGCAAGAGCCTCATCGACCTCGCCCGGCAGCACGACGTGATGGCCGACGCCATCGTGCTCGACGTGCCGGAGGAGGTCGCCGTCGAGCGCAACGCCGGCCGCCCCGACCGCGACTTCGGCGCCCGCGTGGTGATCCGCCAGCGCAAGGACCTGCGCCGCTCGCTCGGCAAGATCTCCCGCGACGGCTTCCGCAAGGTCCACGTGCTGCGCGGCGTCGAGGAGATCGATCGGGCGGAGATCACGTACGAGAAGGCGTGGTCCGACCGGCGCGAGCTGACCGGCCCGTTCGACATCATCGGCGACGTCCACGGCTGCCGGGCGGAGCTGGAGGCGCTGCTGGCCGAGCTCGGCTGGCAGGGGCTCACGCACCCCGAGGGCCGCACCGCCGTGTTCGTCGGCGACCTCGTCGACCGGGGCCCCGACACGCCGGGCGTGCTGCGCCTGGTCATGAGCATGGTCGCGGCCGGCACCGCGATCTGCGTGGCCGGCAACCACGAGCAGAAGCTCGTGCGCGCGCTGGCCGGGCGCAACGTCAAGGTGGCCCACGGGCTGCAGGAGTCGCTCGACCAGCTCGCCGCCGAGCCGCCGGAGTTCGTCGAGTCGGCGCGGACGTTCATGGACTCGCTGCTCAGCCACTACGTGCTGGACGAGGGGCGGCTCGTGGTCGCGCACGCCGGGCTCAAGGAGGCCTACCACGGCCGCGCCTCCGGCCGCGTGCGCGCCTTCGCCCTGTACGGCGACACCACCGGTGAGACCGACGAGTACGGGCTGCCCGTGCGCTACCCGTGGGCCGAGGAGTACCGGGGCCGGGCCATGGTCGTCTACGGCCACACGCCGACGGTCCAGCCGGAATGGGTCAACAACACGATCTGCCTCGACACCGGCTGCGTGTTCGGCGGCCACCTGACCGCGCTGCGCTACCCGGAGCGCGAGCTCGTCCGGGTGCCGGCGGAGAAGGTGTGGTACGAGCCGGTCAAGCCGCTGGCCGCCCCCGCGCGTGACGCGGTCATGCTCGACATCGGCGACGTGCAGGGCACCCGCCACGTCGAGACGCGCTTCGCCGGCCGGGTCAAGGTGGCCGAGGAGAACGCCGCCGCGGCGCTGGAGGTCATGAGCCGCTTCGCGGTCGACCCGCGCTGGCTCGTCTACCTGCCGCCGACGATGGCGCCGTCGCAGACGTCCGCGCTCGACGGCTACCTGGAGCACCCGGAGGAGGCGTTCGCGGAGTTCGCCGAGGCCGGGGTGGCCGAGGTCGTGTGCGAGGAGAAGCACATGGGCTCGCGGGCCGTGGCCGTGCTCGCCCGCACGCCCGAGGTGGCGGCGGCGCGGTTCGGCGTCACCGACGGCAGCGCGGGCGCCGTCTACACGCGCACCGGGCGGCCGTTCTTCGACGACCTGACGCCGCTGGTCGACCGGCTGCGGGAGGCGTGCGCGCCGCTGTGGGACGCGCTCGGCTCCGACTGGGTGGTGCTCGACTGCGAGCTGCTGCCCTGGTCGGCGAAGGCGGACGGGCTCATCAGGTCCCAGTACGCGTCCGTGGGCGCCGCCGCCGGGGCCGCGCTGCCGGAGGCGGTCTCGGCGCTGGAGGCCGCCGCCGCGCGCGGGCTGGAGGTGTCGGAGCTGCTGGAGCGCACCCGCCGCCGGGCGGGCAACGCCACGCTGTTCCGCGACGCCTACGCCCGCTACTGCTGGCCGGTCGACGGCCTGGAGGGGGTGCGGCTGGCGCCGTTCCAGATCCTCGCCTGCGAGGGCCGGGCCACGGCGCTGGAGCCGCACGCCTGGCACCTGTCGACGCTGGGGCTGCTCGACGCGCCGATCATCGCGCCGACCCGGCACGTGTTCGTCTCGCTGGACTCGCCGTCGTCCCGCGCCGAGGCGACGGCCTGGTGGGAGGCGATGACGGCGGCGGGCGGCGAGGGCATGGTGGTCAAGCCCGCCGCGCACACCGGCGGCCGGGTCCAGCCGGGCGTCAAGGTCAGGGGCCGCGAGTACCTGCGCATCATCTACGGCCCCGACTACACCGAGTCGCTGGGCGTGCTGCGCCGGCGCTTCCTCGGCAAGAAGCGGTCGCTGGCGCTGCGCGAGCACGCGCTCGGCCTGGAGGCGCTGGCGCGGCTGGCCGACGGCGAGCCGGGCTGGCGGGTGCACGAGCCGGTCTTCGCCGTGCTCGCGCTGGAGTCCGAGCCCGTGGACCCGCGCCTGTGACCGCCGACCGGCACCGGCCCGGCTACCTGCGCCGCCGCCTGGGCCGCGCCGTCCTGCTGTACGGCGTCGCCCTGGCGGTGGCGGCCGTGGTGGTGGCGGTCTTCTGGCTCGCCCAATTTTGAGTAATTGGAGCAGTACGTAAGGTAGTCACGGGTATGTCCCTCAGCCAGAGGGGGAAGGACCCGCATGGCTACTCAGCACGCCCATCAGGAGAACCTGGGTCACGTCGTCTTCATCGCGGCGGCGGCGGCCATCGGCGGGTTCCTGTTCGGCTACGACAGTTCGGTCATCAACGGCGCCGTGGTCGGCATCCAGCGCCACTTCGCGGTCGGCGCGGTCGAGACCGGGTTCGTGGTGGCGATCGCGCTGCTCGGCTCGGCCGTCGGCGCCTGGATCGGCGGACGGCTCGCCGACCGGTGGGGGCGCACCCGGACCATGCAGGTGGCCGCGGTGCTGTTCGCCATCAGCTCGATCGGGCAGATGCTGCCGTTCGCGATCTGGGACCTGGCGCTGTGGCGGGTGCTCGCGGGCGCCGCGATCGGCATGGCCTCGGTGCTCGGGCCCACCTACATCGCCGAGGTGGCGCCGCCCGCCTACCGGGGCAGGCTCGGCTCGTTCCAGCAGCTCGCGATCGTGCTCGGCATCGCCGTCTCCCAGCTCGTCAACTACGTGATCGCCAGGCTGGCGGGCGGCGACGTCAACAACCAGCTGTGGGGGCTGGAGGCGTGGCAGTGGATGCTCGGCGCCTGCGTCGTGCCCGCGCTGCTCTTCCTGCTGTTCGCCTCGACGATCCCCGAGTCGCCGCGCTACCTCATCATGGCGGGCCGCACCCGGCAGGCCCGCGCGGTGCTGGCCGAGGTCGAGGGCGAGGACGTGGACCTGGACGAGCGCGTACGGGAGATCCAGCACGTGCTGAGGTCCGAGGCCAGGCCCACGATGAAGGATCTGCGCGGCCCGGCGCTCGGCCTGCTGCCGATCGTGTGGATCGGCATCGTCCTGTCGGCCTTTCAGCAATTCGTGGGAATCAACGTCATCTTCTACTACTCATCGGTCCTGTGGCAGTCGGTGGGCATCAACCAGGCCAACTCGCTGCTGATCAGCTTCTCCAGCTCGATCATCAACATCATCGGCACGTTCATCGCCATCTCGCTCGTCGACAAGATCGGGCGCCGGCCGCTGCTCCTCATCGGCTCCGCCGGCATGGCGATCTCGCTGGCCGCCGCCGCCTGGGCGTTCAGTTCCGCCAGGCCCGTCGGCGGCGACGTGTCGCTGCCCGACCCGCAGGGCATGATCGCGCTGATCGCCGCCAACCTGTTCGTGCTGTTCTTCGCGCTGTCGTGGGGGGTGGTGGTCTGGGTGCTGCTCGGCGAGATGTTCCCCAACCGGATCCGCGCCGCCGCGCTCGGCGTCGCCGCCGCCGCGCAGTGGATCGCCAACTGGCTGATCACCGTCACGTTCCCGGCCCTCGCCGAGTGGAACCTGCCGCTCACGTACGCGATGTACGCCCTGTTCGCCCTGCTGTCGTTCGTCTTCGTCCTCAAGTGGGTCAAGGAGACCAAGGGGCGCCGGCTGGAGGAGATGGGCTGAGCCCGCTCACCTCCGGTCGCACGCCCGCTTGACCAGAGAGAACACCATCGCCCCGAGCGCGACGAAGAAGAGCAGCTTGAACAGGCCCGCCCCGCCGGTCACCACCATCGCCACCATGAGCATGACCAGGATCGGCACGAACCGCCCCGGGCCGTGGCCGTGGCGGCGGCCCGGGTGCCGGGGCCCGCGCAGATGATGGCTCATGCCGGGGTGCCGCTGGGCCAGCTCCCGCATGCGGTCGCGCTGCTCGCGCATCGCCGCGTGCCAGGAGTCGACCGTGTGCGGCGGCACCGGCCCGGCCTGGGCGACGGGGCCCTCGCCGGGCAGGTCCTGCGTGATCGTGGCCAGGTCCCGCCGGGTGCGGGCGGCGAGCGTCCGGTCCAGCCGCTCGTCGAGCTCCTCGTGTGTCAGGCGCCCCAGCGCGAAGTGCTCGCGCAGGGAGGCCATCGTCCGCTCGCGCTCGGCGTCACCGATGCGCAGGTCGCCGTGGTCCATGGCGGTCGCCACCCCCTTCAAGGCTCACTCCTCACCCGGGTCGCCGTCGGCCAGAATCTGGTAGAGCCTGCGCCGGGTCTCCACCAGAGTCTTACGCGCTTCGCGGATTTGCGCATCAGTGCCGGTCTGCAGAACCTGCATCAGCGCGAACGCCGACTGGCGCGACAGGTCCCAGAGGTCGGCCGTGCTGTCATCGATGTCGGGCCGCATCTCGTCCCACGGGGCGCGGACCTCGTCGGCGTGCGCCTCGATGTAGGCGCGGCCGGTGTCGGTGAGCCGGAAGGTCTTGCGGCCCTCGTTCTCCTCGGAGATGACCAGACCCTCGTCGCTGAGCTGCTGCAACGCCGGGTAGACGGCGCCGGGGCTGGGCTTCCAGCCGCCCTCGCTGCGCTCGGCGATCTCCTGGATGATCTGGTAGCCGTTGCGCGGCTCCTCGGCCAGCAGGGCCAGGATCGCGGCGCGCACGTCGCCCCGCTTGGCCTTGCGCGGCCGGCCGCCCCAGCCCCGGTGCCCGCCGAACGGGCCCTGGCCCCACGGCCCCCGGCCCAGGTCGAACGGGAACGCTCCCGGCCCGCGGCGCCCCCGGTGCCGGTGCTCGTGCGGGCCGCCGCGGTGGTGGTGGCCCTGCTCGAAGGCGTCGGCCACGGCCTTGATCGCCTCCTTC
Organism: Nonomuraea ceibae; assembly: GCF_019396325.1. Lineage (GTDB taxonomy): Bacteria > Actinomycetota > Actinomycetes > Streptosporangiales > Streptosporangiaceae > Nonomuraea > Nonomuraea ceibae. The sequence continues at coordinate 56,931 of NZ_JAHKRO010000033.1, forward strand.
GCGGCCTTCTTGAACTCGTGCGCGTCGGGCCACTGGCCCCCGGCCGCCTGAGCGGATGTCATCGTGGTGCCTCCTCGCGATCGTTCTCGATGCTTCAACGATATATCGGAAGAATGTCGCCATCAAGGGTGATGCTCAAGTGAGACAGATCACCAAAAACTTCCGGGAATCCGGGAACAGGATCCGGGAGGAGTCCGTTGTTCACAGCAGACGAGGTCGTTCCGCGTCGGCAGGGCTGGGGGGTGCTGTCGCCGCGGAGACGACCTCGTCTGCGTTTGCGGGACGTTTCGCGGGGTCCGCGCCCGGGCACCGCACACCGGCGCGGATTGCCGTACAGTCCCGATCATGATGGGGCACACGCACGCGCTCACCGGGGTCATCGCCTGGCTGGGGCTGGCGCCGCCGCTCGCGGCGCTGCCGCTGCTCAACGAGTCCTCCCGGTTCATCGACACCGGCATCATGGCCACCGCGCTGAGCCCGGCCGAGCTGATCGCCGGGGCCATCATCTGCGCCGGCGCCGCCATGCTGCCCGACCTCGACCACCCCAGCGCGACGATCGCGCAGACGTTCGGCCCGGTCACCTGGTTACTGAGCAAGGGCGTGTCGTGGATCAGCGGCGGGCACCGGGGTGCCACGCACTCCCTGGCGTTCGCGGTGGCGGTCGGGTTCGGCACGCACTGGCTGGCCAACACCTATCCGATCGGCCGCGACATCATGGTCGTGCTGCTCATCGGGCTGGCCCTGCGCGCGATCGGCATCGGCATCCCGGGCAAGAAGCTCGGCTCGGCCATGGTCAACATCGGCCTGACGGCGGGGCTCTACGCCGTGTTCCTGTCGCTGTCGGTGGGGTACGCCTGGCTGGGGCTGGCCGTGGGGATCGGCTGTCTCATGCACGTGGTGGGCGACTGCATGACCGAACGCGGGTGCCCGGTGCTGTGGCCGCTGTCGATGAAGTTCGTGCTGCCGTGGAAGATCGGCATCAAGACGGGGCGCAAGTTCGAGCAGAAGATCCTCGCTCCGCTGCTGTCGCTGGCGATCGTGGGCCTGCTCTTCTGGCGGCTCGCCCCCGTTTAACTTGATGTCGAGATACTTTTCGAGATATCTTGACATCGAGAGACCTGCGCGGCCGACTTAGGGTGACCTGACGTCGAGAACGCTTCCCGCGTGCGGCAGGATCTCAAGTGAGCAACTGTCTATGGAGGAGGCGAATCACCGTGTCCGCGAACAGCTTCGGCAGCCGTGACACGCTGCGCGTCGGCGACGCGTCATATGAGATTTTCCGGCTGGACGCTGTCGAAGGCGCTGCCCGCCTCCCGTACAGCCTGAAAATCCTGCTGGAAAACCTCCTCCGCACCGAGGACGGCGCCAACATCACCGCCGACCACATCCGCGCCCTGGGCTCCTGGGACCCCAACGCGGCGCCGAGCGTGGAGATCCAGTTCACCCCGGCCCGCGTCATCATGCAGGACTTCACTGGCGTGCCCTGCGTCGTCGACCTGGCCACCATGCGCGAGGCCGTGCGCGACCTCGGCGGCGACGCCGCCCGCATCAACCCGCTCGCCCCGGCCGAGATGGTCATCGACCACTCCGTCATCGTCGACTACTTCGGCCACCCCGACGCCTTCCAGCGCAACGTCGAGCGCGAGTACGAGCGCAACCGCGAGCGCTACCAGTTCCTGCGCTGGGGCCAGACCGCCTTCGACGAGTTCAAGGTCGTCCCGCCCGGCACCGGCATCGTCCACCAGGTCAACATCGAGCACCTGGCCCGCGTCGTCATGACCCGCGACGGCAAGGCCTACCCCGACACCTGCGTCGGCACCGACTCCCACACCACGATGGAGAACGGCATCGGCGTGCTCGGCTGGGGCGTCGGCGGCATCGAGGCCGAGGCCGCCATGCTCGGCCAGCCGATCTCCATGCTCATCCCGCGCGTCGTCGGCTTCAAGCTCAGCGGCAAGCTGCCCGCCGGAGCCACCGCCACCGACCTGGTGCTCACCATCACCGAGATCCTGCGCAAGCACGGCGTCGTCGGCAAGTTCGTGGAGTTCTACGGCGAGGGCGTCTCCTCCGTGCCGCTGGCCGACCGCGCCACGATCGGCAACATGAGCCCCGAGTTCGGCTCCACCTGCGCCATCTTCCCCATCGACGGCCAGACCGTCGACTACCTGCGCCTGACCGGCCGCTCCGAGGAGCAGATCGCGCTCGTCGAGGCCTACGCCAAGGCCCAGGGCCTGTGGCTCGACCCGCACGACCCCGAGCCCCAGTTCTCCGAGTACATCGAGCTCGACCTGGGCACCGTCGTGCCGTCCATCGCCGGCCCCAAGCGTCCGCAGGACCGCATCGAGCTGTCGGCCGCCAAGGAGACCTGGCGCCGCGACGTGCGCGCCTACGTCGACGACCCCGACGGCGTCGACGAGGCCGTCAAGGAGAGCTTCCCCGCCTCCGACGCGCCCGCCTCCAACGCCGACGCCAACGGCGCCCGCCCGCACAAGCCGGTCGCGGTCACGCTCGCCGACGGCACCTCCTTCGAGATCGACCACGGCATCGTCTCCATCGCCGCGATCACCTCCTGCACCAACACCTCCAACCCGTACGTCATGCTGGGCGCCGCCCTGCTGGCCCGCAACGCCGTGGAGAAGGGCCTGACCCGCAAGCCGTGGGTCAAGACCTCCCTGGCGCCCGGCTCCCAGGTCGTCACCGGCTACTTCGAGCGCTCCGGCCTCCAGCCGTACCTCGACAAGATCGGCTTCAACCTCGTCGGCTACGGCTGCACCACCTGCATCGGCAACTCCGGCCCGCTGCCTCCCGAGATCTCCGAGGCCGTACAGGCCAACGACCTCGCGGTCACCGCCGTGCTGTCCGGCAACCGCAACTTCGAGGGCCGCATCAACCCCGACGTCAAGATGAACTACCTGGCGTCCCCGCCGCTCGTCGTCGCCTACGCGCTGGCCGGCACCATGGACCTCGACCTCGACACCGAGCCGCTCGGCATCGGCGCCGACGGCGAGCCCGTCTACCTGCGCGACATCTGGCCCTCGCCGGAGGAGATCGCCGAAGTCGTCCACTCCTCGATCGGCCGCGACATGTTCGAGCGCGACTACGCCGACGTGTTCAAGGGCGACGACCTGTGGCGCTCGCTGTCGATCCCGACCGGCGACACCTTCGAGTGGGACCCGGCCTCCACCTACGTGCGCAAGGCCCCCTACTTCGACGGCATGCCGCCGGAGCCGGAGCCGGTGACCGACATCGCCGGCGCCCGCGTGCTGGTCAAGGTGGGCGACTCCGTCACCACCGACCACATCTCGCCCGCCGGGTCCATCAAGGTCGGCACCCCCGCCGCCCAGTACCTGCAGGCCAACGGCGTCGAGGTCAAGGACTTCAACTCCTACGGCTCGCGGCGCGGCAACCACGAGGTGATGATCCGCGGCACGTTCGCCAACATCCGGCTGCGCAACCAGATCGCGCCCGGCACCGAGGGCGGCTACACCCGCGACTTCACCCAGGCCGACGCGCCCGTGTCGTTCATCTACGACGCCTCGGTCAACTACGCCGCCGCCGGCACCCCGCTGGTCGTCCTGGCCGGCAAGGAGTACGGCTCCGGCTCCTCGCGCGACTGGGCCGCCAAGGGCACCGCGCTGCTCGGCGTCCGCGCCGTCATCGCCGAGTCCTACGAGCGCATCCACCGCTCCAACCTCATCGGCATGGGCGTGCTGCCGCTGCAGTTCCCCGAGGGCGCCACGGCCGAGTCGCTGGGCCTGACCGGCGAGGAGACGTTCGACATCACCGGAGTCGAGGCGCTCAACGACGGCTCCATCCCGCAGACGGTGCACGTCAAGGCGGGCGACGTGGAGTTCGACGCGGTCGTGCGCATCGACACGCCCGGCGAGGCCGACTACTACCGGCACGGCGGCATCATGCAGTACGTGCTGCGCTCGCTGCTCGCCAAGTCCTGACCCGCTCCGCTTCCCCGCCCGCGCCCCGGTCATCAGCCGGTGGCGGGCGGCGGGAGCCCGGCCGCCCTCACGCGGCCGGGCCGGGCGCGCGCACCTCACGCGCCCACCTCGGGGGAACCACCCGACCGTCACGAGCCGCCCGGCGCACCACCCACCGCCGGGCGGCTCTTGGCATTCACGAGGTGGCCTGCGCCCCCACCGGGCGGGCGGGGCTCAGGCGACGCGGGCGGGCGGGGCCGGCCAGGTGTCGCAGGAGCCGGGCCGCTGCGTGGTGAAGCCGCGCTTGAGCCAGTAGGCGCGGTTGGCGCCCTTGCCGTGGCTGCGCCGCTCGCCGTCGTCGTCACCGCTGGCGCGGGTCGCGTCGAGCAGGGCCTCCCAGTCGCCCCGGCCGCGGCCGAGCGAGCCCCACACGCTGCCCAGGAACACCCCCGACAGGCAGTCGGCCTGCAGCTCGTAGCGCCGCCCCAGCTCCGCCCGCCGCGCCCGCCCGGCTCTGGCGGCGGCGCTCTCGTAGTGCTTCCTGATCCCGGTCAGGCTCTGCACGTGGTGGCCGTACTCGTGCGCGGCCACCTTGAGGGGGTAGAGGTCCGTACGGTCCTCGATCCAGCGGCCCGTCAGCGGGAACACCAGCGTGGCCCGCTCGGTGCAGTAGAAGGCGGCGGCCCCCTCGGGCCAGTCGAGGCCGCACACGCGCGGCGCGGGCTCGTCGTAGTAGCGCACGATGGGCTTGCGGAACGTCCGGCGCGTCCCGGCGAGGTGCTTGGACCACGACTTGTCCAGACATTTCGTGATCGTGGTGAGGTATTCGCGGGTGCGCGGGATCCCGCCCTGGACGATTTCCGGCTCCGGGCACGCCGCCGCCGCCATCCTGCCGGTCACCGCCAGCGGATCCACGTACGGCCTCTGGGCCTGGGCGGGCAGCGCGAACCCGGACGACAGGAGGAGCGGGAGGGTGAGAAGCAGACGCACGATCACGCAGCTTAGGCGATCTCCAGCCGGCCCGGACGCCCGCCCGCCCCGGCGCGCACCCCGTTCCCGTGCCCGTACGCTCGCTTCGGTCCGCACCCCGTCCACGTGCCCGTACGCCCGCCTCGGTCGTCCGCCTCGGTCTTGGGGAGGTTGTGGTGGTTGACTCCTCTTCGTGACTCATGAGGTGCTGGTCCTGGTCGTCGGCGGGGCGGCGGTGCTCGCCGGGGCGGTGGTGCAGGGCAGCGTCGGGTTCGGGCTGGGGCTGGTGGGCGTGCCCGTGCTCACCATGCTGGACCCGGGCGTCATGCCGGGTGCGATGCAGGTGGTCAACATGACGCTGCCGCTGTTCACGCTCGCCGCCGAGTGGCGGCGGGTCGACTGGCGCGGGCTCGGCTTCGCGCTCCTCGGCCGCCTCCCGGGCAGCGTGGTGGGGGCGTTCATCGTCGTGTACGTGTCCATCCACGCGCTCAGCGTCTTCGTGGCGGTCATGGTGCTGGCCGCCGTGGGGCTCACCGCGCGGGCGTTCAGCGTGCCGCGCAACGGGGCGACGATCACCTCGGCCGGGTTCCTGTCGGGCGTCACCGGCACCGCAACCGGCATCGGCGGGCCGCCCCTCGCCCTCGTCTACCAGAACGCCAGGGGGCCGCAGATCCGGGCCACGCTGGCCATGTTCTTCTTCCTCAGCGCTGCCCAGTCGATCGCCGTCCTCGCCCTGGTCGACCGCCTGCCGGTGCGCGCCCTGGCCACCGGGGGCGCGCTCGTCGTGCCGATGATCCTCGGCTTCGCCCTGTCCGGGCCGCTGCGCCGCCACCTCGACCAGGGCCGGGTCCGCGTCGCCGTCCTGGTCGTCGCCGCGGCCTCCGCGCTCGGCCTCCTCGTCGTCACCGCCCTGGCCTGACCCCCGCCGCCGGGCCGGCCGCCGCCTTCGGGGCGATCGCGGCCCGGGTCAGTCGCAGCCGCAACTGCAGCCGTCGCAGCCGCAGCCGCCGTCCTCCGAGCAGCAGCAGCCGCAGTCGCAGTTCGAGCAGCAGTCCCAGCCCGAGCAGTCGCACCGCTGGCAGAACGAGCTCTCGTGCTCCTCGTCCCACTCCGGCCGGTACAGCCCGCACGTACAGCAGGTCAGCGACGCGCACATGAACGACAGCAGGCCGCCCGGATCCTGCCTGCGCCGCCCCGGCGCCTTCGGGTCGTCCACCGGGGACTGCCCGCTGCCGGTGGCGAAGGCGCGGGTGACGGCGCGGCCGGTCTCCCGCACCAGCAGCGCCCGCGCCAGGCCCGGCCGGGGCAGGTCCAGCTCGTCCACCGCCTCCCGCAGGGCGGTGTGCGCGGCGTCGCAGTGGCGGCGCGCCTCGGCGAGACCGGTGCCGGTGGCGTCCAGCGGGTTGTACGCGCCGTTCGCCCGGTCGTCGGCCAGGTCCTCCACGGCGTCGAGCAGATGCGCCAGCCGCCCGAACGCCCTTCCCGCCGCCTTTAGTGCTTGCTGGTTGCCCGGCCGCCCGGCGAGCACCGCCGTGTGCCCGAACGCGGCGGCCACCGACTCCTCGGTCGGCCCGGTCACCTCCCGTAACCCCACGGCAGCCAGCACCGGAGCGCCCTCAGGCCGCACGAGGGCCCCGGCCTCCGCGAGCGAACCGCCGCCCGCCCGGGGGACCGGCACCTGCGAGACCGCAAGGCCCGCCCGCCCGGCCTGCGACCCGGAGAGCGGCGCACCGCGCCCCTGCGGCGCGTTGCCCGGTTGCGGCCCGGAGGGCGGCCTGCTGTGTCCCTCCCTAAGGGGCGCGGGTCCCGTGAGCGGCCTGCCGGGTGTCTCCGTCAGCGGTGTGGGGTGCGTCCGGAGGCCGGGGCGGGGCCGGGCCGGCGGGGGCTCGCCGTCCGGGTGGGCGGGAGGCGTGCGGGCGGGGGCCGGGGGGTGTTCGAGGAGGGCCTGGCGGGAGGCGGCGGCGGTGAGGGGCCGGGGGTCGAAGCCGAGGGCGCCGGCCGTGGCGGCGCCCGCGCTGGTCCAGCGGCGCGCCAGGCGGGAGGCGCCCGCGGCGACCAGGGGGCGGGCGTACCGGCCGTCGCCGTCCGCCACGTGGTCGCGCATCTTCCCGGCGGCGAGCAGCAGCGACACCGAGGCCGCCAGCCTGGCCCCTTCGGCGTGGGCCACGGAGGCGCCGGTGAAGCCGCGCAGCGGGCAGGGCCCGGCCTGGCGGCGGGCGGGCGCGCCGGCCGTCTGGGCTTCGGTGAGGACGGACACGAGCAGGCCGTCGTAGTTGGTCACCAGGCGGGACAGGTGCCCGTGCTCGTCGCGGAGCGCCAGGCACAGCCCGCACAGGTGCGCCATCCAGTCCGCGTACAGCCCTTTGCACATGACGTGCCGACACGGGCGGACAATGCCGAACATACGTCCCCTTTGTGCAGTATGGCGGAGCCCACCGTAGCACCGAGAGGATCGCCATGCCCGTCACCCCAGGCCCGTTCGCCGGCCGTACCGTCTCCGACCTCGCCCTCGACCTGCGCGCCGGCCGCGTCACCGCCGCCGAGCTGGCCCGGCTGGCGCTGGAGGCCGCCGCGCGGCTCGGCCCGGCGCTCAACGCGTTCGTCACCGTCGACGCCGAGGGGGCGCTGGAGGCGGCCCGGACGGCGGACCGCGAGCTGGCCGAGGGCGCCGACCGGGGGCCGCTGCACGGGATGCCGGTCGGCGTCAAGGACCTGATCATGGTGGCGGGCCTGCCCGCGACGATGGGCTCACGGCATTTCGCCGGCTACGTCCCCGACACCGACGCCGCCTGCGTGACGCGACTGCGGGAGGCGGGCGCGGTGATCGTCGGCAAGACGACGACGCACGAGTTCGCGTACGGGCCGACGGGCGACCGGTCGGCCAACGGGCCCTCGCGCAACCCGTGGGACCCGGAGCGCATGTCGGGCGGCTCCAGCGGCGGCAGCGGCGCGGCCGTGGCGGCGGGCATCGTCCCGCTGGCGCTCGGCACCGACACGGGCGGCTCGGTGCGCATCCCGGCCGCGCTGTGCGGGGTCGCCGGCTTCAAGCCCGCGTACGGGGCGATCCGCGCCGACGGCGTCTTCCCGCTGTCGGTCACGCTCGACCACGTGGGCGTGCTGGCCGGGCGGGCGGAGGACTGCCTGCTGGCGTACGCGTGCCTGGCGGACGAGCGTCCGGCGCAGGACGGCGGGGAGGTGCGGACGGCGTGGCTGGATCCCGCCGGCCTGACCCCGTGCGATCCCCGGGTGGCCGCCCTGGCGCGGGTGGCGGCCGGGGCGCCGGACGTGGTGGAGCTGCCCGAGGGCGTCGGCGCGCGGTTGCGGGAGACGTACACGGTGATCCAGAGCTGTGAGACGGCGGCCGTGCACGCGGAGCGGCTGGCGGGCGCTCCGGGGTTGTTCGACCCGGAGGTGCTCGAGCGGCTGCGGGTCGCGGCCGAGGTGCCGGGGTGGCGGTACGTGCGGGCGATGGAGGAGCGGCGGCGGCTCGGCGGCGTGGTCGCCGAGCTGTTCGACGGCGGGCACGACGTGCTCGCGCTGCCCGCCGTGCCGCTTACCGCGCCCCGGCTCCAGGGGCGCGAGGTCGTGCTGGACGGCGGAACCGTCGCCGTCCGCGCCGCGCTGCTCGCGCTGACCAGCCCGTGGAACGTGCTGGGCCTGCCCGCGCTGACCGTGCCCGCCGGGCTGGTGGACGACCTGCCGGCAGGGCTGCAACTGGTGTGCCGCCCTGGCAGTGAGCACCTGCTGTTCCAGGCCGCGGAGAAGGCCGGGCGACCCGGGCCCAGGTGATCCGCCCGGCGGCAGGGCGTGTCTGGATTGTTACCGGGAACAACAAACTCCCCCCGCCGCGGGTCTTCCAAAGCAGGCCATCCCGGAATACGTTGCCGCAAACAACATTCATCCGGGCCCCTCCGGAAGAAAGGACCCTGCACCCATGCGCAAGGGGATCCTCAGCTTGACCGCCGCGGCAGCATCGCTCGCTCTCGGTCTCACCGCCTGCGGGGGCGACGGCGGGACGACCACCACGACCTCCTCGGCCCCGGCCGCCTCCTCACCGGCGGCCACGGGCAAGATCGGCGTCATCCTGCCCGACAGCAAGTCGTCGGCCCGCTGGGAGACGGCGGACCGCAAGTACCTGCAGGAGGCGTTCGAGGCCGCGGGCGTGGCCTACGACATCCAGAACGCCCAGAACGACAAGACGGCCTTCCAGACCATCGCCGACCAGATGATCACGAACGGCGCGACCGTCCTGATGATCGTCAACCTGGACAGCGGCACCGGCAAGACCGTCATCGACAAGGCCAAGTCGCAGGGCGTGGCCACCATCGACTACGACCGGCTGACGCTGGGCGGCGGCGCCGCCTACTACGTGAGCTTCGACAACACCAAGGTCGGCACCCTCCAGGGCGAGGGCCTGAGCAAGTGCCTGGCCGACAAGAAGGCCGACAAGCCCATCGTGGCCTACCTGAACGGCTCGCCGACCGACAACAACGCGACCCTGTTCAGGGAGGGCTACGACGGCGTGCTCAAGCCCAAGTTCGACGCGGGCGAGTACGTCAAGGGCCCCGACCAGGCCGTGCCCGACTGGGACAACACCCAGGCCGGCACCATCTTCGAGCAGATGCTCACCAGCGAGCCGAAGATCGCCGGCGTGCTGGCCGCCAACGACGGCCTGGGCAATGCCGCCATCACCGTGCTGAAGAAGAACAAGCTCAACGGCAAGGTGCCGGTGACCGGCCAGGACGCCACCGTGCAGGGCCTGCAGAACATCCTGGCGGGCGACCAGTGCATGACCGTCTACAAGGCCGTCAAGAAGGAGGCCGACGCCGCCGCCAAGCTCGCGGTCGCGCTGGCCAAGGGCGAGAAGCCCGCGGCGAGCGGCAGCGTCAAGGACCCGGAGACCGGCCAGGACGTCCCGGCCGAGCTGATGGAGCCGCAGGCGATCTACTTCGAGAACGTCAAGGACGTGGTGGCGGACGGCTACGTCACCAAGGAGGAGCTGTGCACCGGCGACTTCGCCGACAAGTGCGCCGAGGCGGGAATCCAGTAGTGACGGCACAGGGCACGGCCCGCGCCCGCCGCGCGGGCCGGGCCCGACCCGAGGGAGCCACATGACCCCCCTGCTCGAAGTGCGCGGGATCGACAAGAGTTTCGGGCCCGTGCAGGTCCTGCACGACGTCGCGTTCTCCGCCCATGCGGGCGAGGTCACCGCGCTGGTCGGCGACAACGGCGCCGGCAAGTCGACGCTCGTCAAGTGCGTCGGCGGCATCTATCCGATCGACTCGGGCGAGATCGTCTTCGACGGCCGCCCGGTCCAGGTGCACGGCCCGCGCGACGCGGGCGAGCTCGGCATCGAGATCGTCTACCAGGACCTGGCGCTCTGCGACAACCTCGACATCGTCCAGAACATGTTCCTGGGCCGCGAGCGCCGCCGGGGCCTCGTGCTCGACGAGGCGTCGATGGAGGAGCTGGCCGAGAAGACGCTGAGCAGCCTGTCCGTGCGCACCGTCAAGTCGATTCGCCAGCAGGTCTCCAGCCTGTCCGGCGGCCAGCGGCAGACGGTCGCCATCGCCAAGGCCGTGCTGTGGAACAGCAAGGTCGTCATCCTCGACGAGCCGACCGCCGCGCTCGGCGTCGCCCAGACCGCCCAGGTGCTCGAACTGGTGCGCAGGCTCGCCGACAAGGGCCTGGCCGTCGTGCTCATCTCGCACAACATGAACGACGTGTTCGCCGTCTCCGACCAGATCGCGGCGCTCTACCTCGGCAGGATGGCCGCGCAGGTCAGGACCGCCGACGTGACGCACGCGCAGGTCGTCGAACTGATCACGTCCGGCCGCAGCGGAGACCTGGGGATCGTGTCATGAACAAGGTCAAGGAACTGCCCGGCGAGGCCATCGCCACCGCGGCGCAGGCCCCGTCGATCGGGCACAGCGTGCGCGCCTACGCCGAGCGCGTGCGCGGCGGCGACATGGGCGCGCTGCCGGCCGTGCTCGGCCTGGTCGTGCTCTGCACGGTCTTCGCGATCGCCCGCCCGTCCTTCCTCAGCCCGATCAACTTCGCCAACCTGTTCACGCAGGGCGCCGCGGTCACGGTGATCGCGATGGGCCTGGTGTTCGTGCTGCTGCTGGGCGAGATCGACCTGTCGGCCGGGTTCGCCAGCGGCGTCTGCGCGGCGGTGCTCGCGGTGACGCTCACCTCGCTCGGCCTGCCGTGGTACGTGTGCGTGCTGGCCGCCGTCGCCACCGGGGCGGTCATCGGCGTCGTGCTCGGCTCGCTGGTGGCCAAGGTCGGCATCCCGTCGTTCGTGGTCACGCTGGCCGCCTTCCTCGCCTTCCAGGGCCTGGTGCTGGTGCTGGTCGACGAGGGCAAGAACATCTCGATCAGGGACGAGGTGATCGTCGCGATCGCCGGCCGCAACCTTCCGCCGTGGCTCGGCTGGGGGCTGTACGCGGCGTGCGTGGCGATCTACGCGGCCGTCCAGCTCGTCCGGGCCAGGCGGCGGGCCGGGCGCGGGCTGGTCGCCGACCCGCTGTCGCTGATCGCGGTCCGGGTCGGCTCGCTGGCGGTCATCGCGGGCCTGGCGGTGTACGTGCTCAACCTGGAGCGCAGCCGCAACCCGCTGATCACCTCGCTCACCGGCGTGCCGATCGTCGTCCCGGTGATCCTGGCGCTCCTGGTGCTGTGGACGTTCGTGCTGCGCCGTACCGCGTTCGGGCGGCACATCTACGCGGTCGGCGGCAACGCGGAGGCGGCCCGCAGGGCCGGCATCGCGGTGGACCGGATCAAGGTCAGCGCGTTCGTGATCTGCTCGGCCATGGCGGCGGTCGGCGGCGTCATCGCCGCCTCCCGGGCCAGTTCCGTCGACCCCAACACGGGCGGCAGCTCGGTGCTGCTGTACGCGGTCGGCGCGGCGGTGATCGGCGGCACGAGCCTGTTCGGCGGCAAGGGCCGGGTGGTCGACGCGATCCTCGGCGGCGCGGTCGTCGCGGTGATCGAGAACGGCATGGCCCTGATGGGTTACGGCTCCAGCGTGAAGTATCTGGTGACCGGATGCGTCCTGCTGCTGGCCGCGGGCGTGGACGCGCTGGCGCGCAAACGGGCGGCCTCCGCTGGTCTAAGGTGATCAGCGACTTCCACCCGTTGAAGGAACCTCAGACGATGCGTGCCGGCCCCTCGCAGGAGGACATCAGGCGCCACAATCTCGGCGCGCTGCTTCGCCATGTCCACCTGGGCGGGCCGATCTCGCGGGCCGAGCTGACCTCGCGGATGGGGCTCAACCGCAGCACGATCATGGCGCTCACCTCCGACCTGACGGCCGCCGGGCTGGTGCGCGAGGAGCTGCCGCGCGAGACGGGCCGCGCCGGCCGCCCGTCGCTGGTGGTGCGCCCGGAGTCGTCGCGGGTGTACGTGTTCGCCTTCGACGTGAGCCCCGACCGGCTCGCGGTGGCGCGGGTCGGCCTCGGCGGGCTCATCCTGGACCGCCGGGAGGTGGCGCGCGAGCGCGGGTCGCCGGCGCTGGGCGAGCTGGCGGGGGTGCTGGCCGGGTTCGCCCGCCAGATGCGCCGCCGCACCCGCGACGACACGGTCTGCGTGGGCGCCGCCGCCGCGGTGCCGGGCGGGGTGCGCAAGGCCGACGGCGTGGTCGCCTTCGGCCCCAACCTGGGGGTCGAGGAGGCGGTGCCGTTCGGCGAGGAGCTGGGCCGCAGGCTCGGCCTGGGCCTGCCCGTGAGCGTGGGCAACGACGCCAACCTGGCGGCGCTGGCCGAGCACAGCCGCGGGGTCGGCGCCGCCGTCAAGGACCTGATCTACCTGCACGGCGACGTCGGCATCGGCGGCGGCATCATCACCGGCGGCCACCTGCTCGGCGGCCACGACGGCTACGGCGGCGAGGTCGGCCACATCGTGGTCAACCCGGGCGGCCGGGCCTGCGGCTGCGGCTCGCACGGCTGCCTGGAGGCCGAGGTGGGGGAGCGGGCGCTGCTGGAGGCGGCCGGCCGGTTCCGCTCCGGCCAGCACGGCCGCGACGCGGTCCGGGCGGTGGTCGAGGCAGCCGACCGGGGCGACATCGTGGCGCAGGAGGCGCTCAAGCGGGTCGGTGACTGGCTCGGCCTGGGCATCGCCAACCTGGTCAACATCTTCAACCCGGAAATGGTGATCTTCGGCGGGATGCTGCGCGAGGTCTACCTCGGCTCGGCGGCCCAGGTGCGCAGCCGGCTGACCCTGCACGCGATGGCGCCGCAGCGCGAGCGGCTGCGGCTGCGGACCTCGTCCCTGGCCGACGACGCGACGCTCGTGGGCGCGGCCGAGCTGGCCTTCGCCCACGTGCTCGCCGACCCTCTCGAGGTGCTGGCCAGGGCCGGAAGTTAGGCGACGCGGGAGTTCGGCGCCGTCCAGGTGTTGCAGTAGCGTGCCGAGCCGCCGCTGTAGCCGCGGTTCTGCCAGTAGGCGAGGTTGCGCGGCTTGCCGTGGACCTTGCTCTCGTCGGCCTGACGGATGGCGTCGACCCACTGGCCCCAGGTGATGCCCGGGTCGACCGAGTCGATCGCGGCGCTGTAGAAGACGCCGGCGAAGCACTCGGCCTGCATCTCCAGGCGGTGGCTGAGCGTCGTGCGGGCCTTGGCGCCGGCCCGCCAGTAGAGCCGGTTCTGCGCGTCCAGGATGCCGGTGAGCTCCTGCACGTGGTGGCCCCACTCGTGGGCGACGGAGTGCGCGATGTTCATCTTGAACGGGTCACGCAGGTCGCGCTTCTGGATCCGGATCGCGATCGTGCGCTGGGCCGGGCAGTACTGGGCGCCGTTCGTGGTGATCGTGCCGCACACCGAGCGGCTGCCGGAGGTGACGGACACCTTCGGCGGCGAGTAGCGCATCCCGGCGGCCTTGAACCGGGCGGCCCAGAAGCGGTTGGCGCACCTGGCCATGGCCCGGTGGAAGGTCTTGACGGAGGAGGTGCTGCCCTCGCGGATCTCGGGGATCGCGCAGGTCAGGGTGGAGGGGGTGCCCGACCGGTAGATCTTGTTCTTGGTCAGTACGGCCGGCAGCCCCGAGCTCGCGGACTTCGTCTCGGCGCTAGCCGTACCAGATAGGGCCAGACCCGCGATCATGCAGACAGAGGCTGCGATAAGGGGAGTACGCACGATCGCGGATACTAGACCAGTTCATGGTGTTTTTGGAGGGTTGTATGTGGCATTTGTCGCCAGAAGGTGCGGCCGCACCGCAGCAGTGCGGCCGCACGGACGGGCAGGATCAGGCGACGTAGCGGGACGAGACCCGCCAGGTGTTGCAGGAGCCCGGGGAGGCGGAGCTGAAGCCCCGCTTCATCCAGAACGCCTGCGACGGGCCCTTGCCGTGGTCGTTCTGTGCCCAGCCCTCGTGGCCGTGGTCGTGGAACCAGTCCACGATCTGCGCCCAGCGACCGGAGTCGACGGGCAGGGTGTCGCGCACCGAGCGCATGAAGACCGAGGAGAAGCACTCGGCCTGCAGCTCCGAGCGGCGCGAGAGCTGGAGCCTGGCGGAGCCGCTGGCGCGGTTGTAGGCCGGGCCGTAGTAGTTCCAGATCCCGGAGATCGCCTGCACGTGGTGGCCGTACTCGTGCGCCATCAGGCGGGCGATGCCGATCGGGTCGGGGTTGCGCAGCTGGGTCTTGGTGATGAGCATGTACATCGTGCGGTTGGACGAGCAGTAGTAGCCGTCCGCGCCGCCGACCCAGCGCCCGCAGGGGCTGCTGAGCTTACGGGTGGTGATGCGCAGCCGCGGCTTGCTGAACGACAGGCGGGCCTTGCGGAACTGCGAGGCCCACGACTTGTTCAGGCAGTTGGTGACCCGGCTGAGGAAGCGCTTGTAGGCCGCCGTGCTGCCCCGGGGCAGGCTGCCGGGACGGCAGTTTGACGAGGCCAGCCGGCCCGTCTTGTACAGCGGGTTGTGCGTGGCGGCCGCCTTGCCCCGGGGGACGGCGGTCGTCGTCTGCTGCTGCTGAGCCTGCGTGACCTGTGCGACGTTCTGTGCTGCTGCCTTGGCAGTGTTCGCCTCGGCGACCGCCGTCCCCGCGCCCGCCAGGGAGACGATCACCCCGGCAGCCAGCAGTGACGACAGTTTCTTCATGGGGAGAGTGTTCATAGTGAGGGAAAGACTAGGTCAAGTTCTGACAAATGTGGGCGCATTTGACTCGATGAGGTCAGCGTGTCGTCCGCGAACTAGACTCCTTGCGTCGGCGTACAAGACCAGAGGGGAGTCTGATCCGTGAGCGGGTTGCTGGACTCAGTCAAGGGACCGCACGACGTCAAGAGGCTCGCTGCCGAGGAGCTGCCGCGGCTGGCGGGTGAGGTGCGGGACCTGCTCGTCGACTCGTGCGCGAAGTTCGGCGGGCACCTGGGGCCCAACCTGGGGGTGGTGGAGCTGACCATCGCCATCCACCGCGTCTTCGACTCCCCCCGCGACCCGGTCGTGTGGGACACCGGGCACCAGGGCTACGTGCACAAGCTGCTGACCGGCAGGGCCGCCGGGTTCGACGCGCTCAAGCAGGAGGGCGGCCTGTCGGGCTACCCGAGCCGGGCCGAGTCCGAGCACGACTTCGTCGAGAACTCCCACGCCTCGACCGCGCTGTCCTACGCCGACGGCCTGGCCAAGGCGTTCAAGCTGCGCGGCGAGCACGACCGCACGGTCGTCGCGGTGATCGGCGACGGCGCGCTGACCGGCGGCATGGCCTGGGAGGCGCTCAACAACATCGCCGGGGCCAAGGACCTGCCGATCGTCATCGTCGTCAACGACAACGGCCGCTCCTACTCGCCGACCATCGGCGGGCTCGCCTCCCACCTGTCGTCGCTGCGCGTCAACCGCCGCTACGAGGACATGCTGGAGTACGTCAAGGGCAAGATCGGGAACGTTCCCGTGCTGTACGACGCCCTGCACGGCATCAAGAAGGGCGTCAAGGACGTCATCGCCCCGCAGGCCATGTTCGAGGACCTCGGCCTGAAATACGTCGGCCCCATCGACGGCCACGACGAGCAGGCCATGGAGGCGGCCCTGCGCAAGGCCCGCGGCTTCCGCGGCCCGGTCATCGTGCACGCCCTCACCCAGAAGGGCCGCGGCTACAGCCCCGCCGAGAACCACGACGAGGACCAGTTCCACTCGCCCGGCGCCTTCGACCGCGCCACCGGCGCCGAGAAGCCCAAGGGCCGCATCTGGACCAACGTCTTCAGCGAGGAGCTGGTCCGGCTCGGCCACGAGCGCGACGACCTGGTGGCGATCACCGCGGCGATGCTCCACCCGACCGGCCTGGCCGCCTTCGCCGAGGCGTTCCCCGAGCGCATCTACGACGTCGGCATCGCCGAGCAGCACGCCCTCACCAGCGCCGCCGGCCTGGCCCTCGGCGGCATGCACCCCGTGGTCGCCGTCTACGCCACCTTCCTCAACCGCGCCTTCGACCAGCTCCTGATGGACGTGGCGCTGCACCGCCTGCCGGTCACCGTGGTGCTCGACCGGGCGGGCGTCACCGGCGACGACGGCGCCAGCCACAACGGCATGTGGGACCTGTCGATCCTCCAGGTGGTGCCCGGCCTGCGGGTCGCCGTGCCGCGCGACGGCAGGCGGCTCACCGAGCTGCTGCGCGAGGCGGTGGCCGTCTCCGACGGGCCCACCGCGCTGCGCTTCCCCAAGGGCCCGGTCGCCGAGGCCGTCGAACCCGTCGGCAGCCTCGGCACGATGGACGTGCTGCGCGAGCCCGCCTCCGGCGAGCCCGACGTGCTCCTGGTCGGCGTCGGCCCGATGACGCAGGCGTGCATGGAGGCGGCGGTCCTGCTCGACGCGCAGGGCATCTCCTCGACCGTGGTCGACCCGCGCTGGGTCAAGCCGCTCGACGAGGCCCTCGTCGGCGCGGCGCGGGCGCACAAGCTCGTCGCCGTCGTCGAGGACAACGGCCGCGTGGGCGCCGTCGGCGACGCCGTCTCGCGCCTGCTGCGCGACGCCGACGTGGACGTGCCGGTGCGCTCCTACGGCATCCCGCAGGAGTTCCTCGACCACGCCAAGCGGGCCGCCATCCTCGGCCGGATCGGGCTCACCGGGCAGGACCTGGCCCGGCAGATCACCGAGGCCGTCGCCCGGCGCGGTTCCCCCGTGGTAAGCCCTTCGTAGCAGGCGGTTGATCATCCGCGGTGGGGGAAGGTCGCTCACCGTGGATATCTTTCGCACCAAGAGTGTCGAGCAGTCGATCCGCGACACCGAAGCCCCCGAGCACCAGCTCCGCAAGCGCCTGAACGCCGTGGACCTGACCGTCTTCGGCATCGGCGTGATCGTGGGCACCGGCATCTTCGTGCTGACCGGCCAGGTGGCCAAGGAGATGGCCGGTCCGGCCGTGGCGATCTCGTTCGTGGTCGCCGCGGTCGTCTGCGGCCTGGCGGCGCTGTGCTACGCCGAGTTCGCCTCCACGATCCCGGTGGCAGGCTCCGCCTACACCTTCGCCTTCGCCACGCTGGGCGAGTTCCCCGCCTGGATCATCGGCTGGGACCTGCTGCTGGAGATGGCCCTGGCCGCGGCCGTGGTCGCCGTCGGCTGGTCAGGCTACTTCGCCTCGCTGATGTCCTCGATCGGGATCGAGCTGCCCGCCTCGATCGCCGGGGACGAGCCGGTGGTCAACCTGCCCGCGATGATCATCGTGCTGATCCTCACCGGGGTCCTGATCGCCGGGATCAAGCTGTCCTCCCGGGTCAACCTGGCCATCGTGGTCATCAAGGTCGCCGTCATCCTGCTGGTGATCGTGGCCGGGCTGTTCTTCGTCAAGGCGGCCAACTACACGCCGTTCATCCCCGCGCCCGAGGCCACCCCGACCGTCGAGGGCGTCCAGGCGCCGCTGATCCAGGTGCTGTTCGGCATCACGCCCGTCGCCTTCGGCGTGCTCGGCGTCTTCTCCGCCGCCGCGATCGTGTTCTTCGCCTTCATCGGCTTCGACATCGTCGCCACCGCCGCCGAGGAGACCATC
Source organism: Nonomuraea ceibae (assembly GCF_019396325.1). Taxonomy (GTDB): domain Bacteria; phylum Actinomycetota; class Actinomycetes; order Streptosporangiales; family Streptosporangiaceae; genus Nonomuraea; species Nonomuraea ceibae. The sequence continues at coordinate 74,802 of NZ_JAHKRO010000033.1, forward strand.
GAGCCGCAGCGCGACGTGCCGCGCGGCATCATCGGCTCACTGGCCATCTGCACGATCCTGTACGTCGCGGTCTCGCTCGTCGTGGTGGGCATGCAGCACTACACCGAGCTGAGCAGCAGCGCGCCCCTGGCCGACGCCTTCACCGCCGTCGGCCAGTCGTGGGCGGCCACGCTGATCAGCATCGGCGCGATCGCCGGCCTGACCACCGTGGTGATGATCCTCATGCTCGGCCAGACCCGGGTGCTGTTCGCGATGTGCCGCGACGGGCTGCTGCCCCGCCCGCTGGCCAAGGTCAACCCCAGGACCGGCACGCCCGCGCTGCTGACGGCGATCGTGGGCGCGGTGGCGGCGGTGCTGGCCGGGTTCATCTCGCTGGGCGCGCTGGCCGAGCTGGTCAACATCGGCACGCTGTTCGCGTTCGTCGTCGTCTCCGCCGGCGTGATCATCCTGCGCCGCACCCGGCCGGAGCTCGAACGCGCCTTCCGCGCGCCGGGCGTGCCGGTGCTGCCGATCCTGGCCGTGCTCGCCTGCCTCTACCTGATGCTCAACCTGCCCGTCGAGACGTGGCTGCGGTTCGTCATCTGGATGGTCATCGGCGCCGTGCTCTACTTCCTGTACGGCAGGCGCCACAGCAGGGCCCGGCAGGGCCTCTGACGGTCCGGGGGCGGGCGGCCACCCCCGGAAGGGGCGGTCAGAGCGTGAAGACCGCCCCGCCCGCCGCGCGCATCAGGCACGCGTTGCTGTAGACGCGGCCGAAGACGACGGGCTTGCCCCGCCACATGCCGGCCACGACGACCGCGTGCGGGCGCAGCTCCTTGGTGCAGACCTGGCCGGGCGAGGCCGCCAGCCTGGCCGGGTCGCCGCCCGCCTTGCGCAGCAGCCGGCAGGCCGCGCGCGGCGACGGGTGGGTGCCGCCGTCACGGTCGCAGGTCAGCGTGACGGCCTTGGTCTCGCCGCCCTTCTCCGCGACCAGGACGCGCAGCGCCGACCGCTGCTCCGACCGCTGCTCCGACCGCTGCTCCGGCCGCTGGTCCGATCGCAGGGCCGATCGCTGGTCCGAGTGCTGGTCCGATCGCGGGGCCGGATCCGCGAGCGCCGGAGCCGCCGCGGCGAACAGGAAGGCTCCGCTCAGCGCCAGCGCGCCGACCGCCTTCAACATGGTGTCTCCCTTCGTAGCGAGGGACCACACGCTACGACGGACAGTGACGGCCGTTGAGGAGGCCCGCCGGGCGGACCTCCTCAAAGACCAGGTCAAGCCGGGAGAGAGGCCACCCCCGGCGGCAGGAAGCGTGACCGCGAGTGACCGCTGCGGTCCAGGTACGGGGTGATGCCGCCCAGGTGGAACGGCCAGCCCGCGCCCAGGATCATGCACAGGTCGATGTCCTGCGGCGCGGCCACCACGCCCTCCTCCAGCATGAGCCGGATCTCCTCGGACAGCGCGCCGAGCACCCGCTCGCGCACCTGCTCGGCCGTGGACGGGCGGTCGCCGCCCGCGAAGAACGCCACCGCCTCGGGGTCGAGCGAGAAGTCCGCCCCGTACACGCCGGGCTTGCCGGAGGCGACGAGCTTGGCCAGGTTGGCCGAGACGCCGAACCGGTCCGGGAACGCCTCGTGCAGCGTCCCGGCCACGTGCATGCCGACGGCCGGGCCGACGAGCTGCAGCAGCGCGAACGGCGTCATCGGCAGCCCGAGGCCGTCCAGCGCGTGCTCGGCCGTCTCCAGCGGCGTGCCCTCGTCGACGGCGGTGATGACCTCGCCCATGAACCGGGTGAGCAGCCGGTTGACCACGAACGCCGGGGCGTCCTTGACCAGGACCGACGACTTCTTCAGCGACTTGCCGACGGCGAACGCCGTGGCCAGCGTGGCGTCGTCCGTCGCCGCGCCCCGGATGATCTCCAGCAGCGGCATGACCGCGACCGGGTTGAAGAAGTGGAAGCCGACCAGCCGCTCGGGGTGCTTCAGGTCCGCGCCCATCTCGGTCAGCGACAGCGACGAGGTGTTGGTGGCGAGCACGCACTCGGCCGAGACCACGGCCTCCACCTCGGCGAACACCTGCTTCTTGACCGCCAGGTCCTCGAAGACCGCCTCGATGACGAAGTCGGCGTCGGCGAAGGCGTCCTTGGTCAGCGACCCGGTCACCAGCGCCTTGAGCCGGTTGGCCTGGTCGCCGGAGATCCGGCCCTTGGCCAGCAGCTTGTCCACCTCGGCGTGCACGTACCCGACGCCCTTGTCCAGGCGCGCCTGGTCGAGGTCGGTCAGCACGACCGGGACCTCCAGGCGGCGGGCGAACAGCAGCGCCATCTGCGAGGCCATCAGCCCGGCGCCGACGACGCCGACCTTGGTGACCTTGCGCGCCAGCGCCTTGTCGGGCGCGCCGGCCGGGCGCTTGGCCCGCCGCTGCACCAGGTCGAAGGCGTACAGGCCGGCCCGCAGCTCGTCGCTCATCAGCAGGTCGGCCAGTGCCTCGTCCTCGGCCGCGAAGCCCTCGTCGCGGGAGGCCGTACGGGCCAGCGCGATGAGGTCGAGCGCCCGGTAGGGGGCCGGGGAGGCGCCGTGCAGCTTCAGGTCGACCAGGAAGCGGGCGTCGGCGACCGTCTTGTCCCAGTCGCCCGCCGTGTGGTCGGGGCGCGACACCTGCTCGGCGCCCTGGAGCACGCGGGCGGCCCAGCGCAGCGACTCCTCCAGGAAGTCGGCGGGCTCGAACAGCGCGTCGGCCACGCCGAGCTCGTACGCCTGCGCGCCCTTGACCATGCGGTTCTGGCTCAGCGGGTTCTCGATGATCAGCTTGATCGCGTTGGCCGGGCCGACCAGGCGGGGGAGCAGCTGCGTGCCGCCCCAGCCCGGCACGAGGCCGAGGAAGCACTCGGGCAGCGCTACCGCCGGGACGCCGGAGGAGATCGTCCGGTAGGTGCAGTGCAGCGCGATCTCCAGGCCGCCGCCCATGGCCGCGCCGTTGACGAACGCGAACGACGGGATGCCCAGCTCGCCCAGCCGCCGGAACACGTGGTGGCCCAGCGCGCCGATGGCCAGCGCCTCCTCGCGGGAGGTCACCTGGGCCGCGCCCTTGAGGTCGGCGCCGACGCCGAAGATGAACGGCTTGCCGGTCACGCCCACCGCGACCAGGTCGGTGCGGGCGGCGATCTCCGACAGCGCGCCGTTGAGCGCGAACAGGCCGTGCGGGCCGAACGTGTTGGGCTTGGTGTGGTCGAAGCCGTTGTCGAGCGTGATGAGGGCCATCGTGCCCGCGCCGCCGGGCAGCTCGACGTCGCGGACGAGGGCCTTGGTCACCACCTCGTCGGCGTTGCGGTCGCTCAGCAGCGCGCGCCAGGTCTCGATGTCGCTCATGCCAGGTTCTCCCAGATCACGGTGCCGCCCATGCCCATGCCGACGCACATGGTGGTGATGCCGTAGCGCACGTCGGGGCGCTCGCCGAACTGGCGGGCGAGCTGCGTCATCAGCCGCACGCCCGAGGAGGCCAGCGGGTGGCCGAAGGCGATCGCGCCGCCGTAGGGGTTGACCCGGGGGTCGTCGTCGGCGATGCCGAAGTGCTCCAGGAACGCGAGGACCTGGACGGCGAACGCCTCGTTGATCTCGAACAGCCCGATATCCGAAATATCCAGACCTGCCAGGCGGAGGGCCCGCTCGGTCGACGGGATCGGGCCGACGCCCATCACCTCCGGGTCCACACCCGCGAACGCGTACGACACCAGCCGCATCTTCGCGCTCAGCCCCAGCTCCGCGGCCACGTCGGCGGCGGCGACCACACAGCCGGTGGCGCCGTCGTTGATGCCCGACGAGTTGCCCGCCGTCACGTTGCCGTGCGGCCGGAACGGCGTCTTCAGCCCGGCCAGCGCCTCCGCCGTGGTGCCCGGCCTGGGCGCCTCGTCCTGGACCGCCAGGCCCCAGCCCTTCTCGGCCGTGCGGATCGCCGTCGGCACCAGGTCGGGCTGGATCTTGCCGTCGGCGTACGCCTTGGCGACCTTCTCCTGCGACAGCACCGCGTAGGCGTCGGCGCGGTCCTTGGTGATCGACGGGTAGCGGTCGTGCAGGTTCTCCGCCGTCATGCCCATGACCAGGGCGCTCGGGTCGACCAGCTTCTCCGACAGGAACCTCGGGTTCGGGTCGACGCCCTCGCCCATCGGGTGACGGCCCATGTGCTCGACGCCGCCCGCGATGGCCACGTCGTAGGCGCCGAACGCGATGCCGCCCGCCACCGTGGTGACCGCGGTCATCGCGCCCGCGCACATGCGGTCGATCGCGTAACCGGGCACCGACTTGGGCAGGCCCGCCAGCACCGCGGCCGAACGGCCGATGGTCAGGCCCTGGTCGCCGATCTGGGTGGTCGCGGCGATCGCGACCTCGTCGACCCGCTCGGGCGGCAGGCCGGGGTTGCGCCGGATGAGCTCGCGGATGACGCGGACGACCAGGTCGTCGGCGCGGGTCTCCGCGTACAGCCCTTTCGGCCCCGACCTGCCGAAAGGCGTGCGCACGCCGTCGACGAACACGACGTCACGAGAGGAAGGCACGGATTCGCTCCTCGTTGCTGGACAGCTTCCTCGCCCATGCTACTCGCCAGTAACTACTCCGCAGACGAGCGTCGCGGCCAGCAGGGCGTACACGGCGGCGACGTGCGGGTCCCACAGGTGCGCGCGGGCGCCGACCAGGGCCACGACCCCCGCGACGGCACAGGCCCACGACACCCGCCCCCACCCTCCCGTACGCGCCCCGCGCCCCGGATCCCACGGATCCCCCGGCACCTTCCCCGCCCACCCGGACGCCGCCCCCCGCCCACCCCGGCCCGCTCCCCCCGAACGCGACGCCACGCCGACGCGGGCGGGCCCGCTGCGGGGGGTGGCGTTCCGGTGGCGGGGGGCCGCCCACCCGCCCCACC
>NZ_JAHKRO010000034.1 GCF_019396325.1 Nonomuraea ceibae
GGGTCCCGTGAGCGGCCTGCCGGGTGACTCCGGTCAGCAGGTTGTCCTGCTCGCCGTTGAGGGTCTGTACGGGGGCCTGGGGGTGCTTGTTGGTCGGGGGCGGGGTGCGGGGGTCGCGGGGAGGGAGGACATCGTTCGTCGGGGTGGCTCGGTCGGCGTCGATGGCCTTGGGGTCGGGCTTGGGGTGGGGCTCGGGCCTGTGGTGGTACGCGGCGGCCCGTACGCCGGGCGGGGTGGTGGGGTAGCCGTCGTGGAGCGGGGGCTCGGCGAGGCGGGGGCCGTGGGGGGCGTGGTGGATTTTGGTGCTCATCTGCTCGGCAGCGGCCTTGTTCGGCGCGCTCGACTCGCCGGGCGGAATGACGCCGTCCACCTCCGCTGGTTGTGCGGAGGCCGCAGTGCGCGCGCGGGTTGAGCCCAGCCAGTGGCTGGTCAGGACGGTCTTGGCGAACCGGCTCCTGCCTGGATGGCTCTCGCGCAGCTGCCGGATGAGTTCGTGGGTGACGATCTGGTGGGTGTGCTGCGCGGAGGGGGCGCTCGGTGGGGAGGAGCTCACCCGGTTACCGAGACGGTCGATGGCCGGCGTGGCGTCCTCGGCGGCCGTCGTCGTCTCCCTGTGGGAGGGGTGACGTCGGTCGCCGCGCATCCGCCCGGAGGCATGGCCGTACAGGCCGCCGGGGATGAGCAGCTGAACGGTGGTGGCATCGCCGAGCGGTGGGCACAGCGTGTCGGCGACGTGCTGGTCGGTGGGGCCGTTGGAGGTCATTGCCACCTTGGTGCTGTCTGCCCGGCAGGCGGGGGCGGCGTTCGCCGTGACGGGGATTGAGGTTGCGGGGGTCGAGACGAGCGGTTGCAGTATCGCTGTCGAGTTGTGCATGGGACTCCCTTCGAGGGACCCAAATTTGGGTAACCAAATTTGGGTATCGAACTATTGCTTATCCGTCCACATATCGTCAAACCGGTCTGCGGCCGATCAGACCGGCTCCTCACCGCGTTCCCATCGCCCGATCAGGTCACGGATCCATGCCGCCTCGCTCGCCGCCTGCGCAGCGCGCAGGGCGAACAACGCGGTCACGTTCCTGGGGCGCTTGTGCTCTTGGGCGGCGACCATAATCTGTGCCCGCTCTTCCTCCAATGCGAGTACCCGCTCCTTGAGCAGTGCGATCGCCTCCTCCTCGGGCAGCGCGGGCAGCAGGACGAGGGCTGCGTTGAGCAGTTCCGGGCGCCGATCGGGAACTTTCAGGGCGTTTGTGAGCAGCTCGAGGAACTGTGCCTCGCCTTTGGCATTGATGGCGTAGTCGACGCGGCCCGGCCATTCGTGCACCTCGCTGGTGTCCAGAAGACCTTCCTTGGCCAGCTGACGCAGTGCGTGGTAGATCGAGCCTGACCTGAGCCCTGCCCATTGCCCGGCCTCCCACGACTCCAGTTCGGAGCCCACCAGATAGCCGTGTGCCTGACCGTGCAGCCGTACCACGCCAAGGACCAGCAGTCGCGTCGCCGACATCGTCTCCTCATTCGCCGGGGTCCGGCACCCGTCAAAGCGCTGCTGGACAGGCTATCTGTCGTGCCCGTGGAGGTGAGGAGGCGACGGTTGCCACTGGTCCTCCTCCCGTCGGGAGGCTCGCAGAACCTGAGGTCATGATCCGTCGGCTTCGGCAGGGCCGATCCCGCCGCCGTCCGGTCGGGTGGTCTGGTGCGTTGGCTATCGCGCTCGTCGCAGCAGCAGGGCCCCGGCCGTCATCGACGTCGCTGCGGCTGCGGCGGCCGCAGCGGCGACGAGGGCCGTGGCCGGGAACCCGAAGGCGCTGGAGAGGGCGCCGAAGGCGAACGGTGCGATGGTGGCGCCTGCGTAGACGCCGATCTGCACGGTGTGCCCGGCGTCCTCGGTCCTGTCGGGCACCAGGCGCAGCGTGGTGGCGAGCAGGAGTCCGGTCCAGCCCCAGCCTGCGGAGAAGGTCAGGAACGCGCCGAGAACGAAGGTCGTTGACGTCCCGATCGCGATCAGTGCCAGCCCGAGCCCGCCGGTGAGCATCATTGTGACGATCACTGCGGAATTGCGGTGAGGAGCTCGGTCGGTGAGTGCGCCGGCGGTGATGCGTATGGCGATGGCGAACAGGGCGCTGAGTGACAGCAAGTTGCCCGTGAGGGTGGTACTCAATCCGGAGTGGGTGCCCAGTTCGACGAAGTAGGTGGCCACCGCGTTGTTGCCGGTCGCGGAGAGCGCCGCGGCCAGTGCCCAGAGGCCGAGGACTCGCCTGATCGTCCGTTGCTTGTCGCGGGTTCCGCCGGCATTCTTCGGCCTGACAGGCTGCGGGGCGCCGGATGTCCGGGCCAGTGGCGTGAGGGCGGCCGGAATGAGCGCGGCGGCCGCCGCGATGAGCAGGGCGGTTCGCCAGCCGTATGCCGGAAGGGCCAAGGCGACGAGCAGGCCGGGGACGAGGGCGCTCGCCCCCAGAGCCGCGCCGATCATGCCCGCGGCCAGGGAACGCCGGTGTTCCGGGACGCGGGCCGCGATCAGCCGGCCCGCCACCGGCTGGACGAGTGCGTTGCTCAGCCCGCCCGCCAACAGTGTCACCGTCAGCATTCCCGGCCCGGTCACCCGTGACGTCATCACCAAGACCGCCGATGCGACCAGCGCCGCGACGGTGAGGGTGGCGGGGACCGGCAGCCGTGCCGCCACGCGTTTGGCGATGGGCGAGCCGAAAGCGGTGGCGGCGTAGAACAGGCTCATCGCCAGTCCGACGGTGCTGCGGGAGATGTGCAGGTCCGCCCCCATCGTCGGGGCCAGCGCCCCGACGATGAAGCCGGGCATCCCTGCCGCGGTCGCGGTCAGCGCGGTCGCGATGATTGCCGGCCAGTGCCCTGTGGACGAGCGGGTGGGCAGGCGGAGGGGGAGTGTTGTGGTCATGATCTTTCCTGTGGGGGGTCAGGCGTCCAGGGGGCGCCAGGCCGGGCCGGCGCCGTCCCGGCGGACCTGCCCGAAGACCGCGTCGGCGAAGTGGACGCCGAAGCCGATCGTGTCCGGCTCTTCCAGTTCGGCCACGAGGTGACGGCGGTGCTCGGCGGAGCGGACCGGGTCATGGTCGTAGAGGCACGACCATTCGGGGTGGTCGGCCTGGATCGGGGAATGCAGGGCGTCGCCGAAGGCGATCAGCCGGGTGCCGCCCCCGGTGATGACGTACTGCGTGTGCCCGGCCGTGTGGCCGCCGGCGTACTGGACCCGCACGCCGGGAAAGATCTCCTGTCCGTCCGTCACCGTGCGGACGCGCGGTGTCAGCGCGGCGGCCTCCTCCTCGGTGACGCCCTGTGCGGGCAGGTCGCGGTGGGCCCATTCCGGTTCGGCCACCAGATATGCGGCCTGGGTGAACGCGGGCTGGTCACGTCCCGGGGAGGGATGCCAGGCCCAGCCGAGATGATCGATGTGCAGGTGGGTGAAGGCCACCGCCTCGATCTCTTCCGGCCTGCGGCCCAGCTCGGCCAGGCTGTCCAGGAGTGCGCCACCGCGAACGGCGCCGTTGGGACTGCCCGGCTCGGCCGGCAGTGACACCGGCCCCCACCCCGCGTCGATCAGCAGGGCGCGGTCGCCGTTCTCCACCAGGAGGCCCCCGATGCTCGCCACCAGATGGCCGGAGGCGTCCAGGTACTGGGGGTGGGCGGCCCAGAATTCCTTGGTGGTGTCCGGCAGCCAGCTGCGCGGCCTGCCCTGGATGGCTCCGTCCGGCACGAAGGACACCTTCATGTCGCCCAGCCATGTCGAGCGGATCCCTCCCGGCCGCCGCAGCCGCTCGTCCCGGTCAAGCGTGAAGCTGGTCATGGTCGTCTTCCATTCTCTGGCGGATCGGCGCCGCGTTCGTCGGCGGCGTCCAGGACACCATAAACATCAAGCTTGAAATACACAAGCTTGAAATATGCATGCTTGATGGATTTGCTAGGATGGACGCATGACCACGTCCCCGGCCCCGCGGGCCGTCGCCGAGCGGGAGCTGTGCGGCCTGGTGAACGGGCTGGCCCAGCAGATCGCCGATCACGTACGTGTACGCGCGGTGACCTTGGGGCTCACCTCGGCCCAGGCGACCGCCCTGCGGGAGCTGACCGGGCCGATGACCATGCGCGAGCTCGCCGAACGCATGAGCTGCGAGCCCTCCAACGCCACCTTCATCGTCGACAAGCTCGAAAAGCAGCACTTGATCGAACGCCGCACACACCCGACCGACCGCCGCGCCAAACAGCTCGTCCTCACCCCCGAGGGCAACGCCCTCCGAGAACGTCTCCTCGAACTCCTCACCCAGGACTCACCGCTGGCCGCCCTCACCCCCCAGCAGCAGCGCGCCCTTCAGGACCTGCTCGAACAGGCCCTCGTCCGCACATGAGCTGCCCTCTGCCCGCCCGGCACCGGGACGGTGTCGGGCGGGCTCGTAGACGCCGACGACCATGGCGCGATCGACCTTGCCGCCGATGAGACCGCGACAGCGCTCGGCCGGGGCCGGCATCACATGCCCGCCCCGTCACGCTGAAAGACCCCACAACCACCGGCCGGTCAGCGTCTCATACGGGGATTTCGAAACGTGTGCCGGCGCAGGGGTCCCCCCGTCAGCGAAGGACCGCGAAGCCGCAGTCGCAGGTCCGCAGGGCGTCGCTGAGCGATATCCAGACCAGCACGAACGGCTCGACACAGCGGGCGGCGGACAGGCCGCCGAGGTCAGGATCTGCGGGCTTGATCCGGTGTGGCGGACATCCGAGACCAGAGGTTCGTCCCCGGAAGGATGTCCATGATGGAAAGCATGGGGAAAAGGAAGCCGCGTCCTCGCCGCTCGATCACGCCGGAGTTCAAGGCCGAAGATCGTCGAACTGTGCTGGCGCGGTGACCGCTCGGTCGGTCACGTGGCCAAGGACTTCGACCTGACCGAGACCGCGGTGCGTCAACGGACCCGCCAGGCCGAGATCGACGGCGACGGCGACGGCCACATGCTCACCCAGCTGCATGGGTGCGTGCTCACCTGGGATTCCTCACCAGCCACCACGTCGGCGGTGCAGCGGCAACACCTCGATCGCTGCCTGGGCCAGGTGTGTCCCCACGCGTCAGTCCTCGGCGTGCTCGGGTGGCGATTCGTGCGTGTGGAAGGTGCGCCGATAGGCCATCGGCGAGACACCGATCGCCACGCGCAGGTGGTGGCGGAGCGAGGATGTCGTGCCGAAACCGGTCTGGTGGGCGATGAGGTCGACGGGCAGGTCGCTGGCTTCCAGCAGATGACGGGCCCGGTCCACGCGCTGCCGGATCAGCCACTGTCCCGGCGGCATGCCGACCTCCTCGCGGAAGCGGCGGATGAACGTGCGTACGCTCATCCGTGCATGCGCGGCCAACTCCGGCAGCGGCAGCGGCTCGTGCAGGCGTTCCAGGGCCCAGGCGCGGGTGTGCGCGGTACCGGCCGTCGACGGCGCCGGGACGGGCCGTTCGATGTATTGGGCCTGGCCGCCCTCGCGCCATGGCGGAACGACGCAGCCACGAGCCACCTGGTTCGTCACCTCGCTGCCGTGGTCGCGGCGGACGAGGTGCAGACACAAGTCCACCCCGGCGGCCGCGCCCGCCGAGGTCAGCACATCGCCATCGTCGACGAACAGCACATCCGGATCGACCCGGACAGCGGGGAAGAGCCGCTGGAAGTGGTCGGCATGGCCCCAGTGGGTGGTCGCCGGACGGCCGTCGAGCAGGCCCATCGCCGCCAGCACGTACGATCCGACGCAGATCGACACCATGCGCGTGCCCGGCCGCACAGTCGCTAGAGCGGCGCGGAGCGGGTTCGGCAGCTGCCCCAGCTCGTGGATCGTCCCGGAACCGTAGGCGGCGGGGATGATCAAAGTGTCCGCGGTGGCGAGGGCTTCGGCTCCATGCTCGACGGCGATGGTGAAGTCCGCCGCGCTCCGTACAGGGCGGCCATCGACGCTGCAGGTGATGACTTCGTACAGCGATTCGCCGTCCGGGCCCACGGCGGTGCCGAAGACGCGGGACGGAATACTCAGCTCGAAAGGGATCACGCCGTCGAGGGCGAGTACAACGACGCGATGCATGGCGTGATCCTTGCGCACAATGGCAATCATGCCACTTCTTCCGGCCTTGCCCATCGCGCAGGCTGGTCACCGGCGCCGCAGTCAGCGGCGCATTTATCCCGGCTTTGAAGGAGCGTTCTTCCCATGAGCGAGGACACGACGGCGGCAGCACGGATGCGCGCGATCATCCAGGAGTCCGCAGGCGGCCCCGAGGTGCTGACCCTGGCCGAGGTGGACCGTCCTGAGCCGATGCCGACGGAGGTCCTGGTCCGGGTGCACGCGGCCGGCGTCAATCCCACGGACTGGAAGTCACGGACGCACGGCATGCTGCTGAGCGATCCGCCTGCCATCCTCGGCTGGGACGTGTCCGGCGTGGTCGAGGCGGTAGGCCTCGGGGTCACCCGCTTCCGGCCGGGTGACGAGGTCTTCGGCATGCCGCGCTTCCCGCATAAGGCGGGCGGCTATGCCGAGTACGTGACCGCACCGTCGCGACACTTCACTCGTAAACCGGCCGGCCTCGACCACGTACATGCGGCGGCGCTGCCATTGGCGGCGCTCACTGCATGGCAGGTCCTGTGCGACACCGCGCACGTGCAGCCGGGCCAGCGCGTGCTGATCCATGCCGCGGCCGGCGGGGTCGGCCATCTGGCGGTGCAGCTGGCCAAGCATCTCGGTGCGTACGTGATCGGCACCGCTCGTGCGCCCAAGCACGCCTTCGTGCGTGAGCTGGGCGCCGACGTCGTGATCGACTACACCGAGAGGGACTTCGCCGAGACGGTCCGCGACGTCGACCTGGTCATCGACAGCATCGGTGGTGACTATGGGGCGCGTTCCCTACGGACGCTGCGAGACGGTGGCACCCTTGTCCAGCTCGCATCGGAGCCTGACGAGGACGTCCTTCGCCAGGCCGGGGAGCGCGGCATCTGGGCGGGCTCCGTCCTCGTCGAGCCGGACAATGCAGCGATGGCAGCGATCGCCGAGCTCGTCGAGGCGAGGCGGCTGCGCGTCGAGGTCGACGCCGTCCTGCCGTTCGAGCAGGCGGCTCAGGCGCACGAGCTCGGCGAGACCGGCCGTACCGCCGGAAAGATCGTGCTCACTGTCGCGCGCGCGTGTGGTCGCTGACCCTCAAGCACGGCCGCCGTAACCGGCAGAGGATTCGCCCATCAGGTGAGCCGGTACGTGGCGGCCAATGCTGTGACGCATGGTGAGCACGATCGAACCGGACGGATGGGCTGAGGCGGGCGAGTTGGAAGGCAGCCGCAGCTCGTCGGGATATCGGCTCACTGATCAGTGCACGGTTTCGAGCAGCGCGCGAAGGAAGACCATGCCAGCAAAGGTGGGGCTCCCTCGAAGAATGCCTGGTGCTTGCCGAAGTCGGTGTTGATGACACCCCGGTCACGCCGGCATCCAGCAGTTCGGCATGGTAGTCGCGAAACCCACATGCCTCCTCCGTGCAGCCTTGCGCACCCGGGATCGTCGCCCACCCCTGAGGCAGGTCCACACCTGGTCGACCTGTCAGTGGATAGAGGAACAGCACACTACGTTCCGCGCCCAAGGTCCCCAGGCGGACCGTCCTGCCGTCCGTGGCGCGCAAGGCCAGATGAGGGAGGCGAACGCCGGCGAGGTCGGCGGGATCGGTGGCCTCGACGTTGCGCCGATGACCGATATCCGGCCGCACCACCTGCTCGGCTGCCGCCTCGAGCAGGGCACGCAGCGCGTCACGCTGCCGTGCGAGCTGCTCGATGCGCTCCTCCAACTGGTCGATGGCGCGTCGGTACGTGGCCAGTGCCGCCGGACATACGTCTCCGGACTCGGCGCCGCTGATCAGACACTCCACGAACGGACGAGTCTCCTCCACCGTCAGGCCCAAGGCCGTGAGGGAGCGGATCTGCTCGACCAATCGCACCGCGATCGGGTCGTACTCGCGGTGCCCGTTCGGACGACGATGCGGGACGACCAACCCGGACATCTCGCAGTACCGCAAAGCACGCACCGTGACACCAGTACGCCGCGCCAACTCACCAACCTGCACGACCAAAACCTAAACCCGTACCTGGGGGTACAGGTCAACCCACCTGCCTCGGCAATGGCCAGCCGGGGACGCGGTAAACGTCGCCACCGGCGCTGACGGTCCCTTACCTCGCGTCTGATCCACATCTTCAGCTCCCCATCGCCGCCCGACGCCAGACAGCCGAAACGGCGAATCCCCCTCCCGAAGCCTCTGCACATTTAGTGCCTGGTCATATCCCGGTGGGTCGCCGTGATCGTGGCGTTTCGGCCTGCTCTCAGAGTGGCTCCATGTTGCTTGCGCGGGGGTGAGGCCCAAGGATGGTGGTCTATGAGTGACGATGACGACGACGCCGCCGAGCGGTTCAGCGTTTCGATCGGGGTGCATGGGGACTTCATCGTCGCGCGGTCGGCGAGCTCGACCACGCCTACGCCGGGCTACTCAACCAGCAGATCAAAGACGCCTGGGCGACTACGCAGCCGGCCGGACTGGTGGTGGCCCTTGGTGGGCTGACGTTCTGCGACTCGATGGGCGTCGGCGTGCTGGTGCTGCTGCTGCGCCAGAGCCGGGAACAGCAGAGCACCCTGGTCTTGTCTGCGCTTCCGGCCCATCTGGGGCGTATCTTGACCATCACCGGCTTACGCACCGCGTTCCAGGTGGAGGCGTCGGTGGAGGAGGCCATCCAGGTCGTGCTGAGGGCATCATCGCTCGGACAGCCGGCGGCGTCGGCGGAGTCTCCCGGCGAAGCCGAACCATCGTGAGATCACCGGGCATGACCTGGTCCCGGGCAAATGCCGATCAAGGTCGTCTGAAGTTGTTCTCGCCATAAGCTGTTCAGGTGTTGCAAGGCGTGAGCGTTCTTCGGGCGGAAGGCTCATGGACATCAGGGACCCGGCAGATCGTGTTCCCACCTGCACCTTTCTGACCAATTACGCGCGCGTGCTGGTGATCCTCGCCCGTGATCCGCGTGTGCGGAGCCGGGATGTCGCTGCGGCCATCGGCGTCACCGAACGGGCCGGACGGGCAGCGGCGTCGGCGCATGGCGGCCCCCAGCACTGGTGCTGGAAGGCGAGGGGTGCGCAGAACGGAGGGGCTGGGTGCGGTCAGCCCCCGTGATCAGACCGGTCCGGCCGGCCTCACGGCTGGTCGGTGGCCAGGGACTCGAACGTGGCGCGGACGCCTTCAAGCTGGGCCAGGATGATCCTGGCGAACTTGTCGTGGGAGCGTGCGCCACCGTGTGGCCCGACGGTCGCGGTGATCAGCCGGGTGATCCGGGTGAGTTCGGTGTGGAATTGGCGCCGCTCATAGCTGACACAGTCGGCGGGGTCGGCGCAAAACCCATACCCCTGCATCGAGGGCCAGATGAGCGGGGTTAGGTGCTCCAGGGCCGCCTTGTCCTTGACCCATTGCAGGCCCTTGCGGACGTAGTAGGCGCTCAGCCCTGTGGCGATTATCCGCACTCGCAAGAGGCGCACTGACGTCGACGACTGCGGCCTGGTGGGCCTGGCACATCCGCCCGCCGATGACGAGGTGGCCGCCGCAACGCGACCTCGTCCCCGGCATCCGGGCCAGGATGGGCATCGACACCGAGTCCGCTGAGTCATCCCTCGCGAGGGAGCCGGCTGTGCGAGCCGTGGCGGGTTGCCGCGTGGATCAAGATCGGCCGATTGGTCGGTCGCGTTCGGTCATTCGGTCGATGCCGCCCCGTTCGCGCGCCCCTAGCGTCATCTGCGTCCACGCCCCCAATCAAGGGAACACGATGATGCGAGTCACGTCCACGGCAACGATCACGCTGGGCTTGGCCGTCCTGCTCAACGGGATCGTACCTGCGGCAGCGGACTCAACGCCGAACTCGCCCGCCTACGAGCGCCAGCGGCTCACATGGACAACCTGCTCGGCCGCGCAGAAGGAACTACGCCAAGCCGGAGCGCAGTGTACGAAGGTGACAGTGCCGCTCGACTACGATGCTCCGAACGGCCGGACGATCCAGATCGCCGTCTCGCGGGTCTCGGCCAAGTCCCGCACCCACAAGCGCGGCATCCTGCTGTCCAATCCGGGAGGGCCGGGCGGGGCAGGGCTCGCCCACACGCTGGAGCTGCGTCCCGCGCTGAAGGACGTCGCGCAGCGCTATGACCTCATCGGCTTCGACCCGCGTTTCCTGGGTGAAAGCACGCCCATCACCTGCGCCCCGGCCACCTCGACCCGGGCGCCGGGGAAGACGACGTCCCCCCGCGCGGACTTCGAGGCGTCGGTACGCGACGCCCGCGACCTGGCCAGGCGCTGCGGGGAGCACAAGGACAACGCGGAGTTGCTGCCGCACGCCTCCTCCCGCAACGTAGCCAGGGACATGGACGTGATCCGTGCCGCGCTCGGCGAGCGCAAACTCTCCTATTACGGCGTCTCCTACGGGGCCGATCTGGGCGCCGTCTATACCCAGATGTTCCCCGACAGGGCCGATCGCATGGTCATCGACTCCTCCACCGACCCGGAGGCCAGCCAGTACGAGCTGTTCCAGCGGGCGGGCGAGCCACTGGAAGATGCGCTGGACGAGTGGGCAGGCTGGGTGGCCCGCCGCCACGATGAGTATCGGCTCGGCCGGTCAGGTAAGCGGGTGCGCGCGGCCGTACAGAAGATGCTCGACCGCGCGGAATGGCGGCCGATCTCCGCCGGCGACACGCGGCTGACCGCCCCCGTGATCCGGTTGCTGCTCAGGCAGTTCATCCAGCAGAAGGAGAACGACGCGGCGCTGGCCGGGCTCGTGCGCGACCTGGTCACGGCCGCCGCCGACAAGCCGGTCAAGCCCGGTCCAGTCCTCGCCGGCCTGCTTCAGCTGCTGAAGTCTCCCGACCTGGCCGACAGCATGGTAGGCGGGGCTCTGTTCATGTGCGGCGACGGCGGCTGGCCCGCCGGGGGCTGGCCGGACGACCCGGAGACGTACTGGCGCGAAACTGTACGCAGCCGGGCCACCCAGCCCGTGTTCGGCCCATTCGTCAACGGCATGATCGCCCCGTGCGCTTTCTGGCAGGCGGAGCGCCGCGAGCCCGGCACCACGGTGGGCAATGCCGTACCCGTTCTGATGCTGCAGGCCCGCCGCGACAACAACGTCCCCTACGCGGGCGCTCTGGCGCTGCACCGCAAACTCACCGGCTCGCGACTGGTGACCGCGAACATCCGCGCCCATGGCGTGTACGGCCGCGGGGTGAGCGGACATCGCCCGGTCCGCTGCGCCGACCGGGCCGTCAACGACTACCTGCGCAGTGGGAATCTGCCCGGGCAGGACGTTACCTGCCCCAGCTGAAACGATCTCCACTGTAGAGCGCGTGGCGTTTGAGCGTACCGGAGACAGGGCGGCAGAACCAGGCCGTCTGGTTGTCGTTGGCTGAGCTGGGATATGGCAGGGCGCAGCCGGTGATGCCGCGGGCGAGGGCAGCGGCTTGACTCCCTTTCAGCAGTGTCAGCCGTTGATGTGCAAAAGCCGGGCGCCGAGGGCGGTCAGGTGATGATGGACGGCCTGGCGGCCGGCCCCGGCCGCCAGCTCTTACCCACCGGGCAGTTCCCGTGGTCCGGTCACAGCAATAGCAGAACGGAGGACCCGCGCCCCACCGCCTACGCGCGGCGGTCGACGACGACGAAAGCCCACCGCCGCAAGCCGGAAGGAGCCGTAGCCCGGTGCCGGGTGAAGTGAGGTTAACTGAGGAGTGAATCATGCGGCCGACGTGTCGAACGTCCATCGCGGGTCTGGCCATGGTGGCGGCGATCGCTGGTCAGCGTGCAGGAGCTGCGGCAGGCGCGGCGGTGGCTGCGTGAGGTCGACGCTGCACGCGATGGGGGTGTCCCCGCAGCGCTGGATCAGGCGTACGAAGCGCTGGCGCGTGCGCGGGTCGCCCTGGCTGAGGGTGACGCGGCTGTGGCGCAGCGGCTGGCCGGGCAGGTCGCCGGAAGCTGTCCGGAGGCCCGCATGCTCGGCGTGGGCGCGCAGTTGGTGATCGGTCAGGCGCTGCGTCTGCAGAAGCGGCCGCGGGAGGCGGCCCGCTCCTTGCAGGCGGCGGCTGAGCACCTGACCGAGATGGGTGCTCCATCCCGGGCGGCGCAGGCGTTCGCCGCCGCCGCCCTGGAGTGGGAGCGGTGCGGCGACCAGACGGCTGCCGCCGCCGCTGATCAGCGGGCGCTGGAGGTCATCGGCGCGGACTGAGCTGCAGTGCCCTGCTTGCTCTGATCGCGTGGTGCTCGCCCGGTCACCAGCGCGACGCCCTCCGGGCGTCACGAGGCCGCCGACCAACAGCGTCAGACTCAATTCGTCGGGCGACAG
The DNA here is from genome assembly GCF_019396325.1 of Nonomuraea ceibae. GTDB lineage: Bacteria > Actinomycetota > Actinomycetes > Streptosporangiales > Streptosporangiaceae > Nonomuraea > Nonomuraea ceibae. Next base: position 12,360 of record NZ_JAHKRO010000034.1, read on the forward strand.
CCGTTCTCGGCGTCCCCGCGACCGCGGAACTGCCGGCCGCCGTTGCCGCAGGCGCAGGCCGCGATCAGGGCACCCGGTTGCTGGAGGACGCCGTCCTCGTCGTGAGCGCCGAGAACGAGTATGGATACCGCCAGGTCCTGGCCCAGCGGGGCGTCTACGATGCGCTGCCCGGCCCGTTCCGGCAGGAGCTGCGCGTGCCCGCGGTCCGGCGCTGGCCGGCATGCACCCGCCCTCGCTGGTGCGGCGGGCCGCGCACGCCAAGCATGTCGGATTATGGGCCGACTGGCTGCGCTACAGCGAGCTCCCCGACGCCGACGTCGGGGAGTCCCCGACCGCCGTCGGCCTGCTGTGCGCCACCGTAGCCGACCCGTCCGTCCCTGCGCCGGATGTGTACAAGCTGGCGATCAAACTGTGTCAGTACGCTCTCCCCGGTCTGCACCATGACGAGGTGATCGCGCAGATTGAGCGGCTGCTCTGCGGCCCTCGGTTGTCCGGCGCGGCGCGTGGCGAGGTCCAGCTCTGGCTCGGCCTGCTGCTGGTTCGGCTTGCTGCTGGTTCGGCCTGGTGCTGGTTTGTAAGACCGGGGAGAGGGACCGTGGGCGTGCCTACATCGAGCTGGCCATCGGCTCGCTGCACGAGTGTCGCGAACGAATGTTGCGCGAGATGGCGGTCCCTGCCTTGCCCTACTGGGGCAGCACCGCGATCGCCGGCACCCGCGCCTGGCTCGGCCGGGTCGGAAACGCGCTCGGCACGCTTGCGCCCGGGCCCGTGCCCACGGTGCTGGCCAGCACCGTGGGCGCCCGGCTCGCGCCGGCGATCCCGGCGTCCGGCAGCGCGTCGCCCTGCTGGCACCACCGCGGGAGCCGGGGGCGTGGAACAGATGCGGGAACTGGCACGGGGACACTGCAATCTTGCCGAGGCCTGCTCGTGGATCGGCGACGACGTCGATGCGCGAGAGCGCCTGCACACCGGGCTGAGCCTCGCCACGCAGACGGGGGCCGCGTAGGTGATCGGCGCCGTCCAATCCAGCCGTATCCGGCTGGATTGGCTCGCCGGTGCGTGGGAGGGGCTACGCGAACGAGCCGACCGGATGGCCCAGACCGACGCCAATCTGCTCCCGGTCACCAGCGAGCTGCAGCTCGTCCTGGACTGGCTGGCAAGGACACGCGGCGACTGGGACCGCGCCGAGTCCTGCTGCCAGGCGACCCGCATGTCCCAGCCCAATTCCGCCATCATCGCCGTTGCGAACGCCGCCGGCGCAGGCATGGTCACCATGCTGCTGAACCGGGGCGATGTTGGCGCCGTCTGCGCGTACGCCGATCGGGGGATCGCCCTGCTCCCTCGCATGGGCTTGTGGGTGTGGGCGGGTGGGCTGGCGCCGCAGGCCGTCGAGGCATACCTGGCGGCCGGTCGGGCCGGTGAGGCGCGCAGGCTGGTTGAGGACATGCGTGCCGGGCTCGCCGCCCATACGCCCGGCCCCGGGCATCTGGTGGTGTGCCGCGCCCGGCTCGCTGTGGCGATTCGCCGTTATGAATGTCTTGGCCTGCCCTACCAGACGGTTCGGCTCACCGAGGAGGCCGCTCCCCTCTCTCCGGGCGATACCGGAGTGCTGGCCGAGCTGGCGTGTGCGTACGAGAAGGCTATGGTCACGAGGTCTCGTCACGCGGACGGGATGTCGCCGAGTTGCTGGCCGGCGGCCGCACCAACCGCGAGGTCGCGCAGGCGCTGTTCCTGTCGTGTCGGACCGTCCAGGAGCACGTCTCTAAGATCCTTCGCAAGCTCAAGGTAGTCGCGCGGAGGGAGGCGGACCTCTGATCGGCGGGTATGGGGCCGCCGCGGTCGAGCGAGGCGAGCTGCGGATCCTCGGGCGTCGCGGTCTGGTTGTTCGCCGACGGGGCTGCGGGTCCTCGTGGTGGGCGCGTGCGGCGGCGCGGATGCTGGCCGGCCGAAACGCCGGTCGCTCGCGCTGTTCGGAGGAGTCGGCCGAAAGTGAGCCGTTTCAGCTCGGCCCATGCTGCTCGGACGTGGGGGCACAATGCACGCCTGGCCTCGGTGAGGTCGACGTCCATCACGCGCTGGTAGGTCTGGGACGGAGTCCGCTTCGCTCTGTGGATGGTGCAGGTCCGGACTACCCGTTCGTGATCGTTGACGTCGATCCGAGCCATCAGCAGTCCGAGATGCTCGACATCGACTTGCCTGAGCCGACCCGTTACAAGCAGCCTTCCACGCAAGAACTTGTCGACGGGCCTGTCTACATCGCCACCCGCCTGGGTGCCCGCCGGCAGTCGTTCAGATCCGCTCGCCATCTGCTCAACCGCGTGAGCCGGTCCTCGCTAGTGACGCCGAACGCGGGTGTGGCGATGAGTGGCTGGCCGCGAGCAAGTACCGGCTGCTGATCGGCCGCTCAGGAGCGGGCAAGTCCAATCTTCTGCGGTTCACGGCAACAGACCTGCTCTCCTCAGCCGCAATCGGTCGCGCTGCAGCGTCGACATGGCGCCGACCTGCCGATCTGGCTGCCGTTAGGGTTCTGGACATCTCGAAGCTTCGACGGGAAACTCGCTGGTCTCGGCGGCCGAGGCCTGGCTGAAGTCGCAGAGCGCCACCCATCTGTGGCCGTTGGTCCAGCGCGCGCTGCAGGACGACCGCGGGCCGCTCTGCCGGGGGTGCCCGGGTCCCCAGAGATCTACGTGACCGTACCAACCGCCTTCCTCAGGGGCGGTTGCGGGCCAGCGGGTGGCGCTGCCGAACACCTCGATGCAGGTATCCCAGTCACGTCGCATGCCCCGCATCGCCTGGTGGAGCGACCCGCGCCTGTCCTCAGGCGCGGTATCAGAGGCAGGGTACGAGTGGAGGCCGCCTGGCCGGCGCAGCCTTGGATGAAAAGGGCTCATTCTTAGCGTACGAAGCGCAGGTATGATCAAGCAGAGTAGTATAGAAGACTTCATCGACCGCCGTCTTTTTGTCAGGGGTATTATAATAAATCGCCTTTTTATAGTAGTTCCCAGTGACTCCGTATCCGAAGTCATGCATTTCGCAGGCGGCGGTGAAGTCGTACCCACCCGGATAGCTACCGGTCGGCGATGAACATTGATCATGATCGATACCGATGACATAGAACCCGGTAGGCGTGGGCCTGGACGTCGAATAGTGCCATCCGTAGTGGGCGACGTACTCGACCTCGCATTCCCAATGCGTGAACCGGGCACGGCCGGATCGTAAATGCCGGCCAGGCGGCCCGGCGAGCATCTCCAGTACCAGGCCATGTGCGGTCAGGTGGTCGGCCAGGGTGGTGAGTTCGGCGGCGTCGCGGCCTAGTCGCTTCATCTCATAGACGGTGAGGATGACTCGGCAGTGCGGGGCGTGCGCCTTGATCTGCCGGGCCAGCGCGAGCGCGGCCTCGAACTGGGGCCGCACCTTGACCCGGGGCGAGATCTTCTCGGCGAAGATCTTCTCCCGGCTGATCCCGTGTGCGGCCAGCGCGTCCAGCTGCGACTGCAGCTCCTGGGGTGAGCGCGGAGCAGCGGGCGTAGCCGATCCGGATGTCGGCTGAGGATCGGTCGGCGGCGGGCGGCGGCGTACCGGGCCGCCACGGCTGGCCCGGGTTGCGGTCGGCTGGGGTCAGAACCCGCAGCAGCTTTGCCAGCCGGGCGACCTTCGTGAATCGGCCGGTGTGGTAGGTGCCGGTCACAGCACCCGCACGCGATCGGCACGGCGAACCGGCCGCGACCGCACATCGCGGGCACGGGTGACGTTCGACCTCACCAGCGTCACGGGTGGCTTCCTCGTCGATAGCGGACGGAAAGACTGTTTCGGTGTGTTCGCACGGTGCCCGGACGTCGGCCATGCCCCGGATATTCTCACAAACAATTCCCAGAATCCGAGGATTGGCCAGCTTGCATGAGAACGAGTTCTGAGAAGGAAACCGCTCCCGAGGTCGATCGAAACCGACCTCGAGCGCCGACTGGCGATCTTCTCTGGCAATAGACCGTTTGTGAGAACCATGACGGCGCCGGACACCATGGCTGTGTCCGATTCGTGGACACCCTGATCACGGTGGACGGGCGCCGAGTAGATTCTCCTCCTACATACCGGAGAGCCCCGTTGGAGCTGCGGGCGGGTGTGAACGTTTCCAGGGGGATGGATGGTCAGTTCGTTTGGCCTGCTCTTGCGGCGGCTGCGGCAGAGAGCGACGTTGACGCTGGAGGAGCTTGCCGATGTCTCAGGCGTGAGCGCGCGGGCCATCAGCGATATGGAACGCGGCAACAGTCGAGGCCCGCAGCAGCGCACCGTGGATGCGCTGGCCAAGGCCTTGCAACTTGACGATGAACAACGATCAGCGCTGACCGAGGCGGCCAGGGCGGGCCGGTATCGGCCGACGAGTCCGCCGCCGGGTGCGTGTGAGCTGCCTCGCGGCGTGGATGACTTCACCGGTCGCTGGCCGGAGTTGGATGTGCTGCGCCGGCTCGCCGGGCAGGCCGGGACCGGTCACGCCGCGCTGGTGGCCGCCATCTCCGGAAGCGCGGGGGTCGGCAAGACGGCTCTGGCCGTGCATGCCGCCGGGCAGCTGACAGAGGTGTTTCCCGGTGGCCGCTACTACGTGGACCTGCGGGGTATGGACGCCGTCCCACTGAACCCGGGCGCGGCGCTGTCACGGCTGCTCAAGGCCTTGAGCGTGCCCGAGCAGCGCATAGCGGGCGATGAGGAGGAGCGCGCGGGACACTACCGCGCCCTGCTACGGGAGCGGCGCTGTCTGATCGTCTTGGACAACGCCGCCCATGAAGCGCAGGTGCGCCCCCTGCTGCCCTCGGGCGGCCCCAGCCTGACGATCGTCACGAGTCGCAAGGTGCTGGCCGGGCTGGAGGGCGTTCACCAGGTGCCGCTGGCAAACCTGGACGCCGCGGACTCCGCCCGGCTGCTGGGCGCGATCGTCGGCGCGCAGCGGGCGGCGGCCGATTCAGACAGCGTCGCCCAGGTGGCGAGGCTGTGCGGGAACCTCCCCCTGGCGCTGCGGATCGCCGGCAACCGGCTGCTGACCCGGCCTGGCTGGACGATTGAGCACCTAGCCGCCCGATTGAGCGATGAGGAACGGCGGGTGGAGTCACTGTCGGCAGGGGATCTGTCGGTGGCCGCCGCCTTCGCGCTGTCGTATCGGCAGCTGTCGCTCCCGGCTCGGGTAGGTTTCCGGCGGTTGACGCTGGTCACGGCGCCGGACTTCGGGGTGCCGTTGACCGCAGTCCTCGCCGAGACCGGCCTGGACCAGGCCGAGGACGCTCTGGAGGAGCTGGTCGATCTCGGCCTGCTGCAATCTGCCTACGCGGGTCGCTATCACTTCCACGACCTGGTCCGGCTGTTCTCCCGGGCGCGCCTGGCCGAAGAGGAGCCCATCACGCTCCAGCGGCAGGCCCGCCAGCGGATGGACGACTGGCTGCTGGAGACGGCCACGGTGGCGGGGCGCTGGTTCGAGCCCGACCACGGCGCGCCTCCGGCACAGTGGCAATCTCTGGTCCCACTCGGCAGTCAGCAGGAGGCAAGCGACTGGCTGCAGGCGGAGGCGACGGCTTGGCTGGAAGCGTTACGTTCAGCGGCCCGTCAAGGCGAGCATGCGACGGTGGTCGAGGTAGCCGAGTCGATGTACTGGTTCTCCGACCGGTGGATGCACGCGCCGCACTGGCACGAGGTCTTCGCCCTCGGTGCCGAGGCCGCCGCTGCCCTGGGTGATCCAGCACGCCAGGCCCGGCAGCTGAACCAGGTCGCCTGGGCCCATCTGGTGCCGGGAGACGATCCGGAGACCGCGCTGCGCTACACCGCCCAGGTAGTGGAGCTCGCTACCCGAAGTGCGGCCACGGCGCAGCTCGCCTCGGCCCACCACGCCGCAGGAGGCGCGCTTCGCAGGCTCGGACGTCTTGATGAGGCCATCGCGGCGGAAACCCGGGCGGCGGAGATCTTCAAGGCAGGCGGCAACATCGATGCCTACAGCCAGTGTCTCGGCGCCCTGGGCACCTGCCTGCGCGACGCCGGGCAGTACCCCGAGGCGCTGGAGCAGTACCTCGGTTTGTGGGCGCTGCTGGACGACGACCAGTCGGGGATGACGCCGAGTGCCGCGGCCTTCACCCGGCCGATCGCGCTGGCCCGCATCGGGGAATGTCTGGGCTTGCTCGGCCACCGTTCCGAGGCGATCAGCAAGCTTACCGAGGCGATCAGCCTCATGGAGCAAGCTCGATTGCCGGCCCCGCAGGCCCGCTCCCTGGAGACACTGGCGGCCTTTCTGGCCGAGGAGGGCCGTAGCGGCGAGAGCCGCCAGGCTTATGCGCGGGCGGCCGAGGTGTACCAGGCGATCGGGCACGCCGAGGCGAGCGCCCGCTGCCACGACCTGGCGACCATGTCCCCTGATGGGCAGTAGTAGCGCGAGCGTGCCGTCCGGTATTTGGGCCGCCGGGTGCATCCGGGCGGCGTCGGCTGCGAGGACGTCTCACGGCGTCGGCCGGGCCGGTCGCCCGAGCCAGAGGCTGGTCAGACGGTGCACGGCGACGGGCCTACGCGCGGCGTGAGCTGGACCCGGCGCAGCAGTTGGGCGTTGAGTGCCACCACGATGGTCGAGGCGGACATCAGCAACGCGCCGACCGCCGGGCTCAGTGCTACTCCTGCCCAGGCCAGGGCGCCGGCGGCGAGCGGCAGGGTGATCAGGTTGTAGCCGGCGGCCCAGGACAGGTTCTGGATCATCTTGCGGTAGGAGGCCCGTGACAACCGCGTCACGGCGGCCACCCCGCGGGGGTCGGAGGAGGCGAGCACGATTCCTGCTGACTCGATGGCCACGTCGGTGCCCGCGCCGATGGCGATGCCGACGTCGGCACGGGCCAGGGAGGGGGCGTCGTTGACGCCGTCGCCGACCATCGCCACGATCCGTCCGCGGCGCTGAAGCTCGGCGACGGCACGAGCCTTGTCGGAGGGCAGGACCTCGGCGAAGACCTCGGCGATGTCGAGTTCCGCCGCGACGTTCTCGGCGACGGGCTGGGCATCGCCTGTGATCATGACGATGGAGGCGATGCCTTGCCGCCGCAGCTGCGAGACGGCGGCCGTCGCCTCGGGCCGGATCTCGTCGCGCAGGGTGAGGGCCGCGATGGCGTGCGGCTGCGGGGTGAGCGCGAGCAGGTGCAGGATGGCGTCGCCATCGCTTTGGCGCGGCAGGTCGTCCGGGACGTGGGCATCGAATTCGCGCAGCAGCGCCGGGCCGCCCATGGCGTACGGGAGGCCGTCCACGGTCGCCCGTACGCCGCGTCCGGCTAGCGGCCGGAAGTCGGTGGCCGGGCGTGGGGCGGGGGCGGCCGCGACGATCGCCTTGGCCAAGGGATGTTCACTGACACTTTCGATGCCCGCGGCCAGGTCGAGCGCCGCCTGCTCGCTGAGGCCGTCGTAGGTGGCCACGGCGGTGAGGGTGTGGGTGCCCGTGGTGAGGGTGCCGGTCTTGTCGAACAGCACCGCGTCGACCATGCGCATGCGCTCCAGTGCCAGCCGGTCCTTGATGAGGATCCCTGCCTTGGCCGCGACCGTGGTGGACAGGGCCACGACCAGCGGGATGGCCAGGCCCAGGGCGTGCGGGCAGGCGATCACCAGGACGGTCACCGTGCGCACCACCGCTTCGCGTGGCTCGCCCGCGATCGACCAGAGCGTGAACGTGGCGATGGCGGTGAGCGTCGCGACGTAGAACAGCGCGGCGGCGAACCGGTCGGCCAGTACCTGGGCGCGGCCCCTGGACTCCTGGGCCTCGGCGACCATCCGCTGGATGCCGGCCAGCGCGGTGTCGGCCCCGACCGCCTCCACCCGGATGCGCAGCACCGAGTCGGTGGCGACCGTTCCGGCCACCACCGCATCCCCGGTGCCTTTGACGACAGGCCGCGACTCCCCAGTGATCATGGATTGGTCGATGCCGGCTTCGCCCTCCATCACACGACCGTCGGCCGGGATCCGGCCCCCCGGCCGCACCAGGACCAGATCCCCGACCCGCAGGCCGGACAGTGGCACCCGGGTACCGTCGGCCAGCTCGGCCTCCTCGGGCAGAAGCGCCGCCAGGGCCGACAGCGCTCCTCGCGCCTGGCCGATGGCCTTGGTCTCCTGCCAGTGCCCCAGCAGCATGACGGTGACCAGCGTGCCCAGTTCCCACCAGAAGTCCAGGTCGAGCCAGCCGAAGGTGGTGGCCACAGAGGCGGCGTAGGCGACGGTGACGGCCATCGAGATGAGCAGCATCATGCCCGGCGTTCGATGATGGATCTCGTGGAAGGCGCCGGCCAGGAACGGCCACCAGGCGTAGAAGTAGGCGATCGAGCCTAGCACGGGCCCGGCCAGCCACAGGCCGGGCGCCTGAAGGCTGTAGCCGAACCATTGGCCCACCATCGGGCTGGTCACCACCAACGGTACCGACAAGATCAGGCTGAGCCAGAACCGGCGGCGGAAGACCGCCGGGTCATGGTGGCCGTGCGCGTTCACGTGCGAGTTCCCACATGGGCGGCGAGGATCAGCGCAGTGGCCGCATCAGGATGCGAGAGCATCACCACGTGCGAGGATCTGCCGATCTCGGCCTTCTTGCTGCCGGCGCGCTCGGCCATGAACCGCTGAGCGGCCGGCGGGATGGCGTGGTCGGAGCCGGCGACCAGGTACCAGGACGGGATCGTCTTCCAGGCCGGGGCTCCGCTGGGAGCACTCAGCCCTGCCATGCTGCCCGGCCGCTGGGTGGCGGCCATCAGGCGGGCGGTGTTGGCGGGCAGGTCGGCGGCGAACACGGGGCGGAACTTGGCCGGGTCGATGTAGCCGTCGACGCCGCCCGGGTAGGGCCGGGCGATGATCGAGTCGGGCAGTCTGCTGCCCGGGAAGCGGCCGGTCAGCTGCAACGCGCTCTCGCCCTCGTCGGGGGCGAAGGCCGCCAGGTAGACCAGCGCCTTGACGTTGGTGCGGTCGCGGGCGGCGTTGGTGATGACCGCGCCGCCATAGGAGTGGCCGACCAGAATGACCGGGCCGGGGATCGTGTCGAGGACACTGGAGAGGTAGGCGGCGTCGCCGGCCAGATCGCGCAGCGGGTTGGCCGGCGCCAGGACGGGGAAGCTGGCCCGTTGCAGACGCTGGATGACCGGGTTCCAGCCGGAGGAGTCGGCGAAGGCGCCGTGCACCAGCACGATGGTGGGCTTGGCGTCGCGCGCCTGGGCCGGGCTGCCGCCCAGGGCGAGGACGAGCAGGCAGGCGGCCAGCAGGGCGGCGAAGGCCCGGCCACGCTTGACGATCGGCACGAGGGTTCCTTTCACGGGCAGGCGAAGCGCTGGATGAAGGTCAGGGCGGTGCCGCACACTTCGCGCCAGCCGCTGTCGATGGTCAGGGAGTGGCCGCGGCCGGGCATTTCGATGATCTCGGTGATCGCGTGCTCGTTGCGGGCCTGCTTCTTGTAGGAGGCGTTGGTGATCGCCCAGGGGACGGTGTGGTCCTTCTCGCCGGAGATGAGCAGCAGCGGGCCACGGTTCTCGGCGGTGCTGTCGACCTTGGTCTCGCTCCAGGGGTTGAAGTTGGCGACCGCGGCCTGGAACAGCGGTGCGCCCGGGGCGGGGACGGCGAAGGTCTCATACAGCTGTTTGGCTTCGTCTTCGCTGACGGCGTTGGCGAAGGAGTAGCGGAACTGCTCGTAGGTGAGGGGGACGGCGCGGTGGATGTTGGCCGGGTTGGTCAGCACCGGTGCGGCCGAGCGCAGCGAGGAGATCGGCAGCGGCAGGACGCCCTGGAAGGGGGCGGGGTCGATGGCGACGGAGGCGACTGACATGCCGCGCCCGGCGAGGATCTGGGTGAGCAGCCCGCCGAAGGAGTGGCCGACGATGGCGGGTTTGCGCTGGAGTTTGCCGATCAGGTCGCAGTAGTGGTCGGCGACCTGGCCGACGGTTTTGTGGGCGAACACCTCGGGATGGGCGTTGGCCTCGTAGACGGTGTCGGGGTCATCCGGCCAGCCGGGCGTGATGGGCGCGTAGCCGGCGTCGGCGAACACCTGTGTCCACCGTTCCCAGCTGGTGGGCAGCAGCCACAGCCCGTGCACGAACACGACCGGGATGCGGCCGGAGGCATTGGCACGCTCGATCAGGGCGAGGTCTCGGGCGTAGGACGCCTCGGAAGTCGATGACATGAATCCGTCCTTCAGACAAGAGGAGGGCAGGGCGATGAGTGGCGGGCCGCACACTGCGGGCCGCTGGTATCCCGGCGCGCGGTCGGCCGTTGCCGCGTGCGCCGGAACGTTCTCAAATGCGGGTCAGCGGGGTGTCCACCAGGTGCTCGGCGAGGAACCACGCTTGGGTCTCGCCGTTGCGGATCACGCTGGAGACGATCAAGTCGTTGCTGCCGTCGTCGCCCAGGGCCGCCAGCCGGGTCGCGGCGTCGCGGGCGTCGATCAGGATCGTCTCGTGCGCCTGCAGTAGCCGCGACAGCATGGCGGGCACCTCTTCGACCCCGTCGGGCGGGCGCGGCACCTGGGTAATCTCGGCGGCGTGGCGGGCATCGCCCACCGCGACGCCGCCAAGGCTCTGCACCCGTTCGGCGAGGGCATCGACGATCGCGAGCTGCTCGACGGCGTGCTTGTCGAGCAGGAGGTGCAGCTGGTAGAAGGTGGCGCCGCGCAGCAGCCAGTGGTGCTTCTTGTACAGGCCGTACAGCATCTGGGTGTCGGCCAGAAGCCGGTTCAGCCGCTGGCAGCCGTACATGCGGGCGTCGTAGGACAGGCCGATCGGCAGCTGCTTGACGGTGCCGAAGGGCTGCAGTTCGTGGCCCTTCTGGAGCAGCAGCGGCTGGGTGCCGCCGCGCACCGGCGGCTGCCGACTGTCATCGGGGGCTGTGGTGGCCGAGGGTGAGGTCATGGTGGGCTCCGGTCGGGTGAAGGGCGGGATGCTCCGGGCGGGCCGGTGCTCGTGGCGGAGGGACGGTGCAGGAACAGACGGACGGCCAGGCCGCTGCCGATTCCGCCGGCCACGGCCAGGGCGGCCTGCCAGGCAGGCCAGGGCAGCAGATGCAGAGCTTGGTCGGCGGAGAAGCGGCCGGGCCCGGTCAGCGCGAGCGTGGCGAAGACGGCGATGAGAACCAGCGGATACTCGTAGCCGTCCTTCTGCACCCACAGGCCGTTGCGCCGTTTGACGGTGAGCGCGACCGTCATCACCCCGGCCGCCCCGGCCGCGGCCAGCGGGGTGAGGGCTCCGCAGGTGAGCAGGAGCCCGGCGCCGATCTGGGTGGCGCCCGCGGCCAGGGCGGTCAGCGCCCCGCCGCGGAAGCCGTCCTGCCGGAACTCCTGCGCCCCGCCCGCCAGCCCGGCACCGCCGAGCCGGAAGCTGACCTTCTGCACTCCGTGGCCGGCCAGCAGCAGCCCCGCGACCAGGCGCAGGATGAGCAGGCCCAGATCTGTCGTCATGGGGCTGGGGTCAGCCGCCGGCGTGCGAGCCGAGCATGGACTGGGCGTAGACCACGCCCATGCCGTAGGCGCCGCCGTGCTCCTTGACTACCTCCAAGGTGGGTGCGTACGTTTCGCCGCGCGACCAGTCACGCTGCAGTTCAAGCAGCACCTGCAGCCATGTGACCGGGATGGCGCCGGCGGCGGTCATGCGCTGCATGGCGTGCTCGTGGGCGATAGGGGTGACGCCGGCAGAGGCGTCGGCGACGACGTACACCTCATAGCCCTGGGCGAGCGCGGACATGGCGGGCAGTACCACGCACACCTCGGTCCACAGCCCGGACAGGATGATCTTGCTGCGGCCGGTGGCGCGTACGGCGTCCACCAGCGCCGGGTCCTCCCAGGCGTTCATCGTGGTGCGGTCCACCACGTCGTGCTTGGGGAAGATCTCGGCCAGCTGCGGCAGGATCGGGCCGGAGAAGGACTCGGCGGCCACGGTCGACAGCACGACCGGGACGTCAAAGACCCGCGCGGACTTGGCCAGGCCGACCGTGGCGTTGATGACACCGGCCCGGTCGGAACTGGAGGCGCCGAAGAACATCTGCGGCTGGTGGTCGACGAACAGCATCATCGCGTTGTCCGGCGTCAGCAGGTCGGGGCTGGGTGCGGCGTGCACGTCGGCAAGGTTGATCATGGTCGTTCCTTTTCATCATGGGATGGAAATCGGGCGGGAAATGCGGTGGTGCGGGCGGGCGGATGTCGGCCGCCCGCCGTACCGTTCCGGTGGCCTGCCACGCGCGTGGGTGTTGTCGTGGCGCGGAGAATCGAGAGCTGACGCGGTGTGGGCGTCAGAGGGGAAAGCAGGGGTCGAAGGACGCGGCCGTGAAGCCTGGCGCGAGGCCGCGGGCGATGCGCCACTGATGGTGCTGCTCGGCGTCCGCGGCGGCCTCGCCCAGCAGGTCGGCCTGGCGCGCCCCCGCGACGCCGGGACCGGCAGTGGCCTGGTAGCCGCCGAAATGGGCGACCGGGCTCCAGGCGGGGCTGATCGGCGGCAGGAGTTCGTCCAGGCCGTCGTAGTCGGCCGCGGCGTACACGATGCGGCCGCCGACCACGGTCAGCACCGACTCGATGTGCGCGACGGCCTCGTCGGGGATGGCGAAGTAGTCGTGGCTGAGCACTGCGAAATCCGCGTAGTAGCCCTGCTTGAGCACGCCCTTGATGTCCTGCTCGCCGGTGAAGGCGGCGCCGGCATGCGTATACAGCTCCAGCGCCTTCTCCCGGGAGAGGAGCTGGCCGGGCGGATACAGGCGCAGCCCGCCGACGGTGCGTCCGGTGATGAGCCAGTGCAGTGCCACCCACGGGTTGTAGGAGGAGACACGGGTGGCGTCACTGCCCGCCGCCACAGGCAGGCCGCGCTCCAGCATCTGCCGAACGGGCGGGGTGCCGGCGGCTGCGGCGGCGCCGTAGCGGTCGACGAACGCCCGGCCCTGAAACGACATGCGGTTCTGCACGCCGATCGCGCCGCCGAGCGCGGCGATGCGCTCCAGGCTGGCCGGTGAGACGGTCTCGGCGTGGTCGAACAGCCACCTGGTTCCGGCCGGGAACAGGCCGTCGGCGGCCAGCTTCTCGAACACGGCCAGGTCCCGGCGGATGGTCTCGTCGTAGGTGGCGTGCAGCCGGAAGCCCCAGCCGTGCTCCATCAGCAGCCGCACCGCCCGCTCGAGCTCCGCCTCATAGCCGGGCGCGAGGGCGGGGCGCGGTTCGGAGAAGTTCTCGAAGTCGGCGGCGGCCCAGATCAGGTTCTCGCCCGCGCCGTTGAGCCGCAGCCACTCGTCGCCGTCGCCGGGGCGCACCGTTTCGATCCACCGCTTCAGGTCCGCCAGTTCCTGACCGGAGGTCTGCGGAAACAGGTGGTAGGCGATGCGCAGGGTCAGCTCGCCGGCGCGGGCCAGGTCGATGACGGTCTGGTAGTTGTCGGGGAAGTTCTGAAACCCGCCGGCGGCGTCGATGGCGGAGGTGAGGCCGAAGCGGTTCAGCTCGCGCAGGAAGTGCCGGGTGGAGGTCTTCTTGTCGGCGTCGTCGAGGGTGGGGGCGCCGGCCAGGGTGGAGTACAAGATGAGTGCGCTCGGGGCGGCCAGCAGGACGCCGGTCGGCTTGCCGTCGCGGTCGCGGACGATCTGTCCGCCCTTGGGGTCGGGGGTGTCGCGGGTGAAGCCCGCTGCTTGAACGGCGGCACGGTTCAAGATGGCCGACTGGTAGAGGTGCAGGACGAAGACGGGCGTGTCCGGGGCGGCGGCGGTCAGCTCGGCCGCGGTCGGCATGCGCCGCTCGGCGAACTGCTCGGCCGTCCATCCGCCGACGACCCGGATCCACTGGCCCTTGGGGGTGCGGCCGGCTTGCTCGCGCAGCATCGCCAGGGCTTGCCGCAATGAGCGGACTCCGTCCCAGCGCAGCTCCAGCACGTAGTTGAGGCCGCCGCGGATGACGTGCAGGTGGGAGTCGTTCAAGCCGGGGACGATCCGCCGTCCCAGCGCGTCCACCACCCTGGTGCGGGCTGCGACGTGTCCGGCGATGTCGTGGTCGTCGCCGAGGGCGACGACCCGGCCCGCGTGGACGGCGATGGCCGTGGCGGCGGGGTTGCGGGGGTCTCCGGTGAAGATTTTCGCGTTCCGTACGACCAGGTCGGCGGGCTCGTGCCCGTTCTGAAGTGGTGCGGGGGTGATACCGGCGACTGGCATCGTGGTCATGGTTTTCTCTTTCACGATGAGCGGACGGCTACAGGGTGCGGCGGACCCCAGCCTGGCGTTCGAGGTTGCGCAACTGGACGGCCAGGTCGCCCTCGACGGCGTGGTGGGCGGGGCCGCTGCGGCCGATCGGCAGTACCTCGTGGCCGCGCATGTCTTCGAGCATCAGCGCGAACGCGGCGTACATTGCCACGGCGGCCAGTAGCAGGCCGAGCACGCCGGACGCGATCGCCAGCCACGTGATGTCGGTCAGGTTGGCGGCGGCGGCCACGGCGAAGCGGGGCACGGCCACCACCAGTACCAGCCACAGCGCCCGCTTCGGCCGGGCCACGCTTGCCATCAACACGGCGAACAGGGCGAAGACCAGGTTCAGCACACCCAGCACGGCGCCGCCGCCGGGCGCATCGAGGGCCAGCACCAGTGCGCTGGCCAGCCACATGCCGGAGAAACAGGCCATCAGCGTGGCCGCGATCACGTCGCGCGCGCCGAAGGCGACGATCCCCACGATGAGCTGGAGGACGAAGGCCGGCACGATGGTTAGGGCGACCGCGCGACCGGCGTCCGGCGGGAACAGGCCCAGTTGAAGGGTGGCGATCATCACCGAGGCGATGGCCACCGCGTAGAAGCCCAACGGCATCGGAGAGGCGATTGGCCTCAGGTTGATCCGCGTCATGGCGCGCAGATCCGGTTCGAAGCGCCGGCCGCCGGGTGATGCCTGCTCGGTGGGGAGGCTGTCGCTGGTGGTCATCGGTTCAGCTCTTGGCGAGGGCCTGGCGCAGCGTGCCGGCGGCCAGTTCGATCGCGGAAGCGGCGGCGTGGGTTTCGCGCAGTGCGTTGAGCATGACGAAGTCGTGGATGATGGCGAGGTAGCGCACGGCGGTCACCGGCACCCCGGCCGCCCGCAGCTTGCCCGCGTAGGCTTCACCCTCATCGCGCAGCACGTCCGCCTCGGCGGTGATGATCAGTGCCGGTGGGAGGCCGGTCAGGTCTTCGGAGGTGGCGCGCAGCGGGGAGGCGGTGATTTCGGCGCGTTGGGCCTCGTCGGTGGTGTACTGGTCCCAGAACCACTGCATGCCGTCGCGGCGCAGGAAGTAGCCCTCGGCGAACTCCTGGTAGGAGCCGGTGTCGAAGGCGGCGTCGGTCACCGGGTAGAACAGCACCTGCTGGCGCAGTTCCAGCCCGCCGCGCTGCTTGGCCATCAGGGCCAGGGCGGCGCTCATGTTGCCGCCGACGGAGTCGCCGGCCACGGCGATGCGGGTGGCGTCCAGGCCCTTGGCGGCGCCTTCGGCGACGATCCAGCGGGCGACCGTCCAGTTCTGCTCGATCGCCGTCGGGTAGCGGTGCTCGGGCGACAGGTCGTACTCGGGGAAGACGACGGCGGCATCCGCGCCGGTGGCGAGCTCGCGCACTAGCCGGTCGTGGGTGTGGGCGTTGCCGAACACCCAGCCCGCGCCGTGAATGTAGATGATCACGGGCAGGTCGCCGCTGCTGCCCGCCGGGCGGACGATGCGGGCCCTGACCTGGCCGGTGGGTCCACCGGGCACGGTGATCCACTCCTCGTCCACGGCAGGCAGGTGGACGGGGCCTGACTGGACATCGTCGACGATTTTGCGTCCCTCCTGCGGAGGAAGCTGGAAGAGGAACGGCGGCCGGGAGGTCGCCTCGGCGAAGGCCTGCGCGGCAGGCTCGAGGACAGGCTTGCTCATGATCGCTCCAAAGGTGAAGGACCGGGGATCTCAACGACGTCAGCACATGGCTGCGTGTGCCTTTACTCCATCCAGCAGGTGCTGGCGAGGCTCGGCTCCGCGTGCACCGCCATACAAGCAAGCAGCTGAGAGGCACACCATGCAGAACCACATGCAGAACTACGCCACCACTGCGGGCCGGCGAACACGACCGCCTGACGGACCAGAGACCCTCTGATGTGTGCAAGGCGTTCTCAGGCCCGGGCTGCACCCTCGGGAAGGCCTCGCCCGTGGTCAGGCTGTCGGGCTGGCGCGGCAATTTGCCGGTCCCAGCTGGGCGACCGGATGGCCTGTCAATGGCCTTCAGCACCCGCGCAACTGCAGACCGGCGCCGTACTGGCCGGCATCAGCGATCAGGCACATCGCGCGATGGGCGGCGAGGCATATTTGTCGTCCTCCAGACAACGGGGCCGGGGGCCCGGATGCCACGCTCTACGGTGTCAGGCCGGCCTCTCGATGATGCGCCGCCCGCTCCCCCCAGGCGGGCGGTTGCATCTCCCCACGAACGTCAGCCCTCATCATCGGAGTCAGGGGCGCGTAAAGCCCGCCGCCCAGCTGCGGACGCTGAAACGAATACCTGCCGTGCACGTTTATGTGATTTCGTATAAATGGACTGAGCCCGGCGACGTCGTCGTCCAGCACCGGGTGGCCCTGTTCCCCGCAGTTGCCGCAACGCGTCGTCGATGTGGACCGTGTTCCACAGCACCAGGCATCAAAACAATGCCCAGAGCTCCTAATTGATCTTTCATGACCTCGTAGTGTGCTGGAACACCTGGCTTTTGCGGCCGTGGAAGACTTTCTGTGCCAGGTCGTGGCGGCCTTCCTGAAGGTTGCGGATGCCTGTGATGCCGCGCCGCATGCCTTCGTCGTCGATCAGCGCGAGAGCACATGGCAGACTCTTGAAATGCGGCCGTAGGTGTTGATTGCTTCGCCCATCGCGGTCGGCCGGCTGTCGCGTTGCAGCATCCGTACCACGTCGTAGAGGTTGACGGCGCTGGTGTAGTGCACGTTCGGGTGGTCGCCGGGCGGCGGGCTAGCTTTACCGTCGTGGTGCTGTGCGGAGGCGAGAGGGTCTGGCCGGGCAGCGCGGGGTAGGTCATTGTGCGGGAGGTTAACGTGCGCCGGCGGCAGTCAGCCGCCGTGGCTGCTTGAGTGCGACGATGATGTCGCGGGTGGAGGAGACGCGGCCGTACAGGTCGGCGATGTGGCGCAGCGCCTGCTGGTGATGTTGGAGGCTGAAGTCGGCCACGCCGTCGGAGGGGACGAACGGCTGGATGCCGCGCATCATCGCATCCGCCGCGGTGGCCTGGACGCCGATGTGGGCGTACACACCGCAGATGATCAGCTGGTCGCGGCCCAGCTGGGCCAGCAGGGCGGTCAGGTGGGTGTCGTGGAAGGCGCTGTAGCGCGTCTTGGTGATCAGGTGGTCGCCCGGGCGGGGACGCAGGGCATCGGGCATCGCTGTGTCGGCCGGCTCCGCGCTGAGGCCGGGCCCCCAGAAGTCGAGGAGCAGGCCGCGCTGGGCGGGGCTCTGGCCGCCCGGCTGGCGGCTGAACAGCACCGGGATGGCGCTCTCGGCGCAGGCTTCGCGCAGGGCGACCACGTTGGACATCAGATCGGCCAGCGGCGCCGCCTGCTGCGGGAACGGCCGCAGGAAGTGGTGCTGCATGTCGTGCACGAGCAGGACGGCGCGCTCGCGTTCCAGCGGCCACGACACCCGTCCGCCTGCCGGGCAGTGGGGCATGTGGTAGGCGGGAATGGCGGGCAGGGACATGACGAGGGAGTCCTTTCACAGGGAGCGGATAGCGGGGGATGATCTAGCGGATGTCGGCGTGCAGGGCGCGCAGCATGGTCAGGAACTTGGCGTTGGTCTCGGCGAGTTCGCTGTCGGGGTCGGAGCCGGCGACGATGCCCGCGCCGGCGTACAGCCGCACCTGGTGCCGGCCCTCCAGGACGGCGCCGCGCAGCGCGATCGCCCATTCGCCGTCGCCGGCGCTGTCTTGCCAGCCGACCAGCCCGGCGTAGTAGTCCCGCTCGACGCCCATCTGGCCTTCCAGGTCGCAGATCGCGGCGTGCGCGGCCACGGTCGGGCTGCCGCACACGGCAGGGGTGGGGTGCAGGGCGGCGGCCAGCGTCAGCGATGAGGCGGCCGGATCGGCGAGGCGTCCGGTGATCGGCGTGGACAGGTGCCACATCGTGGGGGTGGCCAGCAAGGCCGGTTCGGGCACGTGCAGCTGCTCGCAGTGGGGCGCCAGCGCGGCGCGCACGGCGTCGACGACGAGGTGGTGCTCTCGGCGGTCCTTGGCCGACATCAGCAGCCGATCGGCGATCACCCGGTCCTGCGTGGGGTCGGCGGGGTTGCGACGGGCCGACCCGGCCAGCGGGTTGGCCGTCACGGTGCGGCCGTGGCGGGCCACCAGCAGTTCGGGGCTGGCCCCCACGAGAGTGCGCTCGCCGCCCAGCGGTATCGCGTAGGCGTGCGCGCCGCGTCCGCCGAGGTGGATCAGCAGGTCGCGCACCGTGACAGGGGAGCGGCCGGTCAGGTCCAGGGTGCGGGCGAGCACCACCTTGTCGAGCTCGCCGGCAGCGATGCGGTCGCGGGCGAGCTCGACCGTCTTGACGTAGTCGTCCTCGCTCGGCGTCGGGGTGATCTGCCAATCGGGGTGGCCGCAGCGGAAGCATTCGCGGACGCTGAGCGGCCCGGACCAGCTGACCTCGTCGCACAAGGTGATGCGGCAGGAGGTGCCGTCGAAGGTGATCGCCCCGGCCGCGACCTCGTCGCGGCCGAGGGTTGTGCAGGCCTCCAGCGTGGCGGGCAGATCGGCGAGGCGGACACCGGTCAGGGTGCGCGCGCCCCGGGCCAGCAGGCTGTAGGAGGCGCCGGACAGCAGCAGGTCGTCGCGGCGGTAGCGGCCGATGAGCGGGGCGACGTGGTCGCGCACCAGCGGGGCTTTGCCCGGCAGCAGAGACAGGGACATGGGGGACTCCAGGGGTGAGACGGACGGAGGCAGAGGCGCGGGGTGGGAGCGGGGCAGGTCAGCCGGTGAGGCTGGCACCGCCGTCGACGGTCAGGCTCTGCATGGTGATGTGCCGGGCCTGATCACTGGCCAAGAACGTGACCGCGGCCGCGATGTCGCCGGGGTCGGCGACACGGCCCAGCGGGATGCCCAGCCGCCAGCGCTCCGGCGCGCCCGCGATGGCGGCGGCCGGGTCCTGGCCGGTGGCGCGCAGCATCGCGGTGTCGGTGGAGCCGGGCGCGACCACGTTGCAGCGGATCCCGTACGGCGCCAGCTCCAGGCCGAGGCACCGGGTGAACATGGCCGCGGCGGCCTTGGAGGCGGCATAGGCGGCCAGGTCGGCCCGGGGGAGGCTGGCCGCGTTCGACGCCACAGTGATGATCACACCCCGCCGGCGCGGGATCATCACCCGCGCCACCGCCCGGGCGACGGCGAACGTCGCCTCGGCGTTGACCGCGAACATGGCGCGCCACTGCGCGGCCGTGGTGTCCACGACGGGCGCGGCCGACAGCACCCCCGCAGCATGCACGCACACGGTGATCGGGCCGAGCTCCCGCTCCACCGCGGTCACCACGGCGTCGACGGCCGCCTCGTCGCTCACGTCGGCGGCGTACGGGGTGAGGCGGGGCTGCACGGCAGTAAGTTCGCGCAGCGGCCGCTTTGCCATGTCGACGGCCGCGACCCTCGCGCCCGCCGAGGCGAAGGCGTGGCAGATGGCTGAGCCGATGCCGCCGGCGGCGCCGGTCACCAGCGCCACCATTCGGCTGTTGCTCGCGTTGTCAGTGTCTGGGACGGCGGTTGCGGCGACGGTGTGAGGGGAGGCGGCCGCTGAGGTGCCTGATGGCGGGGTTGCCGGCTCAGCGGGCATGAGGGTCTCCAAGGAAGTAGGTGGGCTCGGGCGCGTGGAGGGGGTGGAGCAGCTGCCGGGCAGGGCGGTGCGGAACCGGCACGTGGCGGGTGGAGTGCCAGAGGGTGGCCTCGAGCGGGTCCAGCTCGGGATGGCAGGCACAGCGGCGGGCGATGTTGCCACTGCTCACCGGCGGCATGGTGGGTACCAGCTGCGGCGGCGGGCTGGGCGGCGGGCTGGGCGGCGCGGACAGAGGCATGGACCAAGTCACCGGTACTTGGGCTGTCGAGTGCTGATGCTGCAGCAGCCAGTCGTCGGCCGCCTGGGCCACCTCGCGCAGCGCCTGGTGCAGGTGAACGAGCGCCTCACGGGGGACGGTCAACGGTGCGGTGCCGATTTGCGGCGTGCTGCCCGTGACCGGGTGTGCCAGGGACCGGCGGCGGATCCAGGCCTGCCACAGCGGCCGGATCACCGCAGCCACACCGGCCAGGCCCGCGACGCTCAGGCACACGGCCAGGATGGAGTGGTAGCCGGCCTCGGCACCGGTCAGGAAGGGGCGTTCCAGAAGCGCGGCCGCGCCGGCGACGCCCAGGGCTCCGCCTCCTTGGCGCATCGTCATACCGGCCGCGCCGGTGGCGGCGATCTGGTCGGGCAGCCGGGTCTGGCTGGCGGCGGAGGCCGCTACCGTCGCGACGATGCCCAGCCCTGCCCCCAGCCCGGTCAACGCCACCAGAGCGGCCAGTGGGTCAGGCCCGGCAGGCTCACGTGTGGTCCAGGCCAGCGCCGTGCCGGAGGCGATCACGGCCATCGCGCCGCCGTAGGCGAGCGTCCGCTGCCCCCACCGTCGGCTCAGGGCGCCGGTGAGCGGGCCGGCGAGCAGCACCGCTGCGGAGATCGGCGCCAGCACAATGCTGGCATGCCACCCGCCGAGCTCGGCGGCGCCGAGATAGCCGGGAGCGAAGACGAGGATCGGCGCCGACATCAGCCCGTACAGAGCCGACATGACCCAGCCCCAGCGGATTCCGCCGTGCTGCCACAGCCGCACGGGCACGGCCGGGTTGGGATGGGAGCGGGCTCGCAGCAGCGCGCCTGCCACTCCCGCGACTGCGATGCTGCCTGTTAGCAGGACACGCGTCGATGTCCAGGCCCAGTGCGCGCCCTGGTAGACGACCAGCGCCGCGGCGCCGACTCCGGCGGCCAGCAGGAGCGCGCCGGGCCCGTCCGGCCGCGCCCCGGCGCGGCGGGTGTCGTGCGGAAGTGCCGGGATCAGGCACACCAGCGCGGCCGCCAGCACGAGCCCGGGCAGGAACAACGCCCGCCATCCCCCCGCTGCGGCGATCGCCCCTCCGCCGGCATGCACGAGCATCGCGCCCGCTCCGCCGGCACCGTTCCACCAGCCGATACCCGAGCGGCGGCGCGCGGCGGGCAGATGCGCTATCAGCAAGCTGAGCGAGGCCGGGATCATCAGCGCGGCGCCGCCGGCCTGCGCCGCGCGGCAGGTCAGCAGAATCAGCCAGCTCGGCGCGGCCATCATCGCAGCGGTCGACCCGGCGAAGATTGCGGCGCCGGCACCGAGGACGACACGCGGTCCCAGCCGGTCGGCGAGCTGGCCGCCGCAGGTCAGGAAGCCGGCGAACGGGACCAGGAAGGACGTCACCATCCAGGTCAGGTCCTCCAGGCCGAGTGTGTGCGCCAGCGTGCCCGGCATGACCGGTTCCGCCGTTGCCGGCGTGGCCAGCACGGCAACGGCGAGTGTCGCGGCGACTGTGTCGGCCGTCATCACGAGCATCGCAGCCGAGGCGACGGCCACCAGCACGACCATGCGCGCACCTGTCACGTGTTGCGATGCTGCTCGATCACGATGGCGCGCGATCCGCGGGGCTGTGCTCACCGGCATGTCACTGGTTCGAAGCCGGGCGGTAGTCACTGGGTGCCCGTTGGTCCGGTTGAGGGCCATCCAGTCCCTGAGGGACGACGGGCCGCGTGGTTGATTGCGGTGTGCTGCCCTTGGAAGGTTGATGTCGGCCGGTCGGCGGAGGACAGCTCGTGGCCGATCGTGTCGATGACCGCTCGGCGCGCCGCTGCCGGCTCCAGGGCGCCGTCGGCCAGATGCCGCCACATGGCCTCGGCTGCCCGACCAGCGACGTTCATGTGTCGTGAGCAGGCAGCTTGGAGGTGTCGCTCGAGTTCAAGGGTGGTGTCCAGCTGACGCTGGAGCGCGGGCCGGGACGAGGATCGCGGCAGGCCTTCCAGCTCGGCCAGCCGGATCGGCCAGCGTAGATGGTCGCGCTCCACATCAGCGAGCACGGAGGAGGCCGCGTCCTGCTGGAGGATGCGGGGAGTCTGGCGCAGGCACTGCTGTGTCAAGGTGCAGACGACGTCGATCGTGGCCCTCAGGTTCCGCAAGGCGCTGAGTGCCAGTCGCAGCACCCGAATTCGGTGTTCTAGGCTGCGGGAGCTCCATCCGTGTACCAGCAATCCGGACGCGTCCGCCTCGACGGACCAACCCACCAACGTCAGTTCGCGGCGCAGGCGATGAGACAGCACCCAGCGGCGGCGCTCATCGAGGTCGGCGTGCAGGTGAATCTGGACACGGCCTCGCTCCATGGGGGAGACCTGAGGGCGGGTTGAGCCAGCCAGCCGTTCACAGACACGTGCCACGGTGGCATTCATGGGGAGGGTTTCCGTTCGGGCTCCGGGCCGGACGCCGATGGGTGCGAGTTCGGCGGCGATGATCGTCGAGGGGCGGGTGCCTGAGGGGGGCGGGGTGGGCGGTGGTTCGGTGTCGGGAAGCAGGCTCGGCGATAGGGCCTGGAAGGCGTGAGCGCGCAGATACGACATGCGAAGTCTCCCGGGAAGGTTCCATTTGCAGGTGCAGAGCCGGAACCGAGAGGTCGGCCTCTGGGCCGTACTGTTTGAAGGTGCCTTAGTCGTGACATTGGCGAGGAGTGTGCTTCCGTTCGGCTGCTCGTGTCGATTGACAAACAGTCAGATACACTTGTCAGGTACGCGGACGAAGTTAAGCACGAGAATGCGTGAACTGTTAGTAAAGATCGCAGTGAAGTCGGACTGTGATGACTTTGTGACAATTGGGGGCATGGTGGCTGAGCTGCGGACCGCCCCTGACAGGGGAGCGGGAACTGGCCCCATCACCACGGTGATCGAACGCCCCAGGCTGCCCTGCGCGAGCGGATCGAACGAGCCTGGTCGAGAAATCTCGCAGAGGCGAGCGAGTCGCTACGGGGAGACGAGGGGCTGCGGCGCAAACACGAGCCATACCTGCGGGGAAACGCGCTCCTAGTCAGCGACAGCCGCACTCGTGTCCTCGACGCGAGGACCACCTCCAGACCTGCCCGCCCCATCACGACAGCCGATGGCAGCCTGCGGCCTTCGCTGCGGCGACTGCCTTCTACGCTCTCCAGCGCGCAGGTGAGCAGCAAGGACTGAACTGGACCGGCGTCATGCTGCTCAGCCCGTCGGTGACAACAGCGTCCTCAGGTTGCCGGTCGAACGCGTTGTTGCCCGGGCGGCGTGGGGAGCAACGGCGCCGGCCACGGGCAAGCGGTAGTTCCGCGTCGCAGAGCGGCTCGCCGCACAGAGCCTGCAGGAAGTCCGGCAACGCTCGCAGTCGCGGACCAGCCAGTCCTGCCGGATGACCAAGTGGTCACGTTCTGGCGGACATTCCCGCCGCGCAGCAAAGGGCGCCCCGCCGGCATCAGCGCGCTGCCCCCTGCCCGTAGTACTTCACGGTGCTGAGCCCATGCAGGTCTACGCTGCGTCCAGCGGGCCGTAGGGCACGCAGCGCGGCCATCAGCGCCAGGGGCTGTCACAGAACACGAACTAAGCGCTACCGGAACTCCGCCGCCGACGGCGTGACCACTCGCTATGCGGTCGGCCCGGACTGATCGGAGAGTTCACGATATGCCTCGCGCAGCTCTGCGGTCTCGGGAAGACGGCGGGCGGCGACGGCATTGATCACTTCTCTGGCCCTCCAATAGCTGGAGGGCACCAGGAGCCCGCTGGTGATGGCGGTCAGAGTAAGATGTCCGGCCTCGTCGGCTTGATCGGCGGAGATGAGTGCCAAAGCGAGGTCAAGACGGGCGGAGACGGCTCTGCGCGGACGCGGCGGCCCGTCGGTGGCTGACTCCAGACGCGCAAGCACTTGACGGGCGTACGGCTCGGCTGCCGGGTCCCCTAGCCATGAAAGCGTGGTCGCCACATAGGCGTCACTCTTGGCGGGGTCGTAGCGGTAGTGGTGCTCGGGACGATCGGGCATCGACAACGGGGAGACAAGCCGGGCCACGCGGTTGAGCGCCTCTCGTGTCTCTGAGGCGGCTCCAAGCCGAGCCCATATACGCCCCTCCTGCGCTACTGCCTGGATGAAGGCAGATCCATCGCGAGGCGCAATGGCTTGGGCACCTTGGGACAGCGTCAAAGCACGGCGATAGTTGCCCGCTGTGAGCGCTTGCCATGCTTCGGTTTCCAGGCACCAGGCGGCTAGTTCGTGGTGCTCAGTCTGCTTCGCCAACTGAGCAGCAGTCCTGAGACGGGCCGTGGCGGAGGGCAGCTCATGTAGATCGATATGGCATGTGGATCCCAGCAACGACAGCCAGCCGCCGACCACAAGGAGGCGACGCTGTTCGCTGAGGGTCTTCCTCGCGTCCATCAGCCCCACGACGTAGGTCAGATGTTTGCGTATGCGGCCAAGCAACTCCTGAGGAGGTGTGCCGGGGTAGGCCGTCGCAAGATCATCAACGGCTCGTTCGAGCCTGTCGAGAGTTTCCGCGCCGATGTCACTCGCGGCGGCGCGACGCGAGAGCTCCAGGGCAGCAAGCTCATCGTCGACCGCAGGTGAATCGTCCGACGTGCAACGTGCCGGCGACGGTACGAACTCTTCGAGCCCCCCGGGCGCAGACAGCACGGCTTCTAGCTGCCGGACGAGCGGCATTGACGGAGGTTTGTGACCATTGAGGATTTTGGAGAGGTACCCGACGTCGTAGTTGGCGGCCGCGGCCAGCTTGCGCAGAGAGATCCCACGCTGGCTCATCAGCTCTCGCGCTTTCTCGCCGAAGGTCGTCATCGCACGCCCGTGTCTCGGAACCGAAGGTGGCAGGTGACCGTGTTGCCCGCTGCTGTTGCCTGTTGCCCCGGGCTGGAGGGCAACGGGCAACATCTCCCACGGTAACCCGGTTGGCGGTTCCATGGGGCGTGACGCAGGCCAAGCGCGGTTCTGCCTCGCAACGCGCAAGTAGCCGCAAAGCGGCCCCGGCCCCGGTGCGTGAACACCGGGGTGGCCCGGGGCCTTGATCAGGAATTGAGGTCCTGACCCATGGCACAGGATACGGCGAGAGCGGTGGCACGGAAGGGCAGCGGGGGTGTCTCGGAGAGGCTGGATGCGGATCTCCTGGGCAATCGGCGGGCGCTGGGAGCCGAGCGGCCGGGGTCGCTCGATCCGAATACGCCGAATGTGGCGCGGATGTACGACTTCTACCTGGGGGGCAGAGACAATCTGGCGGTGGATCGGGCGGCGGCTGAGGCGGCGGAGCGGCTGAACCCGGACACCAGATTGTGCGCTCTGGCCAACCGGGCGTTCCTGGGCCGGGCGGTGCGGTATCTGGCTGAGCAGGGAGTTCGTCAGTTCCTGGACATTGGGACCGGTCTGCCTGCGATGGGAAACGTTCACGAGGTCGCTCAGTCGGTCGTGCCGGGCGCACGCACGGTGTATGTGGACTACGACCCGCTGGTGGCCATCCACGGGCGGGCGCTTCTGGCGCGGGATGCGCGGACCGAGATGGTTCAGGCGGACATGCGTGACCCGGCTGCGGTCCTGGAGAGTGCCGCAGGCCTGCTCGACTTCCGCGAGCCGGTGGCGGTGCTGCTGGTGGCGAGCCTGCATTTCATCGCCTCTCAGCAGGACCCGTACGCGATCGCGCGGTACCTGATGCAGGAGACCGAGGCGGGGAGTCACCTCGTGGTGTCACACGTGGTGTGGACCGAGACGACCGTTAGGGCGGTGGCTCCGTATGAGGGGGCATCCGCACCGGTGACGCTGCGCAGTGAGCAGGACATCGCGGGGTTCTTCACGGTGGCGGCAGCTGCTTTGGTGGAGCCGGGTTTGGTGCGGGTGCCGTTGTGGCGTCCGGAGGTGGCCGTGGAGCTGGCGGCCGAGGATGCCGTTCGGGTGGACATCGTGGGCGGCGTGGGGCGGCGGGGATGAGCGCGCCGGCGGTGGTGAGTCCGGCGGTGGTGAGTCCGGCGGGTGGACTGGCTCGGGCGCCGGCGGGGGAACTGCAGAGCCTGTGGTGTGCCGGCACGGACGAGCGCTGCTGGCCTACGACGATGGCAGCGTCATGATCCAGGCGACCGGGCGCGACGCCACCTCAGCCAGCCTCGCCGCCGCCGACGAGGGCTGACTTGGCCGACCCTCTCGGCTCCCTCCACGGCAGGCAGGAAGATTCCCCTGCGGACATGTCTGCGGCCATCCTCGCCGGTGAGCTGAGCCGGCGGTCGCGTGCCGGAACTCGCAGACGGTGGCTGCAGCTGCCTGGGAGCGACACGAGCCTCGGGGCGTTGGGGAGATGCGCGCCCGCAGACCAGCCAGCTTCCCCGGAACGCTCCGGTTCCGATCCGGCCGCCGGGAGGTGGCACCGGCCCCGGGAACTCCGCCCACTCGACCTCTGATGTAGCTGGTACGCCCGTTGCCCGGCGGCACCGGGGAACCGAACGTCCAAATTCACCCATGGAGATCACTCACCCATGCGTACATTACATACGGTTATCTCGCTGCTGCTCTTAGTAGGAATCGTTGGGTGTGGCAGTTCGCAGCCGACCTCTGAGCAGAACGGTCGCCCCTTGACGACCATCAAGGTCGGCATCATGCCCATCCCGGACTGCGCCACCGTCCCCGCGGCTGAGAAGGAAGGCTACTTCGCGGCCGAAGGACTACGTGTCGAGCGCGTAATCGTGCAGGGAGGCGGCATCGCGATGCCGAAGCTCCAGAGCGGCGAACTACAGTTCGCGATCATGAACTACGTGGCGGCCATCCAGAAGGAGGCGGTGGCGCCCGGCACGATCAAACTCGTCACCGACGCCTACCAGGCTGCTCCCAACGCGTTCGTCCTCATGGTGCCGGGCGACAGCCCGATCAGATCGGTCAGCGAGCTGCGAGGCAAACGCATCTCGGTGCT
The DNA here is from genome assembly GCF_019396325.1 of Nonomuraea ceibae. Classification (GTDB taxonomy): domain Bacteria; phylum Actinomycetota; class Actinomycetes; order Streptosporangiales; family Streptosporangiaceae; genus Nonomuraea; species Nonomuraea ceibae. Next base: position 39,298 of record NZ_JAHKRO010000034.1, read on the forward strand.
GACGCTGAACTCCGTCGGCACCCTCACCCTGGAAGCCGCGTTGAAAGTCGCTGGCCTGACCAAGGACGACGTGCACATCTCCGAGATGAAGGTCACGGACATGGGCGTAGCTATGGACCGCGGGCAAATCGACGCGGCGTGGATGACCGAGCCGTTCATCACCGGCTACGGCCTGAGCGGCGGCCGAAAGCTGGCCGACATGATGGACGGCCAGACCGAGGACCTGCCCATCGCCGGGTGGGCTACCTCGGACGAGTTCGCCCGTGCCAATCCCGGCACGGTGGCGGCCTTCCAGCGCGCCATGCTGCGCGCGCAGGCCGACGTCGCCTCGGACCGGCAACTCGTCACGAATCTCCTGCCCACCTACACGAAGATCGACAAGAACGCCGCCAGCAGCATCACGATCGGCGTCTTCCCCCTCGACCTGGCTCCCAGCCGGATCCAGCGGGTCGCCGATTTGATGCGCGAGTACGACTACATCTCCAAGAAGGTCGACGTCACCAAGCTCCTGGTGCCTCCACCGCCCAGTTCCACGCCGCCTTCCGATTCCGTCCTGCCGTCCTCACCCGGCCCGAGCCAGGGAGGAGCACCATGAAGGCCGAATCCACCGATCAGCCCACCGACCAGGCGCCCAGCCAGTCCGGCGATCTCACCGGAGACCGGTGCGACGACCCGACGGCGCGAAAGGCTCTGCCGCGACGGACGCGCACGACGGCCAGAGCGCATTTGCTGGACCTCGACGAGCTCGACATCACCCCATTCGAGCGGGTCCAGTACATGATGAATGCAGTGGCGGACTTCGCCGCCCTGCACGCCGCGGTGTACCTTGGCGTCTTCGAGCTGCTGTCGGATGCGGAACGCAGCTGCGAGGAACTGGCCGAGGCATGCCAGGCCGACCCCCGCGCAATGCGCCGGCTGATGCGCTGGCTGCACGGCTACGACTTCGTCGCCATCTACGGCGACCGCTACCAGCTGACCGATCTGGGCCAGGTTCTCACCGCCGGCGCTGAACGCTCTCAGCGGCACGCCGTCCTGGTCACAGGATCGGCGTACTGGCAGGACGCGATCGGCGATCTGGCCGAAACCATCCGCAGGGGCCACCCCCAACCATCTGCGATGCCGCCCTACGAGTATCTGGCAGTCGACGGTGTGCTCGGTCCCGCCTTCGATCGGTTCATGGACGCTCGCAGCGCGGGCGTCGGCCAGGACCTCGCGGCGTTGCCCGAACTTGCGACCGCACGCACCGCCGCGGATCTGGGCGGCGGTCTGGGCGGCGTGCTGGCCCGCATCCTGCACGCCCACCCGGGGCTTCAGGGCATTCTTGTCGACCGTCCCGACGTCGTCGGTCGCGCTCGCGGGCGCCTGGAGGAACAAGGCGTGGCCGGGCGCGTTCAGTTCGTCGCCTGCGACTTGTTCGACGGTGTCCCCGGCGGAGCGCAGGTGTATCTGCTGTCCTCGGTGTTGCACAACCTCAGCGACGAGCGCGTGATGGCGCTGCTCACCCAGGTACGGCGGGCCATGCGCTCCACCGAGGCCGGGAGCGAAGTGTGGATCGTGGAGGGCATGCTGCCCCGTCTGCCCGGCGCCCGCAGTCTCTGGTACAGCACCGACATGCGGATGCTGGCGCTGTTCCCCGGTGACGGGGTGCGCACCTCCGAGGAGCTTGCCCGCCTGGTGCGCAACGCCGGTCTGCGCGTCCGCAAGACCAGCATGCTGCCGTGTGGGCAGTCCCTGATGGTCGCCCAACTGGATGAGCAGTAGCCCCGGCCACTCCAGCCCGGCCGGGGGTAGCTCGGCTCTCCGGCGTCACCGCCGCGTTGCGCCTCAAAGGCCCGAGTGAGCTCACCAGCTGATCCGCCCTGGACCTCCCGCCCCAGGGCCCTGTTCTAGGCAGGCAGTATCGTGCGGCGCACTTCGCGCAATCCGGCGTCTCGATGACCGCCTCGCCCCCTCGCCCTCCTCACGGCCCGCGCCACCCACCACCGGCCGCACCGGCAGGCTGCCGCCCTGGCGAGCAGCCCGCCGCCGGTCGCCTCGAGCAGCGGCACGCCACCAGACGCGACAAGGGATGGCACTGCATCCAAGAAAGGCAGTTGAGTGCGCTCTGCAGGCCCAAACCGGGGTCCAGACCCAGCCCTGACATCGACGAAAATCGTGGTGGCCGGCGGTCTGGGGGTGGGCAAGACCACGTTCGTCGGCTCCATCTCGGAGATCATGCCGCTCACCACCGAGGCCGTGATGACCGACGCCGCCGCGGGTCTCGACAACCTCGCCATGACCCCGCTCAAGTCGACCACCACGGTGGCCCTGGACTTCGGCCGTGTCTCACTCGGCCACGATGTGATCCTCCACCTGTTCGGCACACCAGGACAGAACCGCTTCTGGTTCATGTGGGACGACCTGATCCAGGGGGCCATCGGCGCGGTCGTCCTGGTCGATACCCGCCGCCTGGCCGACAGCTTCGCGCCCATCGACTACTTCGAGCAGCGGCAGCTTCCCTTTCTCATCGGCGTCAACGACTGGGACGGACACCAGCTCCACGCCGACGCCGAGGTCCGCGACGCGCTCACCCTCGCCCCGCATATCCCGCTGGTGCGCCTGGATGCCCGCTCGAAAGACTCGGCCAAGGACACGCTCATCCACCTGGTCGAGCACGTCCTCGCCTCGCGCCAGTTCTCCTCCACCTATCAGTGCGATCAGGCCCCACGCCCCCAGACTGCCGCCGGCACCTGCCGGTGAAGACCTCGAAAGTGCATGACATGAGCACCCTGTTCTCCGCGGATACGCCCCTGCGGCCGTCCGCTGCACGCATATCGAACTACCTGCTGCACGGAAAGGACCACTTCGCCGCCGACCGGCAGGTGGCCGAGAAACTTCTGGATCAGGTGCCGGGCCTTCGCGGGCGCCTGCACCAGCATCGGGACTTCGTCACGCGAGCCGCCGTCGCGCTCGCCAGCCTGGGCTTTGACCGCTTCGCTGATCTCGGCTGCGGACTGCCGCCCGACTTCAGCATGCTCCGCGCCGTCCGGGACGTTCAGCCGCAGGCGAGCTTGGTCTTCGTCGACATCGACCCGTACGCGACCGCTCACTTCCGCGCACTCGTCGCCACCGACGATCGCACGGAAGTACTGACACTCGATGCCCGTGACACGCCACTGCTGCTCAAGCATGCGCGCATGCAGGACATGCTGACCGACGACAGTCACGCTGTGGTGGTGGCCGCGGGCCTGCTGCAGTTCATGGACGACGAAGACGCCGCGCAGCTCATCGCCACCTGGCATCGTGAACTGCCGCCGGCTGGACGCCTGCTTGTCTCACACCTGTGCAGTGACCACAGCACCCCCGAGCATCAACTCGACGCGCTGCGGCGCGCCTACGCCGCTGCCGAGACGACGATCCATGTCCGCACCGCCTCGCAGTTTGCCGCCCTGTTCGGAGACGGGTGGACGTGGACGAAGCCGGGTCTGGTCCCCGTCGACCAGTGGCGCCCTCACCACACCGCACATCCCATACTCGCCGACAGCGCCTCGCGGAGTATCCGGTTCTACGGCGGAGTCGCCATCCCTGACCCGGAGAAGGTGGCATGAGCAGCCGATCCCGCGGGCCCGGCGGGCCCGCTGCCTTTCCTGCCACTGCGCGGCCGGCTCGGCTGCTTGTCAGCCTGCGTACCTGCCTCGAAGACCTGCACCTGCCGTCCTGCCTGGTGTTCAGGCGCGGCGTCCCCCATCTGCTCATCGGGCAGGCAGTCGCGCTCGTGCGCGTCATGTCCCCGGGACTGTTCGTGCACCTGCCCGGCTCTGCCTCCTCGCCGGCCGCGCAGCACACGATCACCGCGGCATCGCTGCCGGCGGCAGCCTGGGAGCTGTCCGAGCTGGTCAACCAGGCGCTCGTCACCGGCCTGCCTCCCGGACGGCAAGCGGTACTCGCCCCGCTGCCCCGAGATCCGGCCCCATATGCCGTGATGGCCGATCACGCGCCGGAAGGCAGTGCGCTCACTGCGGTGAGCGCGCGAGAGGAGATGACGGGCGCGGTCCGTGCGCACCTCAACGGCGCGCTGGGCCTTGACGACCTGACCGCCGCGCGCCTGCCCAATGCGGAACGCGCCAGCGCCGCGTATGACATGGCCGTCTGCCTCAAGCACCTGATCGCCGCTCGCGGCCCGACCAACGTCATGCCCGTCAATCCATGGGTGGCCATGGCGGAACTGGCCGATAAGACGATCGCCTTCACCGACGGCGCCGGCATCTGCTGGATCAGTGCACGCCGGAGTGCGACCGGCCGGCCCTTGATTGCTTACGCCGCCACCGCTGCATCAGCGGCTCATCGGCTCCTCCAAACGGGTGAGCGCGCCTCGCACCTCCCTTCCCAAGCCGGCGGGCCGATGCATGCTCGCCACGCGCGCCCTACCTGAAGCCACGGCACAATGCCGCAGCCTGCCCCCGGCTATGGTGTTGTGCCCTTCCCGCACGAAGGCGGGATCCGTGCGGCGGCTGGGCAGGCCCGGACCTGGGCGAGGTCCGGACCTGCCCGACCGGACGGACATCTCGGCTAGCGGTACCGCACAGACAGCTGTGGGATGATCACGTGCTCAGGGCGAGCGCTACGTCCCATGGTGCCGCCCGGCCCTGATCCCCTGGTCTGCTTCCGCTGTCATGCTCAGGGCCCATCCGCCGTCAGGAGCTAGCGAGGGAGCCACCTACGCCTGCATCGAGCAGTCACTCGCTCGCAGCCCTCCGGGCAGCGAGTGGCGGCGGCCGAGAACACTTCGCCACAGATCCCCAACCCCAAACAGGGAGAGCAGCACGTCATGAACCAGCTGCACTGGACGAGCCTTCCAGAGCAGATCCGCCGCGACATGGCCAAGGCGCTGGGGATCACCGCGGTCAAGCCGCTTACCCGACACGCGCACGGATTCACCGCCCTGATGCCGGTGGACGGACCGGGCCTGCTGTGCAAGGCCGGTCTGCTCGGCTATCCCACGACCGACGGCATCGTGCTGGAACAGACCCTTCTGCCCGCGCTGTCGACCCGCGTGCTTGTTCCCGCCGTTCGATGGAGCACGCGGCAAGACCCTTGGGGCGTGACCGTCGTTGATCAGCGGGCCTATCCGGCGGTCGATCTGTCACCCGGTTCGCCGGATGTTGCCGCCACGATGGAGCTCCTTGCCCGGCTTGCTGGCCTGCAGACTCCCTGCCCGTTCCCCGTGCCCCCGGTGGCTCAGCGCTTCAAGGCGTTCTGGCGCACCGCCGAGACGCTACTGCGCACCGCGACGCTGCCCGGCCGGAGCCTGTACGCGCAGGCGCTGTCCCGCTTCGCGCCGGACACCATCAGAGGCGACACACTGCTGCACTTCAGCTTGTCCCCGCGCACCTTGCGTGTCGCCCGTCACGGCCACGAAGGGCTATGTCTCACCGATTGGTATGACGCCTGCAAGGGGCCCGCGTGGGTGGAAGCAGCGCAACTGATCCCGCACCTGATTATGGCCGGGCATCGCGTCAACGACGTCCAGGACCTGCTGAGCGGACTGCCCGCCTGGCATGAGAGCCCGCCTGGCATGAGAGCCCGCATGAGCACGTGGCCGCCATCGTCGCCTTGACCGGCCTGGTCTATCAGTGGATGGCCTGGCAGAGCGGCACACCGTTATTGGACGTGCACGAACGACTGGCAGCCGCGTCCTGCGCCTGGCTACGCGACACATGATCGTTATAACGGTGCCACGCTCGGCCATCCCGTCATGTTGCGCGTCTGGAACGAGGGCTGGGTCGCGCTGCCAATGTTAGTCATCAGGGCAGGTCTCGGATACAAGGCTCATTTCAGGCGGGGCTTTAGCGGGGCGGCGCGATGGAGTTGCCAGAAGGGACGGGCATGACATATCTGGGAGAAGCTCGCTTTTGGGACCTGATCATGCAGGAAGCGCAGATGCAAAGCTTGATCAGCAGACTTTTGGCCCATGAGGTAGATGCCCAGCGTGAAGCCTCTGGGGACTGGCGCTCTCAGAGCCAGGCAGCAGACCATGAAGCCCACGGCGACATAATTTCTGATGTCGAGTGATGCGCGCATCGTGCTGGCCGACAGTCCCGGCACACCCGACGAAAGCCGCCTGGGTACGACGGCGTGCACTGCGGCAAGCAGGTTTTGTGGAACTGGTGCGTGGCCAACGGGCTCGACATACCAACCCGCCAGCTGATCGCCGACGGCGTGCCGCGCCCCGGAGCCAGTGGCCACGGCCGGCGCCTCTCTCGTCCGCGTTCATGCCGGCGATGTCGAACCTCTACCGGTCGCTGAGCGAGGCCTGGGCCGGGGAGCGCCGCTGGAACGCGCCGGACCTCCACGCTGCCACACAGGCGATAACCGACCTCATTGGTCGATGACGGCACACGACGACCAGCACTCAGACATGCTCTTCTCGATACGGCGGGCGCGGGTCGGCACCGCCGTGCACCCTGTGAGAACGGTGGACACATGGGCGGCTTGACCGGTGACCCCGCCTTCGCGGCGACGACGTTCGTGGTCATGGACTTCGAGGCCAGCTCCTCGCTCATCAGGCCGCCCGCGTTCGCCCCGGTCACACCAGCCGTCACGGCCCAAACCGGATTGACCGCCGAACAGGTGGGGCAGGCCCCTAAGGTGGAGCACTCATAGGAGTACGCCGACACCAGCATCGGGGATGTGAGCCCGTGCAGCACGATCGGACGCGAGAATGCCGCAGGCGACCACACGGCCCGTGGTGGAGCCGCTGCTCGAGCCGCATCGCCAGCGCTCGCCCCACAGCGAGGTATCGGCGTCCGCCGTCTCCCGCCCGTCGTCAAGAAGCTACCGATGAGCCACGGATCCGACCGGCGTGCTGTCCACCTATGCCGGCAGTCAGGTCTTGCCCTTGAGGACTCGTGTGGCCAGATCGAGGGCGGCGCGGGGAGGGCGCTTGGTCCCTTCGACGATTTCCGTGATGGCGGCGCTGGCCGCTGGATTGAAGGCGATGGGCTCGCCGCTTTGCTGCTCGGAGGCCAGCAGGGCGGTGAGGGCCGCGTCGATGTTGCTGCGACGCAGGTGGCCGTGGGCGAGGTCGATGAGGTGCTGGGCCCGCCTGTTGGTGGAAGGAATGGTGTTCAAGTCGATTCGGCTCGCGCTTTGGATCGCGTTGGCCGCCTGCCCGGTTTCGACGTTGATGGCCACGGCGTAGATGGCCACGTTGGCGCACCCGAACATGGTCAGCGGGTGGTGATGCTCTGGCCCAAGGGTGTCGGCGGCTTGCTGGGCGATGCTCCAACTGTGCCAGGCGCTGGCCGGGCGTCTGAGCCGGGCTTGGGCGATGGCGTCGAACAGGTGTAGCGCGCCCCAGGTGGACATGGCCGCGGGGGAGGTGGCCAGGAGGGGGCGAAGATGAGTGGTGGCGTCGCGGGCGATGGCGTGGGCTTCGTCGGCTTCGGCGCGGCCGAGCGCGGCCATTGCCGAGGACCAGGCGGAGACGGCGATGAGGGCTGGGTCGTCGGTTTCCTCGGCGGCAACCATGGCGCGGTCGGCGGCACGGGCGGCCAGGTGTGGCTCGCCGACGCAGTAGAGGAAGCGTTGGGCCATCTGGAAGGCTTCGCTGAGTAACTGCCAGGTGAGGCGGCGGCCGGTGGCGGGGCTGGCGCGGTGCAGGGCCAGGGCGTCGCGCAGCAAGTCGGGCACCACGAGGCCGAGCGCGGTGTAGGGACGATCGAAGCGGTGCCAGGCGGACCAGGCCAGCGACAGTCGGCGGCGGATGCGTTCGGGCTCAGTGTCGAGGTCGCGGGTGGTCTCCTGCGGGTAGGTGGGGGTCGACAGCAGCCTCTGCAGCACGGGGACTGCTTCATGCTGGACGTGCGCGCTGTCGTGCAGGGTGCCGCGCAGGCGGCGGAGCCTCGGGCCGAGCAGGACGGCGAGGTCGTCGACGCCCAGGGCGATGCCGAGCGTGATGACGGTGGACAGCCGATCCAGCGGCCGGCGGCCGGATTCGATCAGGCGCAGCCATTCCTCGCTGTTGCCGCACAGCTCGGCGCATGCGCGGAGGGTGAGCCCGCGGTGCATGCGCAAGGTGCGCACGGCAGCGCCGATCTGCCGGTCGACTGCGTCGATCGGTGCGCTGGTCTTGGTCATGGCGCGTCCTCGTGTGATGGCCGTAATGTGCCCCCGACCGCACCGGCTGCGTCGCTCTTGAGGGGACGCTACCGGCCTCTTCCGCCGCGAGGTAGGAGTTTGACGATGATCGACGCCAGGCAGGGTGACCGAAAGCCCGTTCTGTACGTGATCGCGTGTGGCGGTCGCCCTGCGGGTGAGCTGCCGGACCTGGTTACCGCGTTGCAGGCGGGGGGCTGGACGGTGTGCGTGGTGACCACGCCGTCGGGGCAGAAGTTCGTGGACGCCGACCGGCTGGCCATGCTGACGGGTTACCCGGTGCGGCATGACTACAAGCGGCCCGAGGACCCGGATGTCCTGCCGCCGGCCGATGCCATGGCGGTGGTGCCCGCCACGTTCAATACGATCAACAAATGGGCGGGGGGCATCTCCGACACCCTCGCGCTGGGGCTGCTGAACGAGGCGATCGGTCTGGATTTGCCGCTGGTCGCTGTGCCGTGGCCGAATGTGGCTCTGGCCCGCCATCCGGTGTTCCCGGTCAGCGTGGAACGGCTGACCTCCTGGGGAATCTCGGTATTGCTGGATCCGGCACGGCTGCCCCAGCCCTCCTCGGGGGCGCCGGGGGCGGCCACGTTTCCCTGGGCGGCGCTGCAGGAGGAGTTGACCAGGATGTACCAACTGTGTGTGGAGCGCATCGCGCGCGCCTGACTGCGCCGGGGCGTGAGCGCCACGGCGAGCACAGCGGCGGACTTATAGCACGTTCATGAGTGTTTGGCGATACCCAACAGTTTGTTGGGTATCCGGTGGACGGGCGGGCCTAGCGTCGAGCCATGTCGAAGAACACGGACGTGGAGGCGCTCCCTTGCGTCTCGACCGTGCTGCCCTGCCCCAGGAACAGTCGCAGCGGGCGGGCCCGGGTCGGGCAGCGGTCCAGCTCCCCCTCTTGGCGCGCCCGCTCGACGTCGGCGCCGCACACAACGCCTGCCAGGGTGCATGGCAGTCATCTGTCCGTCGCTGCGTCTGGCGAAAGACCGGACGCGGAAGGCGCAGCGTCCGGCGCGGCTCGTGGGGGCAGCAGGTGAGATGGGACCTCCGCCGCGTTGCAGGCGAACGCGGCATCCACCAGTTGGCAGCGCTGGTCGACGTCTTGGCGACTGCGGGCCAGATGCCGCACGAGCGTGAGCTCCGTGAAATCTGGGAGGGAACCTCCGCCCAGGTGGATCTCGAAACGCTGCGGACGCTGTGTGGCGTGCTCGGCGTCGACACGGGCGAACTGCTCGTGAACGATCACCGTGGCGTCTGCCACTGCACCGGCCATCTCGTCGTTCACATGGGCTTCGACGATGGAGCGCACGCCTTCCACCCGGCGCATTACGGGCTCGGCGCCCACACTGCGGCGGTCAACCTCGACGAAGACAAAGGTCCCGCCCAGCTGCGGGAGGTCGATGCCGAGGGCGTCAGTGTCGTGGCGCGCACCCCCACAGACCTGCGGCGCATGACGGAACTTGACGACCTGCTGCCTGCCGCCGAGCACGTGGAGTTCATCATCGTTGCCGCGGCGCGCTGGCGGACGATCCCGGTCCCGTCCGTAGGCGATGAGGATGTCTGGCGGCAGGATTTCTCCTGCGACATTCCCAACCGCCGGCCCGATCCCTGGCGTAACGCGACCAGTGTCGCCGTCGCGCAGGGCACGGCATATGCGTGGAAGATCACGTGCCTGTTCAGGAACCGCACACCCGCGGGGATGGTGGCGAACGCTCTGTCGCGTTGTCTTGACGGGCACCGTTCAGCGGGCCTCGGTCTTCTCGCCGGCCCCAGTGGACCAGGGGCAGTTCAGCCGGCCCTGCAGGGAATGCCTGAGGACCGGGCGGATCTGCGCGTCACGCGCCGCGGGCTCCTGGGCGATGGACGGGCTGGCACCGCGGGTGGCGCTCGCGCTGCCGGTCAGAGCAGTGGCCGGCGCACCGTGCTCAGCCATCCTCTGGTCGCTCAGGTGCCGCCCGTTGATGTGCGGTCGGTGAACCCGACGGGCTTCATCCAGCGCACTGATGGCACGGTGGGGCGCCTGATGCGGGATGGGTACGGTTTCCAGGTCTCGGACGGGCGGTCGGATGTGCGCTTGCCCGGCTCGGGAGCTGTCTCTGAGGTGGAGATCGAGGCGCTTCGACGCCTGGCCGGCGTGCGCCTGGAGGCTGCAGACCCCCACCATGACGGCCGTGTGCTGGCTCGCATCACGATGAATCTGGCCGCGGCCGGTGTGCCCCTGGTCTTCGACGGCCCCCGGGCCGGCTGGCGGGGCGTGCTGGGCGACGGGCTGACGAACCTGGTCGGTGACGCGACGGTGGAAGACCTCAAGGATCCGTTGCGGCGGGAGCAGTACAGTATCCGGCTTCGCCGATATGCATTGACGGCCTTCGGAATGGAGGCCCGCTGGAAGGACATGGTGGGAGCGGGCCGGTTACCGGTCCTTGAGCAGCGGCCGGTGTCCGTCGTTCTGTGCACGCGCCGCCGGCAGATGCTCACGCGGGCCCTGCAGCAGGTCGCTCGTCAGCGTGACGTCTCGGTGGAGCTCGTTCTCGGGCTGCACGGCATATCGCGGGACGATCCTGAGGTCGTCGCTGCTGTCAAAGCCTACGATGGAGAGCTGACGGTCGTCGAGCTGGAGCGCAGCCTTCTTCTCGGCGAAGCGCTGAATCATCTCGCAGCGCGCGCTACAGGTTCGTCCATCGCGAAAATGGATGACGACGACTGGTACGGGCCCCATCACTTGTCAGACCTGCTTCTCGCGCGCCAGTACTCCGGCGCGGAGATGGTGGGGACACCTGCCGAATTCGTCTATCTCGAAGAGTCTGACGAGACGATAAAACGCAAGATCCTGACCGAGCTACCCAGTTCCATGACGGAAACCGGCAGAGTAACCGGTGGCACGGTCCTGCTGTCCCGCAATGCCTTCGAAGCCGTGGGAGGCTTCAAACTCGTGCCCAGGTACGAGGACGGCGAGATGGTCATCGCCATCCGCGCCGCCGGCGGGCACGTGTACCGCGGGCACAGCCTCAACTACATCTACCGGCGGTGCACCCCAGAAAACCACACCTGGGACGTCGCCAATACCTACTTCACCGACAACGAGTCGATGCGATGGCGGGGTGTCTTCTTCAACGACTTGATGGAAAGCCCTCCCATCTAAGAGAAGACAGACCCTCCATCAATTCACCCGATATCCGTTGTCGTTGAACGACAACATCAAGGAGTTATCTTGAGCCGCCTTGACCTGGTCGCGAAGTTGTCCCAGGACACCGTGTGGCCATATGCCAAGAAGGTCGCCGCAGGCGAGCGTCTGACGGCCCCGCTCGTTGTGGATCTCGACCCGACGACGTTTTGCGACCTGGCCTGCCCGGAATGCATCAGCGGGACTCTTCTCAACAAAGGACGCTTCACGAAAGAACGGCTAGCCGCCCTGGCGCGCGAACTCTGCACGGCAGGAGTCAAGGCCGTGGTTCTCATCGGCGGCGGCGAGCCCCTCGCTCATCCTGGCACCCGCGATGTCATCAAGATCCTGGGCACCTCCGGCCTGCATATCGGAGTCGTCACCAACGGCACGATGATCGATCGTCACCTCGATGTGATAGCCGAGTACGTGACGTGGCTGCGCGTGTCTGTCGATGCCGCCACCCCGGAGACCTTCGGCCAGGTGCGGCCGGACCGCAAAGGCCGCAGCGTGTTCGACAAGGTCATCGCCAACATGCGCGCGCTCGCCCAGACGAAGAAGGGAGCCCTGGGCTACTCGTTCCTACTCGTCACGCGTATGGACGACGAGGGCAAGGTGATCTATTCGAATCACCACGAGGTCCTGGCCGCCGCCCGTCTGGCCAAAGACATCGGCTGTGACTACTTCGAGCTGAAGACCTTGTTCGACGAGCAGCACTTTGTCGTCCAACTGCCGGATGCCCTGCTGAGGTCCGTTCGCGCGCAGATCGAGCAGGCCCGGGATCTGCGCGACGACTCATTCGATCTGGAGATCTCCTCGACGTTCGCCTCTGCCGAGGACCGGCGCCCCGCCCATCAGGGCAAGGCATATCACACCTGCTCGGTCGCGCAGCTGCGCACGCTGGTGACACCGAATGGTGTCTACATCTGCTCCTATCACCGCGGCAATGACAAGGCGCGGCTGGGCGATGCCGTCGACGAGGATTTCTCCGCGCTGTGGGAGAAGGCCGACCTGTCGATCATCGACCCGTCCCGTGACTGCCGGTTCCACTGCGCAAGGAATGACATCAATCTCGCGATCGCGGGCATGGCGGCGGTGCCGGAGAATCCTCATCCCCGCGAAGAGTTCGACCGCTTCTTGTAACGGGCTCATCAATCGGGATGGCCTCAACGCGCTTGGAACATCCCCGAGGCCCTGTATGTCAAATACAAATTGAGAACGACGAGGGTCGGCTCATGAATTGGAGACGGCGGATCGGAGATCGGCAGAAAGCGATGTTCGAGCACCTCGTCATCCCCGTGCAAGTCTCCTGTCCATGTTCTGGAGTAGAAACACATCGCAAAAGCGTGGACAAGATCACCATTGGGATAGCGCAGCGTATGCACGGCAGGGTCGGACAAGCACGCAAACGGGATGAGGTCATCGGGTGCCACCGTCAAACCAGTCTCTTCACCGAGCTCGGCTGCTGCCGCACCACGAAAGTCCTGGCCGGGTTCGCATGAGCCGGCTGGGATCTCCCAATCACCATTGTCGGATCGGCGCTGAAACAGCACGCGGTCGAGGTCGTCGATCAGCAGGACCTGAGCACCGGGAACGAGCAGCAAGCGGGAGCCGACCTCCTGGCGCAACAAGCCCAGGTAGGAGTCTCTAAATGTCACGCTAATCACCCATCGCCCATTATCACGTCATTCAGTCGAGCGCGTCACGCGGCCACGGCAGGTGATCTTACCCGCGCAGCGTGATGTCACGTGATGTTGTCCGGCAGAAAAGTGTTCAGAGCTGAGCTTCACTAGCGGAGGAGAACGACATGACTTCGGTCGTGGCGACACGTGTTTGCCTGGCCGGCGACGCCCTGGATTACCTCGGCGGGCACACGGTGTGCGCCGCGATCGATCTGCCCACCACCGTCACCGACATCGGCCGCAGCGTGTGGTCCAGCCCTGAGCATGAGACGCTGACGCGGGATCTTGAGCAGTTTGTCCGCGACGCCTATCGCGGTGTCACCGTCGAACCCACGACGTTGGCCGCCACGTGTACCGCCCCGAGCCCGGGAGGGCTGGGGACATCGTCGTCGATCTGCATCGGCGTGCTTCGCGAGATCCTGCGCCGGTGTGGCATGGATCCTGCAGAGGCGGTCTCTCTCGCCTACCGCTTTGAGTTCGAGCGGACCCGCGGCGGCGGCGTCGACCACTTGTCCATCGCGCGTGGCGGGTGGTTGTTCACGCTGGGATGCGACAGCGGCCTGCCCACGACGATCGGCTTTCGTAGTGCGGCTGACGGCCCGCCATGGTCGGTGACCCTCATCGACACCGGCCTGTCCAAGGACTGCGGTGATGCGATCGGGCGCTTTCGCCGGCTGCAGCGTGATCACTGCGCCGGCTTGCAGAGCTACGTCCACGACCTCGATGCGGTCTCCGCACAGGTGTGGGAGGCGGTCGTCGAGCGCGAGCTCAAGGGCGTGCTGGCGGGAATGGACCAGGCCCACGCGCTCATGCGTGACAGGTACGGACTCAGTGATCCCCGGATCGAAGGGCTACGTGACGCCGCGATGGCCGCCACGGGATACGTCTTCAAGCTGACGGGCTCGGGCAACGGCGGATGCCTGTTCACCCTGCATCCCCGCGAGGAGCAAGCCACCCTGCGCGCGGCTTTGATCAAGGCGGACATCCAGCCGACGACTGTGTATCACTGCGAGGTCGCCGAGGGGCTGGACGGCTTCCGCGCCGCGCCGCCCCTGGTGGGAATTCAGCCATGACGAAGGGAGGCCGTGTGGCCTGGGATTCAGTGCAGCAAACCATCGACGGACGCGCAGCGCCGTCCGAACACTGCTATCCGGTCTTCAACCCGGCAACCGGCGCGCAGCTCACCACTGCTCCGATCTGCTCCGATCACCAGCTGGCGGAAGCGATGCGGACCGCCGCGCAGGCAGGGGTGGCATGGTCCGGGAACGAACCCCTGCGCAGATCGGCGCTGCGCACCTTCGCTGACGCCCTCGCTGGAGACGCCGGCCTGCTGGCCGAAGCGCTGACGAGCGAGCAGGGCAAACCCCTGGGCGAGGCTCGACAAGAGATCACCGCTGGGATCGAGATTCTCCGCGCCTATGCGGAGCTTTCCCTGCCGCTCGACGTTCTCGCCGCCGATGGCCCGATCACCTCGCAGGTGGGTCGACAGCCCTGCGGGGTGGTGGCCGCCATAATTCCGTGGAACTTCCCCTTCAGTATCGCGATGTCGAAGCTGGGTGCGGCGCTCCTCGGCGGGAATACGGTCGTCCTCAAGCCGTCCCCGTTCACACCGGTTACCACCCTGCTGGCCGGCGCCCTGTCGCGGGAGACCCTTCCCGCCGGGGTGGCGAACTTCCTGTCCGGTGGAGATGACCTGGGTTCAGCCCTGGTACGGCATCCCACGACACGTGCCGTGACGTTCACCGGATCAGTGGCGTCCGGCAAGGCGGTTGCCCGGGCAGCGGCCAGCGACCTCAAACGCCTGGTGCTCGAGCTCGGCGGCAACGACGCCGCCATCGTCTTGCCCGATGCCGACCCCGCAGCCGTGGCAGCCGATCTCTGCGCGATCGCCTTCAGAAACTGCGGCCAGATCTGCGCCACCGTCAAGCGCCTCTACGTGCACGCCTCGATCCATGATCAGCTGGTGGGAGAGCTTTCCTGGCAGGCCAATTGCCTGAAGGTCGGTAACGGCATGACCGACGGTGTGCAGATGGGCCCCCTCCAAAACCAGGCCCAGCTTCAGCGCATCACAACCCTCGTCGCCGAGGCGGTCGATGAGGGCGCCGTGATCGCGGCAGGCGGCCGGGCCCACGACGGGCCCGGCTACTTCTATCCGCCGACGGTGCTCACGCGAGCAACCGACGGCATGAGGATCGTCGCGGAGGAGCAGTTCGGCCCCGCCCTTCCTGTCCTGCGTTACGAGGATGTCGACGAGGCAGTGACGCGGGCGAACAACTCCACGTTCGGACTCACCAGCTCGGTCTGGGGAACAGACCCGCACACGTTGCGCGACGTCGCCGAACGCCTCGACACGGGCGTGGTCAACATCAACACGCACGACGTGCAGATCCCCGGCGCGCCTTTCAGCGGGCGCAGATGGAGCGGGCTCGGCGCGGAGGGCGGAATCCACGGCGTCCTGGGATTGACCGACGCCAGGGTCCTCAACATCGCCGGTCAGTGACCGCACGGCGACCTCCCGCATCGGCCGAGAACCAGGAATCGCTGTCTCACGAAAGGACCGGATGATGTGCGGCATTGCCGGCTGGATCGAGTTCGGACGGGCCCCCAGCGAAGCGATCACCGCGGCGATGACAGCGACGCTGGCATGCCGCGGACCGGACGGCCAAGGCCTCTGGACCAGCCCTCACGCGTCACTGGGACAGCGAAGGCTCTCGGTGATCGATGTCGAGCACGGCAACCAGCCGATGACGGTCGAGACGGCATCGGGGCCTGTGGTGATCGTCTACAGCGGGGAGACCTACAACTTCGCCGAGCTCCGCCGGCAGCTGGGCGCCGCCGGCCATCGGTTCCGAACGCGCTCCGACACCGAGGTAGTGCTCCACGCCTACCTTCAGTGGGGGCCGGCAGCGGCCGAGCGCATGGACGGCATGTTCGCCTTCGCCATCTGGGACGGGCGTGAGGAGAAGCTCGTGCTGGCCAGGGACAGGATGGGGGTCAAGCCGCTCTTCGTCCACGCACTCGACAACGGCGTGCTGTTCGGTTCCGAGCCCAAGGCGATCCTGGCACATCCGTCAGTGACCGCCGCGGTCGACCTCGACGGCTTTAGGGAGCTGTTCTCAATGGTGAAGTCGCCAAGGCAATCCGTCTGGTCGGGCATCTCCGAGATCGAACCGGGCACCACGGTGGTCGTCGATCGAGACGGGTCGCGCGAGAGCGTCTACTGGCGGCTGACAACCGAGTCGCCGAACCTCGATCTGCATAAAACTGTGGAGCATGTGGCGGGAATCTTGCAGGAGGGGGTCAGGAGGCAACTCGTCTCCGACGTCCCACTGTGCACGCTGCTCTCCGGAGGATTGGACTCCTCGACCTTAACCGCCCTGGCGGCCGCGGAGCTGGCCGGCCGCGGACAGCAACTGCGCAGCTTCTCGGTGGATTTCGAGGGGCAGACGGCTGATTTCCGGCCAGACGCACTACGACCCGCACCCGACACGCCCTTCGCGCACGAGGTCGCGGCACACGTCCGCTCGCACCATACCGACGTGGTGCTGACCCCTGAAACCTTGGCCGATCCGAAGATCCGCGAGCTGGTGATTCGGGCCTACGACCTCCCCATGGGGCACGGCGACATGGACGCCTCGATGCTCCTGCTGTTCAAAGCCATCCGTGAGCAAGCAGTGGTGGCGCTGTCCGGGGAGTCTGCAGACGAGCTGTTCGGCGGCTACCACCAGTTCTTCTCCCCACAAGGGCGAGCGGAGACGTCGTTTCCCTGGCTCGCCGACCCGCACCTGCCGCAGTACGCCGCCATCAGCCCCCGCCAGCCGTCGGTGTTTCATCCTGAGTTCCAACGAGCGCTGGCCCTGCCCGACTACGTACAGGACAGCTACAGCGCCGCGGTGTCCGCCATCGAGCGGGCCCCCGGAGAAGACCAGCTCGAATGGACCATGCGGAAAATCACCTACCTGTACCTCACCCGATTCGTTCGCCTCCTGCTGGACCGCCAGGACCGGCTCAGCATGGCCGTGGGATTGGAGATCCGCGTACCGTTTTGCGACCATCGACTCGTCAGCGCGGTCTATAACGCCCCTTGGCGACTGAAGCACCACGACGGCTGCGAAAAGTCGCTGTTGCGCAGCGTCGCGGCACCCCTATTGCCTCTCTCCGTCATCCAGCGCAAGAAGTCGCCCTATCCGTCAACTCAGAATCTGGGCTACATGGACCTGCTGAAAATACAAGCCCGGGACCTGCTCACCGACCGATCCAACGCCGTCTTCACCATCGTCGACCCAGCCGCCCTCAAACACGCCGCGAACAGCACCAGCGCCTCGGACTCCTTCGGCCGATTCGTCCTCGAACGGTCCTTGGACATCGCGGCATGGATGGACGCGTACCAACCGACCCTCAAGGTGTGATAACCGGCCGCCGGCCCGCCTGAACGCGCACCTGTCACTCGCGGAGATAGCCTTATGAGCAGCATAGCCAGCATGGCACGATTGAATGATCAGGCCGACTGGGTGTTCCTGATCCCAGGAAGAGGAGGAATAAGTCCTCTTCTCAGCGCCGAGCAAGACCCGAGCATCAGCATCACCGCCACACATCTCGAGCAATGCCCGTTTTGCCCGCCCACCCGTCTCTCTACGGAGCACTATGACTCCTTGATTTTCCCCAACGAGCATCCCGTCGTCTCTTACGCAGACATCAGCCAGGGACAGCTACTGACCCGCGACAACGCCTGCGATCGTGTGGCCGGCGTCAATGATGTGGTCATCTACACCCCCACGCACAACGAGTTCCTGCATAAATGCGATTCCGGGAGAATCTCGCGCTTCTTGCAGCGCCTCCGCGATCGGCACCGTGAACATTTTCACACGAACAATATCGAAGCCATCTTTACCTTCCTGGCTACGGGGCACCGCTTCGGCCAGAGCCAGGAGCACCCCCATGGACAGCTCTTGGGGCTACCCTTCATACCAAGAAGGATCGCCGTCACCACCGGCGCCACCCGCACCTCGTGCAGCATCTGCCATCAGGAAGAGCTTGCACACAAGCGCGACACAGTGATATGCGAGTCACCCAGCTTCTCAGCCTATATAACGGTGGCACCCCGAGTGCCTTTCGAGATATGGATCAGCGCCAAGCAGCACAACATCAGCCTCGCCGATATCGACGACGAAGCGTGCACCGAGCTCGCAGATCTGGTTAAAAAATCGCTCAGCGCAACACAAGCGGCATATTTCAATCCTTACATAGTCTCATTCTTCGACGTGAACCCCACGAATGAACACAGCCACCTTCGCTGCGAAGTACTGGCATTCGGCCGGCCCAGCGGAATCAACAAGCATATCGGCGCCTACGAACTGGGCCTGGGAATCTTCATGAACCCGTCAGACCCCGCCCAGGTTGCGGCGAACTTGAGAGCCGCCATACTCCTCGACCCTTCATGATGTTTGCATCAATCACTCCGAGGCCGTTCGCTTCGGCACAGCCGTCACCTGACAATGAGCGAATGCCTGCAATAATCAGTGGATCCGCGCCCACCCTCCCGGACCGCTGCCTGCAACAGGGAGAGATGAAGAGGAGAGATCGTGCCGACATTGGCTCCTCTCGCAGTGCCCATTTCTCTTGGGGCCACGGGTTCCGGGCGACGCCCTAGCCATTCCCGCGGCAAGGCACTGTGGACACGCCGCCATCCAGCTATCGCGACTAGACAAATGAACAATCCTTCTCGTCAATGCCCGAAGAATGCGCACTTAGAGCCGACCGATGCCAAGGATGGAAGCTCCGCTGTTCAGAGTTCAGCACTGAGGCCGATGCCAGTCGGCCAAGCCGAGAAGTAGTCCCTGACGAAGCATCAGATACAGCAGTCGATAGGTGTTCTACCAAGACAGAGCAGACGCAATGCTGCAATCCAGGGCTTCCCTGCCACCTCCTCTGGCAGAATGGCCACGATGAAACCCCTCGGAAGCAGAACGTTAACCCTGCGCACACGCAAAGCCGACCACCTTCCCGGCATCACCGCAGTAGCGAGAATTGATCGGCGCACCAAGAATCTCACCAAACGCCTAAATCCTGGCGAGATTGCGATAATCGACCACATCGACCTCGACCGGGTTGGCGCGGAGGCGCTCGTGACGCATGGCGCCGCAGCCGTGATCAACGTCGCGGCCGGCATCAGCGGGCGCTATCCGAACCAGGGCCCACAGATCATCGTCGAGTCCGGCCTGCCCTGCATCGACAACGCCTCGCCGGAGCTGTTCAAGCACGTCAAGGACGGCGATATCATCCGCGTCCATGAGGGCATGGTCTATCGCCAAGGCCACCTCGTCGGCCAGGGCGAAGTGCAGACAACCGACAGCATCAGCGAAGCCATGGCGCGAGCCCGCAGCCGATTGCCCGAGCAGATCGAAGGCTTTGTCACCAACACGATGGAGTACGTTCGCAAAGAGAGCGCACTGCTCATCGATGGCGTAGGCGTACCCGACCTCCGCACCGATCTGACGGGAAGGCACGCCCTTGTCGTCGTGCGTGGCTACCACTACAAGGAGGACCTAGCGACCCTGCGGCCGTATGTGCGGGAGTATCGCCCTGTCCTCATCGGTGTAGACGGCGGCGCTGATGCTCTGATCGAGGCAGGGTACGTGCCTGATCTGATCATCGGCGATTTCGACTCGGTTTCGGCCACAGCGCTGCGGTGCGGTGCCGAACTCGTGGTGCACGCCTTTCGCGACGGTCGTGCGCCCGGTTTGGAGCGGGTCCAGCAACTGGGCCTGGAGGCGGTGCTCTTCCCTGCGACCGCGATGAGTGAGGACATCGCCATTCTGCTGGCTGACGAGAAAGGCGCCGACCTGATCGTAGCCGTCGGCACGCACCTGACCCTCGAGGAGTTCCTGGACAAGGGGCGCGCCGGGATGGCTAGCACGTGGCTCACCAGACTCAGGGTTGGCAGCAAACTCGTCGACGCCAAAGGGGTCAGCAGGCTCTATCAGAGCCGAGTCTCCTGGGCCTCACTGCTGACCTTGGCGGTCGCTGCGGCGATCACCATCTGCGTAGCTTTGAGCGTAACCCCAGTTGGGCATGTGTGGATCACAGGACTCGTGGACTTGTGGAATGCGTTCATCTTCTGGCAGCTCGGCCTCTTCTCGTGAATGGTTCCTGCCGTCGAGTCCGCCGCCCCCGCCGAGCTGCTGCGCGCCCGCCGCACCTGTACGGAATCAGTTGCGCCTCCGCCAGGGCAAGCCGATCTTCACCACCGCGCTCTCGCCGTACCTGACTGCTGCGGCCTACGCCGCGCCGACCAGCCTTGCGACGGAAGAACTATTCCCGCTGATCGGCGGCAAGGCATAATACGAGGCTGGCGGACAGCCGCCCGGTCCTGAGGACGCGATCATGACGGGACCGAGTCCGTGCCGTAGCGGATCGCGAGCCACAATCGCCCGCCATGGCGGGCGCCGTCCCCGATCCGGGTCGCCCGCTGCGAGGCGTAGCCCGGGCAGGGTGGTCGGTGGTTCCAACAGGCGCTCACCACCGGGCGTTCGGTGCGGTCGAGCCAGTAGCACCCGGGGTTCTCGGCCACCCACAACGTCGATATGCACAATGGGCTCGGCAGCCGGGGCCTGCGCTCAGAGCCGAACTTGCCCTACATCGGCCTGTGGAGCCGCATCCGCGACTTCACCCACTCCGGCTCCACCACCCCGCCTACTCAGAAGCGGGTCGTGCGTTCCGGCTCTCCTGCGCAGCAGGAAGCACCTCATCGCCGGCTACGTCCGTGTCACATGGTCCTTCAACTGCGGGCAAGGTACGGCTGACGCCGTCCCGGTCGCGGTCTGCAACAGCAGGCGGTCGACCACGAGATCCACCAACTGCTGCCGTTCCCTCCACGCCCGCGACCGGGCGAGGCTGCTCGGCTGGCTGAAGGCCAGCCTCACGGGCGCCAACCGGATCCGCGCGGGACTCCCCAAGGACTGGACGGTCGGCGACAAGACCGGCAACGGCGGCGCCGGCAACTCGGCACCGCCACACAGGCGATAACCGACCTCATTGGTCGATGACGGCACACGACGACCAGCACTCAGACATGCTCTTCTCGATACGGCGGGCGCGGGTCGGCACCGCCGTGCACCCTGTGAGAACGGTGGACACATGGGCGGCTTGACCGGTGACCCCGCCTTCGCGGCGACGACGTTCGTGGTCATGGACTTCGAGGCCACGACCCCCGCAGGCTATCCGGCTCAACCCATCGAGGTTGCCGCGCTCGCACTCCGCTACGAGGGTGGCGCCTGGACGACGGCCGGCAGGCCGTTCTCCTCGCTCATCAGGCCGCCCGCGTTCGCCCCGGTCACGCCAGCCGTCACGGCCCAAACCGGATTGACCGCCGAGCAGGTGGGGCAGGCCCCCAGTCCGGCCGAGGCGCTGGGGGCACTCGATCGGCGGTTCGCCCCGGGCAAGCAGTATCTGCTGGTCGCTCAACACGCCGCGACCGAAGCCAACCTCATTCACCACCAGCGCCAGCACTGCCCAGCGCTGGCCCGCATTGACCTCCTGGACACGATTCCTCTGGCCAGATACCTCTTCCCGGGTCTGCTCAACTACCGGCTCGACACGCGGCTGAGGCACTTCTCCATCAAGCATCCGGCGGATCGCCACCGCGCCTACGCCGACGTTGAGGTCACCGCCGAGGTGTTCATCCGGCTGATCAGTGCCGCGGACGAGAATGCTGGACTCAGCGATCTCGCGGCTCTGGTGAAGATTGCGGGACGCACCGCCAGGTGCAACACGCCCGCCCAAGGCGAGCTGTTCGACGTCCACCCGCCAGCGGGCGAGAGCACGACAAACCGGTCTAAGGCAGGACGGTAACCATCATGATCAAACAGCAGTCGGACGGCGAGCAGGTTCCGTTCTGGTTCGATCCGTTGTGTCCCTGGGCGTGGGTTACCTCGCGCTGGCTCCTGGAGGTCGAGCAGGTCCGGCCGGTGCAGGCCCGACTGGCGGTTGATGTCGCTGGCCCACCTGAACCTTGTCCAGCGCAAGGGTGAGGGGCTCAGCGAGGATTACCGGGGCCTGATGGAGAAGGCATGGGGGCCAGTGCGGGTCTGCGCGGCCGCCGCTGAGCACGCCGGCCGCAGCGTCCTCGGCCCGCTGTACACCGCCATCGGGACCCGATGGCACAACCACGGACGTCGCGACGATCCGACGGTCATCACCGAAGCTCTCAAGGAGGTGGGCCTGCCCGATGCGCTGGCGGCGGCCGCCGGCAGAGAGGAGTTCGATCAGCTCATCAAGGACTCCCATGACGAGGCGTTCAACGAGGTCGGGCTCGATGTCGGGACGCCCGTTCTGCGCATCGGCGGAACGGCCTTGTTCGGCCCCGTGATCAGACAGGCTCCTCGTGGCGAAGCAGCCGGTTGGCTGTGGGACGGCCTGGTCCTGGTCGCCGGGACGGAGGGCTTCTTCGAGCTTAAGCGGAGCCGCGACCGGAGCGATAGGCCACGCTTCGACTGAGTCGATCTACCACTCGGCGTCAGTCCCACTGAGTGGTGTAGTTCGGCTCTCGTGTGAGGCTCTGCATCGACTATGCCGTCATGAGTTCGGTGTGCGCCACCTCCTCCTGGTTGGTGCCGGGTGGGGTGAGCAGGGCCATGGTCTGAGCGGCTGCGGAAGCCTCAACCGATTCGGGCTGGTACGGCTCGCGCGATGCGATGCCCGACAAGGCGCTCGGCCTCGGCGAGCGGATACCAGGCGGCACCCGTCACCTCGGACTCCTGGAGCTGCCCCATGTCCGCATCCGTCACGAACGCGTACCCGATGTCGAGGTGGTGGTGTTCCGGCTCGCCCTTCTGCGGTCGTGCCGGAACCCTGCCGTACTCGATGTAGACGGGAGTCTGCGACGCAGGGTTGACCTCCGCGGGGTCGATCCCGGTCTCCTCCGCCAGCTCTCGCACTGCTGCGTCGAGCAGAGAGGTGTCGGTCGGCTCGAGGTGCCCTCCGGGCTGCAGCGGGATCCCATATGCGCGGTGCTCGACAAGCAGGACCTCAGCGCCCCCGCGGACCAGCAGCGCGCCGACGGTCACATGCATCCGGAAATTCTGCCGCGAGGCAAAATCCTGGCCCTCGGCCAGAAGGCGCACCGGCTCAGATAGCAGCGCGACCTCGTCCGGGAAGCGCCCAAGGTAGGTGGAGACGGCCTTCGAGATGTCCGCGTCACTGATCGCCACAGGTCACCCCCACACCTGCAGGAGAGCAGAGCCCTCCATGACCGACCACTCGCATGAGGTGAGCGACGAGCACTGACACAGTCCGCTCCATTAAAGCGTGTGGCATACGCGGAAGGAGATTCGCACCTTACCGGTGGGACCCATCAGCGCGCACCCGCCACGCCGGAGCAACTCAGGCGGGCGCGGAATTACGGCCTCGCGTCCGCTGTACCGCGGCTACACCCCTACAGGGCGACGGCGGGTCGACCTGGAGGCGATCCAGGCCGCACGGATCGGCGACGCCGCCCACATCATCGCCGTCAACCCGTGCCTCACCGCCGCGACGCCGCTGCTCTCGGCGCGACCGCAACCCTCGACCCCACCGGCAAAACGATCTCGTCGCCGCCATCATGGCGGCCCGCGGGGCGTCGACGTCGCGATCGAGGCCGTCGGTGAACCCGACCTGGCCACGGCCGCTGCCTGGCCGGATCAGTAATTGGCGAGGTCTGCACCCTGCACGACCTCCCCCGCCTACATGCGCATGGTCACAGGCGGCCATCTGGTCGCCGATGCGCTGGCCACCTCGTGCTGGCCGTTGGAGGAGGTTAATGCCGCCTTCGAGCAGGCCGCCGCCCGAAACGGCGTCCGAGCGATGATCGTATTCTGAGCGGTTGGCCGGGCGGGGTCAGGCACCCGCCGCGAAGGCCTGCTCGACCTCCTGGCGGTGCTCGGTCCACCAGGCCAGCAGCCGTTCGCTGGGGGCCATCAGCGAGTCGGGACCGTGGTCGTCGCGGTCATAGTGGAACTCGAAGATCCAGTAGTCGGACATGCGTTTCCACCACAGCCGGTTTACCGCGTCGGCGAGGTCAGCGTGCGACAACGGCATCACTGCGCGGTAGCCGCCCACGAAGGCGGCCACACGATCCAGGTCGAGCCGGCCGCGCTCACCTCCGAATTGCACCTGCGCGGTTCTGGCCACCTCCTCGGCGAGGGGTTTGACCGCGACCCGATCCCAGTCGAGAACAGCCGTGACCGCACCCTCACGGCGCAGAACGTTGCGGTATTGCAGGTCGCCGTGGGTCCAGCCGAACGGTCCGGGAGCCTCACCCTCGACCGGGCGGGACTCCCGGTGTTTGTCGACAAGCATTTTGCGTTCTTCCAGCAGCTGTCGCGCCTTTTCGTCGAAGGCGTTCGGCTCACCCTTTGCGCTGATCACGCTCAACAGCCGGTCGGCCTTCGCGAGCGCCATGTCCGGGCTGGTCACTTTCGCGCGTGGCCGGACATCGGCCACCGGCAGAAGCACAGATACTTGATCGTTCAGGGCTTGGTGGAGGCCGGCCACCAGCGCCCCAAAGTCGGCAACTTCCGCGAGCGGCAGGTCCACTCCCTCGATGTGGGTGCCTTGCGCCCACGGGGAGAGCAGATAGTGACGTGAATCGATCTGCAGCACGACAGCACCGTCGCTGGTTTGCACCGGGGCACAGACCGGAAGCCCGGCCGATGCCAATGCGCTCAGAACCAGCGCGTTGCGACGTGCGATCTCGGCAGGGACGTCACACAACAGCTTGAGCGCGTATACCCCGGCGTCGGTGTCCAGGCGCCAGTTACGGTTCATCAGCCCCTCGGCGAGGAACGTCACCTCCTGGATCTCGCCCAGCCCGAACTCCTGCCGTACCGCTGTCAGGTCCCCGGCGTCGGGCCCGTCACGGAAATGGCCCGGTGCCGCTGAAGTTCCGTCCGTCATCACGGCGACGACGTTAGTCAGATCTGCCCGAGCATGTAGATCGAAGCCGACCCTGGTCGAGGTCGGCCGTCTGCACCCGCGGCACCGCCGGGCTCAGCCACTCGACGGCCGGTAGACGGTGGTGCCGTGCTCCCGCGCGGCCAGCGCCGCCGGCACCCGGGCCGCGTCCGCCTCCGCCAGCCGGGCCGCCGCCTCCTCAGGCGGGCAGAACGCCGCGTCGTCGAGCCCGGTGGCCGGACGGCGGCGCCCAGTCGACCACGAGCAGCCGCCCCACCTCCACACGCAGGCCCAGTTCCTCGTCCAGCTCGCGCGCACGCGACCTCCGACGCCGCCCTCCTCCAGGGCAAGCAGCCGGCCGACAGCGAAGCCACCATGGACCGCCTCACCTGACTCCTGGTCGAGAACCCGGGATGACGCCCTGCGTCGAGGCGCCCCCACCCCTAGCAGCATGATCGCCTACGCTGGCAACGTTCCTGGACGCCGCACCAGCAGCGGAGATCCGATATCCTGATCGGGCCTAAAAGATTCAGGCTGGTGTGGTTATTCTAGCCCTCGCACTCCTGTGAGATGCAGTCGCACCCGATGCGAACCCGAGGCGCCCAACTCCCGCAACGTAGCGGTCGACGGCGCCAGCGCGAGCGTCCGATGGCGTCGTCGTCCTGAACAAGGAACGGACGATGAGCAAGAAGAGTATCTTTCTCACTCAGGCCATCATGACCTTCATCATGGCTGCGACGATGTCGGGCCTCATGGGCCTCATCTTCAACGGGCCGTCCCTGGAGTGGCTGGCCGGATGGCCCAAGCAATTCATCATCGCGTGGCCCATCGCCTTCGCTGCCACAATGGTTGCCTGGCCGGCGTCGACGGCATTGAGCGGTGCGATCCTTCGGTCCCGCAAGGGCATGCCTGGTGCCGAAGAGGCGGCTTGACCCCTTCGACATCGCTCGCGCCTGGCACGCCTCCACGGGGATCGTGACCGCGCCGTGGACGCGCTGCTGACGGCCGAGCGGGCAGCGCCGGAGGAGGTGTGCTGGCCGTCGGTGACGGCGCTGAACTCCACGATGCGCCTCGAGCCGGGCCGTGTCTCACGTCAGTTTGTACGATGCTCGCGGCGCGTACGCGGACCGGCTCATTCCTGTCTGTTGTGACAGGGGGCGGGGTGCGGTCCTGGCCGGTGGCATGACAAGGTTGCTGAACGAAGAGGGGCCGGCCGATGGCCGGTCAGGCCAGCGACGTTGAGGATGCGCCGAGTGGCGTCCTCAACGGAGAGCGTGTGGTCAAGGAGATGCTCGTGGCCGCCCGGCAGCAGGTCGCCGTCGGCGAACCATTCGGCCATCTGCTCCGGGGTGAACTGGGAGCGCTGAGGGCGGGTCTCGTGGCGGCGAAGTGTCTCCTCCCAAGGCACATCCAGGTAGAAGAAGACCGCTGGGCCCTGGTGCTCGCGCCGGAGGCGGTCGAGCATCGCCCCGTAGCGGCTGCCGGTCAGGATCCCTTCGAGTACGACATGGTGGTCGTGGGCGAGCGCATGGAGGCATATCGTCTTGAGCAGCCCGATGTTGACACCGCCGGGCACGTCCGGCTCGCGCAGCATCTCGCGGCGGACGATGTCCTGGCTGATGATGGCGAGTCCACGTCGCCCGTACGCTTCGCGCACGGCCTTGGCCAGGGTGGTCTTTCCTGAACCGGAGTTGCCGCGGATGACGATGAGCTTGGTCTGTGTGTCGGGCATCGTTACTGCTCACCGCCGTGGTGCTCCCAGTTCATGACGAGCAGGGTGTGGCGCTTGGGGAAGATCCGGCCCACCGCCGGAACCGGGACCTTGGCGTCGGCGGGGTGGAGGGTGAAGGTCGGGCCTGGGTGGTTACGCCAGCGCTGGTCCCAGGTGGCCACGTGGTCGTGCAGCCTTCGGGCGAGCCGGGCCCCGTCACGCCCGTGGCCATGGACGCCGAACTCCCAGCGGCGCCGTTGGCTGTCGCCTGGCGCGAGCTCCCGGTAGGAGAGATAGGCGAAGCTGCCGGGGGTGATGAGGACGGGGCAGTACCAGCGTAGGACGGGCTTGATGAGTCGGCCTTCCTCACGGGTCTCGTCTGCCCAGATCATGCCGAAGGAGTCGTCGGCGGTGGCGCACCACAAGTTCAGCGAGTCGAACGGTTGCGCCCAGTCGAAGGTGACGCCGGTCCACAGCTCGCTCCGCTCACCCCGCAGCGCTTCCTCAAGCGCCGTGAGGTCAAGCGGGGGTCCGCTTTCCAGCGTGAGCCGTACCGCTCCGTCCGCCAGAACTGCTACTTGATCCGGCAACGCGCCTTGCCCTTGGCAGGCGACGAATCCGCATACCGTCGGGTCCAGCCCGACGAAATGGTCACCTTCCCGGATGAAGGTGAATGACCGGCTGACCGTAGAGAACCGCAAAGGAGCCACCATGCGGCCGGCTGGGGCGAGCAGGTGCCCCCAGGGAATGTCGTAGAGGCCGACCGTGATGATGATGGCATCGAAGCCGCCCTTGGGCGTGTGCTGCTCGACAGTGTGCTCGGCGTCCCCGAGGACGACCTTCACCTGTCGATACCGGTCTCGGCCAGGAAGCGCTCGGCCCGCTCGGTGACCCACGGGTCGATGTCGAAGGTGACCACCAGCCCTTCGGGTCCGACGATCTCGGAGATCAGCGCTGCGTTGTAGCCGCCGCTTCCGATCTCGGCGACTTTCGCCCCGCGGAAGAGTTGGGCGGCCTGCAGCATCTCGGCCTGGAGCCACGGCGCGCTGATCGAGCTGGTCGACACACCGGCCGCGTCGCGCTTCGTGGTGACGGTGTCCCTGGCCGAGTACACGGCGGCTGGCGGTGCCTCGGGCGCGAACCGCTCACGCGGAACGGTGGTGAAGGCGGCGCGCACCGGGGCAGATGTGATCCAGCCCTGTTCGAGGAGGGTGGACACCATCGCGGCTCGTAGCTGTTCGGGCGTCTGAGCTGGTGCAACGTCGGCGGTCATCGGTCCACGGTATCCCCGCGCCCAGCCTGTGGCACGGGCACCGGCCGGTAGCTTGAGGCGGTTTGCGGTGCGCCGGCATGGCGCCTGATGCCGGCCACGATGAGCGCAGCGGCCGGAGGTGTTCACCGGCGCTGCGAGACCCCTGCAGCTGATCAACTGGACCGCCTATCTCCAGCGAGTCATCTGCGAAGCAGAGCTGAGCCGGGTGCCCACCCCGCTGCGACATACCCGGCTCACACCGGTGCTCGCTAAGCTGCGGTAGATGATCCCTGGTGTGCAGAGGCGTCAGCCATACTGGGCATCCAACAGCCTCCCAGCTGTGCCGGAGGGTGGGTACGGGCCGCATAGCGTCCGCTATCGTCACCGCTCGCCTTTTGGGGATGGCGAGCTGCACTGCCGCTGCCAGCGATGAGCCGCAGTCCGTCGTGACGGTCACCGCGTCTCCGGAGCTCCTTCCCGCCTGTCGCGGCCCCCGCAGCCTGACCGAAGGAGAGGACACTGACTTGGACTCCGGGACCGACCGGTGGCGGCGCGATTGACATCCGCGCCTGCGGCATCTACGGGGAGGAGAGCCTGGTGGACTTCCAGACCATGAACGACGCTAAAGGCCGACTTTCTGACCGCAGTCAGACAAGTGTCACCCTCGCACCGGTTGGCGGCGGTCTGTTCTATCTTGACGAGGCTGCCCTCAGTTCACCCTGCTCCACCACGACGACGCGAACCTAGCGGCCGATCGCCGCTCGGCTCGCCCTCCATCAGACACGCAAGGGCCAAGCGGGGCGGAGGGCGGGGCAGGACACGATCATCGCACCGCAGTCCTGGCGCACCTGCTGACCGCGTTCGGGGATCAGCGCATGGTCAGGTGCAGGAGCCGACCGTTGAGGGCTGGCCACGATAGCGGTGAAACGGAGCATCAGATCCCTGACTCTGGCGAACTGGTCGCAGGGATCACGATACGGAACGCTGTTCGCTCATGTGTAATGCTGAGCCGTTAGCAGGTCGCCCACTGGGGCGACCGAGCTCTATGGCCAGCCGTCAAGACTGAATGAATCGCGGCGGCGGTAGGCGTCGAGCCCGGTCCGGATGTAGCCGACGACGTCGTCGGGAAGGTCATCCATCCGGAACCAGTCGACCTTGTCGCATTTGCTCGGCTCCGCGTTGACCGGTTCTCCCGTCCAGCGGGTAGCGGAGAAGAAGACGCCGATGCGGGCCTGACCGTCAGAGTCGGCGTGGTGGCATACGCCCGCGAACGCCAGATCGGCCGGATCGATGACGATGCCGAGTTCCTCGCGGGCCTCGCGTGCCGCCCCCTCAGGCAGTGTTTCGCCGGCGTCGAGACATCCGCCGGGCACCGACCAGGATCCGTCGGCGAACCCGGTGTTGGCCCGCAGCAGGAGGAGCACCCGGCCGTCCTGGATGAGGAGCAGGTGCACGCCCACGTGGGGGCGGAAGGGTTCGGCTGCGGTCATGGCCGTGCTCCCCAGACTGGGCGATGCGGTTGAGTGTCACGCTAATCGCGGCTGCGCGGGGAGCACGGCCCGGTTCGGGTCTCGTCAGCTGCGAGCGAGGGGCATCTGGACGCTGGCCATCGCGTGAACCATGGCGGCGAGGTGGTCGGCGAGCTGCTCCGGGCTGCGCCCGTCCGTATGCAGGTGGTATGCCGTGGGGTCGTGGGCGGCGACCTGGTCGTAGCGGTCCTGAAGTCGTCGCAGCAGAGCCCGGTCAGCGATCAGGTCGCGGTCGGCGGCGGTCTGGTCCCGCTTGCCGAGCATCCGTTCGGTCAGCGTGCGCAGGTCGGTGTGCAGGTAGACGGTCAGGTCCGGTGGAGCCAGGTAGTCGGCGAAGGGGGCGATGGTGTCGATGACGGTGGCGTTGTCGAGGCCGTGTATCGCGGCGTGGTTGGCGACGACGGAGTTGATGTAGCGGTCGGCGATCGCGTGGCCGTGCTGCAGCGCCTCACGGGCCAGGTCGGCGGCGTGCAGCGCCCCAGCCAGGTAGAAGGCCAGCTGGGGCAGCGTGCGGGCGTGCGCGTGGATGTACGGCTGCAGGTCCGACACCGGCGCGGGGACGGTGTGGAACGAGCGGCAGCCGAGGCGTTCGGCGAGGTGCGCGGCGAGGGTGGATTTACCTGATCCGCTGATCCCCTCCAGGACCACGAAGATGCCCGAGCGAGGCATGTTGTGAGGCTGGTAGGCGGCGGGCAGCGGCTTGCCGCGGGTTGCGGTGATGGTCATGAGAGCGTCCCTTCGGTGAAAGCGTCCAGGTGGGCGGAGACGGCCGCCGGCGGCGCGGCGGGGTCGCCGGTGTAGGGGGTGACGTTGAGGCGCAGATCGGGGCGGAGCAGGCACGGGCTGAGCGCGCCGGCAGAGTCCAGGCGCAGCGCCCAGAACCCTTCGATGCACTGCGACCGCTTGGGGCAGGTGGCGCACTGGCCGACGTAGTGGCGGCCGAGTGACGCGTCGATGACCTCGATGGCCATGTCGCCGCGCCGGCCGGGCACGGTGAAGACCCGGCGTCCCTGCCCCGTGCCGGAGGTACAACTTCTTCGCCGGCGGCGATGGAGCGTAGGTAGGCGCTGATGCCGCTGGAGGGCACCTTGGAGCCGCCCAGGTTTCCGTTGTGGTCCGTGTCGACGAGCTCGATGATCTGCAGGCCGGTGCCGAGCTCGCGGGTGTAGGCGATGATGTCCATCACCTCGTGAGCGTTCTGCTCCTGCAAGAGCAGATTCAACTCCACGACGGGGATGACGTCGATCGTAGCCTCGATGCCGTTCTTGATTTTCGCGATGTCGCCGGGCTTGCCCTCGGCGATGGCGGCGATGGAGGCGTCGGAGAAGTAGTGCAAGGAGACCTTGATCCGGTCCAGCGCGGTGGTGGCAAGCCAGTCGAGGTCCCTGGTGAGGGTGAGCCCGTTTGTGATCAGCGTGGTGGTGTAGTCGCTCATCTGATGCTCAGGCAGAACCTGCAGGATCGGGCGGGCCAGCGGGGACAGCAACGGCTCGCCGCCGGTGAAGAAGACGCGCTGGATCCCGGCGGCGGTCATGGCGTTGATCGCGGTCAGGAAGTCGCTAGCGTCGAAAGCCCTGCGGCGAGGCTGCATCGCACGGTCATGGTGGGTGATGCGTGGCGGGATCTCGCTCTCGTTGTGGCAGAACCAGCAGCCGAGCTGGCAGCGGGGGGTGAGGGAAACGCGCAGCTGCCCGCCGCGGCGGGCGAAGTCGCCGCCTGCCCCCGCGGTGAGGTTGAGGCCGGGCGTGGTCGTGGTCGATGCCATGGGCACTCCTGGAGTCCGGTTAGGTCCAGCAGGCCCCGATCCGGCCGACGTTTCTAGACGTTGTTGCACGTCACGGCAGCGGTTTGCATGTTCTGCAAACAGCCGTGCCTCACGCCCGCAGGCGGGTTACGGTGAGGCCGGGACTCTCATGTGGAGCAGTGATGCATCCATCTGGTAGCCGGTCCGCCGGCGCTCTGGGCCTACCGGAGTCGGCCCGCGCCGCGCGGCTCTCCGATCCAACTGCCGGCCTGGCTGATGCGCTGTTCGGCTACAAGCCCGTCGCCGCTTCCCGGGTTCCGCTGCCGAAGCTGAGCGCCGCTGTTGGCCAGGCACGCGACCTGTTCCAGGGGGCCCGCTACGACGAGCTGGCGCCGCGCCTGCCGCGCCTGATAGCCGCTGCGAACGCCGTCAGGAACGACGTCGATGGGCAAGACCGGCAGACGGCGGACATGCTGCTCTCCGACGCCTACATCGTCGCATCCGCCTTCATGGTCAAGCTCAATGACGATCAGCTTGCGTGGGCGACCGCGGACCGGGCCGTCCAAGCCGCTGCCGCCTCCGGAGATGCGATCACTCTGGCTGACGCCCAGCGCAGCCTCGCCACTGTCATGCGCCGCACCGGTCGCCCTGACCGGGCACGTGAGCTGCTGATCACCGCCGCCGACAACATCGCCCCTGCGCGAGCCGCTTCCACGGAGCAACTATCGATGTACGGGACGCTGTTGCAGGTGGCCGCCTACACCGCAGCTGTCGACGGCGACCGGGACCAGGCCGCTGAGCTCATCGCTGCCGCCCAGGCAGCCGCGACAGCGGTCGAGGGCGACAGCGGCAGGTACGCGTTCGGGCTGACCAACGTCACTCTGTACCAGATCAGCATCGCCCAGGTCCTTGGTGACAGCGGCGCCGCCATCGCGCATGCCAAGACGATCGACCCGGCGGTGATCCCCACCGCGGAGCGTCGAGGTCGCTTCTGGATAGACGTCGCCCGTGCTTGGCATCAGTGGGGCAAGTTGGAAGCCTGCTATCGGGCGCTGCTGACGGCCGAACGGGTGGCGCCTGCTGAGGTGCGCTTCCGGCCTCCAGTTCACCGGATGGCACATGATCTCCTTCAGGCTGACCGGAGGGTATCTCTCCCCGGGCTGCGCTCCTTCGCGGCGAGGATCGGCGTCCGGGTGTGAACGGGCTTGGAAGCGACGATCCAGCAGAACCGCGCATTCAGAAGCGGCACGCTCGGGCGACCGGCGACCAACGCCGGCGTTCTCGAAACGGGCAGCTCCCCCGGAGCGGTGGCGAGGGCTGGGTTGTCACCCCTCGGATCGCAGGAATTCATGGGCTCCGCGCAGGCAGGTAGCGAGGCGCTTTGGGTGCGGCTGCTGTCCAGTCGGAAGTCCAGTGCGGTGACCGGGCCCCTCTGGGAGCTGCGGCCGTGGGGGAGGGTGTCCGGGTTGTACCCGGCGCGGCGGGCGATCAGCATGCCGAGCTTGTGCTGGCTGACCGCGTCCGCGCCCGTGAGAATGAGAAAGACCGTTTGTGTCGCCTATGTCCCAGGCCGCGCCTGAAAATGCCCGGTCGCGAACCTTGCTGTCGAGGCGCTGGATGATCTCGTCATGAAAGGTCATCGGGAATCCTCGCGCCGCCCCGCTTGCTGGCCGGGCTGGTGAAGCGGCTGGGAGCTTGTGGCTGCCATGCACCCCAGCAAGGCTGGTGGTTTATGCGCGAACCTACCCTCGTGTGGCTGGCATGGGCTCAGTAGCGATGTGATCGGGCTGCCGCCTTGGCAATGGCGGCGCCGTCCAGCTCGATGGTGGCTGGTCTGATTCCCGAGGCGGACCACTCGGTCATGAGGGCGAATTCCTTCGCCGGAGGCAACGGCTGGAGCCAAAGATTCATCTGTACCAGGGTGGCAGCCGTAGTGCCGCTCGCGCCTGAGGGGGCGAGTGACAGTCCGGGTTCGCCATCCTCGAACTCCTGTCCCGTTGAGATCTCGACACCGTCGGCGTAGTTCACTGTGAAGCGCAATATCCCGTCGGTACTCCCCTCCGGGACCGCCGGGGCGTGGAACAGCGACGATCGCAGAGCGTCCCATCGCTCATCAGGCATTGCGTTGTGATTCACTACTACCTCTACCTGCAAGAGACAAGCGAAACGGTATACCCGAATAAGGGGCAGGGCGATCACGATAGATTCACTCCGCGTGATTAAGCGCTCTACCGGCAGTATGCTGCCCATCTCGGTGAATACCAGCGCGCGTTGCAGGTCATCGTCCATAGTTCCTCAAAGCGGGAGTAGTGATTCGGAACGAATAGTTCCCGGCGCTCATGCTGGACGCCGGGAACTATCAGGGGTAGTCCCTAGCACGCAGTGGTAGCATCGGCCTGCTTGTCGGTGGTGATGTCCCGGCGAGCGATGCAGTCGTCGTCCCACATTCGGGCGTGTAGCCACCAGCCGTAGTACAGAGGGTTGGACGGAGAGGGCTCCTTCTTGCATTGATAGGCGACGGCCATCTTGGCTCGGATCATGTCGCGGCCTACCTTATCGCAGCGACTGAAGTCCTGATCATAGAAGGCCAGCTTATACCATCGGTAGGCAAGCGTCTGGCTAGCCGAGTTGCTGGCCGCGCCCTCATTTGTAGTTATGGTCACAGTCGCGGGAGCGGCCGTGATCGCGTGGGCGGTGCTAGGAATTGCGAGGAATCCAAGCACCCCCACGATCATGGCGATTGCTGCGCCGAGCAGGTGTTTCCGCATACAGAGCACCTTTCTTGAGTGACTGCCTTTGCGTTGCCTGGCAAAGGTATCCAGTAAAAGAAAAGGTGCCTTTTTTTAGAATGCTATTATACTGGTAATTCCCATCTCCAAAATTAGATGTGCCGTGTTATCTGGTCTAGTTGATTTTTGGATATCTACTTGGTTGAGCGTTGAGTCGCCCGCGGCCACAGTGTCGTGATCGGGAGCCGTTGCATGAGGGTGGGCTGTGACCCTGCTTCAGGGTGCAGTCTGGTCAGCCTGCACCCACGCGTAGACGTCGGCGATGCCATCAACGAGCGGGATGTGGGCATGCCAGCCCAGGTACCGTTCCGCTGCGGTGCTGTCGAGTGCGGAGCGCTGGAGTTCGCCCGGCCGGGCCGCCTCGAAGCGGGGCTCGACCTGGCGGCAGGCGGCGGCCCCCACCAGGGCGAGCAGGTCCAGGACACTGTTCTCCTGGCCGGTGCCGATGTTCCAGATGCCGGGGGGGGCGTGGTCGGCCGCCGCGACGAAGGCGTCAGCCACGTCGGCGACGTGCACGTAATCGCGGGTGGCTTTCCCGTCGCCGTAGATGATCGGTTGCTGGCCGGCGGCGATACGGCCGCAGAAGATCGCCATCACGCCCGCTTCCCCGCCCGGTCCTGTCGGGGCCCGTACACGTTGCCGAGCCGCAACGCCGTGTGCCGGGTGCCGTAGAGCCGGTTGTAGAGGCCGAGGTACTGCTCGGCGCAGTACTTGGCCGTCCCGTACGGCGCTTCCGGCGCGGGAAGGGTCTCCTCCGGGGACGGTATCGGGGCGTTGCGGCCGTACAGGGCGCCGCCGGTGGAGGCAAACACCAGTCGTGCGCCGACCTGGTGGGCGGCGTGGAGCAGATTGATGGTGCCGCCGATGTTGATGACGGCGTCACGAGCGGGGTCCTCGACCGACCTGCGGACGTCGATCTGCGCCGCCAGATGGCAGATGACGTCCGGCCGGGTCTGGCCGACGATCCTGGCGACGCTGGCCGCATCGGTGATGTCAGCGCGACGCAGGTCCGCCTCGTCGGGGAGCCGGGAGAGTTTGCCGGAGGAGAGGTTGTCCAAGACGGTCACGTCGTCGCCGCGGCGGGTGAAGGCATCGAACAGATGGGAGCCGATGAACCCGGCCCCGCCCGTGATCAGTACACGCATTTATGGTCACCCTACGTATCGGAGTTGGTTGGTGGTGGGGAAATCCTGCTGTGGCGCACGCCCCAGATCGGCGGCGCACCGGAAGCCGAGGCTCCAGTTGCTGTAGAGGGGATCGCAGGCGATCCGCTCGGTGGTACGTGCCTGGTGGCGCCAGTGCATCCAGCCGCCGCCGCGCGTGGTGACGTACCTGCTGCGCAGGCGGTGCAGCCGCTGGTAGAGCGGGTCGTAGTCCTGGCCCGGGTCGTACAGCTCGTAGGGCGAGGCGGTCCATTCGGACACGTTGCCCGCCATGTCGGAGATCCCGAACGGGGAGTCGCCCCACGGCGACCACGTGCCAACCGGAGTGGTGGCCGGCAGCAGCCCCACCGTGGCGCGGTGCTGCTGCCACCAGGCCGCCCACTGCTGCGCCGACTCAATCATCCGGCCCGCCCACTCATCCGCAGTGGTGCCCTTGCCGAACACCCATTCCTGCCCCCAGGGCCACGGCTGCCAGAACCGGCCGTGGGCGGCGTACTCCCACTCCTGCTCCGTGGGCAGCCGCTTGCCCGCCCACGCCGCGTACGCCTGTGCGTCGGCCAGCGCGACGTACACCACCGGGTTCCCCTCCTGCCCGGCGATGCTCGTGCCGGGCCCGCCCGGCCGCAGCCAGCACGCCCCTCGCGCCTCGGCCCAGTACGAGTCGTAGATCAGCCCGTAGCCGCGCCGCTCGGCCACCGTCTGGTAGCCGGTCTCATACGCGAACCGGGCGAACTCGGTGTTGGTGACCGGGTATCGGTCGAGCAGAAACGCCTCCACGGTGTGGATGTGCTGGGGCGCCTCGTCGGCGAACCACGACCGTGGATACGGCTGCTCGGCGGTCAGCTCGCTCAGATGGTGCTCGGGGGCGCCGATCAGGGCAGGCCCGCCCGGTATGAGCACCATCTGATCTACCGCCTTCACCCTCCCGCCACCGCGGGCAGCACGACGATCTCCGTCGCGTCCGTCACGGGCGTGTCCAGCCCCTGCGCCTGCCGGATGTTGGTGTCGCCGGCGTAGATGTTCACCCAGCTCGCCACCTGTCCGCGCTCGTTGAAGATCCGCTGGCGGAACATCAGATATGCCTCGGTGAGCCAGCCCACGGCTGCCTGGACCGTGGTGGCCTGGCAGTGGGGAGGGGAGCGTCCTGCGCGATCCCGGCGACGGAACGCCACGCCGCCGGGATGATCAGCGTCGGCATCGCCGCTCTCACCGCCCGGACGCGGCCGGGCTGCGGTACCACTCCACGGTGCGGGCGATCCCGTCGACGAGCGGCACCTGCGGCTCCCAGCCGAGCACCTTGCCCGCGTAGGTGATGTCCAGGCGGCGCCGGGCCGGTGAGTCGCGGCGTCGGGGGCCTGCGCCCGCATCGCCCGCGTTGGAGCCGGGGGAGAGGGCTCACCCTTCGAGCACCTGAAGATCACTGCTGAGAGCGCTGAGGACGACGAGCCGCGAAGCGCCCTCCTGCGTCGGCAGGCGTACTACATGGCCAGCTTCGACGACAGCTCGGACACGGGGGAGTGGCTGGCCAGTATGCAGAAGGCTGAGATTCGGCGCCTGCGCCGCACGAGCGGATGGACCCCTTCGTGGGCAGCGTCGAGCACCTCGGCCACGTCCGCCGGCGGCGGGCCAGAGCTGATGGTGTTGTCGGAGTCCAGCGTGCAGCCGGGGTGGTCGAATGCGCCGGCCGGCGAGCTGCGCACGCCTACTGCGCTCGAGGTGGGTGCGGCTGTGCCATACGGCGGCGTCGCGCAGGAGGGACGGCAGTTCGTGAACCCTGGTGTCGTCCCGGCTCGCCACCGCCTACGGGCTTCGACGGTCACCACGGTGGAATCGAAGGGCGCATAGTTGGAGCAGCCGAGCTCGCCGTCGCCGAGCACCACATCCACATGCTGATAGCCATGGGCGTCCAGCAGTGCGGGACGCTGGCGATAGCGCCCAACACCGCACGGTGGTGGCGCCCCTGGCTCGATGTGGGGCAACGGCAAGAGCACGGCCACCGCGCTTCCGGCGCGGCGTCGAGCCAGGATCCGATCGCCTGTGACCAGGATGTCGGCAAGCTAGGTGAGAGCGGTCTCCCCGTCCGGACGCCAGCGTCTGCGCCTCTCGTGAAATGAGCCTCAGCGTGCTGTGCAGCCAGGCGGCATCGTCGTCGTCCCAGCAAAGCGGCCGCCCGGGATCCGGTTCAACACCATGGTGACGCGCGGGTTGGCGGACAGGCGCGATTACGGCCGGAACGGCGGCCCTCGTTGCAGCGCTGATCGGTGCAGTCCGGAGAGCAGCTGTCGTCTTGCGATGCCTCCGAGTTCGCCTGCAAAGCCAACTGCGTGGGCAGTCTCTGCACTGGCGGATGCGGAGTGGTTCGCAGCCCGCTAGAGTTCGCGATCACCGGCACGGGCGGCACTACTGCTGCCGGCCATCGCGAGCGGGCCGCCCGGCTGGCCGTCGGGGGAGCGGGACGAGCGCGAGGGGACGGGGTTGGCCAGCCAGAGCAGGGGACGGCCGGGCTGGTTGCACGTGGGCGCGCTCGAGGAGCGGCTGCACCGGGCTTGGGACGCGGGTACGTTTCCGCCCGCGGAGGTGCTGCTCACCATCATGACGCTGTCGGCCGTGCCCCGGGCGCTGGGAACACGCCTGGCCGCTCACCTTGAGGGCGGGATCGTCGTGGGTCCGGGAGCTGTCCCTGACTTGCTGGGTTTCGAGGCGATGCGCGGCATTCAGCTACCCCTGCAGCAGGGCTCGTGGGAGCGAAGTGCGGGCGTCTATGATCCGGCCCGGCGCATGATCGGCGTCGGCAGCGTTCCGTCGCCGTCGGTCAGCGTCGCCGGCCATGAACTGGGACACGCGACCGATCACCTGGAGGGGCTGCCGTCGCGCAGCGCGTTCTGGGCCGGCATCCATGCGCAGAACGCCCTCCGGCTGGCGCCACCCTATCGGCAGGACGTCGCCGAGTTGTTCGCTGAGACGTTCGCCTGCGTCCTCATCCGCCGAGCCCGCCGCCTGATCCAGTTGTACGGCAATGATGAGCGGCCGGCTCAGCAGGCCTACATCTGGATGGCGGGACGGTATGGAATCGGCTGAAGAGCGACATCTCCTCCATCCGGGCCCGCTCCGCGCTAAGCTGGGGGTGAGAAGGGGACTCGTGAGATGGAAGGGACTCAGCTCATGACCGCGATCATGCTGGCCCACGGAGTCCTTCGCGTCCCTGCCCCCGTGGTGTTGGAGGACGGAACCCGTGTCCATCTGACACGTGACATCGAGCCTGGGGCGCCGGACTACGACGAGTGGCTGCCTCACGCTGTTCCCGAAGTGGACGCCTGGCATGGCGACACCGACGATACGGCGATCTTGGACCGGTGGCGCGCGGCCGCGAGCGCGTGAGCATCACCCAGGCGAACACCTAATCCGGTAGCAGCCCGGCTCGCGCTCCTCACCGTCGCCGTTGCGCCTGCTGGCCCGCTCGCTACAACGGCGACCGCGATGAGGCGCTGTTGCCGGACACCCTCGGTCACTCTCGTAGCCGGTCCGTGGCAGATCATCAAGAGTTGTTCCTCGCTTCGGAGAACCCGGAGCTGGTGGAAGGCCGCGAGGGAGCCTTGCGGCAGCGGGCCGTGCTCGAGGCTTGCTGACCGGCACCGTATCCGGACGTTGAGCTGGCGGCGCAGCTGATCACACTGCTGCCCACCGACAGAACTGAGCGCGGGCCGACGGCGCGCTGCCGCACGTGTAAATCATCAATGGCGTGAGCATCAATGCTGGCACACGGTTGCCACGGGCGTAGGCGATGCAGGGGAGCTGTTCCGCCGGATCCTCTGATCGTGCAGGTCGGGGTTCGGAGAGCAGCCGAGATCGACGCGCCGCAGGTGGGCGTCGTTGTGGCTCTCTGATCTCCGGGTGAGCTATCCTCCAGCTCGAACATATCTTCGAAGGTGAGGTGGGTAGGATGGGAACGGATCCAAGCCCCAGCTCCGTGCTGACCCCACTCGATAACGTCGGCCTCCCCCATGCTCTGCGCCGCGCCTCGGACAGCTCACTCGAAGCCCTGGTCTCCTGGGTGGAGAACATCACAGGCGATTTCCGCGGCGGCCTTCGGTCTTGCCTTGTCACCGGTGCATCACTCGTGACCTGCACGAGGCGGGACGGCGGGTATCGCAGAACACCGTCGCCGGACGCATGGCCGAGCTCGGGTTAGCCGGCCGGGCGGCCAAGAAACGCCGTTCGCTGACCCGGCACGGCAAACGGCCCGCCGCCCCGACCTCGTTCGGCGCTCGTTCACCGCGGTCGCACCGGACGTGCTGTGGTGCGGCAACGTCACCGAGACCGTCACT
Organism: Nonomuraea ceibae; assembly: GCF_019396325.1. GTDB lineage: Bacteria > Actinomycetota > Actinomycetes > Streptosporangiales > Streptosporangiaceae > Nonomuraea > Nonomuraea ceibae. The sequence continues at coordinate 78,726 of NZ_JAHKRO010000034.1, forward strand.
GGCAAGGGCAAGCTCTATCTGGCCACCGTCGAAGATCTGTTCTCCCGCCGGCTGCTCGGCTACGCCATGTCCGAGGATCACGACGCGGCGCGGGAGTGTAAGGACAACGGCTCTGGCCCGTAATCGGTGGTGGCATTAAGTGATCATCACTGAAGCAGGATGCGGTGGCGCAGAAGGTCGAATCCGGCCCGGCCGTGCATCTGGCGCATGATCCTCTTCGTGCGAGTGTTGACGC
>NZ_JAHKRO010000035.1 GCF_019396325.1 Nonomuraea ceibae
CGCGGCCGCCGGGCGGGGGGCGTATGGAGGCCCGGGGCGGGGTGGAGGCCCCGGGCCGCCATACGCCCCGGGGTGGGTGGAGGCCCCGGGGTGGGTGAAGGCCCGGGGGTGGGTGGAGGCCCCGGGTGCCCCCGTCCGGATCGGGTGGGCGGGGGCCTGGGGGGGAGGGTCAGTGGGATACCGGGAGGAACTGGCCCGGTTGGCGGCCGGCGCCGGCGGGGCCGCGGTAGCACTGGGCGATGTCGAGCCAGCGGTCGGCCTCGGCGCCCGTGGCCGTGACGGCGACGTCGTCGCGGTGGCGGCGGCGGGTGACGAGGAGGCAGAAGTCCGTGGCCGGCCCCGCGATGCGGTTCTCGGCGTCCTCGGGCCCGTAGGCCCACAGTTCGCCCGACGGCCCGGTGATCTCGAAGCGGAACTGGACGCCGGGCGGGGTGAGGCCGCGGGAGAGGTAGCCGAAGTCCTGGGTGAGGACGGCGAAGACGACGAGGTGCCGGAGCCGGTCGGTGCGTTCGAGGGTGACGCCGAGGGCGTCGGCGATGTCCTGCCCGTGCGCGAACTGCTCCATGATGCCGGCGCAGGCCAGGACGATGGGCGGGAGCGGGTTGACGAGCCAGGGCACGGTGTTGCCTGGCGGTACGGCGGCAAGGCCCTTGACGACGGCGGCGCGTTCGGCCCGCCAGCGGGCGAGGAGGGTGTCGGGGGTGTCGTCGTCGTAGTCCTTGAGCGCGGCGTTGACGGCGCCGTCGAAGTTCTGCTGCGCTCCGGCGGTCATGGCCTCGAACCGGGCGGCGTCGGTGGCGGCGGCGGTGGCCAGGCGGAAGATGAAGGCCAGGTGGGCGACCTGGTTGTGGATGGTCCAGCCGGGCGCGGGGGTGGGCAGGTTCCACTGGTCCGGGTCGAGGCCGGACACCAGGCGGTCGAGTTGTTCGCCGTCCGCGGTCAGGTCGTCGAGCACGACCTCGAGCTCGGTCATGGGAGTGTCCTCTCGTCGGTTGCGGTGTTGATCGGGTCTCGCTGGAGGGGCTGCCAGGCGGCGACGCGGCGGGCGGCGGTGAGCGCGGCCCAGGCGGTGGTCTCGACGAGCGCCTGCGGGTCGGGGTCGCCGGCGCGGTAGGCGGCGACGACGCCGGCGTCCACCTGGTAGGAGGCGAGGGCGGTGAGGAGGGCGAGGCGGGCGGCGGGCCGCTGCGCCGGGGGGAGGGTGGCGGCGGCCTCGTCGGCCCAGCTCCGGCCGAGGCCGGGCGGGTGGCCTTCCCAGGTGGTGACGTGGGTGGTGACGAGGTCGCGTACGGGTTCGGGGAGCCGCCGGGCGCCGGCCGTCTCGACGGCGGCGGCGGCTCGGGCGAAGGCGCCTTCGATGTGCCGGGTGCCTCTGGTCCAGGCGAGGTCGGCGGGCACGGGGGCGGCGGGGAGCAGGGTGAGGGAGTCGCCCTTGCGGCGGGAGCGGCGGGCGGCGGGCCGCATGACGGCGCCGAACAGGCGCAGCGCGGCTCCTCGGGCGCCTCGGGGCAGCTCGGGGGGCAGGGGTGAGTCGCCGAGGAAGACGTTGACCATGCGGTTGAGGTAGTGGAAGGTGACGGCGACGGCGAGGAGTTCGCGGCTGTGGCCGACGAGGAGCGGCGGTTCGTGCCGTTCCGCGGTCTGTTTGAGGCCGCAGGCGCGGGCCCAGGAGGCGGTGCGCCGGGTGCCGGGGTCCTCGTGGCGTGAGATGGCGTGCAGGGTGGCGCGGTGCACGTCCACGCAGTACGGGCAGGTGTTGGCGGCCGACACCTCGGTGGCGACCACCTCCTTGAGCACGCGGCTGACCGTGCCGGAGGCGAGCAGCGATTCGCGCAGGAGCAGCCAGCAGGCCGCCATCGTCTCCGGCGCGGGCGAGTGCAGGATCACGGGCGGGGCGAGCATGCCGAAGTCGCGTTCGACCTGGGCGTACACCCCTGCGACGAGGCCGCGGGCGGCGCCGGGCCGTACCGGGGTGACGTGGCGGACCTGGGCGAGGGTGCCGGGCGCGGTCATCCTGCTGAGGAGTGCGCCCACGGCTATCTCCGCATCAGGTCGGGGACCAGGTGGGCGGCGCCGCGCCGGCCGCTGGTGGAGCCGTCGGGGGCGGGGGCGCCGTAGGTGACGTCGACGCCGCGTTCGCGGGCGGCGGCGACGATGCCGGGGATCGCCCGTTCGGCGAGGGCGGAGATGGTCATGGCGGGGTTGACGGTGAGGGCGCCGGGCACGGCGGAGCCGTCGGTGACGAAGATGCCGGGGTGGCCGCGTACCTCGTGGCGGTCGTCGAGCGCGGAGGTGTGCGGGTCGTCGCCGATGCGGCAGGAGGCGAGGGGGTGCACGGTGTAGGCGCCGACGAGGTCGTTGGTCCACGGGGTGACGGTGGCGAGGCCGTCGCGTTCGAGGATCTCCTTGCATTCGGCGTCGGCCATGGCCCAGGCGGCGACCGTGTTGGCGGTCGGCTTGTAGGTGAGGCGGCCGACGCCGAGCATCTGCTGGGAGAGCCGGTCGGAGTTGCCGCGCTGGGGCGGCGGCCCGAAGACGCCTTCGTTGTCGTCCTCGATCATCTGGAAGATGATCAGCCAGGACTGCCAGCGTTCGAGCATCTCCTTCTTGCGCGGGCCGAACCAGGAGCCGTCCTCGGCCAGGGCGAGGATGGTGCCGAGGCCGGGCGGGAAGTAGAGCTGCTCCAGCGAGTACCGGGAGTATTCGGGCAGCGAGGCGTCGAGCCGGTCCCAGTTGGCGACGGTGGGGCCCTTGCCGATCTGGTTGGCGGCGTAGCCGAGGCCGTCGCCGCGCTCCAGGCCGAGGACGTCGCGGACGCGGTCCTCGTTGAGCACGGCGGTGTTCAGGCGTTCGCCGTTGCCGGAGAAGTAGCGGCCGACGCCGTGCGGCATGGGGCCGAGCGCGGGTTCGCTGCGCTGGAGGATGACGGGGGTGGCGGCGGCTCCGGCGGCGAGGATGACGATCTTGGCGTCGATGGTCCCGGCGCCTTCGGTCAGGCGGTAGTCCTCGTCGTGGACGTGCGCGTAGTGGACGCGGTAGCCGCCGTCGTCGGTCCTGGAGATGCTCTGCACCTCGTGCAGCGGCCGGATCTCGGCGCCGTGGGCGAGGGCGGCAGGCAGGTAGTTGAGCAGCAGCGACTGTTTGGCGTCGAAGCGGCAGCCGGCCATCATCCAGTTGCAGTTGACGCAGGTGGAGGTGTCGACGGCGGCGGGCACCGGGTTGGCGGTACGGCCGGAGTGGCGGCAGGCGGCGGCCCACAGCCCGCCCGCGTACGAGACGTCGTCCCAGCCCTGCTGGGTGATCGGGATGGACTCCTCGACGCGGTCGTACCAGGGGTCGAGGCTGTCGCGGTCGATGGCGCGCGGCCACATGCGGCGGCGGATGCTGCCGCGGCGTTCGAAGACGAAGCGGGGGGCGCGGGGCATGGCGGCGAAGTAGACGACGCTGCCGCCGCCGACGCAGTTGCCGCCGAGCACGCTCATGCCGTCGCCGACGACGAAGTCGAAGATGCGCGTGTAGGAGGAGCCGAGCTTGTAGTCGTGCTCGAAGTCACCGCTGGTCAGCCAGGGGCCGCGTTCGAGCATGACGACCTTGGCGCCGCCCGCGGCGAGGTGGTAGGCGGCGATGGCGCCACCGAACCCGGTTCCGACGACGAGCACGTCGGTGCGTTCGACGCTGTTCATGCGGGGCTCCCGGAGGGCGTGGTTGCGGGGTGGACGTCGGCCAGCGGCCTGCCGTAGGACCAGGCGCGGAACCTCCACAGGCCGTCGGGGTCGGGCCGGGTGATGCCCATGGCGGTGAGCCCGGGGTGCCCGGCGGCCAGGGCTTCGGCGGTGCTCAGGTGCGCGGCCGAGTCGTAGGCCATGTTGCAGAAGAGGGCGAGGCTGACCCACAGGGCCTTCTCGGGGTGGCCGGGCGCGGTGAGCCATCGCACGACGGCGGCGCGGTCGTCGTACGGGAGCGACACGAACGGCGGGACGCCGTCCTCGGCGGCCAGGCCGTGCTCGGCGGCGTAGGCGGCGGCGTGGCGGTTGAGCGCGGCGGCGAAGTCGTCGAGCCCGCCGGTCAGGCCGGTGGCGTCCCATTCGAGCAGTTCGATGGCGCCGGCCTGGACGGCGCCGCCTCCCCGGCTGACGCCCGCGACGGCCAGGTCGCCGGCGTACCGCTTCTCGCCCGGGATGATCGTGTCGGCGAACGCCTCCAGCGTCGTCGTCCTGTCCTGGTGGTCGTCCGGTTTCCGTGAGGCCATGGGCGTTCCCTGTCTAGAGGCGGTTCGGGTCTTGATCAGAGGCGCCGTCGAGCGCCACTCGCAGGGCGTTCAGCGCGCGGGTGGTCTGGCTGCGCACGGTGGAGGACTCGTTGCCCAGGACGCGCGCGGTGTCCTCGACGCTGCGGTCCTCCCAGAAGCGCAGCAGGAGGGTGGCCCGCTGGCGCGGGCCGAGCCCGGCGAGGGCGTCCATCAGTGCCAGGCGCTCGCTCACCAGGAGGTACGGGTCGGAGGTGGTGGGGGTGTCGGGCACCGCGCCGATGAGGACCTCGCGTGTCCAGCGCATGGTCCTGCGGTCGCTGAGGAACAGCCGTCGCATGACGCGCCGCGCGTAGGCGCCGATCCTGTCGTGGCCGTCGAGCGTGTCCCAGTGCTTGTGCAGCGCGATCAGCGTGCGCTGGACCAGGTCGTCGGCCTCGTACCAGTCCTTGGAGAGCTGGTAGGCGGTGCGCCGGAGAGCCGGTCGGCTCCGCCGGACGAATCGCGCGAAATCCCCGTCCTCTCGCGCTGCGGCCATTGTTCACACTCATCCCACATCGGCGTTGTCGCATTCGAACTCTTTGCCCCGAATTTGTCCTGCCCATAGGAACGTCACAACCCCTACCGGCGGCCGGTATGCCCTTATCCGCAGGCCATCCCTATTTGCCGTGCGGCAACCCCTGATTTAGATTTGAGTCACACTGCCGGCCGGAAGCAGCCGGCGATAAATGGGCGGCACCCCTATTCGCGGCGCCGGCACCCCTATTTCCCCTGCGCACGGCCCCTACGCCGACCGGCCCGAACGTATGCTCGCGCAATGAGCAGACCGCTGACCACCGCCCCGGCGCCGCCGACACTCAGTGCGACCGGCCGGTCACCCAAAATTTCTTTCGGATGAATCGCCGTCCGATGCAGCTTTCCCCGCGCGTCGCCGCGTGTAGCAGTAGGCAGCCGAAATCCATTCGGTCTCTAATGCCGAGAATGCGCACCGACCAGGGTGATCGAGGAATCGCCGCAATCCGGGAGAAGAATTCGGCCGCCATTCGGGGGCGATTTCATCCGGGATTGCCCGAACCCCTCCTCAACCCGGGAGGACAAATGGACGACGTGATCGAACGAGCGGTCATGCGGGTGATCGAGAGCATGCAGGAGAACCTCGGGGAGCAGCTCACGATCGACGACATGGCCCGCACGGCGATGTTCAGCAAGTTCCACTTCTCCCGCGTCTTCCAGCGGGTCACGGGGCTCTCGCCCGGCAGGTTCCTGTCGGCGGTGCGGTTACGCGAGGCCAAGCGGCTTCTCGCGACGACCTCGCTGAGCATCACCAACATCAGCCACCAGGTGGGCTATTCGAGCGTGGGCACCTTCAGCTCGCGCTTCACGCACAGCGTGGGCCTGCCACCCAGCAAGTACCGCCAGCACCTGGGCATCACCGCCCGGACGCTGGCCGGCGGCGGGGAGAGCCCGCCGCCCGGCGCGACGACGACGCTGACCGGCGTCGTCACCTCGCCGCTGGCCGGCCAGCCGGTCTTCGCCGGCCTGTTCCCCGACCAGATCCTCGAAGGCCGCCCGGTCAGCTTCACCGTGACCGACGGCCCCGGCCCCTACGTGCTGGAGAACGTGCCCGAGGGCCGCTGGCACCTGATCGCGCAGTCCGTGGCCGCGGGCCGCGAGGACGCCATCCACCTGCCACCCGCCGGCGACGGCACGCTGTGCATCGCGCGCTCCGGGCCGATCACGGTGGCCGCCGGCAGCGGGCCGAGGCGCGCCGACGTCCGGCTCCAGCCGATGCGCCCGCTCGACCCGCCGGTCCTGCTCGCCCTGCGCGACCTGGTGACCTCGGCCGGCGGCGCCACCGGCTGATCTGCGTAAGGACGGCCGACACAGACGATCCGCGAGCGGTGAGGAGCTCACCGGCCCGCGGATCGTTCCGGTCGGTCAGGCGAGGCTCACCGTCATCGGCAGCCCGCCGCGCACCCGCAGCGACAGCATCGCCTCCGGCACCGCGCGGAACCCCGGCACCCCGGTCAGCCTGAGCTCGCGGGCCACCATGGCCAGCACGAACGTGGCCTCCATCATGCCCAGGTGGTTGCCGACGCAGAACCTCGGCCCGGCGCCGAACGGGATGTAGGCGTAGCGGGGCCGCGACGACGGCGCCGCCGGGTCGAACCTGCCAGGGTCGAAGCGCGCGGGCTCGTCCCAGTAGGCCGGATGCCGGTGCAGCGTGTACGGGCTGATCAGCACGTCCGCCCCGGCGGGCACCCGGTAGCCGCCCACCACGTCGTCGCGCTGGGCGACCCGGGTCAGCGCCCACACCGGCGGGTACAGGCGCATGACCTCCTCCAGCACCATCGCGGTGTAGCGCAGCCGGTGCAGGTCCTCGTACGTCGGCGGCCGGTCGCCGAGCACGGAGACCGCCTCCTCGCGCAGCCGCTCGCGCACCTCGGGGTGCCGGTCGATCAGGTGGAAGGCCCACGACAGCGTGCTCGCGGTCGTCTCGTGCCCGGCCAGCAGCACGGTGACGATCTCCTCGCGCAGCCGGCGGCGGACCGCGCGCGGATCGCCCTCCTCCCGGGCGGAGGCGATCAGCCGCGACAGCAGGTCGCCGCCGTCGGTCGGCCGGTTGATCCGCTCGGCCACCAGCAGGTCGACGGCCCGGTACAGGTCGCGGCGGGAACGCCGGAAGCGCAGGTGCAACGGCAGCGGCAGCCACAGCGGCACCATCGACAGCGTCACCATCTCGAACATGGCCTGGTCCTGGACGCCCTCGAAGGAGTGGCCGATCGAGGCGTGCGCGCCGAGATCGGCGTCGAGCAGCGTGCGGCCGAGCACGCCGAGCGCGAGCCCGGTCATCTCCCTGGCCACGTCGACCGGCCCGCCGCCCGCCCGGGCCCGCAGCCGGGCGACCAGCCGCCCGGCCTCCTCGCCGATGACCGCGTCCTGCTGGGCCAGGCGCTTGTTCTGGAACATCGGCTGGATGGTGCGGCGCTGCCGCTTCCACCGCTCGCCCTCGCTGGTCAGCAGCCCGTCGCCGATGACGCGGCGGGCCTCCGACAGGCCGATGCCCTTGTGGTAGTTGCCGCTGTTGTCGGCCAGCACGTGCTTGGCGTGGTCGGGGTGGTTGAACAGGTAGATGGACTTGGGCCCGATCGTCATCCGGACGGCGTCGCCGTACCGCTCCGCGGCCGTGGACAGCAGCCCGAGCCGGTCGGTGACGAGCCGCTTGAACAGGGCCGGGGCGGCCAGGCGGGGCGGTCCCGGCGGCGTCGCCGGGACCGCCTGGACCGCCGTGGCCGACCCACGGGTGCGTACGGCGGTCACGCCGTCACCTCGCGCAGCTCGGAGGTGATCTCCCTGAACTGGCCCCGGTAGACCAGCAGGCCCTCGCTGCCGGAGTCCTGGCACATGGCCAGGACCTTGCCCACGAAGATGGTGTGGTCGCCGGCGTCGTGCCGGCTCCACAGCTCGCACTCGAAGCGGGCGATGGCGCCCTCGACGAGCGGCACCCCGGTGAACATGCCCTTGACGACCTCGACCTCCTCGAACTGGGCGGCGCCGAGGGCCCGGTAGCGGTTGGAGAAGTGCCGCGCCGCGTCCTCCTGGTGCGCGGCCAGCACCGACACGCCGAACGTCCCGGTCATGGTGAGGCACTGGTGCATCACCGCGTTCTTGTCGATGCAGACCAGGACGAGCGGCGGGTCGAGCGATACCGAGGTGAAGGAGTTGGCCGTCATGGCGTGCGGCACGTCTCCCCCGGTCGTCACCACGGTGACGCCTGTGGCGAAGGTGCCGAACGCGCGTCGCAGCGCCTTGGTGTCCGTCAGCGGTGTGGTTGATGGGTGGAGTTGCACGCCAGACCTCCTGGAATCCGTCCTAGGACGCGTACGGTTCGAGGGCTCTCACCAGTGCCTCGGGGACCCTGGCGGGTGCCGTCCTGGTGTTGGGCCCGCGCATGCAGGCCACCCGCTGCCTGCCGCGGGCGATGAGCGTCTCGCTCCCGTCCTGGTTCAGCCGCATGTAGTCGAAGCCGAACTCCACCTGGGTCTGGGTGAGCTCGGTGAGCCGCATGCGGATGGACAGCTCGTCGAAGGCGGTGATCTCCGCGAAGAACTCGCAGTCGACCTTGAGCGTGAAGAGCTTGAGATCGTCCTGGAGGTCGGCGAGCACGTCGGGCGCCCGCTCCTTCAGGAACATCTCCCGGCACCGGCCCTGCCAGCGCAGGTAGTTGACGTAGTAGACGTTGCCCACGAGGTTGGTCTCCTCGAAGCCGACCGTGTGGACGTACTCGAAGTACTTGCTCATGGCTGGGTCCGCCCTTCGGTGAGTACCGCGACGACGACGGGGTCGGGCAGGTCCCGCACGGCCGTCACGAGTGTGGCGACGCGCAGCTCCGCCGTGGCGAAGACCACCCACGCGTCACGTTCCGCCGGGGTGATGATGAGTTCGGCGCCGCCGAGCCCGGCGGCCCGCAGGCAGCGTTCGGCGGCCGCGACCCGGGCCGCCGCCGTGTCCGGCCGCTCCCCGGTCTCCGCCGCCACGCGCTCGGCCAGCGCCGCCCCGCCGGCCTGCCCACCGGCCTGCCCACTGGTCTGCCCGCCGGTCTGCTGTACGGGCGCGATCGCGCAGGCGACGGTCCCGGGGCCCGCCACGGACAGCGTGAGGCCGTCCATGTGGGCCGTGACGGGGTCGCCGGCGCCGCGGCCGGCGATGCGGGACCCGGCCAGCGCGCCGCGCTCGCCCGCGTCCTGCCCGCCCGGCTCGACGCAGGCGGCCAGCCGGACGCCGGTCAGGTCCTCCAGGGTCCGCTCCAGGTAGGGCCCGAGCAGCGGCGCCACCCACGGCCCCCGGCCGTCCTTCTTGCGCACGGCCTGCAGCCGCAGGCCCTCCCACCGCTCCACGACCTGCCCGTCCGGCGCGCGTACGGCGATGTCGTAGACGTAGGCGTCGCCGTCCCTGCCGCGCTCGGTCGCGCAGTAGCGCAGCCGGTCGTGCGCGGCCAGCGCCGGGCCGCCCGGGTGGATCCGGTCGACGCCGGTCGGCAGCAGGGTGGCGTCGGGGACGCACACCTGGTTGCCGTGCATGAGGGCGTCGCGCATGCCGGGGTCGCCCAGCAGCAGCTCGCCCGGCAGGTAGGCGGCGAACCAGTCGCCGTCGTCGACCACCGCCACGTCGGCCTCGACGGCGCGCGCCTCGGCCCGGTGGTAGCGGGCCAGCCGCTGGAACCGCTTGCCCTGGAACAGCACGTCGCCGTACATCTCGGCGGCGGGGTCCAGCGCGACCGCCGCGAGGCCGTCGCCGGCCTGCTCGGGCGGCCCGGCGGGGGCGGCGTCACCGGTCAGCGTGAGCACCGCCCGGAAGTGGTCGACCTCGTAGCCGGTGTCGCCGCTGCGGATGCTCACGGCCAGCGTGTCGTCGTCGCCGGTGACGGCGGCGGCGACGCGCAGCGTGGTGCTGCCGCCGGGCGGCACCACGATCGGGCGCAGGAACTCCGCCCGCTCGATGACCGGCGTGACCTCCCGCCCGGTGGTGGCCAGCGCGGCCTGGGCCATGGCCTCCATCCCGAACACCGCCGGGAACAGCAGGTTGCCGTCCAGGTGGTGGTCGGCCAGGTAGAGGTCGGTGCCGTCGGTGAGCTCCAGCTCGGTGACGAGCTCCACGCCGTGGTAGCGGATCAGCGGCTTGCCGACGAACCGCAGCAGGGGCAGCTCCGGCCGGTCGTAGCGGACGGTGTGGATGCCCTCGGTGCGCCCGCTGACGACCACGACGCGGGGGGCGTCCGGGTCGGCGACGAGCCGCCGCATGATCTCCACGCCGTCGGCGGCCGGGATCGGGGTGACGCCCTGCCGGGTCAGCCGGTCGACGACCGACAGCCGCTCGCCCATGCCGACGTCGGACCAGACCGACCACTCCATGCACAGGGTCCGGCAGCCCGGGTGCCGCTCGGCGAACTCGCGCGTCAGCTCGGCCAGCCACTCGTTGGCCGTCGCGTAGTGCGCCTCGCCGGGCAGCCCGGCCCGGCCGATGATGCTGCCGAAGGCGACCAGCAGCCGCAGCCGGTCGCCGTCGACCGCGTCGAGCACGTGGCGCAGGCCGTCGACCTTCGGGGCGAAGGTGCGGCGCACGGCGTCCATGCCGAGCGTGGCCAGCGACTCGGGCTCGTTGCGGCCGGCGCCGTGCAGCACCGCCGTCACCGGGCCGAGCGCCCGCTCGACCTCGGCGACCGCGTCGCGCACCTGGGCGGCGTCGGTGACGTCGGCCCTGGCGTAGTGGACGTTCAGCCCGGCGTCGGCCATCCGCCGCAGGTTGGCGGCCAGCTCCTCGTCGGCCGCCGGGTCGGAGCGGCCCAGCACGGCCAGCGCGGCCCCGGCGTCTCCTGCCACCGCCAGCGCGCACTCCGCCGTGATGCCCTTGCCGCCGCCGGTGACCAGCAGGACGTCGGAGGCGTCCAGCGGGTGCTCGGTGCGGGCGGGGCGTACGGGCAGCGCGCGCATGGTCGGCACCCGGCGCGCGCCGTCGTCGTCGTAGTACGCCTCGGCGTAGACGTCGGTGGCGGCCACCTCGGCGGCTACCCAGGCTGCCGCTTCGGGGATCGCCGGTACGTGCACGATGGTGGTGCGGAGCCCGGTGGACTCCAGGTGGAGCGTCTTGGCCAGGCCCGCCGCGCCCCGTCCGTGCTGGACGAGCACGAACCGGGTGCCGGGTCCGCCCGCGAGGGCCGCCTGCGCGCCGAGCAACGCCTGTTCGACGTCGTCGGGCGAGCACTGCGGAGGTAGGCACACCAGTACACCGGATCCGACCTTCCCGCGTTCGAGCGCCTCGCGCAGCGGCTGGGCGACGGGCGAGGCGGCCGGGCCCGTGCCTCCGTACACCTGCCAGGAGCCGCCGGCCTCGGCGGCGGCCCTGGCGGGCAGCGGCAGCTCGTCGAGGTCGACGGCGAACGACCGGACCCACGGGGCGGCGCCCGTCACCCCGGTCACCGTCCGCCTGCCCGGCTCGGCCGCCAGCTTGTCCAGCTCCTCGCCCAGCTCGCGCAGGCTGGCGGTGGCGAGGTTGGCCGGGGTCTGCCCGGCGGGCAGGCCGAGCTGCTGGGTGGCCTGGTCGATGATGTGCATGACGGTGACGGAGCTGAGGTGCAGCTCGTCGAGCGGTTTGCTGTCCTCGGTGACCATCTCCAGGGGCAGCTCCGCGCGGGCGGCGGCCAGGCGGCGCAGCAGGTCCGTGGTGGACTCGCCGGGCTCGCCCTGGCCGGCGGACGCGGCCGACGCGGTGGACGCGGTGGCCGGAGCGGCCGGTTCGGCCGGCTGCCCGCTCGCCTGCGCGACCGTGATCTTCGGCGCCTGCTCGGTCGGGCTCATGAGGAACGACAGCTCGCGGCCGACCTCCATCGGCCGGGTGAGCCGCCCGTGGAACAGCTCCTCGTGCGCGACGGGCACGCCCGTCACGTACGCGGCGCCGAGCACCCGCAGCAGCCCGGTCAGCGACTCGTCGTCGGTGTCGAGCGCGAGGGCCGGCACGTCGGTGACGGCGGCGGCCAGCCCGCTGAGCACGCGGCCGGGGCCGACCTCGATCAGCAGGTCGAGGCCGTCGGCGGCCTGTTCGAGCGCCTGGGTGAAGCGCACCGGGGCGGTGATCTGCTCCCGCAGCAGCGCGGGGATGTCGCCGTCCGGCGCGAGCGCGGTCCCGGTGACGGTGGAGACCACCCGGCGGCCGATCCTGCCGAACCGCTCCCGCTCCAGGTAGGGCGTCAGGGCCTCGGCGGCGGGCGCGACCAGCGGCGAGTGGAAGGCGTGCGAGACCTTCAGCCTGGTCCAGCTCACCCCGGCGGTCACGGCGGCCCGGCCGACCTCCTCGATCGCCTCGACGGGGCCCGCGACGACGGTCTGGTTCGGGCCGTTGTAGCCCGCGATGACCACCGGCAGGTCGCCGATCAGGGCGGTCACGGTCGCCGGGTCGGCGCGCACGCCGGCCATGGTGCCCGACTCGCTGTTCTCGGTCATGGCCCGGCCCCGGCCGGTGGCCAGCCGCAGCAGCGCCTGCTCGTCCATGGCGCCGGCCCAGTGCAGGGCCGACAGCTCGCCCAGGCTGTGGCCGACGGCGACCTCCGCCTCGACGCCGAGCAGGGACAGCGCCCGAAGCCCGGCCATCGAGCCGGTGACGATGCGCGGCTGGGCCACGGCCGTGGCGACCACGTCGCCGCCGGCCGGCAGCCCGGCCTCGGTGTACAGCTCGTCCACGTCGGCGAACCGCCTGCGCAGCGCGCCGCCGCCGGTGCCGCGCCCCGACCCCTGACCGGGGAAGAGGTAGCCGACCCTGGCGGTCCCGGCGGCGTGGCCGTAGAAGGCCTTGCCGTCGGGGGTGAGCAGCCTGCGCTCGCCGGAGTCGATCGCCTCCAGCACCCGCGCGAGCTGCCGTTCGGCCTCGTCGGGGGTGGCGGCGACCACGGCGGCCCGGTAGGGCAGGCCGCGCAGCTCGCCTTCGAGCGTCGCGGCCAGGTCGGTGAGCTCGGCGTAGGACACGGCGGGCACGTAGTCGTGCATCCGCGCCACCCGCTCACGCAGCTGCTCGGGCGTGCCGCCGTCGAACAGCAGCAGCTCGGCGTCCTGCAGCGAGGAGGCCAGCAGCTTGGTGCGGCGGCCCAGCCTCCGCCTGGGGGCCTGGTTCTCGATCACCACGTGCGAGTTGATGCCGCCGAAGCCCATGGCGCTGACGCCGGCCCGCAGCGGGGCGTCGGCGGGCCACGGCTCGGCCACGCGCAGCGCCCGCAGTTGCGCCTCCTCGCCGGTCAGCACCTCGTGCGGGTCGACGCAGCCGAGCGTGGGCGGCAGCACCTGCTCGTGCACGGCCATGACGGCCTTGATCAGCCCGGCCACCCCGGCCGCCGCCTTGGCGTGGCCGATCATGCCCTTGATCGAGCCGACGGCGGCGGGCCCGCCGCTCGCCCCGGCCTCGGCCCTGGCCCGCGACAGCGCGGTCAGCTCCGTCGCGTCGCCGACCGCCGTGCCGGTCCCGTGGCCCTCGAACAGCGGCACCGTGTCGATGCCGAACCCGGCCTTCTCGTACGCCCGCCGCAGCGCGAGCTGGTAGCCGCTCACCTCGGGCCGGGTCATGCTGCCCCGGCCGTCGGAGGAGATGCCCCAGCCGGCGATCGTGGCGTAGACGCGGTGCCCGGCGGCGACCGCGTCCTCCTCGCGCATCAGCACGACGATGCCGCAGCCCTCGCCCGGCCAGAAGCCGTTGGAGTGCCGGTCGTACAGCCGGAAGTCGCTCTTGGCCAGCGCCCCCGTCTTGGCGAAGCCGATCACCTCGAACGGGTCGATGGACAGGTCCACGCCGCCGGCGATCGCCACGTCGAGGTCGCGGTCGGCCAGCGCCTTGCTCGCGGTCACCACCGACAGCAGCGACGAGGAGCAGGCGCCGTCGACGATGTAGCCGCCGCCGTTGAGGTCGAAGTGGTTGCAGATCCGCCCCGCGATGGTGTTGGCCAGGGCGCCCGCGAGCGTGTCCTCGTCCACCGGCGGGAACGGGCTCTTGAAGGCCGCCTCGTAGGCGCCGAGGAAGCCGGCCAGCTTGTCGTCGTCCCAGCCCTGCTCGCGCAGCGCCGCCGCGAGCGTGCGCCGCACGTACGGCCAGCGCAGCCGCAGCGCGTTGGCGCGGCTGAACTCGCCGGTGAGCGTGTTGCCCACGACGACGCCGGTGCGCTCCTTCGGCAGGCCCTCGGCGCCGGGGAACCCGGCGTCGGCCAGGGCCCGGCCCGCCATGTCGAGGGCGAGCCAGTGGGTGAGGTCGGCCGAGCGGTAGGTGCTGCCGGCGATCCGGTGGGCGACCCGGTCGAAGGCGTAGCCCTCGATGACGGCGGCGGTCTTGGCGTAGAAGCGGTCGGGCGTGGCGGGATCGGGATCCCAGTAGTCGTCGTGCCGCATCCGCTCGTCAGGCAGCCGCCTGAAGGCTCTGCGGCCGGCGATGGCGTTCTCCCACAGGGCGCGGGGGGAGTCCGCGTCGGGGTATCGGCAGGCGAGACCGACGATCGCGATCCTGCTCATGCCCGCGCGACCTCTTTCTCGGCGGTGGCGATGGCCGCGGCCGCCGCCGCGGTGACCCGGGCGGCGTCGCGCTCGCGGGCCAGCTCGACCGCGCGCAGCGACCACAGGAAGCCGCCGCGGACGACGCACACGATCGCGGTGGCGAAGAAGATCCCGTACGGGATGTTCATGCCGGTGAGCAGGCCGTAGGTGAGGGCCACGCCGGCGCCGAAGGCGACCTGGGAGAGCGGCTTGGACGGGCTCGTCCCCGGGTCGGTGATCATGTAGTTGGTGAACAGCACGAACGCGACGCCGGTCATCATCGACAGGCCGCCGAGGATGGAGACGTCGTCCACGATGAGCCCGCGCACGATCGCCTGGAGGGCGAACACGCTCACCCAGGCGCCGATCAGCCACATGCGGTTGGTGAGCTTGGCGTTCAGCATCGTGCCCGCGGTGATGATGATCAGGGGCACGATCCAGTCGATCGGGTTGGTCACGTGCTCGGTGAAGTGGTACGGCGGCGCGATGCTCGCCCAGGGCAGGAGCACCAGGATCACGGCGATGCCGAAGTTGGACGGGTTCATGAAGTGGCGCAGCCGTCCGCGCACCGGCGCCCTGAGCACCCACTTGGCGCCGACCGCGACCGCGATGCCGAACATCATGACCAGCACCTGGTCGTTGACGTAGATCAGCATGTTGAGCGCGATGCTGGTGATGTGGGCCGGGTAGAGGAACTCCACCAGGCCGCGGAAGCCGTTGCCGCGGAAGCGGGCCGGGCGGCCCTCGGCGCGGGCGCCGATCCACTCCAGGGCGATCTCGATGGTGTAGCCGGTCGCCATGGCGATCAGCGGCCACGTCCACGGCTGCTCGAAGCCCAGGACGGTGTAGCCGAGGATGTTGAAGATCGTGATCGAGAGGGCGAACCTGCGCAGCGCGGTGATGACCTTCGGGTCGTGGCGCGGCGGGCCGCCGGCCTTCTTCTCGGGCTGCGCCGCCGGCGCGGTCTTGTCAGCGGCCATGACGTCACTTCTCCTTCGCTTGCGAGCCGAGCTGGATGGCGTGCCTGCCCGGGCTGAGCTGAAGATCCTGCTCGCGCACCTGTCCCGTGCGGTCGCGCCAGCGCAGGTGGACCTTCACCGGCCCGGTCACGTGCTCGCCGAGCCCCAGGTGCACCTCGTGGCTGCGCCGGCCGGAGTGGCCGCTGCCGCCGTCGACGCGCCCGATCACGGTGCGGTCGCCGACCGTCGCCGTGGCCTCGGCGCCGATGGCCGGGGAGCCCTGCGCGCCGGTGGCGTTCTCGTGGGTGAGCTGGAGCGTGATGGCCGATCCGGCCGGCGCGCTCTGGTTGTGGTAGAAGATCGGCGCGTCCCACTGGCGGGCGACCGCGAGGTCGAGCAGCCCGTCGCCGTCGGCGTCGCCGGTCGCGATGCCGCGCGTCGGCACCGGCACCGCCAGGCCGAGCTGGCGGGAGATGTCGGCGTACGTGCCGTCGCCCTTCTTGGCGAAGAAGGCGAGCGTCTGGCTGCCGGCGATGTCGGCGCCCTCCCTGACCACGGGCCAGGAGTGCGGGTTGCGCACGACGGCGTCGTTCGCGGTGGCCAGCTCCTGGAGCTGCGCCCACCGGTTCACCCAGCCCTTGACGAAGCCGGTCGCCTGGACGATGGCGGGGTCGCCGCCGTTGTTGAAGTCGTCGATCTTGACGTCCCAGCCCCAGCCGGTCCACGCGGTCCGGTCCTGGGCGCTGCGGTCCTCGAAGGGCGCCACGCCGTCGGCGAGCTGGGCGCGTACGCCGGCCCGGTCCTTCGCCGTGTTGTAGAAGGCGAAGTTGCTCTCCTGGATGCCGAACGAGGTGGTGATGTTGCTGACGAAGGTGTCGTAGAGGCCGTCGCCGTCGAGGTCGCCGAAGTCGGAGCCCATGCCCTTGAAGGAGTCGTGGCCGAGCGACTTGGACTTGGGCACCCACGGCGTGCGGGAGCCCTCGGCCAGCGAGAAGGAGATCTTGCCGGGCGTGGACCGGTTGTACAGCAGCCGGTCAGGGCCGAAGTCGTTGTTGAGGAACAGCTCGGGAAGCAGGTCGCCGTCCAGGTCGGCGGTGCTGGCGCCGAGCTCCCAGCCCTTGGAGACGTCCTTGTCCAGCACGTTGTCGAGCCGGTCGAAGGACGGGGCGCCCGCGGTGACGCCGGTCCAGCGGAAGAAGTAGTTCTCGCCGCCGTTGACCGCGCCGGACATCGAGTCGTTCATCTCGACGCCGCCGTTGACCTTGTCGTCGAGGACGGGGCCGTGGGGGAAGTAGTTGCCGATGAAGATGTCGAGGTGGCCGTCGCCGTCGAAGTCGGCGGTGGTGGCGGTGTTGCTGTTCCACTGCGGCCCGGTGTAGGTGGCGCCGCCGGCGCCGGGCACCAGCTCGGCGGCCGTGAACGCGTCCGCGGACAGCGTCGTGGCCCCGGTCCTGGCCAGGTGGACGATCGGGGTGCGGCCCCAGTAGTACGTCAGGACGTCGGTGCGGCCGTCCTCGTTGAAGTCACCGGCGATGCAGCCCATGGGGGCGATCGCGTCGTTCATCGGCAGCGTGCCGGTGGACAGCGCGAACGGCTTGTAGCGGTCCGAGCGCGCGCCCGGCGTGGGGGTCACCACGACCCGGTCGATGCGGGGGTCGGTGACGCACAGGTCGTTCGACAGGCCGTCCATGTCGAGGTCGTTCATGGCGATCCCGGCCCCGACGGAGGAGATCCAGGCGTCGATGTGCGTGTAGCGCTGGTTCACCGCGCGGATGGTCTGCTGCGGCAGGTCCGACGGCAGGGCGATGCTCAGCGGCTTGAACGCGTACGCGCCGGCCAGCTCCGCCTTCTCCTCGTCGGAGGCGAAGGACGGGCTGCCGATGACGAACAGGGCGGCCATCACCACGAGGGCGACGACTCCGGCCTGTTGCCGGCGCAGCCAGGTGGCTACCGTGGTCACGGGGTGACACCTCCAAGGGAGACGAATTCGCCGGCTATCCGCTGCCGCCAGATCTCGAAGGCGGGCAGCTCCCCCGGCAGGGACGGTGCGGGCATGGACTGGATGCAGATCTCGGCGGCCTGCTCGGCCGTGGTGCCGCAGAGGATGGCGGTGGCCTGGCGGGTGTGCGGGCCGAGGAGCCCGGCCCGGATCCTGGCCTCGGCGGCGAAGGCGCTGCCCTGGGCGAGCTGGCCTCGGTAGGGGCCGGCCCGGTCGCGCAGCTCCCACAGCTCGTCGCCGGTGGCGCCGCCCGCGTAGGTGGCGGCCAGGCCGGTGCCCGCGTACAGGTCGGGGCGGCGCTCCTCGGGGAAGCTCTCGATGAGCGACGTCACCTGTTCGACGTCGGTGCCGCCGACGAACCACAGGGCGCGGCCGATGCCCTGGTCGACGGCGCGGGCCGCGTACGCCTCGTGCCCGGCGGGCCAGGGGAAGCGCGTCTCGCGCACCTGCCGGCGCACGTACTTGTCGGTGTGGAAGTACGCCTGGTGGAAGCCGTAGCCGTCGTGCACGAGCCACAGCAGCAGCGGGTCGAGCTGGGCGGGGTCCGGCCACAGGAAGCGGGGCAGCCGGGCCATGGCCCAGCCGATCCCGACGTAGATCATGTAGTTGTGGCGGTCGCCGCGCCCGGCGAGCGTGCCCTTCACCCTGCGCAGGTTGGCGAGGGAGGCGCAGTCCAGCACGGCGAGTCCCATCCCGGCGCCCTCGTAGGCGAAGCCGCGGAACCGGTCGGGGATCTGCTCCAGCCGGTCCTCCGCCTCAGCGGGAGTGCGCGACTCGGCGGCGTACGCGAAACCGGTGAGGAATATCTCGCCAACTTTCTCCAATAATTCGCGGGCCGCCTCGTTTTTTACATGGAAACCGCGGACGGCGAGTTTGGTCTCCGTGACACTGGGGGTAAGTATTCGCTTTCTCAGCGATCGAAGCAGGCCGGCCATAACAACCCTTCACCGCTCAACCAGCAGGTACTGTCTTCTCATTGACACATGACGTGGAATCTTCGGGCAACTCCGGTCGTGCTTACCGCGTTAATGCGGGATCATCGTGCGGCGTTTTCAACCGCGAAATGCGCGCGTACGTTGCGGCGCCACTGCTCGTAATCCGGGACGCCGCCGGGACGGCCGGGCCCGACCGCGGTGTCGTCGGCGAGCGCGACGGCGGCGTCGACGGACAGGCCGGTGAGCACGTTCCCGGCGGCCTCGCTGTGCGCGGGGACGTGGCCGGAGTAGTGGCGGGCCTTGAGCGCGAACACCGAGCCCTGGGCGAGCTCGTCGCGGTGCTCGCCGGCCTCCTCGCGCAGCGCGGCCAGCGCGCCGCCCGCACTGCCGCCCGCGAACGTGGCGGCCAGGCCGACGCCGCTCCACAGGTCGGCCTGCCGGGCGGTGGCGAAGCGCCGCACGGCGGCGGCGACGTCGGGCGCCCGCCCGCCGTGGATGAACCACAGGGCGCGGCCCACGCCCTGGTCGACCGCCCGGGGGAAGTAGCCGGGCTCGCCGCGCCACGGGTACGGGGCGGGCACCCGCTGCTCGTCGACGTACCGCCGGGTGTGGAAGTAAGCCAGGTCGAAGCCGTAGCCGTCGACCGCGAGCCAACTCATCACCGGGTGGTAGGGCGAGCCGGAAAGGTCGGGCAGCACCTTCTTCCACAGCGGCCTGGGCAGCCGGGCCATGGCGAAGCCGATGCCGATGTAGGCGAGGAAGATGTGCGGCTGCCCCGGGCCGAGCAGCAGGTCCCGGGTGCGCTGCCGCCGCCCGCCGCCCATGGCGTCGAGCACGGTGAAGGCCATGGTCGCGCCCTCGTAGGCGAAGCCGCGGTGGTCGGCGGCGACCAGGTCGAGCCTGCGCTGCACCTCCCACTGGTCACGCGCGTCGATGCCCCATTCGAAGCCGCAGACGACGGCCTGCGGGATCGCCTCCAGCCGCTCGGTGTCGGCGGTGGGCGGGCCGGGGAAGCCGCGTCCGGCGAACGTCACCTCGGCCAGGGACGGGGCGAGCACGAGCCTGCGGAGCGAACCGAAAAATGTCGACATCGTGGAACCTCTCCTCGCCTACCGACTCGACCGGCCGTAGGGCCGGGCACCTCAACAGGATGCGTTCGGCGGCGGGAGGGGGCTTTTCGCAGATTGCGGTGGTAGCCCAAATCGCCACGAATAGCACGAATGCGGATGGGAGAGGTCAGCCGGCCCAGCCGCTGAGCCGCCAGCTCCCCGCGACCGGCCGGCGCACCAGCGCGGCCGGGTCCGACCAGGCCCGTTCCTCCTCGGACCTGGCCCTGGCCCGCGCCACCAGCCGGGTGACGGCCAGGACGACGGCCTCCAGCTCCTCCGGGGTCGCGTTCCCCCGGACGGTGATCAGTTCGGCGATCGGCTCCATCACGCACCTCCGCCTCCGACCGTGTGGCCGGGCGGCGGGCGCGCGCAACTCCGTCAGTGCTCCACCTGGCTGTCGAACTCGACGACCAGCGGAAGGTCCACCCTCCTCCTGATGTTCAGCTTGCGGTAGGTGCGGGTGAGGTGCTGCTCGACCGTGCTGAGCGTGATGTAGAGGCGCGCCGCGATCTCCCGGTTGGCGTAGCCGGCCGCGGCCAGCGCGGCCACCCGCCGCTCGGCGTCGCTCAGCACGCCGATCAGCTCGCTCGGCAGCGGCGCCGGCACCACGCTCGGGTCGTCGGCGCGGCTCAGCGCGTCGATCATCGGCTCGGCCCGGCACTCGCGCGCCGCCGCCTGCGCCCGGCCCGCGATCGTCCGGGCGCGCCGGTACTCGCCCAGCGAGTCGTACGCCTCCACCAGGTCGAACAGCGCCCGGGTCAGCTCGTAGCGGTCGCCGGCCATCTGCAGGTACTCGGTCGCCTGCCGCAGCAGGGCCGGACGGCGGGCCGGCTCGGAGACGGCCGCCTGCAACCGCAGCGCGATCCCCCGGCCCCGGCGCAGCTCGGCGCCGCACATGCTCAGCTGGGTCTCGATGAGCTCCCTGGCCTCCTCGACGTGCCCCATCCGCAGGCACGCCTCCCCCGCGTCGGCACGCCACGGGATCAGGCCCGGCGTGTCCAGGTTCCAGGTGACCATGAGCTCGCCGCAGCGCTGGAAGTCGCGCAGCGCCAGCGCGAAGTACTCGTTGGCCAGGCTGTAGCGCCCGCGCGCGTACAGGTAGTGCAGGCCGTAGCGGGTCTGGAACATCGTCTCGGGCACCGGCCGGTCCAGGTACTCGCGGACCGCGTCGTACCTGCCCATCGCCGTCAGCGCGATGATCAGGCTGCTCAGCGGCCCGCCGATGGCGACGCCCCAGCTGCTCATCGGGATGGTGTCGAGCGCGATGCGGGCGTGGTGCGCGGCGGCGGGCATGTCGCCCTGCCGGATCGCGATCTCGGCGCGGATCGCTGCGAGCCTGGCCTGGCGGCTGGGCGCCTGCCTGGACATCGCCTCGGCGCTGAACCGCTCGCACCACGGCACCGCGCGGTCGCAGCGGCCCGCGTAGGTGAGGGCGAGCAGCGCGTTCTCCACGGTGTCCATCGACATCTCGTCGAGGTGGGAGTCCTCCAGGATGCGCTCCACCGCGTTCATGCTCTCCTCGCGGGGGCCCCGCGTGAGCACCTCGGCGAGCGCCAGCGTGGCCTCCACCCGCCGGTTGACGGCCACCGACACCAGGCCCGCCAGCGCGCGGCGGCCCGCCGGGCGCGGCAGGCCGGTCAGCAGCGGCGGGTGGGTGACGCGCAGCCAGAGCTGGGCGACGACCATCTCGGCCATCGTCTCGTGGTCGGCGGCGTCGCCCTCCTCGCCGAGCTGCTCCAGCACGTCGCGGGCGTCGTCGAAGCGGCCGTGCCACAGCAGCGCGCGGGCCAGCACGACCACGTCGCCGCCGCGCAGGCTGCCCCGGTTGACCGCCTCGGCCAGCTCGGCCAGGTGACCGGCGGGCGCGGCCGGGTTGATCCGCCACTCGGCCCGCACCAGCATCGTCATGATCTTCAACCGGCGCTGCTCGTCGTCGCACTCGCGCCAGGCCAGCCGCAGGTAGGCGACGGCCGACTCGACCTGGCCGGCGCGCAGCGCGTTCCTGGCGGCCTCCTCCAGCGTGGGCAGCACCCAGGGCGCCTCCACCCGGGCCGCCTGCAGCAGGTGGTCGGCGACCACGCAGGGCGTCATGCCCGCGTCGTGCGCCACCTCGGCGGCCCGTCGGTGCAGGTCCATGCGCTCCTGCTGGTCGATGCCCGCCAGGACGGCGCGGCAGACCGACTGGTGGCGGAAGTCGCGGCCGGAGACCAGCCCGGCCGCGCCGAGCGAGAGCAGCTCCCTGCTGATGTCGATCGGCGCGATGCCGAGCAGCCGGTCGAGCCCGTCGGTCTCGCCCAGCACGGCGAGCCCGCGCGCCACCCGCATCGTCTGCGGGTGCCCGCGCTGCAGGCACGACAGCACCGCCTGGCCGAACTGATCGCCCACGACCGGCTCCGGAGGCGGCTCGCCCACCGAGCGCAGGTACTCGCGGTAGTCCTCGGCCAGCGCGCCGGCCAGCAGCGGGTTGCCGCCGCTGAGCGTGTACCACTCCTTGGCGAAGCGCTCGGTCGCCTCCGTGCCGAGCTCGGCCGCCATCAGCTCCTCGACGCCCTCGCGCGACAGCGGCGAGAGCTGGAGCCTGCGGCAGTGCGGCTGGCGCAGCAGGTCGGTCTCGAAGTACGCGTCGGCGCAGCGCATCCGGTCCGAGTGCGCGAACACGGCCACGATCCTGGCGCTCCTGGCCCGCCTGGCGAGGTAGGCCAGGCAGAGCAGCGAGGTGCGGTCGGCGTGGTGCACGTCGTCGACGGCGATCACCAGCGGGCACCGCTCCGACAGGTCCAGCAGGACCGTGCAGAGCGCGTGCACCACCTGGGCGTCGACGAGCTGGTCGGCCTCGGGCCCGGCCACGGTCGCGGCCCGGCTGCCCTCCTCGATGAGGGCCATCGCGCGGGCGTGGTCGGCCTCGGGGAGGGGCGCGTCCTGGATGAGCTGGCGCAGCACGCCGAGCGGCAGGTCGCGCTCCATGAGCGAGCCGGTCGCCGAGACGGCCAGCGCGCCGAGCTCGATGGCCTGCTCGGCCAGGGAGCGCAGCAGCGTGCTCTTGCCTGTCGCGACGGGGCCGCTGACCAGGGCGATCCGGCCCCGGCTCAGCACCGCGTTGGCGAGGAGCGACTCCAGAGCAGCCAGCTCCTCGTGTCGTTCGATCAGTCCCATGGCCGTCTCCCCTCGAATCGCCGCGGTCAGATCGGCAGGACCCGTCCTGACGGTGTCCGCAGGTCGAGCCAGTAGCGGTGGCCGTCGTCACGGGTGCGCGGCCTGCGCTTCCGCACCTGGGTGCGCCTCATGATCCTCACCTCGGATTCGCTGCCTGGTCCGAACGCTATGCCGGGGGCCCATCGCTTCCTTATCGTCCGGCTATCAACCGCCGTGCCCGGGCCGGAACGGGCCGCTGACGTCGGCATTCGGGGTCCGCCGGGGGGCGCGGAGCGGGCGGCGCGGGCACGGCCGGCGCGGGCACGGCGGGCCAGGACCGCGCCACGGCCGACCCGACGGCGGCGAGCACGGCCGCCTCGACGTCGCCGCGGATGCCGGCGCCCCACACCGCCCGGTCGCCGTCGCCGAACCGCGCGTAGACGGCCACCTCCTCGCGCTCGCCCGCCGGGCCGCCCATGTGGTGGACGGCGCGCACGTCGAAGCCCTTGTCGGCCAGGGCCGCGCGCAGCGTGCGGAGCGTCCCGGCCCAGGCCGCACCGCCGTACGCGGGGCCGTCGAGGTAGAGCTCGACCGTGGCGCCCTCCACCGCCGGAGGCGCCTGCGCGACCGCGTACGTGGCCTCGAAGACCTCCCGGACGCGCTCGGGCGGGATCTCGCCGCCCTCGGCCTCCGCCAGCGCCTGCACGACCTGCGCGAAGTCGATCTGCAGCGGCCTGGGCAGCGTGAGCCCGTGCCTGGCGCTCATCACGTAGGCCAGCCCGCCCTTGCCCGACTGGCTGTTGATGCGCACGACGGCCTCGTACGTCCGGCCCACGTCCCTGGGGTCGACCGGCAGGTACGGCATGCTCCACGGCAGCTCCGACGGCGCGAGCCCGGTCCGCGCCGACTCCCGTTCCAGCGCGTCGAACCCCTTCTTGATCGCGTCCTGGTGGGCGCCGGAGAACGCCGTGTAGACCAGGTCACCGCCGTACGGGTGCCGCGCGGGCACCGGGATGCCGGTGCAGCTCTCCACGACCCGGCGGACCCGGTCCAGGTCGGAGAAGTCGATGCCGGGGTCGATGCCCTGGGTGTAGAGGTTCATGCCGAGCGTCACCAGGCACACGTTGCCGGCCCGCTCGCCGTTGCCGAACAGGCAGCCCTCGATCCGCTCGGCCCCCGCCATCAGGGCCAGCTCGGCCGCCGCCACGCCGGTGCCGCGGTCGTTGTGGGTGTGCACCGACAGGCAGATGTGCTCGCGCCTGGACAGGTTGCGGTGCATCCACTCGATCTGGTCGGCGAAGACGTTCGGGGTCGAGCGCTCGACGGTCGTGGGGAAGTTGAGGATGATCGGCCGGTCCGGGCCGGGCTCCCACACGTCCATGACCGCCTCGCAGACCTCCAGGGAGAAGTCCGGCTCGGTGTCGTTGAAGTGCTCGGGCGAGTACTGGAAGGCC
Source organism: Nonomuraea ceibae (assembly GCF_019396325.1). Taxonomy (GTDB): domain Bacteria; phylum Actinomycetota; class Actinomycetes; order Streptosporangiales; family Streptosporangiaceae; genus Nonomuraea; species Nonomuraea ceibae. The sequence goes on from NZ_JAHKRO010000035.1 coordinate 23,896, forward strand.
AGGTCGCAGCCGGGGATGAGCTTGTCGGCGTAGGCCATGACCAGGCGGGTGCCGTGCACGGCCAGCTCGCGGCACTGCTCGCGGTCCATGCCGAACACCAGGTTCCGGATGGCCGGCGAGGTGGCGTTGTAGAGGTGCAGGGTCGCCCTGGCGGCCCCGCGCAGGCTCTCCACGGTCCGCTCCACCAGGTCCTCGCGGGCGGGCACGAACGCGGTGATGCGCACGTCGTCGGGGATGCGGTCCTCCTCGACGAGGAGGCGGACGAAGTCGTGGTCGTCCTGGCTTGCCGACGGGAAGCCGACCTCGATCTCCCGGTAGCCCATGCTCACCAGGAGCTCGAACATGGCCAGCTTGCGCTCGGGGCCCATCGGCCTGGCGAGCGCCTGGTTGCCGTCGCGCAGGTCTGTCGACAGCCAGCGCGGCGCGGCGGTGATCGCGGCCGTGGGCCACGTCCGGTCGTGGAGCGGGATCAGCGGAAATGCGTCATACCGATTGGTGTTCATCGCGCGCCCTACTCAGTTGAACGAGCCGAAATAGGCGGAATAAGAGTGCGGCGAGAGCAGAACGTTAATTTGATAGGTGCACGCCTCGTCCGTCATGCGGAACACGACGACGATCTCCGGATAAGCGGCGGTGAGCCCGAGGCTCACGAAGTAGCGATCACTTCCGAAGACGATTCTGTACAGGCCGCGGTCGAGCCGGTGCTCCCGCCACTCCTTGACGCGCCCTTCGTGATCGGTCACCGACTGGGCGTCGATCACCCAGTGACCGTTGTCGGCGCGGTCCAGACGCACGTCCACGCTGGCGGCCGGCCGCCCGTAGACGCTGTCCAGCGCCTGCACGTCAATCCCCATCAAACGCCACCTGTTCAGGAGTTCCGTCTGCCGCGGTTCGTCCGCGCCCAGGTGGTCGCCCCCCGGGCCTGTTGGCCACCCGAGTGACCCGCCGCGTGCTCGCGCCACCCGGGCTCGCGACAAGGGTTGCGGCGGCCGCTATCGCCGCGCCTTCGTCGCGCTATCGCCGGATCCCCGCCGCGCTATCGGGCACTTATCGGGGCCCGCGGCGGGCCGGCGAACGCCTTATCGCCGATTGCGGGGTTTTCCGCGGAAGCGCTCCGGGGAATGGCCGTCGACCTGCTCGAATGGCGCGCCGGAAGCGCGCCGATATGGGGTCGATGGTGGCCGGTGCGAGCGTTTGGGCCGAGCGGCGGGGAGAGCGCCGCGACATCCAGACGGAGGTACGCACCATGGGCCGGACCATCGCCACAAGCGCCGCCAGGATCCGCATGTCGATCATCGTTCTCGCGGCGGCCGCAGCCGCTTTCCTGGCCCTGGGTTCGACCGTGCCGGCATACGCGGCGGCCGCGTCCGCCACCGAGCAGGGCCCCGGCGACCCGTGGGGCATCGTGTCCAACGGTCCCGGCGACCCCTGGGGCATCGCGGCCGACGGCCCCGGCGACCCCTGGGGCTGAGCATCCCGGAGCGAGCGGCCGACGACCTCAGGGTCTCGGCCGTTTCGCGGTTTAATGGGGATTACCCTGTGGCCACAAGTGGCCCAGCACTGTAGTGTAACGCACAAATCGGCCGAACTTCACAGACGCGACCATCGCGATAAATGCCTGCCGATCTTGTAATATAGCCAGCACCCCACCAGGCAACCTTGGGGCCATAATCTCAAATATGGTGTCAGCCAAATTCCGCCCTGCACCTTGTCCGGCCGGGGGGCCTGGACGGTTGCCGAAGAGGGCGGCGGCTTCATCAAGGAGATGTGCGTGGAGTTTCGACTACTGGGGGCACTCGAAGCCACCGCCGACGGGAGAAATCTCGAACTGGGCGGCACGCGCCAGCAAATCATCCTGGCCGCGCTGCTTCTGAACGCAGATCGGCCCGTCGCCATGACCCGGCTGATGGAAGCCATCTACGACGACGAGCCGCCCGCGACCTCCCGCGCCCAGGTGCAGATCTGCATCTCGGCCCTGCGCCGCGTGTTCGCCGCGCACGGCCGGCCCGACATGATCGTGACCAAGCCGCAGGGATACGCGCTCCTGGCCGAGCCCGGCGAGATCGACGCCCGCGTCTTCGAGACCCTGGTGGCCAGGGCGCGCAAGCTCCGCGACGATCGCAACCCCGAAGAGGCCATCCGCCACTACCGCGAGGCGCTCGGGCTGTGGCGCGGCCCCGCGCTCGACGGCATCGAGAGCCGGCTGCTGCAGGCCATCGCCGGTCAGCTCACCGAGCAGCGCATCACCGCCAACGAGGACTGCATCCAGCTGGAGCTGGAGCTCGGCCGCCACCACGAGCTGGTCGGCGAGCTCACCGGCCTGGTCAGCGTCCACCCGTTGCGCGAGCGCTTCATCGCCCAGCTCATGACCGCCCTCTATCGGTCGGGACGGCAGGCTGAGTCGCTCCAGGTCTACCGCGACGCCCGCCGCATGATGATCGAGGAGCTGGGGATCGAGCCCAACGAGCGATTACAACAGCTCGAATCGGCCATCCTCACAGCCGACGAAAGCCTCGAAGCGCCCGCGCCGCCCACGCTCGTCACCGTCGAGCCGCGTCCCGGCCCCTCCTCCGTGCCGGGCATGCTGCCCGCCGGCATCGCGGACTTCATCGGGCGCCAGAGCCAGCTCGACGAGATCAAGAAGAGGCTGACGGAGCCGCCCGACGGCGCGGCCCGCTTTGCCGTGCCCATCGTCGCCATCGCCGGCCGGGCCGGGATCGGCAAGACCACGGTCGCCGTGCACACCGCGCACAGCGTGGCCGAGCACTTCCCCGACGGCCAGCTCTACGCCGACCTGCACGGCGGCGTCTCCCGCCCGGCCAGCCCCATGCAGGTGCTCGAACGCTTCCTGCGCGCGCTCGGCGTGTCGGGCACCGCGCTGCCGGAGACGCTGGAGGAGCGGGCCGAGATGTACCGCATGCTCCTGGCCGACCGGCGCATGCTCATCGTGCTCGACGACGCCGCCTCCGAGAGCCAGGTGCTGCCGCTGCTGCCGGGCAACCCCGCCTCGGCCGTCATCGTCACCAGCCGCAGCCGGCTCGGCGCGCTGGCCGGGGCGACCCAGGTGGACGTCAGCCTGTTCGACGCCGCCCAGTCGGTCGACATGCTGTCCAGGATCGCCGGGGCCGACCGGGTGTGGGCCGAGCCCGAGGCCGCCGCCGCGCTGGCCGAGCTGTGCGGCTACCTGCCGCTCGCGCTGCGCATCGCCGGCGCCCGCATGGCCGCGCGCCCGTACTGGGGTGTCGAGCAGCTGGTGGAACGGCTGCGGGACGAGGCCCGCAGGCTGGACGAGCTCATGCACGGCGACATGGGCATCCGGGCCAGCCTGTCGCTGACCTACGAGGGCATCAGCGAGCAGGCGCGCCGCCTGTTCCGGCGGCTGGCGATCCTCGACGCGCACGTCTTCTCCGCCTGGACCGGGGCCGCGCTGCTCGACCAGCCGCTCGCCGACGTGCAGGACCTGCTCGACGACCTGGCCGACGCCCAGCTCGTCGAGGTGCTGGGCACCGGGCGGCACGTCGGCGTGCAGTACCGCTTCCACGACCTCATCCGCGTCTACGCGCGCGAGCGGCTGGCCGCCGAGGAGACGCCGGACATGCGCTCGGAGGCGCTGGCCCGGGTGCTCAGCGCGCTGCTCCACCTGACGCAGGCGGCCCGCCGCCGCGAGTACGGCCCCTCGCCCGGCCCGCACCCGGCGCACGAGATCCCCTCGCCGCTGCCGGAGGAGCTGATCGAACGGCTGGTCGCCAAGCCGATCGCCTGGTTCGAGCGCGAACGTCACGTGCTGCTCGCCGGCATCAGGCAGGCGGCCCAGGCCGGGCTGGTGGAGCTGTGCTGGCGGCTGGCGATGAACGCCGAGACCTTCTTCGAGCTGCGCGTCTACCTGGACGACTGGCGCGAGACGCACGAGATCGCCCTGGAGGCGGCCCGTGCGGGAGGCGACCGGCGCGGCCAGGCCGAGATGCTGTACGCCAGGGGCTCGCTGTCGCTGACCGAGCAGCGCTTCGACGACGCCGCGCGCGACTTCGAGGCGGCGCTGACGCTGTTCGAGGAGGTCGGGGCGGAGCTGCAGATCGCCAAGACGACCCGCAACATCGCCGTGCTGGAGCGGATGAACGGCCGCATGGAGGCGGCGATGGGCCACCTCCAGCACGCCCTGCGGATGTTCTCGGCCATCGGCGACCAGATCGGCGCCGCGCACACGCTGCACAACCTGGCGCAGATCAAGGCCGACTGCGACGACATCGACGGGGCCAAGATGCTGCTGGCCGAGGCCCTGGTGCGCAGCAAGGGCGGCGGCAACCGCCGGGTGACCGCCCAGGTGCTGCACCGGATGGGCCACGTGCACCTGCGGGCGCGCGAGGTGGCCATCGCGGCGGGGGCGTTCGAGGAGTCGCTGGCGGTCGTGCAGGAGATCGGCGACACCATCGGGGAGGCGTTCGCCCTGCACGGGCTGGGCGTGGCCCGGCTGCGGCAGGGCAAGCTGCAAGAGGCCGAGCCGCTGCTGCGCAAGGCGCTCACGGTGGCCAGCAGTTCCCGCCACCGCCTCGCGGAGGCGCACGCGCTGGGCGGCCTCGGCGAGCTGGCGCTGGCGGCGGGCGACCAGGCCGACGCGGCCGGCTGCCTGCAACGGGCGGCGGCACTGTTCCGCCAGATGCGCACGCCGCTGCTGGAGGCGCGCACGCTGCTCATGCTGAGCAAGGTCGTCGACGCGGATGCGGCGGCGACCGCGCAGGCGCGGGTGCGCGAGCTGATGGATCAGGTCGGCGACCGGGCGGGCGAGTCGCTGCGCGACCCGCTGGCGTCGGCGGCCTTCGAACCCCGCTCGCCCTACACCGACCCGATGAGCGAGCCGCTGCCCTGACCGGCCCATTCCCGCCGGGCCTGTCCGGCGGGAATTTTCCGACCCGTCATATACCTTAGGGGGGTACGGTATCGAGATCGAGGAGGACGCATGCGACGCCTGACCCCCCTGGAGCCCGCCGAGGCCCCCGGCAAGTCCCGGGAACTGCTCGAGGACATCGTCAGCAGGAGAGGCGGCGTGGGCGACATGGTCGCCACCATGGCCCACTCCCCCGCCGCGCTCCAGGGCTACCTGGACTTCTCGCGGGCCATGAAGCGCGTGAAGCTGCCCCGCGCGCTCAGCGAGAAGGTCTCACTGGCCGTCCAGGAGTGGATCGGCTGCGCGTACTGCCTCCAGGCGCACGCGGAGGCGGCGCGGGCGGCCGGACTGAGCGAGAGCGACATCGCGCTGGCCCGTCAGGGCGCCTCCACCGACGCCCGCGAGACGGCGCTGATCGAGCTCGCGGTCCGCCTGCTGGCCGAGCCCTCGTCGATCACCGACGCCGACGTGGCCGGGCTGCGGGCGCACGGCTGGAGCGACCGGATCATCGCCGAGCTGCCGGCCCTGGTCGCACTCAACCAGCTCACGGGCACGTTCAACCTGCTCACGGGGCTGGAGCCGGCCACATAGGGGAGGCGCATTGCATGGTCATGCAGAAGTATGTATATACTTCACCTCGTGTCCAAGGTACTCACCTCCCTGCCTGTCGGTGAACGTGTCGGGATCGCCTTCTCCGGCGGCCTCGACACGTCCGTAGCGGTCGCGTGGATGCGCGAGAAGGGCGCCGTCCCCTGCACGTACACCGCCGACATCGGCCAGTACGACGAGCCCGACATCGCCTCGGTGCCCGGCCGCGCGACGGCCTACGGCGCGGAGGTCACCCGGCTCGTCGACGGCCGCGCCGCCCTCGTGGAAGAGGGGCTCGCCGCGCTGACCTGCGGCGCGTTCCACATCCGCTCCGGCGGGCGCGCCTACTTCAACACCACCCCGCTCGGGCGGGCCGTCACCGGCACCCTGCTGGTGCGCGCCATGCTGGAGGACGGCGTGCAGATCTGGGGAGACGGCTCCACCTTCAAGGGCAACGACATCGAGCGGTTCTACCGCTACGGCCTGCTCGCCAACCCGGCCCTGCGCATCTACAAGCCGTGGCTCGACGCCGACTTCGTCAGCGAGCTCGGCGGCCGCAAGGAGATGTCGGAGTGGCTGCTCGCGCACGGCCTGCCCTACCGTGACAGCTCCGAGAAGGCCTACTCCACCGACGCCAACATCTGGGGCGCCACCCACGAGGCCAAGGCGCTGGAGCACCTCGACGCCGGCATCGAGCTGGTCGACCCGATCATGGGCGTGCGGTTCTGGGACCCGGACGTCGAGATCGCCACCGAGGACGTCACGATCGGCTTCGACCGCGGCCGCCCGGTGACGATCAACGGCAAGGAGTTCCCCACCGCCGTCGACCTGGTGCTGGAGGCCAACGCCATCGGCGGCCGCCACGGCATCGGCATGTCCGACCAGATCGAGAACCGGATCATCGAGGCCAAGAGCCGCGGCGTCTACGAGGCGCCGGGCATGGCGCTGCTGCACATCTGCTACGAGCGCCTGGTCAACGCCATCCACAACGAGGACACCCTCGCCAGCTACCACAACGAGGGCCGCCGCCTGGGCAGGCTCCTGTACGAGGGCCGCTGGCTCGACCCGCAGGCGCTGATGCTGCGCGAGTCGCTGCAGCGGTGGGTCGGCACGGCCGTCACCGGCGAGGTGACGCTGCGGCTGCGGCGCGGCGAGGACTACTCGATCCTCGACACGTCCGGCCCGGCGTTCAGCTACCATCCCGACAAGCTGTCGATGGAGCGCACCGAGGACTCCGCGTTCGGCCCGTCCGACCGCATCGGCCAGCTCACCATGCGCAACCTCGACATCGCCGACTCCCGCGCCAAGCTGGAGCAGTACGCCGGGCTCGGCATGGTCGGCAGCCCGCAGCAGGCGCTGATCGGCGCCGCGCAGCCGGCCCCGACCGAGCTGATCGGCGAGATGCCCGAGGGCGGCGCCGAAGTGATCGCCTCCCGCGGCGAGGTGCCCGACGACGAGCTGCTCGACAACGCCGCGATGGAGTTCGGCACCGACTGACAACCCCGTCTGACCGGGTGTCGGGTCCGATTGATCGAAAGCCCGCGCATCTGTCCCGCTCGCCCCTAATATCGTGCCTGTCCGCAGGAGCCAGAGATCGGCTGGAGGCACGGATGGCAGGGGCGAGCGCGAGCGCAGGAGTCCGGGGCCGGCCGCGTCGGCCGTGGTGACGCCGCTCGCCGGCCGCTATCGGCTGCTTGCCCCGATCGGGCAGGGCGGCATGGGCACCGTCTGGCGGGCCGAGGACGAGCTCCTCCAGCAGGAGGTCGCCGTCAAGGAGATCCGGCTGCCGCCCGGCCTCGGCGAGGGCGAGCGGGCCGAGCTGACCGAGCGCACGCTGCGCGAGGCGCGGGCCGCCGCCCGGCTGCGCTCCCACCCGTCGATCGTCACCGTCCACGACGTCGTCCTCGACGGCGGGCTGCCGTGGATCGTCATGGAGTTCGTCCGGGGACGCTCCCTGGAACAGGTGGTCCGCGAGCGCGGGCCGCTGCCGCCCGGCCGCGTCGCCGCGATCGGCCTGCGGATGCTCGACGCGCTCGGCGCCGCGCACGCCTCGGGCGTGCTGCACCGCGACGTCAAGCCCGCCAACGTGCTGCTCACCGACGACGGCCGGGTGCTGCTGACCGACTTCGGCATCGCCACCGTCGCCGGGAACGAGGCGATCACCCAGGGCGGCATGCTGTCCGGCTCGCCCGGCTACATCGCGCCCGAGCGGCTGCGCGGCGAGCCCGACGGCCCGCACTCCGACCTGTGGTCGCTGGGCGCGACGCTGTTCACCGCCGTGGAGGGCGTCGCCCCGTTCGCCCGCGCCAGCCCGGCGGCCGCGATCGCGGCGGCGCTGACGCAGGAGCCCGCCCCGGTCCGGCGGGCCGGCCCGATGGCGCCCGTGCTCGCCGCCCTCCTGGACAAGGACCCGGCCCGCCGCTGCTCCCCCGCCCAGGCGGCGGCCGCGATGGAAGGGGTCGCCCGCGAGGCCGGCGTCCTGGACGACGACCGCACCGCGCCCGGCCGGCTGCGCCGCCGCCGCGCGCCGATCGTGCTGGGCGCGCTGCTGGCCGTCGGGCTGACGGCCGCGGCGGTGGCCGTCGTGCTGCCGAAGGTGTTCCCGTACACCGCTCCCGTGATCCGGCCGTTCTCGCCCGTGACGGCGCTGCCGTCCGCCTCCGGCACGGCGAAGCTGTTCACGAACGCCTTCGAGGCGTGCGACCTGCTGACCGCCGCCCAGGCACGCAAGGTGTTCGGCGGACCGGCCAAGGAGCAGTTCTTCAGCGAGTATCACTGCCGCTGGACCGGCCCGGACAACGCCACCATGGTCGTGATGGCGTACCTGACGCCGAGCGTCTGGGGCGCGGAGAACTTCCACGACCTGCAGGTCAAGAACATGAAGCAGGAGCCGAGGCGCACCCCCGGCACCAAGGTCCGCGCCGGCCCGGACATCGGCGACGAGGCGTTCAGCTTCACCCAGCGCAGCCCGTTCTCCTTCATGCGCAAGCAGTACACCTCGGAGGTCTCCTTCCGCATGACGAACGTCGCCGTCGGCATCAAGCTCACCGGCGCCCGCCCCGGGTTCGCCGACCTCGACCGGGCCGCCGCCTACGTCGTGGCGGCCGTCGAGAAGCGGCGCTGACCCGCCGCCGACGTCCTGCCGCACGTCGAGCCGCGCCACGCCGACCGGCTGGCGGACCGGGTCAGCCGCATCCTGCCGGTGCTGGAGAACCACCTCACGCTCCCCCGCCACCTCGAACGGGCCGCGGCCACGCTCTCGGCCGCCCTGCGCGCCACGGGCCGGTCCCGCCTGGCCGCCGGCCTCGACGCCGCGGTCCGGACCAGGAGCCCGGCCCGCTGACAGGACGGCCGGGAAGATCCGGGCGCCGGTCTTGGCGGGAGCCGGTCCATCCCTCATCATCGGCCTATGCGGCTGCCGGTACGCCTGTGGGTGATGCTGTCGCTGACCCAATCGCATCCGCCCATCACGCCCCCGGGCCAGGGCGGATCGGCCGGCGGCGGCGTGCGCTGCCCGCACCGGCGCTGCGGCGCGCCGCAGCAGGCCCGGCCGCCGAGGCACACCTGCGTCTCGTGCGGCAGGCGCTTCCTGGTGGCGCGCTGCCGGCTCAGCTCCCGCAACACCCACTACATGGTCAACGGCGGGCGCGACGGCTGGCGCTGCGACGTGGACGGCCGGATCCTGGGGCACGCGTGCCCGCGCTGCTCCGGTGGCAGCAGGCTGGGGGACGACGGGCTGTGCCACTGCCCGAACCGGCACGACTTCCCCCTGCTAAGGTGCCCCTGGCCGGGATGCGGCTTGCTCAACGTGCCCACCGGCGATGTCATGACATGTGTGTACTGCGACCGGAATTTCAGAACCTCCTGAGGGTCGGTGATGGCGAACCTGATCACGGGCGCGTCCGGTGGCATCACGCGGATCGGCCGCTACTTCACGGTGGTCAGCGTGATCCCGTCCGCGCTGTTCGCCACCTACCTCTACCTGCTGATGCGAAGCGGCGCCTGGGACGGCCGCCTCGACTGGTCGAAGGTGTTCGACGGCCTCAAGCTGACGGACGCCGTCCTGCTGACGATCTTCACGGTGGCGGGCGCGCTGGCGGCCAACCCGCTGCAGTTCATGCTCGTCCAGTTCATGGAGGGCTACTGGAACGGCCCGCTCCTGCGACCGCTGGCCCTGTCCCGCACCCTGCACCATCGCCGCCGCTGCCTGACGATCCAGGACCGGATGGGCGCCAGCGCCTGGTACCTGGCCCGGCTGGACGACGAGCTCAAGCCGTCCGCGCCTGACACGACCGTCGAGGCCCTGCGCGCCGACGCGCTCAACGCGGAGATGCGCCGCCTGAGAGCCGGCTACCCGGACCGGCCGGAGGAGATCCTGCCGACCCGGCTCGGCAACATGCTGCGCCGCCACGAACGGCGGGCGGGCTCGATGTACGGCATCGACCCGCTGGTGGCCCTTCCCCGCATGGCCATGACCGCGCAGCCCGAGGAGCTCACCTACCTCAACAACCAGCGGACCCAGATGGAGCTGGCCGTGCGGACGGCCGTCCTCGGGCTGCTCGCCGCCGTCGTCACGGTCCCGTTCATGTGGCGGGAGGGCGCCTGGCTCCTGCTGGCGCTGGTCCCGTACGGCATCGCGTACGCGTCCTATCGTGGGGCTGTGGCGCTGGCGGCCGAGTACGGCACGGCCATCGCCACGCTCATCGACATGAACCGGTTCGCCTTCTACGACCGGCTGCGCCTGGCCCACCCCGAGGACATCGCGTAGGAGAGCGCCCGCAACGAGATCCTCATGCAGGTGCTCCAGGCGGCCCCGCCCGCCGACGGGCGGCCGCCGTTCCTGGCGTACGTGCCGCCCGCGCAGCAGCCGCAGGAGCAGCTCCCGCCGCAGGAGGCGGCGCCCTCCCCCGCGGACGAAGAGTGAACGACCAAGGTGCCCCGATGAGCGACCCGACGACGCCCCATCCGCCCCAGGCGCCCGGCGACGGCCAGCTTCCCGTGGCCGCGCCGGTGACCGTCGCCGACTACGCGGCGCCGGCGGCCCCCGTGCCGGTCGCCCCCGTGCCGGCCGGGCGGGAGTTACGCGCGCGCGACCGGTGGCTGTGGGTGTGGCCGCTCGTCACGCTGGGGATCATGGTCGCCGTCGGGATGCTGTGGGGGTCCCTCGGGACCTTCCTCAGCGGGGTGGTGGTCGTGGCGGTCCTCGTGCTGTACGTGGGCGACGAGGTGCTGCAACCCGGCCATCGCCTGGCGGTGACCGGGCTGGCGGTGGTCCTCATCGCGCTCGCCTGGCTCGGCTACCAGCGCGGCGTCCCGTTCTTCTCGCCTGCCTCGGCGGGACCCGGCGTGACGGCCGACTCCACGGCCGGGTCGTCCCCGCCGGACCTGCGGGGCCGCACGCTGACGGCGGGCGATCTCGAAGGCGTCAACCTGCGCGGCGCCCAGCTCGCCGGCGCCGTCCTGGACGGCCTGGACCTGCACGGCGTGGACCTCAGCGGGGTGCGCGCCCCGGGGGCGTCCTTCCGTGGGGCGAACCTCGACCGGGCGCGCCTGAACGACGCCGACCTGCGTGGCGCCGACCTGCGCGAGGCCTGCCTGTACGGCGCCGAGCTGCGCCGGGTGGACCTGCGCGGCGCGGACGCCACGAACGCGGACGTCACGGACGTGGTCGCCGACGAGTCCCAGCTGAAACGGGCCGCCTCCTGGCCCCGGGAGGGCACCGGGAGGCGGTGCGGCACGGGCTAGCGGGAGCCGCTACTGGGAGCCGTCCACCGGTTGCGCGCCGCCGACGGCCTCGACGGACATGATGAAGTTCGTCGGGCCGTACTGCGAGGAGTTGCCGGAGTAGGTGACCTCGACCTCGTAGTCGCCGTCCAGCTCGTCCTCCGGGCTCCGGCCAGGTGCGACGCGGGGCGTGAGAGAATAGGAGGACGACGCCCTCTCGGCCTCGGGTCCAGGACCCAGGTGGGAGGGTTTTTTCATGCCCGGAACCGGAGGAACCCCGCGATGAGACTCGGTCTGACCTGCCCTCGTTTCACCTGGCCCGGCGGTGACGCCGCGATCGCCGGCCGGTTCGCCGACGTGGCGCGCGGCGCGGACGAGGCGGGACTGCACAGCCTGTGGGTGATGGACCACCTGTTCCAGATCCCCAACTTCGGCGGCGTCGGCGAGCCGATGCTGGAGGCGTACGGCGCGCTCTCCTACGCCGCCGCGCTGACCCGCCGCGTCACGCTGGGCGCGCTCGTCACCGGGGCCCCGTACCGGGCACCGGGATTCCTGGTGAAGCAGGTCAGCACGCTGGACGCGCTGTCCGGCGGGCGGGCGGTGCTCGGCATCGGGGCGGGCTGGTTCGAGGAGGAGGCGCGCGGGCTCGGGCTGCCGTTCCCGCCGGTGGCCGAGCGGCTCGAGCGGCTGGAGGAGACGCTGCGGATCGCGCGCCGGATGTTCGCCGGTGACCAGGAGCCGTTCGAGGGGCGCCACTACCGGCTGGAGCGGCCGGTCAACGCACCGGCGGCGCGGCCGCGCATCCTCATCGGGGGCAGCGGCGAGCGCAAGACGCTGCGGCTCGTCGCCGAGTACGCCGACGCCTGCAACTTCCTGTACGGCGCGGACGTGCCGCACAAGCTGGCCGTGCTGCGCGCCCACTGCGAACGCGCGGGCAGGCCGTACGAGGAGATCGAGAAGACCCTCCACCTGCGCGTGCCCGGCGACGCGAGCGTGGACGAGACCGTGCAGCGGTGCGGCGAACTGGCCGAGCAGGGCATCGAGCACGTGATCGCCGCCCTGCCGGACGCCGCCGACGAGGCCGGGCTGGCGCTGCTGGGCGAGGTGGCGCGGCAGGTCGCCGGCATCGGGCCGGCGACCGTCACCACGCCGGGCCGCCCCGCGAACGCCCCCGGGCAGGTCTAGGGCCGGTCCTCCGGCCTGGCCGGCCGCTGCGGCTCGGCCGTCCCGCCCCCGCCGTAGCGGCGCTGGACCTCGTCCACGCCCCTGCCGATCTGCTCGTCGTACTTGTGCCCGGTGCGCTTCTTGGCCATCTCCTCGGCCTTGTCGACCGCCTTGTCGACGTGCTTGGAGTGCTTCCTGGCCAGGTTCTCGGCCTTCCTGACCCAGTCTCCGATGCCGCTCATGAAAGCCTCCCCCTTCGTCTCGCCCGCTCCCCTACCCGGCGTGGGCGGCGGCGAACGCGACCCCGCTCCCCTACCCGGGGGGGCGGCGGCGAACGCGACGTCAAGATCGATTGGCTACCGTACGGAGTACAGCGGCAGGCGACCTGATCGGGGGGCGACGTGCTCGACGGAATGCTGACCAGGAGGCCCGACGGCGACCCCGGCTTCGAGGCCGTGGGCAGCGAGGTCGAGCTGGGCGCGCTGCGGGTGGAGAAGAAGGCGTTCACGCCCCTGCGGCTGACGCGGGTCGCCGACTCCTCCGCCCACGGCGCCTACCAGCTCCTGCTCCCGTTACGCGGCACGATGCACGCCGCCTGGGACGACCGGCGGCTCACCACCGGCGCCGGCGACCTGCTCGTGCACGACGTCACCCGCATCACCACGGCCCGCTTCGAGGCCGCTCCCGGGACCGGCACCTTCCAGACCGCCGCCGTCACCATCCCCAAAGCGCTCATCCCGCTGCCGGACGAGCACGTCGACCGCGTGCTCGGCCGCCGCATCCCCGCCCGCGACGGGCTCGGCGCCCTCCTGGCCGGCTTCGTCACGGACGTCGCCGACACCGCCGCCTCCTGCACGCCCGCCGACCGGCCGCGCATCGGGATGGCGCTGCTCGACCTCGTGTCGGCGCTGCTCGCCTCCACGCTCGAAGGCGACGGCGGGCCCGCCCCGCACGCACACCGCCAGGCGCTCACCCTGCGCATCCAGGCGTCCGTCCTGCGGCGCCTCGGCGAGCCCGACCTGTCCCCCGGCGCCCTGGCCGCCGCCCACCACATCTCCGTCAGCTACCTGCACCGCCTCTTCCAGGAGCAGGGCACCACGGTCGCCGCCTGGATCAGGTCCCAGCGCCTCGAACGCGCCCGCCGCGACCTGGCCGACCCGGCGCTGCGCCACGTCCCCATCCACGGCATCGCCGCCCGGTGGGGGTTCTCGCACGCCGCCGACTTCAGCCGGGCCTTCCGCCGCGCGTACGGCGCTTCCCCCCGCGACTTCCGCCACGGGGCGCCGCTCACGACCTGAGCCTCCACCCCGTCCTCGTACGGCTTCCGGTCCCCGGCGAGGCGTTCAACACCCCCACCACCTGGCGGCACTGACCCCTCCAGAGGAACCCCCACCCGGCAGGCCCGCCCCTCAGCAGCTTGCCGCTCTCCCGGGGGCTGATGCCCTCAGGGGGCTGGCCCTTCAGCGTCCGCCACTGGGCTTCCCACCACGGAACCACCCGCAACGGGAGGCCCTCCCTGCGGCTGGCCCCAGGCGGGGCCGTCCCATTGGTGGGGGCTGACCCCCGCAGGGCTGTCCCATTGGGGGGCTGCCCCCCGCAGGGCTGCCCCCACCGGAGGGAGCTGCCCCACCCGAGACGCCAGGGCCCCCCACAGGGCTGCCCCTTCCGGAGGGGTCGCCGCCTTCCCTGGCGGCGACGGCCCGTTGCCCGGGGTGGCCCCTCCCGTACGAGCCGGCCGTCCGGGAGGGGTCAGCTCCCCGAGAGGGCGGGCTTCGGCGGGCTGGTGAAAGTTACAGGGTGTTCGGGCGCGGCAGTGCAGGTCGGAGGCGGGGCCGGGGTGGGGTGGGTTCCGGACGGACGGGGGGTTTCTTACGATCTGCGCAGGCGACGGACGGGAGCGGTCGGATGGCGGGGACCCGGGCTTGGCTGGCGAGCATGGCGGCGATGCTGGTGCTGACCGCGGGGGCGGTGTTCGCGATGGCCACGCCGGCGAGCGCGGCGCCCGTGCGGGTCATGCCGCTGGGCGACTCGATCACGGGGTCGCCGGGCTGCTGGCGGGCGCTGCTGTGGAACAGGTTGCAGGAGGCCGGGCACACGAACGTGGACTTCGTCGGCACGCTGCCCGCCCAGGGGTGCGGGGTCCCGTACGACGGTGACAACGAGGGGCACGGCGGCGCGCTGGTGACCACGGTGGCGAACCAGAACCAGCTCGTGGGCTGGCTGGCCGCGAGCTCCCCGGACGTGGTGCTCATGCACTTCGGCACCAACGACGTGTGGAGCAACGTGCCTGCGGCGACGATCCTGGCCGCCTACACCAAGCTGGTGGGGCAGATGCGGGCGAGCAATCCGGCCATGCGGATCCTCGTCGCGCAGATCATCCCGATGGCGCCGGCGACCTGCGCGGAGTGCGGCGCGCGGGCGGTGGCGCTCAACGACGCGATCCCGGCGTGGGCGGCGGCGACCAGTACGGCGCAGTCGCCGGTGGTGGTCGTGGACCAGTGGACGGGCTTCGGCACCGGCGGTGACACCTACGACGGGGTGCACCCGAACGCGGCGGGCGACCGGAAGATCTCCGACCGGTGGTATCCGGCGCTGGTGGAGGCGCTGTCGGGCACGCCGACAGCGAGCCCCACCGTGAGCCCGACCGCGACCCCCACCGTGAGCCCGACCGCGACCCCGACGGTGAGCCCGACCGCGACCCCGACGGTGACGTCCACGTTCCCGCCCGCGGGCTGCTCGGCCGTGTTCCGGAACGCGGGCCAGTGGCAGGGCGGCTTCCAGGGCGAGGTGACCGTCTCGAACACGGGCGTCACGGCGCTGAACGGGTGGACGGTGCGCTGGACGTTCGCCGACGGGCAGCGCATCAGCCAGCTCTGGAACGGCGAGCTGAGCGCCGACGGCGCGGCCGTGATGGTGCGGAACGCGTCCTGGAACGGCGCGATCCCGCGCGGCGGGTTGGCGACGTTCGGTTTCGTCGCCTCGTGAACGGGCGCGAACACGCCGCCGTCCGTGACGTGCGCGACCGGTTGACGCGGACGGCGAATTTCTGCCGCCAATAAATAACGAAATAGCGGAAATACCGGTCGTTCAATTTTCAACGTTGCCCAATCGTGACTGGACGGCCTCGGCGGACTCCGGCACACGTTCGTCAGAACGGAGAACAACGAGCTCTGACGAGCGGCCCGACCAAGAGAAGCCGAGGCACCGTCCCATGCCGGACAACGGGAGAAGCACCCGCGTGAGGAAGATCGTCACCACGCTCCTGGCCGCCGGCGCGCTCGTCTACCTGACCGCCACGATCACCCTGCGCGGCCTGGCCGCCGCCGCCGAGGCGGCCGGGATCATCGGCGGGTTCTCGCTCGTCCTCACCACGCTCGGCGTGCTGCGGCAGCGCGCCGAGCCGCCGGCGCCCCGGCCGTGCCCGGGTGACGCGGCGGGGCTCGGCTACTTCCCCGGCCTGGGCGGCCACACCCTGGAGGCCGCCCAGGGCGCGTCCTGCGCCGGGGCCAGGCCCGCGTGGCCTGTCCTCCCGCTGGGCTGGCTCGTCCTCGACGCCGACGGCGGCCGTCCGATGCTGGGCGGGGCGATCCGCGAGCTCCGGGAGCTGTGCGACGGGCTCGGCGGGCGGCTGCCGGAGGGGATGGTGCTCGTGCTGTTCGCGCTTCCCGGCGGGCACGCGCCGCCCGGCCGGCTCGTGCTGACGTTCGGCATCGGGCTGGCGCCCGTGGCGGGCGGCCCGTGAACAGCCGCAGCGCGGCGCCCGTGGCGGGCGCCGCGCTACGTGTCCGGTGCGGAAGATCCGGTCAGACGGAGATCCTGCCCGCCCCGGCGCCCGCGCTCACGATCGACTTGACGCTGGAGGCCGGGTCGAGCGTGTACGCGTACGGGATGGAACGGACGCTGCCGCCGGTCTGGCCCGTGCCGGAGTTGACGAAGTGGTTGTTCCTGGCGACCAGGCTGCCCGGGTCGGAGCTGCCCTCACCGAGGTGGAACGGGTCCTCGGTGTTCTCGAAGTAGTTGCCCTCGACCAGCACTCCGGCGCCCTCGGTGGAGGCCACGCCGTAGCCGCCGACGTTCGAGTACAGGTTGTTGTAGACGTGCACCGGGTTGCCGAAGCGCACGCGCGGGTGCCGCTGGTTGCTGCCGTCGAACCAGTTGTGGTGGTACGTCACCCGCAGGCGCCCGCTGTCCTCGGAGCCGTTGCCGTCGCTGTGGCCGAGCAGCATCGACTTGTCGTGGTCGAAGACGCGGTTCCAGGAGATCGTGACGTAGTCGCTGGCCCGTTTGACGTCCACGGCACCGTCGTAGCCGTCGCTGAAGGAGTTGTGGTCGATCCACACCCGGGTCGAGTACTGGACGTTGATCGCGTCGTCGCCCCAGCCTCGGAAGTTCAGGTTGCGGATGACGACGTTGGACGCCTCGGAGACGTTGAGGCCGCAGCCGCTGATCGTCGCGCCGGAGTTGCCCAGCAGCGACTTGTTGGAGCCGACGCGGATCATGCCGGAGCAGGAGATGGTGCCGGACACCCGGACCACCGCCGCGTTCGTCCCCGAGAGGGCACTGGCCAGCGCGGAGGCGCTGGAGACGGTGACGGGCGAGGCGCCGCCGCCGCCCGTGGTGCCGCCGCCCTGGGTGGCCCAGCCGACCAGCCCGTCCGCGTTGCCCGGCGGATCGGTGGGCGGGTCTGTGGGCGGGTCCGTCGGCGGGTCGGTGGGCGGGTCCGTCGGGGTGGAGCCTGCGGGGACGAGCCGCCATTGCTTGGTCGCCACCGAGTCGCACGAGTTGGTCTGCACGAGCGCGCCGGAGGCGGTCGAGTTGTCCCTGATGTTGAGGCACTTGCCGCCGTTGGCGTTGACGATCCGGTAGGCGGCGCCGGCCTCGGTGACGTTCCACCGCTGGGAGGCCGCGCCCGTGCAGCTCTCCTGCTGGACGGCCTTGCCCGCGGAGGTACTGGCGTCCTCGACGCCGGCGCACCTGCCGCTGTGGGCGGATTTGAGCTGGAAGCCGCCGCCGTCGGCGACGAGGTTCCAGGTCTGCGCCGCGCCGCCGCAGCCGGTCTGCGTGAACTGGACGCCGTCGGACGAGCTGCCGCCCGGCACGGTCAGGCACAGGCCGCTGCCGTTGTTGACGACGGTGTACGCGCCGGGCGCGGGCGCCGCTGCCGCCGCCGAGGTGGCGGCGATGGCCACCACCGCAGTCCCGGCCACCGCCAGCGCCGCCGCCAGTGCCGCCGCCGTGGCGGCGCTCGTCCTGCCGTTGCTGATCTGTCGCATGCTGAGCTCCTTGCCGGCCTCGGGCGGGCCAGGTCCGGCCCGCCCTCCTGTCCCCCAGCGAGTACTCGTTCACATATCTGAATGGCATACGTATGCGCGACAGCATTAATGTAGGTAAGCGCTTTCCTAGCGTCAACCGGCCGTGAAAGTTTCATCCTGGAATAAGCGTGTGACGCAACTTAACCCCTTAAGGGGGATTTATCGCCATAAAGTGGGATTCGGGGTTTCGGTGCGCGGCTATTCGATAACAACTCATCCGGGAAAGGGCTGTCCGCCTATATGGTCCTCGCGCTCGTACATTCACAGGGAGAGCCCCATGGACCTGAGCCACGCCCCGGCGGAACCCCAGCTCACACCCCCCACGGCGATGAGCGCCCCCCGGATGAGCAACACCACCCGCTACCTGTGCGGCGGCGCGTACCTGGACAGCGATTTCCGGGACAAAGTGCTGAACGAATTGCTTGACGACCCGTTCAGGGCGGTTCCGCCGTCCTATGGGGGATGCGATCTGCTGCCGATCATCCATCACGCGCGCCGCTCCCGCTCCCTGCTCGTCGTCCGCGACGGGCTGATCACCGCCATCCTGCTCCTCGGGCTCGCGCTGACGCCGATGAGCGTCATCAGCTGGCTGTCGTTCCTGTTGCCGCTCGTGCTGCTCACGCTGGAACGGGTGCGGCGCGGGCCGATGCTGGTGCGCGGGCTGCTGTGGTTCTGGGCCTTCGGCGGCTACGTGATCCTGTTCGTCGTCTACGCGCTGCTGCTGGCCGCCACGGGCTTCGGCTCCTTCGTGACGGCGGGCGCGGTGCTCGTGTACGCGTTCCTCCAGAACGCCGGCCTGCTCCTGGTGCCGCTGGCCACGCTCGGCGTCGCGATCCTCTACCGGATCATCGTCTACACGACGCTCGCCGGCACGCTCAAGCCCGGCGCTCCCCCGCCCGAGCCCGGCCCCGACCAGCCCAGGACCGCCGACCGCCTCGCCTACGTCGCCCGCGCCCAGACGGGCAACGTCACCATGTACGCCAACGAGGACGCGTTCATGGGCGCCGGCGGCATCGAACGGAGCTGGTCCATCGCCGTCGAGCTGGACCGGGCGCGCACCGTCACCGAGACCGGCCGGGGCACCGAGCGCCGCGAGCGGCCCGTCGACATCGACCCGGCCGAGCTGCACGCCTTCGTCCGCACCCGGCTCACCGAGATGCGCGACCAGGTGCTGCGCCCCAACGAGGGCATCCGGCGGCTCGACATCGGCGACCACGTGGTGGCCCGCGGCATCTACAGGGTCACCGACTGGCCGGGCGCCCACCCGCTGATCGGCCAGGACGGGCGGCCCCGCCACCACGCCACGCCCGAGGAGATCGCCGCCATCAGCCGCCACCCGCAGGGCGGCGTCCGCTACTACCAGCGCGTCACGATCGCGCACGAGGGCCAGGAGATCCGCGACACGGCGGGCCGCCTGGTCGCCCCGGCGGAGGACCAGGAGGCCGTCACCTCGGCGTTCATCTACCTGGCGGTCGAGGGGCGCATGCTCTACACCCAGTTCGTGGTGACCGCGCTGCCGCCGGCCAAAGAGGCGTACCACGTGGTCGACCGGCTGCCGGACATGCCGGGCTGGCGGATCGCGTGGGAGTCGGTGCGGGCGCTGAAGCTGCTCCTGCTGCGCGACGTCCTGGCCGCGCCCGTGCGGCTGACGCGCACCGCCGTACGGGCCGTCCGCCAGCAGTTCGTCACGCTCGATCCGTCCCGCCACGTCGTCTACCCGTACGGGGCCCGGCTGAGCGTGCGCGAGCTCGGCGCGAGCCACGGGATGCAGACCTACCTCCAGCTGCTCGACACCGCCAAGTA
This sequence comes from Nonomuraea ceibae, assembly GCF_019396325.1. Taxonomy (GTDB): domain Bacteria; phylum Actinomycetota; class Actinomycetes; order Streptosporangiales; family Streptosporangiaceae; genus Nonomuraea; species Nonomuraea ceibae. The sequence continues at coordinate 43,369 of NZ_JAHKRO010000035.1, forward strand.
CGTCAAGCTGATCGAGCACCGGCTGACCGAGGCCGTGCTCGACTACCTGGAGGACAAGGAGATCGAGACCGGCACGTACCGGATGCAGGCGGCCAACGTCATGATGAACATGTCGGTGCGCGACAGCGTCGTCAACGGCCCCATCGCGATGGGCATGCAGGCGTCGGCGTCGTCCCACCACCACACCCGGGGCTGAGAGGCGGTCATGGCAGACCAGTACGGCATCCGCATCGACGGCGGCACGGTCAACGGCCCGATCGCGATGGGCCCGAACGCCCGCGCCACCGTCAACCACGGCGGCTCGGGCGAGGCGAGCCTGCTGCTGGACCGGCTCGACCGGCTGCTGGCCGAGCACGAGGCGGAGCTGGCCGAGCCCGCCAGGGCCCGCCGCGACGCCGCCGACGTCCGGCAGGAGCTGGCGGAGGCCGAGCCGGACCGGGGCCGCGTCCTCGACGCGCTGCGGCGGCTCTCGGTGCGGGCCGCCGAGGTGACGGCCATCGTCGAGGTCGTGGCGCAGATCCAGGCGCTGTTCGCCTGATCGGTCACCGGCTGTCGAGCGCGCCCTCGTACACCCACCGGCCGTCCACCCGGACGAACCTGCTGTGCTCCTCCATCGTGCCCGCCCGGCCCCGCTCCCGGTAGTGGGCCCGGAACCGCACGGTGCCCTCGGTGTGCACGACGCTCCCGCCGGTGGTCTCCAGGATCTCCAGCCCGGTCCACCGCACCCGCCGGTCGAGCCCCACGCCGGCCGGCCGGGTCGCCGGATGCCAGGTGCGCAGCAGGTAGCCCTCGTCGCCCACGGCGAACGCGCTGAACCGCGACCGCATCAGCGACTCCGCGGTGGGCGCCGCGCCCTCCCCCCGGTGGAGGCGTCCGCAGCAGTCGCGGTAGGGGGCGGCCAGCCCGCAGTGACATCCCATCCCCCTATTGTGCCGGGACGAGCCTGCCGGTCAGGTCGGTGAGCGTGGGGCCGAGCGGGGCGTCGAGGGTGAGCAGGGCGTCGGCGTCGCCGCCGGTCGGGCCCTGGTTGACGATGGCGATGGGGATGCCGAGCTCCGCGGCCTTGGTGACGAAGCGCAGGCCCGAGCGCACCTTCAGGGACGAGCCGAGCACGAGCAGGGCGCGGGCGGCGGCCACGAGGGCCGAGCACTCGTCCACGCGGACCCGGGGCACGTTCTCGCCGAAGAAGATCACGTCGGGCTTGAGGACGCCGCCGCAGGCCAGGCAGGGCACCAGGCGGAAGCTCTGCTCCTGCTCGGCGGTCAGCTCGGCGTCGCCGTCGGGGTTGATGCGGCCCTCGGCGTCCCAGCCGGGGTTGGCGGCGCGCAGGCGGGCGTCGAGGTCGAGGCGCGGGGTGCGTTCGCGGCACGAGAGGCAGACCACCCGGTCCAGGCCGCCGTGCAGCTCGATCACCCGGCGGGCGCCGGCGGCCTGGTGCAGGCCGTCGACGTTCTGGGTGACGACGCCCGCGACCAGGCCGCGCCGTTCGAGCTCGGCGACCGCCCGGTGGCCGTCGTTGGGGCGGGCGCCCTCGATCTGCCGCCAGCCGACGTGGCTGCGCGCCCAGTAGCGGCGGCGGGCCGCCTCGCTGCCGACGAACTGCTGGTAGGTCATCGGGTCGGCCTTGCGGGCGCGGCCCGTCGGGCCCCGGTAGTCGGGGATGCCCGACTCGGTGGACAGGCCCGCCCCGCTGAGCACCACCACCCCGCCGCCGCCGACCAGCTCCGCCAGCGACCTTCTCGCGCTCTCGCTCACCCTTCCATGGTGCCCGAAAGCGTCAAACCGGCCGCGTCACCGGGGATCGGCGAGCAGTTCGGCGACCGTGACGAACCGGTAGCCGTCGGCGCGCAGCCCTCTCACCACGCCGGCGATGGCCGCGCGGGTCTCGCGCCCGCTCCCGTACCAGGGGTGGAGCAGGATGATCGAGCCCGGCCTGACCTGCTCGCGGACCAGGGTGACGATCTCGGCGGCGGCAGGGGTGGCGCCGGAGTCGGGCTCCACGTCCCACATGACGGTGACGCGGTCGTGCCCGGCCAGGTAGAGCGGCAGCGTGAGCAGCTTCTTGCCGGTCGGCGGCCGGAACGGGATGTCGCCCCGCTCCCCCGCCTGCCGGATGAGCGCGTCGGTCGGCTCGATCTCCGCCTCGACCGTCGAGGGCGGCACGAACACCATCCGCCGGTGCGTGAACGTGTGGTTGCCGAGCTGGTGCCCGGCCGTGACGAGCGCCTTCCCGTGCTGCGGCCACGCGCGCAGCTGCGACCCGACGACGAAGAAGGTGGCGCACGCCTTCTCGGCGGCGAGCACGTCGATGATCTCCTGGGTGTGCTCGTCGGGCCCGTCGTCGAACGTCAGCGCCACGACCTTCTCGCCCGTCTCGACCCGGTCCACGAGGCGTCCGGCCAGCTGGAACGTCCGCGCGTTCATGACCAGGTAGCCGCTCACGGCGACGAGCACCAGCAGCGCGACGGCGACCGCAAGCGCCCTGCGGGTCCGGGATGCGTTCATGAGTGCAGCAGTGTAATCAGGGGCTGACCGCTTTGATCGGTTATGTGGAAGAGTGGGCTTCCCGATGGACATGATCGGACACCACCCCGGTAAGCGCTTGCCCACGGACGCCGAAGGGACTCGAGTGACAGAAGGACGACGGCCACGGGCCCTGCTGGTCATGGACCCCGCGCACTTCCGCGTGCAGTTCCAGGAGCCGCAGCTACGCCGGTTGCGCGCCCTCGCCGAGGTCGCCGAGCCGCTCCCGGTCACCGGTTTCGGCGACGAGCGGGTGCGCGGCCTGCTGCGCCGGACCGAGGTGCTGATCACCTCGTGGGGCTGCCCGCCGCTGACCGCCGAGGTGCTGGCCGACGCCCCCGAGCTGCGCGCGGTCTTCCACTGCGCGGGCACGGTGCGCCCGTTCGTCACCGACGAGGTGTGGCGGCGCGGCATCCTCGTCACCAACGCCGCCGACGTGAACGCGATCGCGGTCGCCGAGTTCACGTTCGCGGCGGTCATCTTCGCGGGCAAGAAGGCCCCGTTCCTCGCCCAGGACGCGCGCAGGCACCGCGACGACTGGTCCTACCTGGAGCGGCGCGGCGAGCTGTCCAACCGCGAGCGCACGGTCGGCATCGTCGGCTTCTCGCGCACCGGCCGCCGGGTCGCCGAGCGGCTGCGCGCCCTGGAGGTCGACGTGCTGGTGGCCGACCCGTACGCGGACGCCGGCGAGGTGGCGGCCGCGGGCGGCCGGCTGGTCCCGCTGCCCGAGCTGCTGCGCGGCAGCGACGTGCTCACCCTGCACGTCCCCGCGCTGCCGGCCACCCGCCACCTGATCGGCGCGGCGGAGCTGGCCCTGCTCCGGGACGGCGCGACGGTCATCAACACCGCACGCGGCTCCGTCCTCGACACCGCCGCCCTGGAGCGCGAGTGCGGCTCCGGGCGGCTCCACGCGATCCTCGACGTCACGGAGCCGGAGCCGCTGCCGGCCGATTCGCCGCTGTACGACCTGCCCAACGTCATGATCACCCCGCACGTCGCCGGGTCCCTCGGGTCCGAGACCCGGCGGATGAGCGAGAGCGCGCTCGACGAGCTCGAACGCTACCTGTCCGGGCGGCCGCCGCGCGCGGCCGTCACCGCCGACGACATCGCGGTGAGCGCCTGACCCCCGGGACCGGCTCGCGCGGCGCCGTCGCCCCCTTGACGTTCGCCGGGCGTTGACCTCGCCTTCAGGCTGCCGTCGCCGCGACCGGCCAGGATCGCCGCGCAGCAGTTCGTCGAAGGAAGTAGTGGCACCATGCGTAGCGCGATCCTGTCCACCCTGGCGATCGGGGCCCTGCTGGGCTCCGGGGCCGTCGCCGCCCCCGCCGCAGCCGGCACGTCGTCGTCGTGCGCCGGCGCGCCGCGCACGCCGGTGACCTCCGGGGCGGTGTTCAGCGAGCCGGTGGGCGGCGACCCGGTCGCCATCGTGAGCAGGCTCTGCGACCTGGTCCGCCAGACCCCCGCCGGGGCCGGCATCAGGATCGCGCACTTCGTCATGTCGGGCACGGCCGGCAGCGAGTTCGCCGCCGAGCTGCTCAAGGCGCACGAGCGGGGCGTGCGGGTGCAGGTGGTGCTGGACGGCGACGCGCGCGGCAAGGCGGTGGCCGAGCGGCTCGCCGCCGTCCTGGGCACGGACACCTCGGCCGCCTCGTTCGCGCACGTGTGCTCCGGGCCGATGTCGGGCGGCACCGCCGCCTGCGTCGGGGACAAGGGGCAGCACAACAAGTTCTACCTGTTCTCCCGTACGGGAGGCGCGTCCGACGTGGTCGTGCAGTCGTCGGCCAACCTGACGAACCTGAACTCGACCACGTACTGGAACAACGCCGTCGTGCTGGCGGGCAACCGGCGGCTGCACGAGGCGTACGCCTCCTACTTCGCCGACCTGGCCGCCGAGCGGAAGAGCCTCGACTACGACCGGGTCGTGCGGACGGGGGCGGCGGGCGGCTCGGTGCGGGCGCACTTCTTCCCCAGCGCCGAGGGCGACCCGATCGTGGAGGCGCTGGACGGGGTCTCCTGCCGCGACGGCGCCCCGATCCGCGTCGGCATGTCGGAGTGGGACGGCTACCGGGTCGCGATCGCCGAACGGCTGGCCGAGCTGGCCCGCGAGGGGTGCACGGTGCAGGTCGTCGCGGGCGTGCTGGACGCGGAGGTGGAGGCGGCGCTGCGCGCCGAGCCGAGGATCGAGCTGCGCACGCTGAGCTCCGGCAGCGCGCTGCCCGGCCGCATCCACTCCAAGTACCTGCTGGTCGACGGCTGGGTCTACACGGGCAGCCACAACTACAACCAGACGTCGCTGCGCCGCAACGACGACACCCTGCTGCGGCTCAACAACAAGGCGATTCACGCCCAGTTCGTGGCGAACTTCGACAGGATGCGCGCCGCCGCCGCGTCCTAGCCACCTGGGAGTCACGTGGCTCTCAACAGTTGGTCATGACGGTCAGTCAGATTCGGCTCATCGGCCGCTCCCGAGTACGAGGAGATCCATGTTCCGACTCGCCGGCTTGATCGTCATGACCGTACTGGCCCTGTTCCTCACCCCCGCGACGGCGGCCTCGGCGGCCCCGGTGGCCAACGTCGCCCATCGCGGCGCGTCCGCCTACGCGCCGGAGAACACGCTGGCGGCCTTCCGGCTGGCCGCCGAGCTGGGCGCCGACGCGTTCGAGCTGGACGTGCGGCTGACCCGCGACGGCCGGCCCGTCCTCATGCACGACGCCACGCTGGCCCGCACCACCGACGCCGAGCGGGTCTTCCCCGGCCGGGCGCCGTGGCGGGTGGGCGACTTCACCCTGGACGAGATCCGCGAGCTGGACGCCGGGTCGTGGTCCGGGCGCCGCTTCGCCGGGGAGCCGGTGCCCACGCTGCGGGAGGCGCTGCGCGAGATGAGCGGCAGCGGGCTCGGCGTGCTGGTGGAGGTCAAGGAGCCCCGCCTGTACCGGGGGATCGAGGCGCGGGTGGCCGGGGAGCTGCGCCGCTCGTGGCGGGGCCCGCTGGTGGTGCAGTCGTTCGACCACGGCTCGATGCGCCGCTTCCACGACGTCATGCCGGAGGCCGCGATCGGGCTGCTCGGCACCCCGCCTGCCGCCGAGCTGGACGGGCTGTCGGAGTTCGCCGACCAGGTCAACCCGCCGTACGGCGGCCTGACCCGCGACTACGTGCGGCTCGTGCAGCGGCACGGGATGCGGGTGTTCGCCTGGACGGTGGACGACGCGGCCGCCATGCGCCGGCTGGTCGGCTACGGCGTGGACGGCATCATCACCAACCGGCCCGACGTTCTCGACGCCCTTTGACGGGTAGCCGGGACGGCATGGCGACAGAGCAGGATCCCGATCACCTCCGCCCGGAGGGCATGTCGGACGAGACGGTCGAGGCACTGGGCGCGCTGAGCGAGGCGCTGGAGACGACGCACCGGGCGCGGGGCCACCTGTACGCGTGGCACCAGCTCACCGGCAGCGCCGACGCCCGCCTCGACCGGGCCGTCGAGCTGCTACGCCGGACCGGGCACCAGGAGCTGGCCGACCGCGTCGAGCGGGAGCTCATCGGGCTGAACGTGATCGACGGCCGGTGGACGTTCCAGGTGGTCGAGGAGTACGACGCGCTGTACTACGCGGCCTTCCAGGAGATGGAGGCGCACGTGCGCGATCGGCTGGCCGGGGGCCGCCGCCACGTCCACGAGGCGGAGATGAAGCAGCGCAGGCGCACGCCGGGTCTGCCGGGTCACGAGGCGGCACCGTAAAGGCTTCCCGCAGGTAACCGATAACCCCCGAAACCCAACCAAGTGTTGACCACTCGGTAACAAGTGGTGGATAACAGGTGTCGGCAGAGGCAGTAAAACCGCACTGGCTCGGAGACGCCGATGACGAGCGAGGCATCTCCCGCGCTGGTGGGCCGCGACGCGCACCTGCGAGCGCTCATCGGCGCGATCACCCGTCCGCCCGCCGTGGCCCTCGTCCAGGGCGAGGCGGGCATCGGGAAGACCCGGCTGGTCCGGACGGCCGTCGACCGGCTGGATCCGGACCGCCACACCGTGCTGCTCGGGCACTGTCACCAGATCCGCGAGCCGTTCCCGTACGGGCCGGTCTTCGACGCGCTGCGGCAGATCGGCGGCGCGCTGCCTGGCCGGGACCGGCTCAACCCGGTGACGGGGGCCGTGGGCGGCTACCTTCCCGAGCTGGCCGGGCACCTGCCGCCGGCTCCGACGCCGCCGCCGCTGGACGACCCGCGCGCCGAGCGGCACCGGCTGTTCCGCGGGGTGCACGCGCTGCTGGCCGTGGCCGCGCCCGTGGTGCTGGTCGTGGAGGACCTGCACTGGGCCGACGACGGCACCCGTGACCTGCTGCGCTTTCTCATCGGCCGGCCGCCCGAGGGGCTGGCGCTGGTGGTGACGTTCCGGCGGGAGGATCTGCCGGTGCCGGGGCTGCCGTTCGGGCACGCCTACCGGCACCCGCCCGACGTGACGAGCGAGGTGATCTCGCTGACGTCGCTCGACGTGGCGGGCGTACGGGCGCTCGCCGGCGAGCTGCTGGGCGGCGCCCCCGTGACGGCCGGGTTCGCGGCGCGGCTGCACGAGCGGACGGCCGGGGTGCCGTTCGTGATCGAAGAGGTCGTGCGGTCGCTCCAGGAGCCCGGCGACGAGGAGGCGCTGGACCGGATCGCGGTGCCGGTGCTGCTGCGGGAGGCGATGGCCGAGCGGCTGGCCGGCCTGTCCCCCGCCGCCCTGCACGCGGTGCAGGCCGCCGCCGTGCTGCGGCTGCCCGCCGACGAGTCGCTGATCGCCGCCGTGTCGGGCTCCGGCGCCGCCGCCCACGGGCTGCGCGAGGCGCTGCGGGCCGGGGTGCTGCTGGAGCGGCCCGACGCGCTGTACGGGTTCCGCCACGCGCTGGCCCAGCAGGCGGTCTACGACGCGATCCCGGGCCCGGACCGGCGGCTGATCCACGGCCGGGCGATGGCCGAGCTGGCCGGGCTGGACCCGCCGCCGCTGGTGCAGCTCGCCTACCACGCGCGGCGGGCGGGCGAGCTGGCGGCCTGGCGGCGGCACGGCGGGGCCGCCTCGGAGCACGCGGCGGCGGTCGGCGACGTGCCGCTGGCCATCGAGGTGCTGGAGGGCATGCTGGCCGACCCGGCGCTGCCGCCCGACGCCCGGGGCCCGCTGGCGTTGCAGCTCAGCCGCGTGGCCGCGATCGGCCTGTCGTACCGCAGGTCGGTGCGGCTGCTGCGGCACCTGCTGTCGGACGACTTCCTGCCCCGGCACGTACGCGGCGAGGCCAGGCTGAACCTGGGCGTGCTGCTGTCGAACCAGGCGGGCGCGGTGGCGGAGGGCCGCAGGGAGGTGCTGGCGGCGCTCGCCGACCTGGAGGACCGGCCGGGCGTGGCGGCGCGCGGGCTGGCGCTGCTGGCGATGCCGTCGTGGGGCGGTGAGCCGCTGGCCTGCCACGAGAAGTGGATGGCGCAGGCCGAGAGCCTGCTGTGCTCGGCCGACGACCCGGAGCTGCGCACGGCGGTGCACGCCAACAAGGTGTCGATGGCGATGCTGGTCGGCGCGCCGGACGCGTTCGAGCTGGCGGAGACGCTGCCGGAGGGCGCCCGGTCGGCGGCGGCGCGGCGGCAGGTGGCGCGCGGCTACGCGAACCTGTGCGACGCCGCGGTGGCGCTCGGCCACTACGGCGAGGCGGCCAGGTTCGCCCGCGAGAGCAGGCGGGTCGCCGAGGAGAGCGGCGCCCTCTACCCGGTGTGGCTGGTGGACGTGTCGTCGATCCGGCTCGACTGGCTGACCGGCCGCTGGGAGGGGCTGCGCGAGCGGGCGGCGGCCGTGGTGGAGATGACGTCGGAGGTGCCGATGCTGGCGGCCGACGCCCGGCTGGCCCTCGGCATGCTGGCGATGGCGACCGGCGAGTGGGAGGAGGCCGCCTGCCACCTGGGCGCGGCCGGGCTGCAGGACGTGGACTCGGCGTTCCTGCCGGTGGCGGCGGCGGCCTCGGGCGGGCTGGTGGAGCTGCACCTGGCCCGTGACGCGCTGGAGGGGGCAGTGCGCGAGGCGGACCGGGCGGTGGCCCGGCTGCGCCGCAAGGGGGTGTGGGTGTGGGGCGACCAGCTCGTCCCGGCGGCGGTGGCCGCGCTGCTCAGGTCGGGCCGCCGGACGGACGCCGAGGCGCTGGTGGCCGAGTTCGCCGACGGGGTGGCGGGCCGTGACGCGCCGTCGGCGCAGGCGGCTCTCGGCTCGGCGCGGGCCCGGCTGGCCGGTGAGCGCGGCCTGTTCGAGGAGGCGGCCAGGCTGCACGCCGGGGCGCGGGCCGCGTACGAGACGATGCCGCGCCCGTACGCGGCGGCGCGGGCGGCGGAGGCCGAGGCGGAGGCGCGGCTGGCGCTGGGGGCGCGGGAGGCGGCGGCGCAGATCATCGCCGACGCGGCCGAGCGCTACGCGGTGCTCGGCGCCTCCCACGACGCGGCGCGCTGCCGGCACGCGCTGCGGGAGATCGGCGCGAGCGCGCCGCGCCGGGGCCGCAGGGGGCGCGGCGGCGTGCTGTCGCCCCGGGAGGCGGAGGTGGCCAGGCTGGTCGCGTCGGGCCGCACCAACCGGGAGATCGCCGAAGTGCTGTTCCTGTCGCGCCGGACCGTCGACACGCACGTGGCCAGCGTGCTGCACAAACTCGGCGTGCGCACCCGCAACGAGGTGGACCCGCCCCCGTGAGGGCACAGGGGAAGGCCCCGGCCGGGGAGGGGGTGCCGGCCGGGGCCCGAAGGCGGAACCGCTAGACGGTGATGCTCCAGGAGTCGAGGAAGCCGGTGTCACCGGCGTAGACGTCCTCGACCCAGAGCACCCAGGTGCCCGCGGCCTGCTGACTCACCGGGACGGAGAACGTCCGGGTGCCGTACGGCGTGCAGGAGGTGCCGCCGTACCTGTCGACCGCGTACCAGGTGCCGTTGGGCCCGCGCAGGTAGATGTCCAGGTCCTCGGCACACGTGTGGTCGATCGTGATGGAGAGCCTGACCGGCGAGGCGGCGGTGCCGCTCGCCGTGGACGAGACGGGACTCTGCACGTAGCTGTAGTCGTAGATGCGGTAGTCGGTGCCGTTGGTGAAGGTCCGGCCGCCCGAGCCGCCCTCGACGGTCAGCGCGTAGCGGACCGTCCGGGTGGCCGTCTCGCCGGTGCCGGTGACGGTGATGCTGTAGTCGCCGGCCGGCGTGGTGGCCGAGGTGGTGATCGTCAGGGTGGAGGAGCCGCCGGAGGTCACCGAGGCCGGGTTGAAGCCGGCCGTGGCGCCCTGCGGCAGGCCGGAGGCGGACAGGTTCACGGTCTGCGGGGTGCCGGCCGTGGTCGTCGTGCCGATGGTGGTGGTGGCCGCCGAGCCCGCCTGGACGGTGCCGGAGGCGGGGCTGGCCGAGACCGAGAAGTCCCGGTCAGGGGTCTCGCCGCCGACCGCCTGCTTCCAGACGGCGTACATGGCGGCGTCGGAGGCCCGGTCGAGGATCGTGTCGTTGATGTTGGCGCTGGTGTCGCAGGCGGCGTGGTAGCAGGAGTCGTACGCGCGTCCCGACTGGCCGCCCCACTTCGAGGCCTGCGTCGCCGTCTTGGTGGCGCTGGCGCCCGCCGCGACCCCGGAGCTGGCGATGCCGGCGTTGCGGAAGGAGGCGTCGTCGGAGCGGTTGGCGCCCTCGACGTTCTCCTCCGGCCGCAGGTTCAGGCCGTCGTAGAACTCCTTGAGCGGGGCCGCGCCGGCGGTGGTGATGTTGTTGATGAAGTAGCCGCCGTTGGGCGAGCCGACCATGTCGTAGTTGTAGTAGACCTGGATCTTGGCCCGGTCGGCCGCGCTGAGCCGCGAGACGTAGAACTCCGAGCCGTTCAGGCCCTGCTCCTCGTCGGTCCACCAGCCGAACCTGACGTGCTTGGCCAGCTGCGGGTTCTCCCTGGCCAGCGTCAGCGCGACCTCCAGCAGGGCGCTGGAGCCCGAGGCGTTGTCGTTGATGCCGGGTCCCGCGCTCACGCCGTCGAGGTGCGCGCCGGACATGATGACCTGGTTGTCGTCACCGCCCGGCCAGTCGGCGATCAGGTTGGGGCCGGAGCCGCTGGTGCAGCCGGAGGTGCACGCCTGCCGGACCACGGTGTAGCCGGCCTCGCGCAGCTTGCCCTCGACGTAGGACACCGACGCCGTGTAGCCGGGCCCGGTCGACCTGCGGTTCCCGCCGTTGGAGGTCGCGATCGACTGGAACTGCGTGATGTGCGCCTTGACGTTGGCCAGGCTCACGTCCGGCACCTCGACGGGACCGCCCGGGCCGACCGTCAGCGTGAACGTCGCCGTGTGCGTCGCCGACCCGCTCCCGGTCACGGTGATCGGGTACGTGCCCTCCGCCGTCGAGGAGCCGACCGACAGGGTCAGGGTGGAGGAGTTGCCCGAGGTCACCGACGCCGGGTTGAAGCTGGCCGTGGTGCCGCTGGGCAGGCCGGTGGCCGACAGGTTGACCGTCTGGGAGCTGCCCGAGGTGGTCTGCGTGCTGACCACGGTCGTGGCCTGCTGACCGGGCTCGGCGCTGCCGCCGGCGGGGTTGAGCGCGATCGAGAAGTCGTTGCCCGGGGTGCCGCAGGCGGGCTCGCCGGACTGCGCCGGCACGCTCACCGCGTTCCACGCCGCCTTGGTGGTGTTGCAGGCGGCGCTGTTGGCGCCGAACAGCTCGACGGCCGCCGCGACCGACGCCGAGCGGACGTTCACGTACCGCCAGGAGGAGGTCTTGCGGCCCAGCGCGCTCATGAAGATCTTGCCGGCGTCCTGGATGCCGATGCCGGTCACCGACGAGGGGCCGCCGGAGCAGATCGGGCTGGACGGCTTGCCGCCGCCCGGGTTGCTGCCCTCGGCCAGCAGGTAGAACCAGTGGTTCAGCGGGCCGGCCGCCGCGTGCACCTCGGTGTTCGGGATCTGGTTGCTGTAGCAGTTCGGGTCGTTGAGCAGGCCCGGGTTGTACATGTTGCGGATCGGGCCCTGGCCGACCAGGTCGACCTCCTCGCCGACCAGGTAGTCCGGCGGGTCGTTCGGGTTGTTGGCGTAGTGCTCGGTGAGTGCGCCGAAGATGTCGCCCGTCGCCTCGTTCAGGCCGCCGTTCTCGTTGCCGGACCCGGCGCCGCCGGGCGTGGTCTGGAAGATGGCGTGGCCGAACTCGTGCGCCACCACGTCGATCGGCGTGGCCTGCCGGGTGTTGGCCTGGTTGTGGCCGAAGTTGGTGTAGCTGCCGTTCCAGTAGGCGTTGACGTCGTTGAGCCCGACGCGGGCGGGGAAGCCGCCGCCGTTGCCGTTGATGCCGTTGCGGCCGAGCCAGTCGCGCAGCATGTCCCACTGGCGCTGCACCCCGTACAGGGCGTCGACGCAGGCGGTCTCCAGGTTGGTGCCGGAGCCGTTGCCCCAGCTGTCGTCGGTGCCGGTGTAGGCGGAGCCGTTCTGGCCGCCGCACCGGATGCCGGGCCTGCTCGTGTCGGTCATCGAGTACGAGCTGCCGGAGCCGCTGGTGGCGATCGTGACCTGGCCGTAGTAGTAGCCGTTGCCCGTGCCGGCGCGGACCACGTCGTAGGAGTCGGCGACCTCGCCGGTGACGGCGTCGACGAACACGTGCTGGATGCTCGGCTTGCCGCCGGCGATGCCGGAGACGACGGCTTCCCAGGTCAGCCTGGGCTTGTCGCCCCAGGCGAGGACGACCAGGCGCGGGGCCCGGGTGTCGTCGACGCGGGAGAGCTTGGTCCTGGCGGTCTTGAGCGCCTCGGCCGCGCTGACGGTCGCCTTGGTCGGCACGTCGGCGCCGGTGGGACCGGACGCCGCGACCGTGTCGCGGACGCGGCCCGCCCCGTCGGTGACGACGACGGCGTCGCCGCCGACCATCGGCAGGCCCTTGTACGTGCGCTCGTAGGCGACGTAGAACATCTCGTTGGCGCCGGCGGTGACGCCCACCCGGCGGTAGGCCTCGTCGGGGCCCTTGACCAGGTTGTCCAGCCCGCTCTGCACGGCCTGGTCCGCGACGGCCGCGGCCCGGGACTCGGGGTCGGCCACGGCCGCCGCCGCCAGGCCCTTCTGGGCGCCGGGCGGCTTGGCCTCGACCGGCAATGCCGACAAAGTCAGCGAGGCGGCCGTGGTGATGCCCACGGCCGCCGCCACTAAAGCTTTGCGTCTCACGATGGGAGGCTCCTTTCGGATTCTTCCCATGGCAGAGCCGCGCCTTGTGGGCACATGCGGTCGCCCTGCCGGGAAGTGGGGGGTGAAAGCGAGCGTGTCGCCTTGTCGTGTGACGCTAGGCGTTACCCGGAGGCGGGGAAATACGTATGTGCCTCCGTACGTATACCGATGTTTCGATCAGCGCTGGTCAGGAGGCCGCGCCGAGGAAGCCGTTCTGCTCCAGCCAGTCGGCCGAGACCTTCTTCGGCTGCTCGCCGTCGACGTCCACGCGGGCGTTGAGCTTCTGCATCGTGGCGTCGTCCAGCTTGGCGATCACCGGCTGCAGCACCTTCTCCAGCGCCGGGTGCTTCTTGTAGAGGTCGTCCTTGATCGTGACGGCGGCGTTGTAGACGGGGAAGAACTTCTTGTCGTCCTCCAGCACCGTCAGGCCGAGCGCGGCGATGCGCCCGTCGGTGGTGAAGACCTCGCCGAAGTTGCAGGTGTCGCCCTTGTCCGTCTCGGTGTAGACGACGCCGGTGTCGAGCAGCGCGATCCGGTCCTTGGGGATCTTCATGTCGTACGCCTTGGACAGGCCGGGCAGGCCGTCGTCGCGGGTGGAGAACTCGGTCTCGATGCAGATCGTGACCTCCTCCGGCTTGGTCCTGGCCAGCTCGGCCACGTCCGAGACGGTCTTGACGCCGAGCTCCTGGGCCTTCTCGGTGCGGATGGCCAGGGCGTAGGTGTTGTTCAGCGGGGTGGGGCCGATCCAGCGGACGCCATTCTTCTCCAGGTCGGCACCGGCGGTGGCCTTGAACTGCTCGGCCGGGTCCTGGATCGGGGTGGTGTTCTTCAGGTGCTCGATCCAGCCGGTGCCGGAGTACTCCCAGTACAGGTCGATCTCGCCGGCCATGAGGGCCTTGCGGTTGGTGACGGTGCCGCCCAGGTTGACCTTGTCGACGACCTCGGCGCCGTGCGCCTTCAGCAGTTGCACGGCGATGTTGCCGAGCATGATGTTCTCGGTGAAGTCCTTGGACCCGACGACGAACGTCGCGCCCTCCAGTTCGTCGCCCGCGCTGGACGCCTCGACGGCGTCAGTGGAGCCGCAGCCCGCGGCGGTCACGGTCAGGGCTGCGGCGGCGAGCAGGGCGAACGTCTGGCGAAGGGGACGGGAAAGCATGCAAAGACACCTCTTGCTTGGTGAATCAGGCGAAATCGGCGGACAGGTCAGATGCCGCGTGGCTTGAGCAGGTTCTCGGCGAGCCCGCCGAGCCAGTCGATGAAGAACGCGATGCACGCGGTGAGCACGGCGCCGACGATGGTCACGGGCATGCGGTTCAGCTTGAGCCCGTTGATGATCAGCTCGCCCAGGCCGCCGGCGGCCACGAACGCGCCCAGCGTGGCGACGCCGACCGTGAGCACCAGGGCGGTGCGCAGCCCGGCGAGGATGGCGGGGACGGCCAGCTTGAGCTCGACCCGGCGCAGGATCTGCCCCTTGGTCATGCCCATGCCGCGGGCCGCCTCGATGAGGGCCGGGTCGATCTGCTGCACCCCGACCATGGTGTTGCGCAGCACCGGCAGCACCGCGTAGACGACGAGCCCGACCAGCGCGGTCTGGAAGCCGACGCCCAGCACGAACGTGGCCAGCACCAGCAGCCCGATGCACGGCACCGCCTGGCCGAGGTTGCCCGCGGTGAGGATGAGCGGGGTGACGAACCGGTTCCTGGAGCGCGAGGCGACGATGCCGAGCGGGATCGCGATCACCACGACCAGGGCGGTGGCGGCGACCGTCATCTGCAGGTGCTCGACGGTCTTGTCGACGAGCACCGCCTGGTTGAGGCTGCGCCGCTCGATCGAGTCCAGCTCCAGTGTGCTCACCCACGCGTACAGGGTGACCAGGGCCGCCGCGATGGCGGCGGGCGCGATCAGGTGGCGCAGGCCGGAGGGGCGGGCGGGGGTGCGGGCCGTGCCGACGGCGAGGGTCTCAGCGGTCACCGGCGGTCACTTCCTCCGGGGCTTGTTCATGGGCCGTGCCCACCGCGCCGCACAGCGCGGCGTACGTGATCACGCCGGACGGCGTGGAGCACCGGTCCGCCGCGTGCGCGACCATCGTGTCCAGCGCCTCGCGCAGCGTCGCGCCGGCCGCCACCGCGGGCAGCGCCGGGTCCGGCAGCGGGCTCTCGTACGGCACGTCCTCGACCCTGAGCAGCGCCAGGCGCTTGAGCGTGGCGTCCTGGCCGATGAACCCCGCCACGTAGTCGTCGGCCGGGGCCGCCAGGATGTTGGCCGGCGTGTCGTACTGGGCGATGTGCGAGCGCTCGCGCAGCACCGCGATGCGGTCGCCCAGCCGGATCGCCTCCTCGAAGTCGTGCGTGACGAAGATGATCGTCTTGCGGAGCTGCTTCTGGAGCTTGGCGAACTCGTTCTGCAGGTGCTCGCGGGTGATCGGGTCGGTCGCGCCGAACGGCTCGTCCATGAGCATGACCGGCGGGTCCGCGGCCAGCGCGCGGGCGACGCCGACGCGCTGCTGCTGGCCGCCGGAGAGCTGGCGCGGGTAGCGGTCGCGGAACGTGCCGGGGTCCAGGCTCACCAGCTCCAGCAGCTCCTCCACGCGGGCGGCCACCTTGGCGGCCGGCCAGCCGAGCAGCTTGGGCACCATCGCCACGTTCTGCCCGACGGTCAGGTGCGGGAACAGGCCGACCTGCTGGATCGCGTAGCCGATGTGCCGGCGCAGCTCGTCGGGGTGCAGGCCGAGGACGTCCTGGCCGCCGATGCGGATCTGGCCGGACGTGGGCTCGACCAGCCGGTTGATCATCTTCATGGTGGTGGTCTTGCCGCAGCCCGACGGGCCGACGAAGACGACGAGCTCGCCCGCCGGGATGTCGAGGCTGACGTTGTCGACCGCTGGGGCGGGCTGCCCCGGGTAGTGCTTGGTCAGCTCCCGCAGCTCGATGCGGACGCCTGCGGGATCACGGTCGAACACGAAGCCCCCTCGGGGTGGTCAGAAGGCGGACGGCGGAGAAGCCGGCGTCGAACAGCACCGCGATCACCACGATGCCGAGCGTGCCCGCGAGCGTCGCGTTGAGCGAGTTGACCGATCCCAGCCGCGCCAGCCCTTCGAAGATCTGGTTGCCCAGTCCGGGGCCGTCGACGTAGGCCGCGATGGCGGCGATGCCGATGAGCATTTGCGTGGAGATGCGCACCCCCGCCAGGATCAGCGGCCAGGCGAGCGGCAGCCGCACCCGCAGCAGCACGCGCGCGCTGCTCAGGCCCATCCCCCGCCCGGCCTCGACGGTGGCGGCGTCCACGCCGCGCAGGCCGGTCACGGTGTTCCTGATGATCGGCAGGAACGCGTACCCGGTCAGCGCGATCAGCGTGGAGCCCCAGCCGAGGCCGGTGAACGGGATGAGCAGGGTCAGCAGAGCCAGGGAGGGAATGGTCAGAATGCCGGCGGACAGCGCCAGGGAGGCGCCACGCGCTTTCGGGGTCTCGTACGTCAGGAGCCCGATGCCGACGCCCACGGCCGTGGCGATGCCGATCGCGACGGCCACGACCAGGGCGTGTTCGGCGGCAGCCAGCGAGAGGGTGTCCCATCGGGAGACCACGTACTCGCTGAAAGTCATGAAGTAACCGCCTTCGCTTACAGTTGCATGGGAATGTAAACGTATGGCTAGTTGCGCTCATCGCAAAATCTGTTGCGATGAGCGCAACCCAGTTGTTATGAACGGATGGGCATGAGCGAGAAGCTCCCCGTGTCTTCCGCAGGCCTTCGCCGAGACCTCGAAATCCTCGACGTTCTCGCAGGTCACGGTGATGAGCGCGACACCGACGGGTTCGGCGTGAGCTGGATCGCGCAGCGGCTCGGCCGCGAGAAGAGCCAGGTGTCACGGGCGCTGCGGGCGCTGGAGGGCGAGGGCATGGTCGAGCGCGACCCGGTGACCCGCCGCTACCGGCTCGGCTGGCGGCTGTTCGCGCTGGCGGCGCGCAGCCAGCAGGCGCGGCTCGTCCAGGTTTCGGCGCCGTTCCTGCGCCGGCTGGCCACCGCGTTCGACGAGGACGCCCACCTGTGCGTGCTGCGCGGCGACCAGGTGCTCACGCTGGTGTCCATGCCGTCCTCGCGCGCCTACCACCGCATCTGGGAGGGCGTGTCGGTGCCCGTGATCATGGCCGCGGCGGGCCGCTCGCTGCTGGCCGACTGGGAGCCCGAGCGGGTGCGCGAGCTGCTGCGCGCCAAGCTGCCCGCCGGGCTCGACTCGGCGGTCAGCGGCGAGGAGCAGTGGATGGCCGACCTCGACCACGCCCGCACGTTCGGCTACGTGGCCAGCGACGTCGAGCTCGACGACAGCGCCGCCGCGGTCTCCGCCCCGGTGCGCGACCACCGCGGCCTCATCGCCGCCGCGATCAGCGTCTCCCTCGCCCGGGTGCCGGCCGCGCCCCGGCTGGAGGAGATCGGCCGGGCGATCGCCGACTCCGCCCGCGACCTGTCCACCGCGCTCGGACACTCGTCCCACTGACCTGTCCGCCCTGCTCCCGGCCAGCTGCCCCGCTGACCGGCGGCCTGTCCGTCCCGCTCCCGGCCATCCGTCCCGCTGACGGGCCGCCCTCCTCACCCGGACGGGTCCCGTACGGGTGAGCTGCCCGTACGGGTGAGCGCCCAGGGAGGGCTCCGGCGCGGCCCGGGGTCACCGGCGCACGCCCGATCCCCGGCGCCGGGTCCGTCGCCCAGCCGGTCACCGGCGCACGCCCGCTCCCCGGCACGGGGCCGGCCCCGCAGCCGCTCCCCGGCGCGGGGGTGGCCGGGTGGATGGCCGGGGGGCGGGGCTAAGGCTTCGGCCGGGTCGGCGGGGTCGCCGTGTTCGCCGTGCCAGCGGGCCAGCCGGCCGCGGCGGCCGACGGCGCGCAGGCGGCGTTCGGCGGCCTCACGGCAGGCGGCGGTGGTGACGATGAGCAGCTCGTCG
Organism: Nonomuraea ceibae; assembly: GCF_019396325.1. Classification (GTDB taxonomy): domain Bacteria; phylum Actinomycetota; class Actinomycetes; order Streptosporangiales; family Streptosporangiaceae; genus Nonomuraea; species Nonomuraea ceibae. Next base: position 60,974 of record NZ_JAHKRO010000035.1, read on the forward strand.
CCCTCCCGCAGCCGCGTCTCCGGCGCGGGCACGAACGTGGCCCGGTCGCGGATGACGAGGCTGATGGCCGCGGGCGCGGGCAGCCGCAGCTCGCCCACCTCCACCCCGTGCAGCCGCGACCCGGCGGGCACGGTCAGCGTGAGCAGCTCGGCGTCGAGCACGTCGAGCGGCGCCGACTCGATGTCCACCTCCCTGGCTTGGCCCGGCTGGGTCACGCCGAGCAGCCTGGCGAGCGCGGGCAGCGCGGGCCCCTGGATCAGGGTGAAGACGACGACCAGCACGAACACGATGTTGAGCAGGTGCCCGCTGCCGGGCACCCCGGCGACGATCGGGAACGTGGCCAGCACGATCGGCACCGCCCCGCGCAGCCCCGCCCACGAGATGAACACCTGGTGCCGCCACGGCACCCGGAAGGGCAGCAGCCCGGCGAGCACCGAGACGGGCCGGGCGAGCAGCAGGAGCACCAGCCCGACGACGAGGGCGGGCAGCAGCGCGGCGGGCAGCTCGCTCGGGTCGACGAGCAGTCCGAGCATGACGAACAGCCCGATCTGCGCCAGCCAGCCGGCGCCTTCGGCGAAGGAGCGGGTGGCGGCCCGGTGCGGCAGCACGGCGTTGCCGAGCACGATCCCGGACAGGTAGGCGGCCATGAACCCGGAGGCGTTCAGCGCGCCCGCGGCGGCGAAGGCGATGACGCCCAGCCCGAGCGTGGCCAGCGGGTACAGCCCGGTGGCGGGCAGTGCGACGTAGCGCAGCGCGGCGACGCCGCCCCAGCCGGCGAGCAGCCCGACGGCGGCCCCGGCGGCGATCTGGTAGACGACCTGCCCGCCTATCACGGCGAAGTCGGGCACCCCGGCGGCGCTGCTGAAGACCAGCACCAGGATGACGGTCGGCGCGTCGTTGAACCCGGACTCGGCCTCGACCATCCCGGCCAGCCGCCGGGGCAGCGGCAGCGTCCGCAGCACGGCGAACACGGCGGCGGCGTCGGTGGAGGAGACGATGGCGCCGAGCAGCAGCGCGAGCTGCCAGTCGAGGCCGAGCAGCAGGTGGGCGCCGGTGGCGGTGACCAGCACGCTGACGGCGACGCCGAGGGTGGCCAGCATCGCCGACGGGGCCAGCAGCGTGCGCAGGTCCGTCCAGCGGGTGCTGAGCCCGCCCTCGACGAGGATGAGCGCCAGCGCGCAGGTGCCGAGCGTCTGGGCGAGCTGGGCGTCGTCGAACCGGACGCCGAGCACGTCCTCGCCGATGACCATGCCCAGCCCGAGGAACAGCAGCAGGCTGGGCAGGCCGAGCCGGCTGGCGGTGCGTACCGCCGCGATGCCGGCCAAAAGCACGAGCCCGCCGGCGAGCAGCACGACGTAGAGCTCCGGCAGCGTCATCAGAGGAAGTACCGCAGCCAGACGTAGACCCATGCCAGCACCGAGGTGATCGCGGTGACGAGCAGCCCGTACCGGGTGAACTCCCAGAAGGAGATCCGGTGCCCGGAGCGCGCGGCGATGCCGAGCGCGACGACGTTGGCGCTGGCGGCGACCGCGGTGCCGTTGCCGCCGAAGTCGGCGCCGAGCGCGAACGCCCACCAGATCGCCTGCCCGGTGGCCGGGTCGGGCGCCTGGGCGACGAGCCCTTCGACGATCGGCGCGACGGTGGCGACGTACGGGATGTTGTCGAAGAACGCGCCGAGCACGGCCGAGCCGAACAGCAGCGACGTGGCCGCGCCGAAGTAGTTGTCGCCGACGGCGCTGATCACCCACTCGCCCGCGGTGGCGATGACGCCGGTGTTGACGAGCCCGGCGACCATGACGAACAGGCCCATGAAGAACACCAGCGTGGGCCATTCGACCTCGCGCAGCGTCTCGCCGGTGTCGGCGCGGGCGACGAGCATCATCACGCCGGCGCCGACGAGCGCCACGATGGACGGCTCGACGTGCACGACGGCGTGCAGCCCGAACCCGACGACGACGAGCCCGAGCACGACCAGGCAGCGGACGAGCAGGCGCGGGTCGGTGATCGCGCGCCGCTCCTGCAGCGCCATGACCTCGGCCACGCGGTCGGGGTTGTAGACGAACGACTTGCGGAACAGCACCCGCGTGAGCAGCAGGAACACCAGGAAGACGATGACCACGACCGGGGCCATGTGCGCGAGGAAGTCGTTGAACGTCAGGCCGGCCCGGCTGCCGATGATGATGTTGGGCGGGTCCCCGATGAGCGTGGCGGCTCCGCCGATGTTGGAGGCGAGGACCTCGGCGATGAGGTACGGCTGGGCCGGGATGTGCAGGCGGTCGCACACCATGACGGTGACGGGCGCGACCAGCATGATCGTGGTGACGTTGTCCAGGAACGGCGAGGCGATCGCGGTGATGGCCATCAGCATGACCATGAGCCGGTACGGCCTGCCTTGCGACTTCTTCGCGGCCCAGATGGCCAGGAAGTCGAAGACGCCCGTCTGCTTGATGATCCCGACGATGATCATCATGCCGAAGAGCAGGAAGATGACGTTCCAGTCGATCCCCTCGTGCTCGGAGAAGAACACCTGAGCTCCGGGGATCAGCCCGAGTACCGCCATGAGGCCGGCGGCGACGAGCACCACCTTGACCTTGTTCACCTTCTCGGTGGCGATGAAGAAGAACGCCACCACGAAGACGGTCAGGGCGAGTGCACCGGTCATCGCACACGCCCCGGCGGGCCGGTACGCTCCCGGGACGTGCGGGGTGATGATGGTGACAGGCGAGACATGACGGTCCTCCAGATCAAGGCGGGAACATCAAGTCTCGACAATCAGGGACGATCCGGACATCGGGTCTGACACCCATCTCTGCCGGTGGGCATCATGTAGGCGCGCGCGGGCAAGGATGAGTGCTGGACCGGATGGACGGCCGGGCCGTCCGACGGTGAGGCTGGGGGGCATGAGCGACCAACGGCGGAGCCCCGTGCAGGCGCTGTTCCGGCGGGTGATCGCGATCAACGGGCTGGTGTTCACCGCCGGGACGCTGGTGCTGGCCCTCTCCCCCGCCACCGTGTCCCCGCTGGTGCGGGTGACCGAGATCCCGGTGCTGATCGTCGGCCTGGCACTGATCATGGCGGCCAACGCGCTGCTGCTGCGCCGCAGCCTGGCGCCGCTCGGCGCGCTCACCGCGCTGATGCGCCGGGTCGACCTGCTGCGACCCACCGACCGGATGCCCGACGGGGGCAACGGCGACCTCACCGACGTGGTGCGCACGTTCAACGCGATGCTCGACCGGCTGGAGGCCGAGCGGACGGCGGCCAGCGCGCACGCCCTGGCCGCGCAGGAGGGCGAGCGGCAGCGCATCGCCCGCGAGCTGCACGACGAGATCGGCCAGAGCCTGACCGTGGTGCTCCTCGCGCTCAAGCGGACCGCCGACCGGGCGCCCGACGACCTGCGCGAGGAGCTGCGCACGATCCAGGAGACGGTACGCTCCAGCCTGGACGAGGTGCGGCAGGTGGCCAGGCGGCTGCGGCCCGGCGTGCTGGAGGACCTGGGCCTGATCAGCGCGCTCAACGCGCTGGCCGCCGACTTCCCCGGCGTGCCCGTGACCCGCCGCCTCGACGCGCGGCTGCCGCCGCTGGGCGGCGAGGCCGAGCTGGTCGTCTACCGCATCGCGCAGGAGGGGCTGACCAACGTCGCCCGCCACGCCGGTGCGTCGCGGGTGGAGCTGTCGCTGGTCAGGCGGCCCGGCGGGGTGCTGCTGTCGATCGTGGACGACGGGCGCGGCGGCCCGATCCACGAGGGCGCGGGCATCATCGGCATGCGCGAACGCGCGCTGCTGATCGGCGCCCGGCTGTCCATCGAGCATCCGCCCGAGGGCGGCACCGCCGTACGCCTGGCCGTACCGGTCGAGGAAGGGGACTGACCGATCGTGGCACCCACCCGCATCCTGCTCGCCGACGACCACGCCCTGGTGCGCCAGGGCCTGCGGCTCATCCTGGACGCCGAGCCCGACCTGACGGTGGTGGCCGAGGCGGGCAACGGCGCCGAGGCGGTCGAGCTGGCCACCGAGGGCGTCGACCTCGCGATCCTGGACATCGCGATGCCGCGCATGACCGGCATCCAGGCGGCCAGGGAGATCTCCCGGCGGGCGCCCGAGGTCCGGCTGCTCATGCTGTCGATGTACGACAACGAGCAGTACCTGTTCGAGTCGCTCCGGGCCGGGGCCAGCGGTTACGTGCTCAAGTCGGTGGCCGACCGCGACCTGCTGGAGGCGTGCCGGGCGGCGATGCGCGGCGAGCCGTTCCTCTACCCGGGCGCGGTCACGGCGCTGATCCGCGACTACCTGCGCCGTGACGACCAACGCGAGAGCCTGCCCGCCAGCATCCTGACGCCGCGCGAGGAGGAGATCGTCAAGCTCATCGCCGAAGGGCACTCCTCCAAAGAGATCGCGGACCTGCTGGTGATCAGCGTCAAGACCGTCGACCGGCACCGCGCGAACGTGCTCGGCAAGCTCGGCATGCGCGACCGGCTGGAGCTCACCCGTTACGCGATCCGCGCGGGGCTCATCGAACCCTGAGCCTCTTCACCCGGCCGTTGACATCACCACAAACCGGCCAATACGTTCATGCGAAACGTTTCGACACGCTGATCCGGGCCGGGGTGTGATGAGTTCGCTACGTGAGGTGGCCGAGCGGGCGCGGGTGGCGGTCAGCACGGCCTCGGCCGCGCTGAACGGCACCCGCCCGGTGGCGGCGGAGACCAGGAGGCGGATCGAGCAGGCGGCGGCCGACCTCGGCTACCGGCCGAACGCGCTGGCCCGGGGCCTGGTGAGCAAGCGCACGCGCATCCTGGCGCTGCTGTTCCCGGCCCCGCACCACGGCTTCGGCCTGACCGAGATGCAGTTCGCCACCGCGGCGGCCGAGGCGGCCAAGGAACGCGGCTACCACCTGCTGCTCTCCCCCGAGCGCGACGACCCGGTCGAGGAGCTGCGCCACCTGACCGGGCTCGGCCTGGTCGACGGCGTGCTCGTGATGGAGGTCAAGCTCGACGACGAGCGGGTGGAGTGGCTGGCCGGGGCCGGGGTGCCGGTCGCCATGATCGGCCGCACCCGCGAGCCGGACGGCGTCGACCACGCCGACATCGACTTCGCCCGGACGGCTGCCGACGCCGTCGCCCACGTGGCCGGGCTCGGGCACCGCTCGCTGGCGTTCTTCGGCCACGCCCCCGGCGCCTACGCGGAGCAGTACGGCCCGGCGATCCGCGCCGCCGGGGAGTTCGCCGCCGCCGCGGCGCAGGCGGGGCTCGGCTACGTGGGCGACCTGCGGGCCTCCACCGCCGACGAGGGCCGCGAGGCGTACGGGCGGCTCGTGGCCGCCCACCCGGAGGTGACCGCGCTGGCCGTGATGAGCGACCAGGCCGCCGTCGGGGTGATCTCCGCCGTGGCCGCGCGGGGCGGGCGCGTCCCCCGCGACCTGACGCTGATGCTGGTGCTGTCGTCGTCGCGGGTGGCCGAGCTGTTCCACCCCCGGCTGACCACGCTGGAGCCGCCGAGCGCCGAGCTGGGCCGGCTCGGCGCCGGCATGCTCATCGACCGGCTGGAGGACGGCGACCGGGAGCCCCGGCAGCGGCTGGTGCCCTGCCGGCTGGTCGTCGGCGACAGCTCTGCGGCGCCCGCCGCCCGCGGATCGGCCGCCCGGTGACCCGCCCCGGCCTGCACTCCCTGACGGACGGGCGCGGCCTGCTCTTCGGCGGCGACTACAACCCCGAGCAGTGGCCGGAGGAGGTCTGGCGGGAGGACGCCGAGCTGATGCGGGCGGCCGGGGTCAACCTGGTCACCGTCGGCGTGTTCAGCTGGGCGCGGATCGAGCCGGAGCCGGACGCGCGTGACTTCGGCTGGCTGGACCGGGTGCTCGACCTGCTGGCCGGGGCCGGGATCGCGGTGGACCTGGCCACGCCGACCGCCTCGCCGCCGCCGTGGATGGGGCGCCGGTGGCCGGAGACCCTGCCGGTGGACGAGTCGGGGCACCGGCTCTGGTGGGGGGCGCGCAACCAGTTCTGCGTGTCGTCGCCGGTCTACCGGGAGCGGGCGCTGGCCCTGGTGAGCGACCTGGCCGACCGCTACGCCGGGCATCCGGCGCTGGCGATGTGGCACGTGGGCAACGAGTACGGGCAGTTCTGCCACTGCGACGACGCGGCGGCCGCCTTCCGCGCCTGGCTGCGCGAGCGCTACGGCGACCTGGACGCGCTCAACGAGGCGTGGGGCACCGCGTTCTGGAGCCAGCGCTACAGCGACTGGGACGAGATCCTCACCCCGCGCCGCACGCCGTACCTGGTCAACCCGTCGCAGCGGCTCGACCACCGGCGGTTCGGCTCCGACGCGCTGCTCACGCACTTCCGGGCCGAGCGCGACGTGCTGCGCGCCCGCACCCCGCACATCCCCGTCACCACGAACTTCATGGGCTTCTTCAAGCCCGTCGACTACTGGACCTGGGCGCCCGAGGAGGACGTGGTCTCCGACGACCACTACCCCGACCCGGCCGACCCGCTGGCCGCCGTGCGCGCGGCGCTGACCCACGACCTGATGCGCGGCCTGGCGGGCGGGCGGCCGTGGATGCTGATGGAGCAGGCCACCTCGGCGGTCAACTGGCGCCCGCACAACCTCCCCAAACCGCCCGGCCGGCTGCGGCTGGAGTCGCTGCAGGCGGTGGCGCGCGGCGCCGACGGCTCGTGCTACTTCCAGTGGCGGGCCTCGCGGTCCGGCGCGGAGCGCTTCCACGCCGCGATGGTGCCGCACGCCGGGCCGGACACGCGGCTGCACGCCGAGGTCCGCGCGCACGGCGCCGAACTGCGCCGGCTGGCCGGCGTGGCGGGCGCCCGGGTGGAGTCGCGGGTGGCGCTCGTGCACGACTGGCCGAGCTGGTGGGCGCTGGAGGAGGGCGACCTGCCCAGCGACCGGCTCGACCCGGTCGAGCGGCTGCTGGCGCACTACCGGCCGCTGTGGGAGCGCGGGGTGAGCGCCGACGTGGTCCCGCCGTCCGCCGACCTGTCCCGATACGCGCTGGTCGTGGTGCCGAACCTCTTCCTGATCAGCGACCGCGACGCCGCCTCGCTCACCGCGTACGCGCGCGGCGGCGGCGTGCTCCTGGTCGGGCCGTTCTCCGGGATCGTCGATCCACGGGCGCACGTCCGCACCGGCCGCTTCCCGGCGCCGCTGCGCGAGGTGCTGGGCGCGTCCGGCGAGGAGTGGCGGCCCGTCGACGGGCCGGTCGGCTGCCGCTGGAGCGACGGCGGCGCGTTCACCGCGCACACCTGGACGGAGCTCGTGCGCGCGGAGGGCGCCGAGACGGTCGCGGCCTTCGACGACGGCGGCCCGGCCGTGCTGCGGCACGCGACCGGCGACGGCGCCGCCTGGTACCTGGCGACGCTGCCCGATCAGGACGCGCTGGGCGAGCTGACCGGCCGGCTGCTCGCCGACGCGGGCGTCACCGGCGTGCTGCCCGGCCTGCCGCCCGGCGTCGAGGCGGTACGGCGCGGTCCCGTGCTGTTCCTGCTCAACCACGGCGGCGGCACCGTGCGCGTGCCCGTTCCCGAGCCGTCGGAGGACCTGCTGACCGGGTCCGCCGTGGCCGGCCACGTCACGCTCGCCCCGCAGGACGTCGTGGCGCTGCGGCCCTGCTGATCCCTCTCGGAGACGGACGACATGAAGTTCGAGGACGGCTACTGGCGCATGCGCCCCGGGGACGCGGGGCGCGTACGCCCACGCTGCCCACGACGTGACCGCCGACGGCGGGACGCTCCGGGTGCGCGCCCGCCGCACCGAGGGCGCGCCCGCCCCCTGGAACCTGGCCGGCGCCGGCGTCACGCACCCGGATGTGCGCGTCACCGCCGGCGGCGACACTGATCAGATCGAGATCGTCCTGACCACCGAGGAGTGACCCCCATGCCCACCTTCCCCGACGACTTCCTGTGGGGCACGGCCACGGCCGCCTACCAGGTCGAGGGCGCCTGGAACGAGGACGGCCGCGGCCCCTCGATCTGGGACACCTTCTCCCACACGCCCGGCCTGGTGACCGGCGGCGACACCGGCGACCTCGCCTGCGACCACTACCACCGCCTCGACGAGGACCTCGACATCCTGGCCGGGCTCGGCGTGGGCGCCTACCGGTTCTCCATCTCCTGGCCGCGCGTGCTGCCCGGCGGCGGCGACCGGCTCAACCAGGCCGGGCTCGGCTTCTACTCCCGCCTGGTCGACGGCCTGCGCGAGCGCGGCATCGCCCCCGTGGCCACGCTCTACCACTGGGACCTGCCCCAGGAGCTGGAGGACGCCGGCGGCTGGCCGGCCCGTGACACCGCGCTCCGGTTCGGCGAGTACGCGCGCCGCATGGGCGAGGCCCTGGGCGACCGGGTGCACACCTGGATCACGCTGAACGAGCCGTGGTGCTCGGCCTACCTCGGCTACGCCTCCGGCGTGCACGCCCCCGGCCGCACCGACCCGGCCGCCGCCCTGGCCGCGCTGCACCACCTCAACCTCGGCCACGGCCTGGCCGCCCGCGCGCTGCGCGAGGTGATCCCGGCCACGGCGCAGGTGTCGGTGACGCTCAACCTGCACCACACGCGCGGCGTGTCCGAGCGTGACGCCGACGCCGTCCGCCGCGTCGACGCGGTGGCCAACCGGGCCTTCCTCGGGCCGATGCTCGACGGCGCCTACCCGCGCGACCTCATCGACGACACCGCCTCGGTGACCGACTGGTCGTTCGTGCGCGACGGCGACGAGGCCACCGCCGCCGCGCCGCTCGACGTGCTGGGGATCAACTACTACAACCCGATCCTGGTACGCCAGTGGGACCGGGGCGGCGCGCGCGACACGGCCGACGGGCACGCGGACGGCACGGCGTCACCGTGGATCGGCTGCGAGGACGTCGAGTTCGTCCGCCAGCCCGGCCCGTACACCGAGATGGGGTGGAACATCGACGAGACCGGCCTGACGGAGCTGCTGCTGCGGCTGCGCCGCGACTACCCGGCGCTGCCCGTCATGATCACCGAGAACGGCGCCGCGTTCCCCGACCCGGTCGGCGCCGACGGCCGGGTGCACGACGCCGACCGCGTCGACTACCTGCGGCGGCACCTGACGGCCGTGCTGGAGGCGATCAAGGGCGGGGCCGACGTGCGCGGCTACTTCCTGTGGTCGCTGATGGACAACTTCGAGTGGGCGCACGGCTACGCCAAGCGGTTCGGCGTCGTCCGCGTCGACCGCGACACGATGGAGCGCACCTGGAAGGACAGCGCCCACTGGTATCGGGACGTGGTCGCGGCCAACGGCCTGTGACCCGCCGGGCCCCCGGACGCCGGGGGCCCGGCCCGTCAGGTCTCCTCGGCCCGCCGGCGCAGGGCCTCGTTCAGCCGGGCGAAGTCGCCCTCCGCCCGCGCGACGACCTTGCCGAAGAGGGGCACGAGGAGGCCGCTGAACCGCTCGCTCTGCACCATCCGCGTCCCGTCACCGGTCGCGCTCAGCTCGAAGGCGTGCTCGCCGTCGAACAGGCCGGGCACGATGAGGTTGCCCAGCCAGCGCAGCTCCCGCCCCGGCTCGGCGCGCAGGACCTTGGGGCGGAAGCTCATCGGCCTGCCTCCTTCGGGGAACATCCGCAGCGCGAGCGTGGTGCCCTCCCGGGCCTCGCCGGCCGCCTCCCGGATGAACGGGTTCCACTCCCGGTAGGCGGCGAAGTCGGCGATGACCTCCCACACCCGCTCGGGGGACGCCTTGATGTCGACAGGAACGCTGATGGTCCGCATGGCGCAGTTATACACGTATGCGGGCTTTCAGCCACTCCTGTCAGCCCCCCAACAGGTCCACCGTGCCCCGCTCGCCGTCCACCCGGATCCGGTCGCCGTCGCGCAGCCGCATGGTGGCGTTGCCGGTGCCGACCACGGCCGGGATGCCGAGCTCGCGGGCCACGATCGAGGCGTGCGACAGAGGCGCGCCCATGTCGGTCACCACGGCGGCGGCGCGCGGGAACATGGGCGTCCAGCCGACGTTCGTCAGCGTGGTCACCAGGATCTCACCCGGCTTGAGCCGGTCGCCGTCCTCCGGCCCCGACAGCACCCGGGCCACGCCCTCGACGACGCCGGGAGCCCCGGGGAAGCCGGTCACCGTGTCGCTGACCGGCGTGCCGCCGCCGCGCGCGTCGTACAGGTCGGCGCGCCGGTCCGGGTCGGCCGCCCAGCGCACCGGGTCGAACCGGCCGACGATCAGCGCCGGGTACGGCGGCAGCGCCGCGTAACGCTCGTAGGTGGCACGCCGTACGGGGACGTTCGCCAGGGCGGCGGCGTCACCGCCGAGCACGTCGAGGATCTCCTCCACCGCCAGGAAGAACAGCGCGTCGCCGTGCCCGGTCAGCTCACCGGCACGCACCACGAAGGCGCGCAGCACCCAGAACGCCCGGATGACCTCCGACCGCGTGGCCTCCCGGTCGCGCACCACCGCGTTCCACCGGCGCACCCTGGCCCGCATCCCGGCGAGCCTGCGCGGATGGCGCTCGGCGAAGCGCGCCCAGGCGGCCTCGCGGGCCTTCTCCTGGCGGGCGAGCAGCGCCCGGGTGTCCTCACGCAGGTCGCGCAGCCCGGCGAGCTGGGCGTCGATCCAGCCGGGGTCCTCGCCGGGGCGCGGCATCGACACCTCGAACTCGTGCGGCCCGCGGTGCCCGTAGGCGCGGGCGAACTCGTCCCTGGTGATCTCGCCCCTGGCCAGCCGGCCGAGCCCGGTGAGCAGGCCGAGGCTGGCCAGCTCGCCGTCGCTGTTGACGCCGGTCAGCATGGCCTCGGCGTCGGCCTCGCCCACCAGCCTGCGCAGGTTGTCGCGCGTGTAGACGAGCGTCGAGCCGCCCTGCCGCCCGGCGGCCTCCAGCATGCGGCAGGCGGTGACGAAGTACGGCTCGATCTCGCGTGACCAGAGCGCGGCCAGCTCGGCGGGCGTGGCGGTGGCGGCGACCCGTGCGCGCAGCTCCTCGCCGCGCCGGGCGGCCCCGGCCAGGAAGGCGGGCATGGCCCGCAGGTGCTCGCGCACCCGTTTGCGGATGGCCAGCGCCATCGGCACGACCGCCTTGACGATCCGCCACCGGGAGACGTCGAGCATGGGCGGCTCCAGCCCGGCCGGCAGCCTGCCGAACACCTGCTCCACGGCGCTCAGCCGGCCCGACATGCCGAGCGCGCGGGCGACGGAGAACGTCACGCTGAGGTTCATGTAGAAGCGTCCGCCGATGTTGCCGACCAGGTCGAAGCCGGGCAGCGTGGAGGCCGACATCGCCTCGTGGATGAACATCCGCACGAACGACCAGGTCGCGGGCGTCATCACGTCGGGGATGGCCTCGCCGAGGTTGCCGCCGGTCCACAGGTAGTCGCCCCTGAGGCTGTCGTTCCACTCCTCCGTGCGCGGCTTGACGCCGGTGACCGGGCGGGCCTGGACGATCGCGAACGCGCCGCCGCGCCGGACCCACTCCACGTCCATGGGCGTGCCGTACAGCTCCTGCACCCGCGCGCCGAGCGCGGCCAGCTCGACGGCCTGCGCCTCGTCGAGCACCGCCGCCCGCCGCAGCTCCTCGGGGACCGGCCGCTCCTCGGTGCCGCCCTCGGTCCGCACGGTCATCACGGCCTTGTCCCCGGTACGGGCCTCCGTCACGGCGCTCGAGGTCACCACGACCGTGTCGGGGGTCACCTGGCCGCCCACGACCGCCTCGCCGAGCCCCCAGGACGCGTTGATCACGGTCTCGCCGAGCGCCCCGGTGACGGGGTTGGCGGTGAACATGACGCCCGCGGCGTCGGCGTCCACCAGCTCCTGGACGACGACGGCCAGCGCCACGTCGTCGTGGGGGACGCCGTTCCGCTCGCGATAGGCGATCGCGCGGGCGTTCCACAGCGAGGCCCAGCACCGCCTGACGGCGTCGAGCAGGCCGTCGCCCCGGATGTTGAGGTAGGTGTCCTGCTGGCCGGCGAACGACATGCCCGGCAGGTCCTCGGCCGTCGCCGACGACCGCACCGCCACCGGCACGCCGTCGCCCAGCCCGTCGCCCAGCGCCTCGTAGGCGGCCCGGATGCTCGCGGCCAGGTCGCCGGGGATCTCGTGCCGGGCGAACAGCTCCGCGACGGCGGCGGGGTCGCCCGGGTCGATCTCGTCGCGGAAGGCCGACACGAACGCGCGGTAGGCGCCGGTGGTGATGTGGAAGCCGCCCGGGACGGGCAGCCCGGCCCTGGTCAGCTTCGCCAGCGACGCGCCCTTGCCGCCCGCCGTGGCGAGGTCGGCGGCTTCGTCGCCGAGGGGGAGCACGGTCCGCACGTCACACCTCCTCAAGGCCGAGGGAGCCGGCCAGCTTGCCGCGGGCGATCGCCTCGACGGAGTCGAGGTAGTCCAGGGTGGCGCGGGCGATCTCGGCGGCGTCGCCGGGCGGCCCGTCGGTGCACAGCGCCCGGTCGGCGGTGTCGGCGATCAGCTCCGCGAGCCGGTCGGCGGCCGGCGGCTCGGGCATCATCGGCTGCGAGATCACGAACCCGTAGAGCACCGACCCGAGGACCGTGAGCCGTTCCTGGCCGGTCAGGCCGGGACGGAGGGCGCCCTGCCGGTCGAGCCTGCCGAGATAGTCCTCGAAGGCGTCGCTGAGCAGCGGGGTCGCCGGGCTGTCCTGTTTCAGCGCGCGGAGCTTGCCCAGCACCTCGCGGTCGCCGACGAGCAGCGCCCTCATCAGCGGGCGCCGCAGCAGCGCGGCGGCGAGCGCGCCGACCAGCTCCCGGAGCGTGGCCGGGGCCGCCTCGCGCACCTCTTGGACCATCAGCACCCGCTCGCGGCGCAGCAGCGCGGAGAAGAGCGCGTCGCGCGTGCGCCAGTGCAGGTAGATGGTGCCCTTGGCGACCCCGGCCTGCCCGGCCACGTCGTCGATCGTGGTCTTGTCGTAGCCCCAGCGCAGGATCAGCTCGGCTGCCGCGTCGAGGATCCGGTGCGCCCGTTCGAGCTGGCGCGCCGGGTCCAGGGGCGGTCGTCCTGCCTTGCCCATCAGCCTCACCCCATAAATGTTTGACTGGATGAGACTATGACGTCGTTTAATTAACCGCAAGTTTACCGAGCAGCGCCTCCGCCTCCCCGGCGAACGTCTCGTCCCCCGTCTCCACCGCCCGGGCCAGCAGCACCCCCGCGGCGGCCAGGTCACCGTGCCGGTAGCGGATCTCGCCCGCCCGGCAGGCCGCCTCCGCGACCAGCTCCGGCCGGTCCGTCAGGCCCAGTGTCAGCTCGTAGTAGCGCAGCGCGCCGTCGAGATCGCCCAGCCAGTAACACAGCTCGCCCAGGTGCGCCGCGGCCATGCCCGACTCCGGGTCGCCCGCGTCGATCACCCGCTGGTACCAGCCGAGCGCCTCGGGGAAGTCGCGCTCCCGCTTGGCCAGCGCGCCCAGGTACATCGCGCCCAGCGCGCTCGCGTGCCCAGCCCCCGACTCGACCGCCCGGACGTACCACTCCCTGGCCAGGCCCGGGTCGTCGTCGTGATAGGTGTGCCCGATCGCCACCATCGCCCGCACGGCCAGCTCCGCGTCCTCGCCGGCGACGACGCGCTCGTACACCCGCCTGGCCTCCGCCACCTGACCGTCGCCGGCCAGCGCCTGCGCGAGCGCCGTCAGCGCGGGCGGCGCGCCTGACTCCGCCGCCGCCCGCAACGTCCGCAGCGACGCCTCCGTGTCACCCTGGCGCTCCTGCAGCATGCCGAGCAGGCTGCCGAACATCGCCCGCGCCGGGCTCTCGGCGTCACCCGCCTGCCGCTCGGCCAGGCTGTAGAAGGCGTCCTCGTCGCCCTGCTCCTCCAGCAGCTCCAGCAGCCTGCCGCCCGCCACGAACCGCACGTCCGGGTCCTCGTCACCGCCCAGCCGCTCGTACACCGCCCGCGCCTCCGCCGTCCGCCCCAGCTCCGCCAGCCGCCCGGCGATCTCCAGCTCCGTCACCGGGCCGTGCCCGGCCAGCTCGAAGTAGCCCCGCACGGCCGCCGGATCGTCGCACGCCGCCCCGAGCTCGCGCGCCGTCTCGCCCGCGTGCCGTCCCATCCGCGACAGCACCTGCGTGGCGAGCTGGTGCTCGCCACGCCCGGCGGCCTGTCGCGCGAGCACGGCGAGGTTCCCGAGCGCGGTCCCCGCCGCCCCCTGCGGCTCGCCCGGCTGCTCACTCGCCTGGAGCGCGGCGGCGAAGGCGTCGGCCGCGCCCAGCGGGTCGCCGTCCTCGTGCAGCCAGCAGCCCAGGTTGACGCCCGCCCGCGCCGCGGTCTCCGGGTCGCCGGTCTCGATGGCCAGCCACGCCTGCTCGGCCGCCGCGCCGCCGTCACCCCGTGCCCGCAGCGCCTGCGCCAGGTCGCCGCGCACGCCCGGCACCACGTCCGGGTCCCCCGCCTCCATCGCCAGCCGGTACAGCTTCACCGCGCCCGCCAGGTCACCCGTGGACCGGCAGGCGTCACCCCACACCCAGTGGCCCATCGCCACGGTCTGCGGATCACCCGTCGCCACGGCCCGCTCCGCCTGCGCCGGGATCGCGTCGTACTCGCCCCGCTCCAGCAGGTGCACCAGCAGGTGACGCAGGCTCTCCAGGTCACCCGCCGCGGCGCCCTCGCCCAGCGCCGCCCGCGCGCCGTCCGCGTCCCCGAGCTCCTCCAGCAGCTCCGCGAGCTGTACGGCCGCGTCCGGCATCGCCTCACGCACGGCCTCCACCGCGCCCGTCAGATCCCCGCGCCGCCGCCGGGCGATCCCGACCGCGCGCCACGCCGCCCCCGCCGTGGCCGCCTCCCGCGTCGCGGGCAGCAGGCACAGCTCGGCCCGGCAGTGCCGGCCGTCGTCCGACAGCAGCCGGCCCAGCCCCACCCTGGCCTCCGCCGCCACGGCCGGCTCCGCCAGCTCGACGACCAGCCGGTACAGCTCCTCGGCCGCCTCCCCCCTCTCGGCCGCCGCCCGCAGCGTCCCGGCGAACGCCTCCTGCGACGGGCGCGCGGTCAGCAGCCGCCGCACGGTGGCGACGTCCTCGCGGTGCAGCGCCAGCGTCAGCTCCGCCGCCTCCCGGCTGCCGGCCGTCCCGGCCAGGGCGGCCAGCGCGCCCTCCTCGTCCCCCAGCGCCAGCAGCCCCCACGGCAGCTCCTCCGCGCTCGCCGTGCCCAGCCGGGCCCGCCCCGCGCGCGCCGCCCACGGGTCGGCGTCCCGCGCCGCCCCCTCGAACGCCATCCGCGCCCCCTCGGCATCGCCCGCCCGCTCCAGGCTGACCCCGGCGCACACCAGCGTCGCCCCCGCCCCCTCCGGGTCCGCCGCGACCGCCCGCTCGAACGCCTCCCGCGCCCCCGCCGTCTCCCCCGCCTCGGCCAGCATCTCCCCCAGCAGCCTCGCCCCCTCGGCCACCGGCGCCTCCCCCGGCTCCCGGACCGCCAGCTCGCCGGCTACGGCGACCGCCTCGTCCCGGTGCCCGTACGCCCGCAGGAAGGCGGCCAGATGCAGCGGCGCCCCGCTCCCGAACGCCTCCGCCAGCACCTCCCCGGCCCGCTCCGTCCGCCCCGCCGCCACCAGCGCCTCCCCCAGCCCCAGCACGGCCCGCTGATCCCCCGGCTCCACCTCCAACGCCCTCTCAAACGCCCCGACCGCCTCCTCCCACCCCTGTCTTTCACCGAAGGGACCCGCCTCTCTGGAGGGGACGGCCGCCTCCTCCGCGGGCGTCCCCACGGCGGGAAGACCGGAGACCAGCGGCCCTTGGGCCGTCCCCCCGGTGGCCACCGGCCCGCCGAGGGGGGCCGCCTCCCCGGAGGGGGTGGCCGCCTCCTCCTCGGGTGTCCCCCCAGTGGGGGTGGGGGTGG
>NZ_JAHKRO010000036.1 GCF_019396325.1 Nonomuraea ceibae
GGTCCCCCCGGGCCCGCGCCCCCGTCCCGTCGGCGAAGCCGGCAGCGTCGGGAGCGTCGGGGTCGGGGGCGGGGGCGGGGGTGAGGGCGGGGTCCTGGCGGAGGATCGCCTCGTGGAGGCGGGCCAGGTCGGGGCCGGGGTCGAGGCCGAGGTCGTCGCGCAGGCGTTCGCGCAGCTCGGCGAGGCCGGCCAGGGCCTCGTCCTGGCGGCCCGCGAGGTACAGGGCGCGGACGTGCGCGTGCCGGAGCCGCTCGCGCAGCGGGTGGGCGGCGACGAGCCCGCCCAGCTCGGCCGCGACCGCGGCGTGCTCGCCGAGGTCGAGCCGGGCGACGGCGAGCTCCTCCATCGCGGCCAGCCGCTGCTCCTCCAGCCGCCGGGCCTCGGCGCGGGCGAACTCCTCGTCGGCGTGCTCGGCGAACGCGGCCGTGCCCCGCCACAGGCCGACGGCCTCACCCAGCAGCCGCGCCTTCGCGCGCGGGTCGCCGGTGATCCCGTACGCGCGGCGCAGCAGCGTCTCGAAGCGCCCGGCGTCGACGGCGTCGCCGTCGGCCCGCAGCAGGTACGCCGACGGCCGGGACTCGATCAGGTCGTGCCCGCCGGGCTCGGCGTCCTCCAGGACGCGCCGCAGCAGCGACACCTTGGACCGCAGCGTGCGCACGGCGCCGGCAGGGGGCGCGTCGCCCCACAGGACGTCGGCGAGCCGGTCCACGGAGACGGCGTGGCCCCGGTGGACCAGGAGCGCGGCCAGCAGGGTGCGGATCCTCGCCTCGGGGACGTGGACGGGCTCCCCGCCCGACGTCCGCACCTCCAGGGGGCCCAGCACTCCGAAACGCACGCCGCAACGTTACCCACAACCTTTCCGGAGACCGTCCGGAACCCCCCTCCCGCACAGTGGAGCCATGACGAACACACCTGATGAATCCGTTACTGTCATCGGCCTCGGCCTCATGGGCCAGGCCCTGGCCGCCGCCTTCCTCGCGGCGGGCCACCCGACCACCGTGTGGAACCGCACGCCCGGCAAGGCCGCCGGCCTGGTCGAGCGCGGGGCCGTGCTCGCGCCCTCCGTGGCGGACGCCGTGCGGGCGAGCTCCCTGGTGGTCGTCTGCCTCACCGACGCGGACGCGGTGCGCGACACGCTCGGCGCGCACCGGGCCGAGCTGGCCGGCCGGACGCTGGTCAACCTGACGTCCGGCACGTCCGGCGAGGCCCGCGAGCTGGCGGCGCTGACGGCCTCCTACGTGGACGGCGCGATCATGGCGGTCCCCGAGGTGATCGGCAGCCCGGAGGCGTTCCTGCTGTTCAGCGGCTCGCAGGAGGCGTTCGACAGGCATCGTGACAGCCTGGGGCGGCTCGGCACCGCGACGTTCTTCGGCACCGACCCGGGGCTGGCGTCGCTGTACGACGTGGCGCTGCTCGGCGTCATGTGGGGCACGCTGAACGCGTTCCTGCACGGCGCCGCGCTGCTGGGTGAGGCCAAGGTCGAGGCGTCGGCGTTCGCGCCGTTCGCCACGCAGTGGGTGGGCAGCGTGACGGGGTTCATCACCGCGTACGCCGCCCAGATCGACCGGGGCGCCTACCCGGCGGAGGACGCCACGCTGGAGACCCATCTGGCCACGATGAAGTACCTGGTCCGGGAGAGCGCGGCGGCGGGCGTGGACACCGAGTGGCCCGCCCGCATCCAGGCCCTGACCGAGCGGGCGATCGAGGGCGGCCACGCCGCCACCAGCTACGCCAGCCTCGTCGAGGTGTTCCGCGGCCGGGCCTGACCCCCGGGCCGATCCTGGGGCCCGCGCTACAGCCCGGAGGCCGTGGCGACGAGGCCGCCGTCGATGACGAGGTCCTGCCCGTTGACGTAGGACGCCTCGTCGGAGGCCAGGAAGGCGACGGCGGCCGCCACGTCCTCGGCGGTGCCGATCCGCCCCGCGGGCACCGCGGCGACCACCGCGGCCCGCGTCTCGGCGGTGACGTTGCCGTGGAACATCGGGGTCTCGATGTAGCCGGGGCTCACGGAGTTGACCCGGATGCCGCGCGGCGCCAGGTCGGCCGCGAGCGTGCGGGCCAGGTTGTGCGCCGCGGCCTTGGTCGCGGCGTAGAGGGAGCCGCCGGCCAGGCCGCGGTGCAGCGTCCACGACGCGTTGACGACGATCGCGGCCCCGTCGGTGAGCAGCGGGAGGCTCTTCTGGACGGTGAAGAACACGCCTTTGACGTTGATGCCGAAGATGTGGTCGAAGGCGGCCTCGGTGACGTCGCCGGGCGGCTGGAACGCGGCGATGCCGGCGTTGGCGAAGAGCACGTCCAGCCGCCCGTGCCGGTCCCGTACGGCGTCGGCGATCGTGTCGAGGTCGGCGGGGCTCGCGGCGTCGCCGCGCAGCGCCAGGACGCGGTCGCCGCCGCCGAGCTGCCGGGCGGCGGCGTCGAGCCGGGCCTGGTCGCGGCCGGTGATGACCACGTCGGCGCCCTCGTCGAGCAGCCTGCGCGCGGTGGCGAGTCCCATGCCGCTGCCGCCGCCGGTGATGAGCGCGATCTTGCCGGTGAACCTGGAGGTCTGCTGTGTCATGGGACCCAGCGTGCCGACCGGCGGGGCGGGCAGACAGTGCGCGGCTGTCCGGGGAGTGACACCACCACCCTGCGGCGGGACGGTCAGGCGTGGGCGGCGAGCCGGTCGCCCAGCAGCCGTTCGACCCGGCCGGCGGTCCCGGTGCCGGCGCGCGGGTTGTACAGCTCCAGATACCAGTGCGGCCGGTCGGTGACGGCCAGGGTGGTGGTGTCGAAGAACAGGTCGCCGGCCTCGGGGTGGCGCACCGCCTTGACCGTCTGGGGCGGGGAGCCGACCTCGTGGCGCGCCCACAGCTCGGCGAACTCGGGGCTGGCCGCGCTCAGCTCGCCGACCACCCGGTCGAACTCGGGGTCGTCGGTGAAGTGGGCCGTGGTGGCGCGGAAGGCGGCCACGACGGCCGGGGCGGCCGACTCCCACTGCACGTGCATGCCCCGGTAGCGGGCGTTGGTGAAGAACGAGACCAGGCAGTTGTGGTCGACGTCGTCGTAGCCGAACACCGTACGGGTCGCGTCGTTGATCGCGAGCAGGTTCCAGTAGCGATCGCGCAGGATCGCCGGGCGCGGCATCCACGCGTCGAGCAGGTGCCGCAGCTCCGGTGAGACCTCGGTGTCGCGCCCGCCGCCGGGCCGTGGCGGGTTGAGCCCGGCCAGCAGGTAGAGGTGGACGCGCTCGGGGTCGCTCAGCCGCAGCGCGCGGGCGATCGCGTCGAGCACCTCGGTGGAGACGTTGATGTCGCGGCCCTGCTCCAGCCAGGTGTACCAGGACACGCCGACCCCGGCGAGCACGGCGACCTCCTCGCGCCGCAGGCCCGGCGTGCGCCGCCGGCCCGCGCTCGCCATCCCGACGTCGCCGGGCGTGAGCCGGGCCCGGCGGGCGCGCAGGAAGTCGCTGAGCTGCTCGCGGCGGCGCCGCTTCGCGGCGGGGGTTTCGCGGGTCATGACGCCACTGTATTCACCGCCGTATTCACCACCGCATTCACCACCGCATTCACCGCCGCGGGCCGCGCCGCCGAGGGGAACCGGCCGGTACGGGCCGCGGCCCGGGCGGGGTGGTCAGCCCTGGGCGGGGCCGTAGCCGCCTCCGCCGCCGGACTCGCAGCGCAGCACGTCACCGGCCCTGACGGGGACGGCGTTGGCCTTGAGCATGGCGCGCTCGCCGGGGGTGCCCGGGTTGAGCGTGACGCGCGGGGGAGCGCCGTCCTCGCCGCCCGCCAGCCCCCAGGCGGGCGTCACGGAACGCTCGAACCACAGCGAGAGGGAGGTGTCGCCGCAGAACTCGTACTCGCGCACCACGCCGTCGCCGCCCCGCCAGCGCCCGGCGCCGCCGGTGCCGGGACGGATCTCGTACCGGGTGACGCGGACGGGGAAGAGCGTCTCCAGGACCTCGATCGGCATGTCGCGCAGCGACCCGTTGACGTTGTTGATCAGCGCGGTCTCGCCGTCGCCGCCCTCCCAGGCGCCCCAGCCGCCGACGGTGGCCTCCTGGGAGACGTACAGCTTGCCGGTGCGCGGGTCGGTCCCGGTGAACTGGACGATCATGGAGTCGCCGTAGGAGGCGGCGGCGGCCTTGTCCGGCAGCACCGGGGCGAGCGCCTTGACGACCAGGTCGATGAGCAGCCCGAGGTGGGAGTAGTAGTACTGGCAGGCGGCGGGCGACTCGGCGGCCAGCATCGAGCCGGGCCGGGTCTCGACGGTGAGCGGCCGGAAGGAGCCGCCGTTGAGCGGCACGTCGCCGGAGACGAGCAGCTTGTAGCCGACGCGGACGGCGGCGACGGCCTGGGCGGCGCCGCAGTTGACCGGGCCGGTGGCCTGGTCGGCGCAGTCGGTGAGGTCCACGGCGATCGACTCGCCGGACACCGTCACCCGGACGGTCACGGGCAGCGGCGTGCCGAGGTCGATGCCGTCGTTGTCGAGGAACCCGGACGCCTCGTAGCGGCCGTCGGGGATGGCGGCGATGGCGGCGCGTTCCAGCCGCTCGGTCTGGGCGAAGATCTCGTCGCGGGCGGCCATGACGGTGTCGAGGCCCCACCGGGTGACGATCTCGCGCAGCCGCCGCTGCCCGGTCATCGCGCAGCTCACCTGGGCGCGCAGGTCGCCGAGCGTGGCGTGCGGGAAGCGTACGTTGCGGCCGATGACCTCGTGCAGGTCGCGGCAGGGCTGCCCGCCCTCGTACACCTTGACCGGGCCAAGCCGCAGCCCCTCCTGGAAGATGGAGGTGGAGTCCATCGACCCGCCGGGGTCCTTGGAGCCGACGTCGAGCCAGTGGGCGCGGGAGGCGGCGAACCCGGCCAGCTCCCCGTCGGCGAAGATCGGGCCGTAGACGGTGACGTCGTTGAGGTGGGTGCCGCCGATGTAGGAGTCGTTGAGCACCCACACGTCGCCCTCGCGCCACACGTCGCGGCCGTACCGGCGCTCGGTCTCGCGGGTGCACACCTCCAGGTTGCCCAGGAAGATCGGCAGGCCTGACGACTGGCCGAGCACGTGGTGGTCGCGGTCGAGCAGGGCGACGGCGCAGTCCTTGGCCTCGTAGATGACGGGGGTGTAGGAGCTGCGGATTAGGGTGGTGTTCATGTCCTCCGCGGCCTGCAGCAGGGCGCAGCGGATGATCTCCGTGGTGATGGGGTCGATCACTGGTGGGCCTCCACCTTCACGATGAGGAATCCGTTGTCGTCGACGCTCGCCAGGCAGCCGGGCGGGACGACCGTGGTGGCGGTCTCCTCGACCACGATCGCGGGCCCGGCGAAGGAGCCGGACAGCCCGGCGCGGCGCAGCACCGGGGTGGCGTGCACCTCGCCGTCGAAGATCACGTCCCGGACGGCGGGCTCGGCCGGCGCGGGGGGTCCGGCGACGGCGGCGTCGGTGCGGGGGAAGGAGCCGAAGCCGGTGCTGCGCAGCATGACGAACTCGACGGGCGCCTCGGGGGTGGCGTGGCCGTAGCGGCTGGTGTGCGCCTCGGCGTAACGCGCCGCGATCGCGGCGAGGAAGCCGGGGCGGGCGGGCTCGGCGGCGTCGAGCAGCGGGATGGTGAGCGTGTAGTCCTGGCCCTCGTAGCGCATGTCGACGGCGTGCTCGACGCGGCGGCGGTCGGCGGGGACGCCCTGGGCGGTGAGCGCGTCCAACGCCTCCGCCTCCAATGAGGCGAAATTCTGGGACATGTCGGGGCCGTCGAGCGTGTCCTGCGGCCGGAAGTACGGCCGCGTCAGGTCCCGCCGCACGTCCGCCTCCAGCATCCCCCACGCCGAGAACGCGCCGGGGAAGCGCGGGATGACGACCTCGCCGATGCCCAGCTCGCGGGCGATGAACACCGCGTGCATGGCCCCCGCCCCGCCGAAGGCGACCAGCGAGAACTCGCGCGGCTCCACCCCGTGCTCCACCGTGAGCGTCCGGATCGCCTGCGCCATCTTGGCGTTGGCCACGTCGCAGATGCCCTCGGCCAGCCGCAGCGGGTCCAGGTCCAGCTCGCCGGCCAGCTCCGCGACCGCCGCCCCGGCGGCCTCGGCGTCCAGCGTCATGAGCCCCCCGGCGAACCAGGCCGGATCCACCCGGCCCAGCGCCACGTTCGCGTCGGTGACGGTCGCCCGGGTGCCGCCCCGGCCGTAGCAGGCGGGTCCGGGCACCGCACCGGCCGACTCGGGGCCGACCCGCAGCGCCCCGGCCTCGGCGTAGGCCAGCGAGCCGCCGCCCGCGCCGATGGTGTGCAGGTTGACGATCGGCATGAGCACCGGGAAGCCCTCGATGCGCGCCTCGGAGCTGACGTCGGGCCGGCCGTCCACGACCAGCGACACGTCGAACGAGGTGCCGCCCATGTCCACGCAGATGACGTTGCGCCGCCCGCCCAGCAGCCGGGCCGCCGCCACGCCGCCCATCGTGCCGCCGACCGGCCCCGACAGCAGCGTCTGCAGCGGCCGGCGCATCGCGTAGGAGGCGTTGACCAGCCCGCCGGACGACTGCATGACGTGCACCGGCACGGTCAGGCCGCGCCCGGCGAAGCGCCGCTCGATGTCGGCCAGGTAGCGGCGCACCACCGGCCCGGTGTAGGCCTCCAGCACGGCCGAGGAGGTCCGCTCGTACTCGCGCCACTCGCGCGCGACCTCGTGCGAGAGCACCACGAGCACGTCCTCGCCGAGCTCCTCGGCCAGGATCTCGCCCGCCCTGATCTCGTGCGCCGGATCGGCGTAGGAGAACAGCAGGCACACGGCCACCGCGTCGAAGCCCTCCTCGCGGGCCCGCCGCCCGGCCCGCCGCACCGCCTCCTCGTCCAGGGGTACGAGCTCCGCGCCGCGCCAGTCGAGCCGCCCGCCCGCCTCCATGACGTCGCCGGGCGGCACCAGCGGGGTGGGCTTGCGGTAGCGCAGGTCGAACATGCGGTCGCGGTTGCCCCGGGCGATCCGGTAGACGTCGCCGCCGCCCTCGCTCGCCAGCAGCAGCACCCGGGCGCCCTTGCGCTCCAGCAGCGCGTTGAGGCCCTGGGTGGTGCCGTGCACGAAGAACGAGATGGCCGACGGGTCGTCCACGACCCGGCCCAGCGCGGCGAAGACGCCCTCGGCCAGGTCGCCCGGCGTGGTGGGCGCCTTCGACGCGGTGACGGCCCCGGTCCGCTCGTCGTAGCAGACGACGTCGGTGAAGGTGCCGCCGATGTCCATGGCGACGCGATAGCTCATGGACCGACCGTATGCCGACCCCCGCCGCCCGGCCTGTGCGGGGTGCACAGGCCGGGCGAGTGAGCAGTGCTCAGCGCAGCGACTGGAAGAACGCCCGCACGTCGGCGGTGAACTCCTCCGGCCGCTCCAGGGCGGCGAACGTGCCGCCGCGCTCGTGCTCCACCCAGCCGACGATGTTGTTGTCACGCTCGGCGAAGCGGCGGATCGGCCGCAGCACGTCCTTGGGGAACACCGAGATCGAGGTGGGCACGGTGGCGGGCTTGAGCTCCCACTCCACGCTGGTGTCCTGCTCGGTGTCGGGCGTCTCGACGAACGAGCGCGCCGCCGACCCGGCCGTGTTGGTCAGCCAGTAGATCGTCGTGGTCGTGAGCAGCCGGTCGGGGTCGATGCCGCCGTCGCTCCACTCGTGGTAGACGCTCGCGAACCACGACAGCAGCGCCACGGGGGAGTCGGCCATGCCGTAGGCGAACGTCTGCGGGCGGGCCGACTGGATGAGCTTGTAACCGTACTGCTCGGTCAGGTAGCTCTCGCGGAAGGCCAGCCGCTCCCGCTCGACCTCGGTGAGCCCGTCGAGCTCGCCCGGGGCGCCGATCGGGAAGCAGATGATCCCGTTGCCGTGCATGCCGATCACCCGCTCAGGGGCCAGCACGCCGACCTCGCGGGAGATCCAGGTGCCCCAGTCGCCGCCCTGGACGCCGAACCGGTCGTAGCCGAGCCGGGTCATCAGCTCCAGCCACGCCCCGGCGATGCGGGTGGAGCCCCAGCCCATCTCGGTCGTGGGACCCGACAGCCCGTAGCCGGGCAGGGACGGGATCACCAGGTGGAAGTCGCGGCTGAGCGGCTCGATGACGTCAAGGTACTCCACCGGCGAGCTGGGCCAGCCGTGGGTGATCAGCAGCGGCGTGGCGCCGGGGTCGGCCGAGCGCACGTGCAGGAAGTGGATCCGCTGGCCGTCGATCTCGGTGACGTACTGGTCGTGCCGGTTGATCTCGGCCTCGGCGGCCCGCCAGTCGTAGCCGTCGCGCCAGCGGGCGGCGAGTTCCTTGACGTGGGCGAGCGGCGCGCCCAGGCGCCAGCCGGCACCGGGGACCTCGTCGGGCCAGCGCACCCGGTCGAGCCGCGCGCGCAGGTCGTCGAGCTCGGCCTGGGCGGTGTCGAGGCGGAAGGGCCGGACGTCGTTCAAGCGTTCTCCTCAATTGTTCGGTACGCTGTACCGTACAGCATACGGTTCGCGGCGCGCAAGCCGCTCGCTAGATTTGTCCGGTGCCGTACCTCACCCTGAAGACCCGCGTCGAGCACGAGACCGAAGCGCGCCGCTCGCGGTTCGTCTGCGCGATGGCGCCGGTCGCGACGGTCGAGGAAGCCGCCGCGTTCATCGCCGAACGGCGCGCCCTGCACGCCTCGGCCACCCACAACTGCACCGCCTACGCGGTCGGCGGCGCGCAGAAGGGCGACGACGACGGCGAGCCCGGCGGCACCGCGGGCACGCCGATGGTGCAGGCCCTGACCGGGCGCGGCTTCGACCACGTGGTCGCCGTCGTGACCCGCTACTTCGGCGGCATCCTGCTCGGCGCGGGCGGCCTCGTGCGCGCCTACGGCTCCGCCGTGACCGAGACGCTCGACCACGCCGAGGCCGAGCACGCGGTGGCGCGCATGGTGCCGGCCCGGCTGATGAGCGTGTCGGTCGCGCACGACCAGGCCGGGCGCGTCGAGAACGACCTGCGCGCCTCACGCCACCCGGTCCGCGACGTCTCCTACGGCTCCCGCGTCGAGTTCGCCGTGGCCGTCGGGGAGGACGAGGTGGCGGGCTTCACCGACTGGGTGGCCACGCTGACGGCCGGCCGCGCCCGGGTCACCCCCGGCACGGCCATCCACGTGCCGGACCGCACGGGACAGACCGGCTGACAGAACAGAACAGCTACGGGGGTGAGGAACCGCCGGACAGTCGTTGGCGGTGAGAAGGATCTTGATCGCAGTAGCGTTTACGAGCCGTCGGATCCCGCTCGATGACCCGCACGCCCTGGCCCTGGCCAAGACCTCTCCAGCAGCTCGCCCACGAAGGAACCCGCTGCCTGCAACTACCTGGAGTCGTCATCAACGCCGGACTCCGCGAGGGTCTTGTGGACGACGCCGACGGAGACTTTGACTCCGGCGGCGATGGTACGGATGGATTCGCCGCGCTGGCGCCGGGCGAGAATGGCGGCGCGTTTGTCGTCGTCGACCACAGGACGGCGGCCGCCGACCGGCCACCTTTGCGGGCGGCTTCCAGTCCGTTGGTCTTGCGCGTGATGTCGAGGCGGCGGACTTCGGCCAGGGCGAGGGCCAGGTCGAGGATGAGGGAGCGTTCGATGTGCTCGCCGGCTGCGATGCCCTCCAGCACCTTGACGCCGACACCGCGCTGGAGCAGGTCGTTGAGGACGATCAGCCCTTCCAGGAGGTTGCGGCCGAGGCGGTCGGCCTCCTGGACGGTCAGCAGGTCGCCGTCGCGGAGGTGGGGCAGCGCGCTCAGGAGCGCGGGCCGGTCGTCGGTGGCGAGTTTGTCGCTGATCTTCTCCTCGAAGACCTTCAGGCAGATGGGGTCGAGGGCGTCGTGCTGCCGCGGGGTGTTCTGCCTGTCGGTGCTGACCCGGACCAGGCCGATGAGCGCCATGGGGGAGCGCCCACCGTTCATCAAACGTGCCGTGCGAGGTAGCTGAACACTATTGGAAAATGAACGGCAAGATAAACGCTTTGGCGGTTCTGACGGCTCACCTGGCCGCGCTCAGGCGAGCGTTCATCTAACGGTCGTTAGGTGAACGCTCGGGGATCTTCTCATCATGGGAAGCGCCGCCGAGCGGGGTCCGAGTTCGCCGCCATTGCCGCCATTGCTGCAGCTTCAGTCGCCACTCGCTGGTTGGACCCCGGGGCCCGGGCCGCTGCCCACTGGTCGTCAGTTCAGGCGTCCGCCCAGCCCGCCATTGGGAGCGATGGCGGCCAGGTCCTCTGCGGTCAGGGCGAGGTCGGCGGCGGCGATGTTCTCCGCGACGCGGTCGGTGTTGCGCGATCCGGGGATCGGGACGATGTAGGGCTTCTGCGCCAGCAGCCAGGCCAGCCCGAGCTGGGACAGGGTGGCCGGCAGCGGCGATCAGTTGAACCTGTTGTCCACCGAGCGGTGGACAACAGGGGCGAACGGGTCTCGCCGGGCGGGTGGAAGGGGCGGGGGAGACCACCCTGCCCGACCGCAGATCACAGAGAACGCGGCCAAGCGACCCGCACGTCAAGTCAGCGGAAAGCCCAGCGGAACGTGTCTTTCCCGACGCAAAACAAATATTTACACAACCCGGTTACTCATGTGATGATCACGTCGTTTGTGTATCTGTCCTGCGAAAGGATGCGAGTGACCGGACGACCTGCTTTCCGCTTATCCATCCGGATACGCCGCCGCGTCGCTCTATTAGGCGCACTGCTGCTACCCATTTCGCTTGTAGCCACTCCTGCGGATGCCCAGAATTCCATGCCATCCCGCGCTACCACTATTCAGCCGCATAACGCCGGTTCTCCAGCGAATACCCCCAATCCCGTTCAGGTGGACAAGGCGCTGGAGGCTGCTAAGACGAAGGCCGTCAAGACCGGCGAGCGCGTAGCTGTTCCCTCGCGCGAGACCGAGACGATGAAGGTATGGGCGAATCCCGATGGTAAGACCCTGCAGGCCGAGCTCAGCATCTCTCCGGTCCAACTGGAGATGGCCGGCAAGGACGGTAGGAAGTCCTGGCAGCCGATAGACACCTCGATTGTGGCCAAAGCCGATGGCACCCTCGCGGCCCAACTGGTCAAGACTCCTCTGACCTTCGGCGGCGAGGGTGCCGACACCCTGGTCACCGCCCATGACAAGGACGGCCCCGTTTCGATCGGCTGGGGCCGCAAGCTTCCCAAGCCGACCGTGGACGGGAACAAGATCACCTATCGGGACGCGGTGGCGAAGGGTGCCGACCTGGTGCTCACCGCGCTCGCGGATGGCTTCGCCCAAGACGTGGTGCTGCGCACCCGCCCTCAAGGACAGATCAAGGTCACCTTGCCCGTCACCCTGCCCAAGGGACGCGCGTTCGGCAAGACCGCGGACGGCCGGCCGCAACTCTTGTCGGCACAGGGCACGCCGGAGAGCCCGCCCTTGACGGCGCAGGCGATCGACGCCAAGGCTGCGGAGGCGCCGGAGCAGGGCAGAGTCGGCAAGGTGGACGTCTCGGTGTCCACGGATGCCGCGGGCCGGTCCTCACTGGTGCTGGTGCCCGACGCCGGCTTCCTGTCGGATCCCTCGGTGGTCTACCCCGTCGTCGTGCCGATGAATGATGAATGGGTCGGCGCGGGTGACTCCTCGGACACCTTCGTCTCCAGCGTGCAATATCCCAGTTCGGCGACACTGTCCACATGGCTTCGGGCGGGCCGCTCGGCCGACGGGGAGCTGTGGCGCACGTACCTCCGTTATGTGGTCAACGGAACCGATCTGGATCACGCCACCATCCTCAACGCGGATCTGCGGTTGTGGAATTACCATGCCAGCGGCTGCGGCACCACGGTGGGGGTGGGAATCGTCGCGCGGCGGCTCACCTCGGCGTATGACTACTCCACCTTGACCTGGGCCAACCAGCCCTCCAGCACCGGAACGGACGCGGTGGTCGCCACCGGTGGCTACAGTGCCACGCTGGCAGGCTGTTCGGGTAGCGGTGAGCTGTACCACTCGATCGAGCACATCGTGCAGGACTGGGCGGATGGGACTGCGGACCACGGGCTCATGATCCGCGCCGCCACAGAGGGCGCCGCCGGAGCCAACTGGCGCCAATACCGCTCCGACCAGTACACCGGCGGTGACGGACGAGGCCCCGTTCTGTTCGTCCAGTACGAGCCCGCCCCACGCGCGTCGATCGTCTATTCCACGCTCGAGGAGCAGACGGCGAATCCCACTTATGAGCAGGCCGTCGCCCTTCAGGACTACCAGCCCGAGGAGATCGAGGCGGTGCCGGTCGGCGATCAGTTCACCGCCCTCCTGGAGAAGTCACGCAACTCGGGAGACGCCGTCGAGGCGTACCCCGTGGGCACTGACAAACTCGACACCAGCGGAGCGGAAGGGGATCCGGAAAAGGTCGGCGACGATGCCCCTCCGACCGTCACGTCGGTGACACCATCGCCCGGCGCCGTCGGCGTGCCCGTGGACACGGCGCTGTCGGTGACCTTCTCCGAGAAGGTGACCGGGGGAACCGTCACTCTCAAGGAACCCGGCGGAACCGAAGTCCCCGGGACCACCCAGGCGGATGACACCGGGACGAAGGTCATCTTCACCCCCGCCACCCCACTGGCCGCCAGCGTTCAGTACACCGCCACCGTGTCGGGCGCTGAGGACGTCTGGGAGAACGTGGCCGGTGACTACTCGTGGACGTTCACCACGGTCTCGGACTGTCCGCCGAACCCAAGTCCCGATACCACCGCGCCGTCGATCCGCTCGCACAGCCCAGCGGCCGACGCGGCGGACGTGGGCACGGACAGCGCGGTTCTGGTGACGTTCTGCGAGCCTGTCCAGAACGCGGTCCTGACTCTGAAGGACGCCGCGGGAACGGCCGTACAGGGCACCGTGTCGCTCGACCAAGCAGGCACCACGGTCACGTTCACCCCAGCGGGTCCGCTCGCGGCCGACATCCGTCACACCGCCGAGATCAGCGGCGCCTCCGACGCCGCGGGCAACGTCATCACCGCCCACTCCTGGTCCTTCACCACGGCCACCGCCGTCCCTCCGGACACGACGCCGCCCTCCGTGACGGAGACGGCGCCGCCGAACGGTGCCGTTGACGTGGCACTCGGCACGGACCTGCGCGTCTTCTACAGCGAGTCGGTGCTCGGCCCGCAGATCTCGCTCTCTGAAAGCGGGGGTGCGAATGTCGCGGGAACCGTCTCGACGCCCGAAGATGACGTGGCCGTTTTCACCCCGTCCGCTCCGCTGAAGGCAGGGACGACCTACACGGCGACCGCCAGCGCCGCCACGGATCTCGCCGGCAACACGCAGAGCGCGCATTCGTGGTCGTTCACCACGATCGCGGCGGCGGCCCAGCCGGTGAACCCCAACCCGTACTTCGAGTCGGAGATCGACCCCTGGTACACCTACTACGAAGAGGACGAACTTACCAGGTCGACCGAACGGGCGCACGAGGGGAACGCCTCGGCCAAGTTCGCTCCTCTGGAAGGCACCTGGGGAGCCGCCGCGCAAACGTTCGAGATCTCTGAGAGCACCGACTACGGACTGTCCGGCTGGTTCTACCCGGCCGCCACATCCCTTGACGGGTTCAACTTCGGCATCGAGTGGTACGACACGGGCTTTGAGCTCCTGTCGGCCGACCAATTCCCCATAGGCGACCACATCGGGCAGTGGCAACAGGTCTCCGGCCTGGTCAGCGCGCCGGCAGGGGCCGCTTACGCCGCCATCTATGTGGACGGATCAGCCACCATCTACTTCGACGAGGTGACCCTGATCCCAGCGAACGCCCTGGCTGCGGCCCGCGGCAACGGCACAGCGGAGAAGGACAGAGGGCAAGGCCGCCCTTCGTCCCTGTACGTGCCAGAGGGCCAGACCCGCCACAAGCCCAAGGCTGTAGCGGTCACCGGCACCGGGCCTGGTAAGGCGGCGGTGGCCGCCGAGACGCCCTTCAACTACGAGCACATCTCCATGGAGGACTGCCTTGAAGTGGCGCGACAGGCCGGCATCGATCCGGGCCTAGGGCGTGGCAATGTCGCGCATCTCGTGGTCAGACCGTACAGCGCCTGCTGGAGCCGCTACATCAACGTGATCGACTACATCTTCGCCAGGAAGGTCGGCAAGTGGATCGCGAGCGCCGGCAAGAAGGACTCCGTCCGCCTGCAGTACCAGGCGACCTGGGTGATGCACACTTATCTGGGCAACGCCACGGGTGACGGAGTCGTCAACGGCGGCACAAGCGGTCTCCAGCCACAGCAGATCAAGATGTGGACGAAGATCAGCAATGTCAAGACATACAACATGCTCGGCAACGTCACCACGGGAGACGACGACGAGCTGCTGAAACTGGAGGTCAAGCCGACCGCCGACAGCGGCTCCACCTGTCGGATGACGTCCGGTTCCAGTCGCCAGGCGAGCCTCACCGGCTGGAAGGCGGATGGCGACGACGAGTTCCTCTTCACCGTGCAGGACACCGATGGCGACAAGGCCGACAAGTGCACGCTGCGCCCGACCATGGTCGATGTGGACGACCAATGGACGTACAGGCCGATGTACCTGTGGAGCCAGGTCGCCTACGACCAGAAGGGGCAGATTCTCGGCAAGACTACTGGCGGCGGTGACCCCAGCGGCAACGATCCCAACGAGAAGCCCTACACCCCGCATGTCCGCTGCGACTGGTACCGCGTGAGCAACGCGGATCCCGAAGGGGAAGGCACGGCCGCGGTCGCGGCAGCCGCTACGACCGGCGTGCACACCGGCGCCTGCATCCTGCCCCTCGCGAAGCGGATCTTCATCATGTCGAAGAGCAAGGATGCAAGTTACCTCCAGGTCATCCAGCACATCGAGAAGGCGCTGAAGCAGGACGGCAGCACCACCGACAACAAACTCACGGTTCCGCCACTGCGTAACAACGAAGCCCAGAACCCTCCGGTCAAGGGTGTTCTCGGTTCAGAGAAGACCAAGGTCATCCCCGGGAACTGGGCGGCGCCTTTCGGTACCGACCCTGACGTCGTGGAAGCAGGGGATCCTCTCGTCAGGGGCCCGGCAGGCGAGACCCAGAAGAAGAACCGGCCCGTATTCCTCAGGTCTTTCACGGTCAACGGGACCAGCTACTCCAACTACTGCAGGTACTACTTCCCCGAGAGGTTCGTGGATCCCCTGAAGAAGGCACTGGACCCGAACGGTGAGATCCAGTGTGACGAATACCCCTTCGCCTCTACCTTGCAAGGCGCGTTCTACGCCAAGGGGAACTACTCCCTCCTCGCTGTCGGGAAGGCCCATAACACCGGAAGGGGGAGTCATGGAGCCGCGCTGGGCAGCTTCTACACCCGCAACCGGGTGATCTCCAAGACCCCGTTCTGGGTCTGGATAGTCCCCTGATCTCCGTGTGACAAGATCGGGATGATCGTCTGATAGGCATTCGGGGTGGCGGCCAGTCCGGCCCCACTCCGAAGTGCTGTCCACTCACAGAGGAAGGGCCGGATGGCTGACATCAGGCACATCACGCCGGAACACGATCAACATGAGCTGCTGGCGGCGCATGGGTTCGCCGACGCTTTCTGGGCTCTGTGGGTGGAACGGAGCAACCTTGAGGAGATCGCCGACCTGCTTCGGCTCGATCCCCGGACACGGCGTGACGCGACCCTGGGAGAGGAGGCGCGATCGATGACCGACCCATCCGTTCCGCTGGACGAGAAGAACAGCCTGTGGCTGGGCCGGCACGACTCCGGCTGGTCGGTCGTGGTCAGCCCCTTGGGGGTGCGCGCGGCGCTCCTGCCACTCAGCGCCGACGATCGACAAACGCTTGAGGTCAGCTGGCTTCAGGAGATCGACGGCCTCTATCCGCTGTACTTCCATGCCAAGGGAGGGGAGGTTTCAGAGGAGATCGAGCCCTTCTGGAATGGGCGGCTGCAGGCGGGCTCTGTTTTCGAGCGATACGTTCATGGATTGGCGCGGAACTATGGCGATGATGAAAGCGATGGTCCGCTGGCCAACGCTTTTCTCACCATCGTGGGGCGTATGACGGGCCGCTTCATCGACGAGGAGTGGTTTCACAGCCCTGGCCGGGTCTATGACCATCCGTCGATTTGAGGTCGCATCGACCCCCTACGGGTGGGCGCCCGGCCTGCCGACGACCCTGGCCGTCAGGTGCGCGGTCCACGCCACCGGGATGCCCGCCCTGACCGTGTGCGTCGCGCCGCCGGGAAGGGCGAAGGTCCGATCGGCGGCCGTCTCGCCGTACGTCCCCAGGAACCGGTGGTCCTGCGCGCTCACGATGATCTCGGAGCGCTCATGCGCACCCGTGTAGACGAACGCGACGCCGTGCCGCCCCGCCGCGTCGATCGCGTCCTGCTGGACCGCGACCCCCTCGATCAGAGGCAGCGCCCGGAACAACGCGGCCAGCACATCGGCGATCAGCGGCTGGCCGCTCAGCGACGCGGAGATCGTCAGGAAGATCCGCTCCTGTCGCGTCACATGGACCTCGTCGAACTCCGAGGCGGGGCCGCGTCGATCCTGGCGATCATCTGCTCGGGGGTGGACCGGCGCGGCGGCCAGGTCCGCGCTCGTGATGCCGGGACCGGCCGGATGGATGACGAGCCTGGCCCGTCCGTCGTCCAGCGCGGTCTGCTTGCCGTCCAGGCTGTGCCAGGTCTCGAGGGTGATCCGCTGGTCGCGATCCACCTCGGGCTCCGGCTCCTGGCGGAGCGGCGCGATCGTGTTCTTGACGTAGAGCCACTGGCCGGTGATGGCGGGATCCTGTACGGGTCGGTCTCGGCGCTCCTCACCGCCTTGTCGCCGAGATCCCGTACACCGGCGACCGGGATCACGGCGGGTTGTTCGCCGCCACGTACCACGAGAGAGCTCACGCTGACGGCCAGCGCGACCGCCGCCGGCCAGCGCCAGCCGCCAGGCCAGACGCAGCCGCCACCGCGCCGGGGCCGGCGGCGGGGCGGCCGGTTCGCGCATGGCCTGCTGCAGCGTGCCGCGGGCCGCCTCCTTGGCCGCGTCGGTGATCGCCGGGTGGCCTTCATGAACTGTCCGAACTCATCCGTCATGCGTCCTCTCTCGTCTGATAGCCGGTGCCGAGGGCCGCGCGCGCCTGCTTGCGGGCGCGGTGCAGGCGTGAGCGCACGGTCCCGATCGGGATGCCGAGCGCCTCGGTGTACAGGGAATCGCGGGGCGTGCCCGACACCACCATCTGCCCGATCCCCGCCACCTGGTCATTTACTGCGTTAAGCCAGGTCGGATCCCTTTTGTAACCGTAATACTTAGGCGAGGGACCGGCGTTGATCGTCTTGACCGGGACGACGAACCGCAGCCCGTCCACCGACGCCAACAAGCCGCAGCCCCACGCCGCGACGATCGGCACCTTGCCCTGGTGCTCGATCAGGATCGCGTTGGCCGCGGCGTGCGTCTCGGCGCGCACGTAGTTCTGATCCACGTGCGAGAGCCGGCCACGGGTCAGCGCCTCATCCCCAGCCTTGAGCACCGGCGTCAGCCCGACGTTGCACGCCTCGCTGATCAGCAGTGCCACCAGCGATCTTGGCAGGTCGTTCATTCGGGTGGAGATGTCGGCCAGGTGCACGTAGGCGTCCAGGAACCCGGTCCAGGCGTGCACCTCCAGCAGCAGTTCCGGCAGGTCGATGCGGGGCGGCATGGCCTGGGGACTCGCCCAGCAGCCGCAGGAACGGGCGCACGGTGTGGTACTTCTCCACCAGCGCGGCGCGTATCGCCGCCTCGGTCGCGCCGTCCCCCTCGGGGACCAGGTCCTCCACCACGTCCAGCGCGGCGCGGACCTGTTCCTTACTGGTGCCGGCGATCTCGGCCACCGCGGTCCACATCGCTGCCACATCGAGGTCGGCACCCTCGTGGTCGATCAGGTCGAGCTGATCGATCAGGACGCGGCCGGCCTTGGCCACCTGCTTGGAGGCCCGCTCCAGCCGGGGTAGCATTCGCAGGCGTTCGTCGGCGGATTTGCGGCGGGCCGGGCTGATCAGCCTGGTGGCCATCAGCAGTGCGAACAGATCGAGGGCGTCGTCGATCGCCTGGGCCTCCAGGCTCCGGGTGACCGCCAGCGGCGTCGCTGTCCGGCGCGGCTCGACCAGCCGGTCCAAGGCCGGTGCCTTGCTGCCCGCCCCGTACTTGGACAGGGTCTTCATCCGCCGCACCGGAACCTTCGACACCGCAACCCGGTCCAGCCCGAAGGCGGCCAGGTTGTCCACCCGCTGCAGCGCCCGCACCATCTCCGTCCCTGACGTGCGCTTGGGCGCCTGCCGCAGCTTCTCCAACTCTGAGATGCGCGATCCCTCCGGGACCACCAGCAGGTCCGACAACGCGGCCGGCAGGCCCGCATCAGCGCGGCGCACCTGCTTGGCCACCACGGTGTACATGCGGATGTCGGCCCGTTCCCGCACGCTGCCCACCAGCCGTTCCAGCACGGTCACCCCCGGCAGCAGCACCCGATGCCGCCGCAGCCACGCCACCGACTGCTCGAACAGTGCTACCGGCCCCTCGGCGTGCGTCCACCCCGGCCGTGCAGGAAGGTCCGGAACTGGCGCATCAGCTGCCGCTCGTCCCAGCTGCTGGTGTCATCGAAGGTGTGGTAACCGTAGGTGTCCCGGATCATCCACGCGTGCTCGTGCGTCGTCTTGGGCCGCTCGGCGTACTTCTTGACCTGTGACGCGTCACCGATCCCCAGTTGCTGGGCCAGGTAGTCCACGACCGGCCAGGGCACCGCCAGCGGATCCTCCAGGAACAACCCCTTGTACCGCACGGTCCCGATCTGGACGGCGACGCCCAGTCGGTGAGAATCGGCCCTCGACTGCGCGATCACATTCCGGTCGAAGCTGTCGTGGAAGAAGAACT
This sequence comes from Nonomuraea ceibae, assembly GCF_019396325.1. Taxonomy (GTDB): domain Bacteria; phylum Actinomycetota; class Actinomycetes; order Streptosporangiales; family Streptosporangiaceae; genus Nonomuraea; species Nonomuraea ceibae. The sequence goes on from NZ_JAHKRO010000036.1 coordinate 18,802, forward strand.
TCTCCAGGTCTGACAGCGACGGCACCTCGACGAGCGAGGCGCAGGCAACCCGCTGCTCGGCAGACAGAAATCCCGCAGGCATAGCCCGCACGGGAGGGCCATATCAGTCGCGATCAACTCATAGTGATTGACGCCTTACAAGTGAGGATCTTTCGGTCCTAAGTGTGTCTTGATCCTTCTCAGCGCCAACGGCTGTCCGCCGGTTCCTCGACCCCGAGCTAGCCCTCCAGCGCGTACTGCATGACGCGGAACTTGGCCTGTGCCTCCGCCAGCTCGGCCGCCGGGTCGGAGTCGCCCATGATGCCGCCGCCCGCGAACAGCCTGGCCTGGCGGCCCTCCACGATGCCCGAGCGCAGCGCGATGCCCCACTCGCCGTCGCCGTGGGCGTCGATCCAGCCCACCGGGCCCGCGTAACCGGCCCGGTCCATGCCCTCGAGCTCGCGGATCACCCGGATAGCGGTGCGCGTCGGGGTGCCGCCGACCGCCGCCGTCGGATGCATCGCGGCGACCACGTCGAGCACCGACGCCCCGTCGGCCAGCCGCCCGCTCACGTGGCTGGCCAGGTGCTGCACGTTCGGCAGCACCATCAGCTCCGGCTCGTCGGGCGTGCGCAGCGACGAGCACAGCGGCGCCAGCGTCTGGCGGACGGAGGCGATCGCGCACTCGTGCTCGTGCCGGTCCTTGGCCGAGGCCAGCAGCGCCCTGCCGCGCGCCAGGTCGTCGGCCGGGCCGGTGCCGCGCGGCGTCGTGCCTGCCAGCACCAGCGACTCGATCTCCTGCCCGGTGCGCCGGATCAGCAGCTCCGGCGTCGCCCCGACCAGCCCCGCGACCGAGAACGTGTAGCACTCCGGGTAGCGGCGGGCCAGCCGGATCAGCAGCAGCCGCACGTCGATCGGGTGCTCGGCGGTCGCCAGCAGGTCGCGGGCCAGCACCACCTTCTCCAGCTCGCCGTCGCGGATGCGCCGCGCCGCCCGCGCCACCACGTGCTCCCATTCGGGCGCGGTCAGGCTGCCGTCGCCGTAGCTGATGCGGCCCGGGTCGGCCAGCGGCGTGAAAGTCTCCAGCGGCGGGTCCTCGCCGATCGTCGTCAGCCACGCCTGCCCGCCCTTGCGGGCCAGGACCGCCTGCGGCACGACCAGCGTGGAGCCCGGCGCGTCCTCGTCGAAGGTGAAGGTGCCGAAGGCCACCGGGCCGCTGCCCGGCGTCCGCACCGCGTCGTCGACGGTGGCGCCGGCGAAGACGGCCGACAGCCAGCGGCGCGCCCAGGTGAACCGGCCGGGGCCGGGCGGCACCTCGGCACGGGCGGCCTCGCCCCAGCCGACGAGCCCTTCGCCGTGCCTCACCCAGGCGTACGGGGCGGTCCTGGGGAGGGACGCCAGCAGGTTACCGGGGTCGCGGACAGGGGTGGTGCGAACCGGTAGCGGGCGGGTTGTTCCGAGCGCGACACTCACTCGACACACTCTATGCGGGAACTGAACACGTTCGACTCGGACCCCCGTGAATGCGTCGTTACGGCCACAACCCGCAAAGAGGGGCACCCAGAGCCGGCGTCGCACGTCAAGCCGCGATATGAACTCGGTCCCGACACGGCAGTCCTCACCCCGACGCCGGGACGGGCCCGTGACCTGCTCTCTACCTTGGCCGCATGATCGGTCGCCTGGGGCCCGCCGTGGCCGCCCTCGCCGTCCTGGCCGCCTCCGGCCCCGTGCACGCCGCCGCCGCGGCGGAGCCGGCGCCCCACGTGATGGCGGCGCTCGGCGACTCCATCTCGTCGGGCTTCAACAGCTGCGGCTGGTACGTCTCCTGCGCCTCCCGGTCCTGGTCGGCCGGCGACCACGCCGCCGTCGACAGCCACTACACCCGGCTGCTGCGCCTCGGCCCCGGTCTCAAGGGGCACAACCGCAACTTCGCCGTGCCCGGCTCGACCAGCGCCGACCTGATGGGCCAGGTGCGCCAGGCGATCGAGGCCAAGGCCGACTACGTCACCGTGCTCATCGGCGCCCAGGACGCCTGCAAGCGCACCGAGCGGGAGATGACCTCCGTCTCCGTCTACCGAAGCCGCATCGACGCCGCCCTGGCCGCGCTGCGAGCCGGCGTGCCGCAGGCGCGGGTGTTCCTCGCGAGCATCCCCGACCTGCGCAGGCTCTGGCAGGTCGGCAAGGACAACCCGCTGGCGCGCACGTTCTGGACCGTCGGGCGGATCTGCCAGACGATGCTGGCCCGCCCCGCCTCCGCCAAGAAGGCCGACGCCGACCGGCGGGCCCGCGTGCGCGAGCGCGTCATCGCCTACAACCGCGAGGCCGCGCGGGCGTGCGCGCTGATGGGACCCTCGTGCCGGACCGACGGCGGCGCGGTCTTCTCCTACCCGTTCACGATCGGCCACCTGAGCAAGTGGGACTACTTCCACCCGAACGCCGCCGGCCAGCGGGCGCTGGCCGAGCGCACGTTCACACGCGGCTTCGACTGGCTGGACCCGGCGTCAACGACACTGCCGTAGCATCGCGGTCTTGTCGGCCCGCGTCACCGGCAGGTCGTACTTGACGGCCACCTGCGCGAACCGTGTCACGTACGCGCAGCGCACCTGCCGCCGGGGCGGCAGCCAGCTCGCCGGGCCGGAGGCGTCCTTGGCCTCGTTCGCGCTGCCCTTGACCGGCAGCAGGTTGAGCGGGTCCTGGGCGAAGGCCACCCGCTTGCCCATCGGCCAGTGCCGCGCGCCCATCCGCCAGCCGTAGGCGAGCGGGACCACATGGTCCACCTGCACCTCGTCGGCGTCGCGCTTGCTCCAGTCGATGCGCTGGCCGGTGTAGGGGTCGACGAGGTCCATGGCGACGACCTCGCAGTCGGAGCCCGCGCGGTAGCGGATATTGTGGCCGTCGCGGGCCAGCAGGTCGTCGCGGGTGCGGCAGCCGTTGCGCGCGTAGGGGACACCGGAGGCGGTGTCGGCCCAGTTGCCGCCGTAACGGGTGCGGCGGTAGCCGGAGCTGGAGCCGCGCGCCGCGACGCGGACCCGCTCGATCACGCGCCGGGCGGCCGCCCTGTCCTCGGCGGAGGTGATCGGCGCCAGGCCGGGCCGGGTGCCGCTGACGTTGCCCAGCGGGCTCGTGGCGGTCGCCGGCGGGGCCGACCCGGCGCCGTTGACGGCCGCGGCGACGAGAATGGCCCCTGCGAGGATGGCGACGGCGTCCTTCGTGCTCAAGCACGCCTCCGTGGTGATCGGCTTCTCTAGAGAGGTTCCCGGGCCCGGCTGATCTGACACGGTGACCGTTCAGGGAGGAATGTGTGGCCGAACGGCCGATTGATCCGGATGTGGACCTGCGGGTGCCCGGCCAGCGCGCCGAGGTGGGCTGGGCGGTGCTCGCCGCCATCGCCGCCGGAGGCGCGCTCGGCGCCCTCGCCCGCCACGGCGCGCAGACCCTGCTCCCCGCCGCGCCCGGCGCCTTCCCGTGGGCGACGTTCCTGGTGAACGTCTCGGGCTGCGCGCTGATCGGCGTCCTCATGGTGACCATCACCGAGGTACGCCGCGCGCACCGGCTGGTCCGGCCGTTCCTCGGCGTCGGGGTGCTCGGCGGCTTCACCACGTTCTCCACCTACGTCGTGGAGGCGCGCCGGGTCGTCGCCGACGGCGCCCCGCTGGTCGGCGTCCTCTACCTGGCGGGCACCCTGGCCGCCGCCCTCGCGGCGGTGTGGGCCGGGATGCGCCTGACCCGGTGGGCGGCCTCGTGACGGTCCTGCTCGTCGTGCTCGGCGCCGCCGTCGGGGCGCCGCTGCGCTACCTCGCCGACCGGGCCGTCCAGTCCCGCCACGGCGGCACGTTCCCCTGGGGGACGCTCGCCGTCAACGTCGCCGGATCCGCCGTGCTCGGCTTCCTCACCGCCCTGCCCGCCGGCCCCGCCTGGACCGCGTTCGCCGCCACCGGCTTCTGCGGGGCACTCACCACGTACTCCACGCTCGGGTACGAGACCGTGCGGCTGGCCGAGGAGGGCGCGAGCCGCAAGGCCGCCGCCAACGTGCTGGCCAGTGTCGCCGCCGGTCTCCTGGCCGCCGCCGGCGGAGCGGCCCTGGCCCACGCCGTGCTGTAGGCCCGCGCCCGGCGTGGCCGGGCACGACGCTCGCCACGATCCCCGTCGTGCCCGGCCCGACCAGGGCGCACTTCCCCTGCCACGGCGGTGATCCGTGACAGGGGGCGACCGGGCGCGGGGCCCCCGTGCCCGCGCCCACGCCCTTTAGAGCACGCCGCCCCGCTTTTGATACGGGGGCTTTTCTAACGGATGTGTATCGACGGGGTTCCTGCCGTCCCGGTCAACGCGACCACCCGCGCCATCATCGCCGCCCTCGTCCGGGGCGGGCGCGTCCGCCGGGCCTTCCTCGGCCTGATCACCTCGCCCGCCCCGCTGCCGGAGCCGCTGCGCCGGAGCACCGGGCAGGACAGCGCGCTGCGGGTGGTCGAGGTGATCCCCGGCTCACCGGCGCGCCGAGCCGGTGGAGCTCACCGGTTCCGGGCTTTGAGCGCGGCCCGTTCGCGGCGCGCCAGCAGGTCGTCCAGCAGCGCGTCCCACTGCTGCCCGACCGCGTCGATGTCGTAGGCCCGGACCGTCTCCAGCCCGCCGGCGGCCAGGCGGCGGCGCAGCGGCTCGTCCTCGATCACCCGGTTGATGGCGGCGGCCAGGTTGGCGTTGGTGCGCGGCTTGACCATGACCGCGTCGACCTCGTCGGTCAGCATCTCCTTCGGCCCGTGCGGGCTGTTGAAGCTGACGATCGCCAGGCCCTTGGTCATCGCCTCCAGGAGCGTCATCGAGAAGCCCTCGTGCCGCGAGCTCATCACGTAGATCGACGCCTTCTCCAGCTCCGCGCCGACGTCGGCGGTGGGGCCGGGCAGCACGACCTTGCCCTCCAGCCCCGCCTCGGCGATCTGCTCGCGCAGCTTGGGCTCCTGCGGGCCGGCGCCCAGGATGCGCAGCTGCCAGTCGGGATGCGCCTCGGCCACCTGCTCCCAGGCGGTGATGAGCCGGTGGAAGCCCTTGATGCGGGTCATCCGGCCGATCGCGATCGCCACCTTGGCGTCCAGCTTGGCCAGGTCGCCGGCCATCGGCGGCACGCCGTTCGGGATGCGGGCGAGCTTGGGGCCCTTGGGCAGGGCCTCGCGGTAGTCGCGCTGGTCGGCCTTGGTCAGCGAGACGAGCGCGTCCAGTCGCCGGTAGCGCCACTTGATGAGCTTCTGCACCGATTCGGGCTGGGTGCGCAGCGCCACGTGCTCCTGGCCGATCGTGATCACGCTGGGCAGCGCGAGCTGGGCGACGGCCAGGTTCAGGCCCGGCCGGGTGGCCATCAGCACGCCGCTGTCGAGGGAGCGGATGAAGCGCGCGAGCTTGAGGTCGGTCCACAGGTTGAAGCGGTGATAGGCGCTCTCCTCCTCGGGGATGAGCTTGCTGGGCCGCTTCGACAGCAGCGTGCGCACCGGGTCGGGCCCGGGGTTCAGCCGGTCGTCCAGATACGTTAAACGCACCCGCGGGTCGATGGGGAAGAACGGCTCCTCGGCCTCGCGCAGGATGCTGACGATCTCCACCTCGTGCCGTTCGGCCAGGTAGCCCGCCAGGTTGAACACGGTCTTGATGGTGCCGCCCATCCCGTTGGCGTGCAGCAGGAGGATCCTGATGCGCCGGGTGGACGGCGGTGGCGCATGCCGTGCCTTGCGCTGGTTGTAGCCCCGATACAGGCGGGCCATCGCCGATTTGCCTTTACGCGCCAGTCCGCGCACCTGTAGAACCCCCGATCAGCCGACAATACGGTCAAACGCGAGGCCGGCGGCGAGAGCGGATCTCACCACCGGCAGCGTGTCGAGCGAGTGGTCTGCACCGTCCATCCCCGTGGCGCTATCCACTTCTATGATCTTTAGACGCCATAGGGGGTATTAAGGTTGCATCCGCGGTCTATGCGATGGATCAGGAGTGTGCACCGGCCCCTTCTCCAGCAGGTCGAGCGCCACTTCGATCGCCTTCTCCAGCTGCCGGTCCACGCCCGCCGCGTAGTCCTGCGGGGTGATGTCCACCTCGATGTCCGGGTCGGTGCCGTAGTTCTCCACCTGCCAGCCCACGTCGTCGAAGGCGAAGGAGAACTCCGGCTGCGTCGTCACCGTCCCGTCGGCCAGCGTGTGCCGCGGCCAGATGCCGATCACCCCGCCCCACGTCCGCTTGCCCACCAGCGGGCCGAGCCCGAGCAGCTTGAAGGTGTGGCTGAAGATGTCGCCGTCGGAGCCCGCCCACTCGTTCGTGATCGCCACCAGCGGGCCGCGCGGCGACTCCGGCGGGTACGGCTCGGGGTCGCCCCAGCGCGGGTAGTCGTAGCCCAGGCGGCGCCGGGCCAGCTTCTCCAGCAGCAGCGCCGACACGTTCCCGCCGCCGTTGAAGCGCACGTCCACGATCAGCGCGTGCCGGTCGTACTCGGCCAGGAACCCCCGGTGGAACTCGGCGAACCCGGCCCGCCCCATGTCCGGCACGTGCAGGTAGCCGATCCGGCCGCCGGAACGCTGGTGGCAGCGCGCCCGGTTGAGGTTCACCCAGTCGCGGTAGCGGGCCGGCCGCTCGTCGGCGATCGCCCGCACCGTCACCGCGAACACCCGCTCGCCGCGCCGCAGCGTCAGCTCCACCTCCTCCCCGGCCTGGTTCACCAGCCGCTCGTTCGGGGTGGCCGCCGCGCCGATCGGCGCCCCGTTGATCGCCAGCACCGCGTCGCCGGGCCGCACGTCCAGGCCGAGCCGGTTCAGCGGCGAGGTCGCGCGCGGGTCCCACGGGTCGCCGGTGACGATCGCGCGGATGTGGTAGACGCCGTCATGGTGCTCCCAGTCGACGCCCAGCTTGCCCTGGCTGTAGTCGGGTCCGGGCCGGTACTCGCCGCCGCTCTCGTAGGCGTGGCTGGTGGCCAGCTCGCCGTGCAGCTCCCACAGCAGGTCGGAGAACTCGCCCCGGGTCGTCACCCGCTCCACCAGCGGCCGGTAGCGGTCGTACACGGCCGGCCAGTCGACGCCCGCCATGTCCTCGGTCCAGAAGTGCTCGCGCTGCAGCCGCCACGCCTCGCGGAACATCTGCCGCCACTCCGCCTCCGGGCACACCGACACCCTGATCCGCGACAGGTCGATCCAGCCGCTCTCGCGCCCCGGCGTGTCGTCGTCGCCCGGCTGCTCGCCCGCCTTCACCACCCGCAGCCGCTCGCCCGTCGTGCGGTAGAGCAGCGTGCGGTGGTCGCGGCCCAGCTCGAAGTCCGCCACCCCCTCGGCGAACGTCTCGGCCTCTCCCTTGGCGAAGTCGTACAGCAGCAGCGTGCTGTCGCCCTGGAGCGGGCCGGCGAGCACGAGCGCCTTGCCCTTGAGCCCGGCCACCCGCTCGTAGCGGCCCTCCGGCAGCGGGAACGCGGTGACGCGCCGCGCCAGCCCGTCCTCGTCGACCCGCACCGGCTCCGGCTCGGCGTCCTCGTCGTCCTTGGCGTGCAGCGGCCTCGGCTCCGGCACGAACGGGTCGGCCGCGTCCGCGCGCAGCGCCACCGCGTACGGGCGGGTGCCCAGCGGGAAGCACAGGTCGAACTGGAGCTGGTCGTAGGCGGGGGAGAAGACCCGCTGGCCGATGAAGTACAGGTAGCGGCCCTCGGGGTCGAAGCTCGGCCGCGAGTCGCGCAGCAGCGGCTCGGTGGCCGTCACCGTGCGGGCCGTGCCGGGGTGGTACAGCTTGATCGCGGTGGTCTGCGCGTTGAGCGGCCCGGCGTACGCGAGCCACTCGCCGTCGTGCGACCACGCCGGATCCTCGGGCGCGCCGTGCGGGTTGGCCTCCACCAGCACGGTACGGCCCGCCGCCAGGTCCACCAGGTACAGCTCGTGCCGGTGGTTGGTGACGGCCACCCGGTCATGGGCCGGGTCGGGAGCCAGCGCGGTGATCCGCCCCAGCCGCGCCACCGGCCGCGCGCCCCCGCCGCCCGTCCGGTCGCTGCCGTGCAGGACGACCAGCTCCTCCTCGTCGCCGTCACCGCTGGCCGCGGCGATCAGGCGGCTGCCGTCGTTCAGCCAGGTGAGGAACCGGTAGCGGACCCCGTCCGGCTCCCCGTATTGCCGCACCGGCCCCTCCCAGCCCGCCATCCCGTACGCCTTGCCGCGCGCGGTGACGGCCAGCGCGCTGCCGTCGGGGCTGAGCGTGGCGTGGTCGAGGTAGTCGGCGGCGTCGACGAAGCGGCGGTTGCGCTGCGTGCGCGTGCTGGCCAGCGACACCCGCAGCCGGCGCGGCTCCTCGCCCGGGTCCAGCAGGTACAGGTCGGCGCCCGCGTGGTAGACGAGCCGGTGCCCGTCGCTCGACAGGTTGCGCGCGTAGTAGCCGTCGTGGTGGGTGTGCTTGCGCAGGTCGTCGCCGCCGGGCGTGCACGAGTAGACGTTGCCGACGCCCTCGTGGTCGGACAGGAAGCACACCCGCTCGCCGCTCCAGCAGGGCGAGGCCAGGTTGCCCGGCAGCCGGATGAGCCGCCGGAACTCGCCGTCGCCCTCGCGGTCGATCCACAGGTCGCCCACCGTGCCGCCCCGGTAGCGCTTCCACCGCGCCGGATCGGCCGTGTTCCGGCCCAGCACGATCATGCCGCCCGGTCCGTGGGCGATCGAGTTCGCCGGACCGTACGGCAGCCTCTCCGGCACCCCGCCCGGCTCCACCCGGTGCAGCCACTTGCGCCCCTCGAACGGCTGCCCCTGGTCGCTGGCGTACAGGATGCGCCCCTCGGGATCCCACCCGGTCACCGTGCAGCGCGCCCCGTGGAACGTCACCCGCCGCGCCGCCCCGCCGCCGGTCGGCAGCACGTACACCTCCTCGGGCCCCTCCTCCCGCCCCACGAACGCGACCTGGTCGCCGCGCGGCGAGATGCGCGGATACCCGGCCTCGGCCACGCCCGCCGTCAGCCGGAACGCCCGGCCGCCCTCGGCCGACACCATCCACAGGTCGTCCTCGGCGGCGAACACCACGACGTCCCGCAGCACCGCGGGGAAGCGCAGATATCCGGACATGAGGCCCTCCCCAACAGCCGATCAGGCAGCCGGAACCCCGGCTGCCTGATCACGTCACCGCGTCACGCCTCTTCGGGGCGCGTGGTGGCTTCCTTCTTCGTCTCCTTGGCCTGGCGATTCGCCTTGATCGCCTGCTTCTTGCCCTTGCCGGACTTCGCGCTGGGTTTCTTCTTCGTGTCAGCCATGGTGTTTCCCCCCTGTACGGACAGGAGCGCCGGATTGGCGCAACCAATGGCGTTACTACCCATCTATCGCCATAATCCGACATACCACTATTTCGACACCCTTTCAGGCGGCTATCGCCCACCGGCGATCAGTCCAGGGTGGCGGCGAGCCGTTCGAGGAGGGCGGCGAGCCGGTCGCGCTCGTCCGGGGTGAGCCCGGCCAGGAGCCTGCGCTGGTTGTCCAGGTGGGCGGCCATGAGCTCGCCGGTCAGCGCCACGCCCTCGGCGGTGAGCGTGATCAGCCGGCCGCGCGAGTCGCCCTCGGCCACGCTCCGGCTGACCAGGCCGCGCGCCTCCAGCCGGTCGACCCGCTTGGTGATCGCGCCGGTGGTGACCAGAACCGTGCGGCTGAGCTCGCCCGCCGACAGCGTGTAGGGCGCGCCGGCGCGCCGGAGTGCGGCGAGCACGTCGAAGTCGCCGTTGCCCAGCCCGGCGGCGGCGAAAGGCGGCCGCAGCCGCTGGTCGAGCGCGTCGGTGAGCCGGAAGAGGCGGCCGATGACGAGCATCGGGGCGGTGTCGAGGTCCGGCCGTTCGCGTTTCCACTGCTCGACCATGGCGGCGATGGCGTCTGGCTGCATGGCTTCCATTATAGCTTCCGTGGAAGATAAAGTGTCTTCCATGGAAGATTCTTCGGCCGTCGTGCCCGTCGTCTGCTACTTCGACCCCGCCTGCCCCTTCGCCTGGGTCACCTCCCGCTGGCTCCTGGAGGTCGAACGCCTCCGGCCGATCGACCTGACCTTCCGGATCATGAGCCTGTCCGTGCTCAACGAGCACCGCGAGCTCGAACCCTGGTACCGGGAGTTCAACGACCGCGCCTGGGGGCCCGCCCGCGTGTGCGCCGCCGCCGAGGCCGGGCACGGCACCGCGATCCTGCGCGACCTCTACACCGCGCTCGGCGAGCGCATCCACCGCGCGGGCGACAAGGACTACCCCGCGGTCATCGCCGCCGCCCTCGACGAGCTGGGCCTGCCCGCGTCGCTGGCCGGCGCCGCCACCGGCGACCGGTTCGACGCCGCCCTGCGCGCCAGTCACCAGGCCGCCCAGGACGCCGTCGGCGAGGAGGCCGGCACGCCCGTCGTCACCGTGGACGGCGCCGCGTTCTTCGGCCCCGTCCTCACCGCCGCCCCCACGGGCGAGACGGCCGCCCGGCTGTTCGACGCCGTACGGACCCTGGCCGGCCTGCGCGCCTTCGCCGAGCTCAAGCGGGGACGCGGTGCGCTCGACCTCGCCTGACCGCGCCGCGCCGCGCAGGCTCATCGCCGCGAGCCTGGCCGGGTCGATCGGCGACGGCATCTACGTGCCGCTCACCCTGCTGTTCATCCACTCGCTCACCGGCCTGTCACTGACCGCGATCGGCGCCGGGCTGACCGCCGCCGGGCTGTGCGCGCTGGCGTTCATGCCGGTCGTGGGCGTCCTCATCGACCGGGCCGGCGCCCGGCGCGTGGTGATCGGCGCGCTGGTCCTGCGGGCCGCCGGGTTCGCCGCCTACCCGTTCATCGGCGGCTACCCGGCGTTCCTGGCGGTCGCGCTGGTCGTCGCCGTCGGCATGTGGGCCTCCTCGCCCGGCCAGCACGCGCTCATCGGCGAGCTCGCCGAAGGCGCCGAACGCGACCGGCTGCTCGCCTGGGACCGCAGCCTGCGCAACGGCGGCATGGGCTTCGGCAGCCTGGCCGCGGCGGGGCTGCTCGCCGTCGACGGCGACGCCGGGTACACCGCCGCCACCGTCGCCCTGGCCGCCGTCTTCGCCGTCGCCGCGGTGCTGGTCACCCGCATCCCGGCCGCCCGCCGGGGCGTCAGGCGTCCCGAGGAGGCGGGGGAGGGCTACCGCCGCGTCCTCGCCGACCGGCCCTACCTGCTGCTCACCGCCGCGAACTTCCTCATCGCCTTCGGCTACACCGCCCAGGCCATCGCCCTGCCGATCTTCCTCACCCGCGACGCCGGCCTCCCGGGCGCGCTGGCCGGGGTCGTGTTCGCGGTCAACACCGCGCTCGTCGCGCTGCTCGGCGTCCCGGCCGCCCGCCTGGCCCTGCGCGGCCGGCGCACCCGGGGAGCCGCGCTCGGCGCGCTCGTCTTCGCGATCTCCTTCGCCGCCTTCGCCGTCCTCCCGCAGGTCGCGGCCGGCACGTACGCGATCGTCGCCGTGCTGGCGGTCGCGGCCGTCTACACCGCCGGGGAGCTCGTCCACTCCGCGCCCGCGCAGAGCCTGTCGGTCCAGGCCGCCCCCGCGCACCTGCGCGGCCGGTACCTGTCGGTCTACCAACTCTCCTGGTCGCTGTGCCGGACCGTCGCGCCCCTGCTGCTCGGGTTCCTGCTGGAGGCCGGCCCGTGGCTGCTGTGGGCCGTGCTCGCGGTGACGGTCCTGTCCGGCGCGGCCATCCTCCTGTACGCCGAACGCGGCCTCCCGGCCCACGCCGTCAGCCCTCGTGACGCCCTCGACCCGGACCCCCGCCCGGACCCCCGCCCGGCTCCCGAACAGGTCCCGGCCTGACAGCCGGTCAGTGCTGGACCAGCCCGCCGACCGGGACGGGGGCGACGTGGCCGGTCGGCGGCACGGTCAGGGCCAGCGCGAGGCCCACGTCGACCAGCGACGACCGGCGCAGACCGGCGACGTCGGCCACCGGGGTCCAGACCGACTCGGCGATCTCGCCGCCGGGCTCGGGCCGCAGCCGCCCGCCCGTGATCCGGACCCGGTAGAAGACGCCGACGTTGTGGTGCTCGACGCCCGCGCGGGCCTCGGCGGCGGGGATCACCCGGGAGTCCACGCCCAGCAGCCGCTCGGCCACCGCGTCGCAGCCGGTCTCCTCGGCGACCTCGCGGATCACCGCGTCGAACGGGTCCTCCCCGTGCTCGACCCGCCCGCCGGGCAGCGTCCACGCGGACCCGCCCTCGGGCGGCACGTGCCGGGCGAGCAGCACCCGCCCGTCCTCGACACACACGGCGTACGCCGCCAACCGGAAGCTGATGCCCCCCACCTCCACGCACTGATCTTCGCCGGGAACGGCCTGATCCTAAGGGCTCACAGGAGCGTCAGCTGCTCAGGGGCGGCCTGCGGGGCGGCCCCGCCTGGGGCCGGGCGGGGCGGGAGGCGGCGGGCCGTGGCCGGGGTGGCGCGGCCCACGCCGTGACGCTCGGCCAGGGCCCTGACCTGGGCCGTGACGCGCTCCTGGTAGGACCTGGGCGCGTAGGCGCCCCTGCCGTAGAGCTCCAGGTAACGCGGGACGAGCCGAGGGTGCTCGCGCGACAGCCAGGCCAGCCACCACTCGCGCGCCCCCGGCCGCAGGTGCAGCACGATGGGCGCGATGTGGGTCGCGCCCGCCTCGGCGATCTCCCGGACCGTGCGGTCGAGCTGGGCGGGGGAGTCGGTGAGGTAGGGCAGGATCGGCGCCATCAGCACGCCGGTCGCGATGCCGTTGTCGTTGAGCGTGGCGCACGTCTCCAGGCGGCGCCGGGGCGAGGGGGTGCCGGGCTCGACCGCGCGCCACACGTCGGCGTCGACGAACCCCACCGACAGGTTGGCTCCCACCTCGGCGCGCTCGGCGGCCTCGGTGAGCAGGTCGAGGTCGCGCAGGATCAGCGTGCCCTTGGTCAGCACCGAGAACGGGTTGGCCGCGTCGCGCAGCGCCGACAGGATGCCGCGCATGAGCCGGTAGCGGCCCTCGGCGCGCTGGTAGCAGTCGACGTTGGTGCCCATCGCCACGTGCTGCCCCCGCCAGCGCGGCGAGGCCAGCTCCCTGCGGGCCAGCTCGGCCGCGTTGACCTTGACCACGATCTTCGAGTCGAAGTCGGCGCCCGCGTCGAGGTCGAGGTATTCGTGGGTCTTGCGGGCGAAGCAGTAGACGCACCGGTGGCCGCAGCCCCGGTAGGGGTTGATCGTGAACTCGAACGGCACCCGGCTCGCCGCCGGGACCCGGTTGATGATCGAACGGGCCTGGATCTCGTAAAAGGTCATCCCCCGGAATCCGGGCGTGTCGAACGTGCGGGTGACCGCGCCGCGGGCGAACAGCGGCGCGGCCGGATCGTCCCGGCCGGAGTCGGCCAGGCGCAGGTTGTCCCAGCGCATGCCATGATTAGAACAAAGGTTCGACGGTGATCGCAAATGGAAAGAGGTCGCAATTACCTGGTCAGGGCGGGGCTAATGATCTTCATGGTTGGGCAGGAAACCCCGCACAGAGCTTGCGTTCCGGAGGTGCACCCATGGCCTGGTCGCAGGACGAGGAGCGGATGCTGGCCCAGATCGAGCAGCACCTCGTCGAGGACGATCCGCGACTCGTGGCACGGCTCGAGTCGTTCAACGAGCGGGTGCGTCGCAGCGAGGAGAGGTCCGGACGGACACCGGGGGCGCGCCGCAGGCCCCGCAGGTCGACCGTCATCATCCTGGTCAGCTGGCTGCTCATCGCCACGCTGGTCACCACGCTCCTGATCATGGTGCTGCGGCACGAGGCCGCCGGCGCGCTGGCGATGAGCGGCTCCGCGAGCCGTCCCGCCCCTGTACCCGTGCCCGCCCAGGCCGCGCCGCCCGCCGCCGAAGCGCTCACGCTCACCGCCCGCCGCTGACCCGCGCCGCCGGACCCGGCCCGCCTGCGGTCCGCTCGTACGCTCTCAGCCCACCTCGACCGTCGGCTCGTGGTGCACCGGGAAGTTGACCGAGCTCGCGATGAAGCACGCCTTCTGCGCGTCCTCGTGCAGCCGGACGGCGGCCTCCACCATGTCGGGCGAGGCCACGGTGACGTGCGGGCGCAGCGTCGCCTCGGTGAAGTGCCCGCCGGTCGCGGTCTGCGTCATGGTGCCGGTGGCGTGGTCGGCGTACGCGGTGACGACGACGCCCGCGACGGCGCACACGTGCAGGTAGGACAGCAGGTGGCACTGGGAGAGCGCGCCGAGCAGGAGCTGCTCGGGGTTCCAGCGGGCGGGGTCGCCGCGGAAGGCCGGGTCCGAGCTGCCCGCGATGGGCGCCGGGCCGTCGGCGGTGAGCTCGTGCGCGCGGTCGTAGTCGCGGTAGCCGCTGGTGCCCGTCCCCCGGTTGCCGGTCCAGGTGACGGTGGTGGCGTAGGTGTGCAGGTGGGACATGGGTGCTCCTCGTGTCAGTGATCGGTGGGCGGGTCGCCGGCGCTGGCGCGGGTGTCGAGGACGTGCAGGCGGGCGACGCGGCCGGCCTCCTCGGCGTCGCCGCGCCGGATCGCCGCGAGCAGGTCGTCGTGCTGCGCGCTGACGTGCGCGTGGCGGGCCGGGGGCGCCAGCGAACGCAGGGTGGAGACGTGGATCTGGTCCCACACCCGGTCCAGCGTGTCGAGGGCGATGGCGTTGCCGGCCAGCTCGGCGACGCGGCGGTGGAAGCGCCGGTTGAGCGTGACCGCCTCCGCCAGGCGCCCGGCGCCGGTGGCCTCGGCGGTGGTGGCGGCCAGGTCGTCCAGGGCCGCCAGGTCGGCGGGGGCGATGCGGCCCTCGCGCTGCCTGCGGGCGGCGGTCTCGGCGGTCAGCGCCTCCAGCGCGGCCCGTACCTGATAGGCGTCCTCCAGGGCGGCCGGGTCGAGGGCGACCACGACCACGCCCCGGCCGGTGGGCCGCACCAGCCCGTGGGCCGCGAGCGCGCGCAGCGCCTCGCGGACGGGGGTGCGCGACATCTGGAGGGCGGCCGCGGCGTCCAGCTCCGTCAGGCGGGCGCCCGGCGGGTAGGTGCCGTCGAGGATCAGCTCGCGCAGCCGGCGATGTGCCACGTCGTTCTGCATGGCACCTGACCCTAAGCTATTGCATGCATTGCATGCAAACGACGGTGACGTTGTCCCGCCCGCCCTCGGCGAGCGCGTGACGGACCAGCCGGCGCGCGTCCTCCAGCGGGCCGCCGCCCGGCCCCAGCGCCTCCCGCAGCGACGCCGCGTCCGGCAGATATCGCCACAGCCCGTCCGTGCACAGCAGGAGGCGGCCCGGCCCGCGCGGCCGGTAGCCGCGCACGCGCGGCACGGGCTCGCCCGCGTCGGCGCCCAGCCAGGCGGTGATCACCTCGTCGCCGTCCACGTCGTCCTCGGTCAGCGCCATCGCCGTGCCCTCGTCGGGCAGCCAGTACGCCCTGCTGTCGCCCACCCACGCGCACCACACGCCCTGCGGCCCGGCGATCCCCGCCACGTACGTGCAGGCCGGGGCGGCCCGGACGGACGACGCCAGCGCCGCCACCGCGCGCCCGGCGCGGACCGCGGAGGCCGCCAGCGCCTCCTCCGGCAGCAGCGGCACGGCCAGCAGGGAGGCCAGCGCCGCGACGCCCGTCTCGGCGGCGACCCGGGCGGCCCGCTCCGCTCTCGGCGACATCGACACCCCGTCGCACACCACCCCCGCCGTCCACGGGCCCGGCGTGGCCAGCGCCATCGCGTCGGCGTTCACCTCACGCCGCAGGCCGCGGTCGCTCACCCCGGCCGCGCCCGGACCGGCGGTGATCTCCAGGTGCGCGCGGAAGGCCGGCTGCGCGGCGCCGCAGTGCCAGCAGTGCCCGTCGGGGGCCACCGTGCCGCCGCACCGGACGCACTCCGTGATCTCCGTCATGCCGCCAGGATTCCACCGGAGATCCACCGGGCGCGCGGCGCCCGTACGGGACGCGGACGGGCGTCCGGGGGCGTCCTGCGCGGACCGCCTACCGGGTCACCCGCCCCGGAGGGCGCGCGGTCACACGGACGGGAGGGCGCGCAGGAAGTCGGCGGCGATCGGGGCCGCGACCTTGCCGCCGCCTCCGCCGCCCTCGACCACCACCGCGAACGCCACGTCCTCGGTGAAGCCGATGAACCAGGCGTGCGAGTCGAGCTTCGGCCCGCTGCCGTACTCGGCGGTGCCCGTCTTGCCGCGGGTGCCCGACGGCAGCCCGGCCGACTTCGCGGTGCCCTTGGTGACGACGGCCGCCATCATGCCGTGCAGCGCCTCGGTGACGCCGCCGGGCAGCTTGCGGGCCTCGGCCTTCTGCTTCAGCTCGGGGACCAGCGTCGGCGGGCGCCAGGTGCCGTCGGCGATCGCGGCGGCCACCGACGCCATCGACAGCGGGCTGGCCGTGATCCGGCCCTGGCCGAACGACTCGGCGGCCAGCTCCGCATCGGACTCGGCGCGGGGGAAGCTCGCCTTCGTGGCCGGCACGCCGATCGACAGCGGCTGGTTGAAGCCCACCAGCTCGGCGGTCTGGAGCAGCTTGTCCGCCCCCAGCCGCTCCTCGGCCAGCGGCGCGAACGTCGTGTTGCACGAGTGGGCGAAGGAGTCGGAGAACGACAGCGACCCGAACTCCGCCTTCTCCGAGTTGCGGATCCGCAGCCCGCCGACGGTCACGTACTTGGGGCACGTCACGGTGTCGCGCGGCGACAGCCCGTCGGCGAGCAGCCCGATGGCGGTGACGGCCTTGAACGTCGAGCCGGGCGCGTAGCGGCCGTCGAGCGCCCGGTTGAAGCCGCCGCGGTTGTTGACCACGGCCAGGATCTCGCCCGAGCCGGGCTCGATCGCCACCATCGAGGCGGGCTTGTCCACGTCCTTGACGGCGGTGACGGCGGCGGCCTGCACGCCGGGGTCGAGCGTGGTGCGCAGCGGCTCGCCGTCGGTGCCGTCGATCTTCTCCAGGGTCTTGCCGCCCGCCTGGATCTCGGTCGTCGGCGTGCCGGCCAGCCGCTCCTGGAACGCCTGCTGGAGCCCGCCCCGGCCGACCGCCTGGCCCACCTTGTAGGCGGAGCCGAGCTTGGCCACGTCCTTCTTGGTCGCCTTGTCCAGGTAGCCGACGAGCTGCTGGACCGAGCCGCCCACGTCGCCGCCGTCGATGCGGCCGCCGCCCGCGTCGGTGATCGCCGCGCGCTCCGGCCACGACGTCTTGAGCGCGAACGTCGCGCCCGGCGTCAGCTGCGGGTGCAGGGCGGCGGGCGTCCAGTCGACCTTCCAGTGGCGGTCGGCGACCTTCAGCGCGAGCTCGCCCTCGTACGCCCACTCCCCGGCGTTCTTCAGCCGGTGGGTGGCGGTGTAGGGGACGGTGGCGCGGCCGTCGCGCTCGCGCGGGGCGCCCACCTGGATCGTCGAGGACTCCACGCCGAGCCCCTGCCGGAACTGGTCGTAGACGCCGAGCTCCCGCGGCGCCGCCAGCTCGGCGCTCATCCGGGCCCGGTCGCCCGCCTGCCACGCCGCGGCGAAGCGCTGCGCGGTCTCGGCGGGCGTGCCGCGGGTGTGCAGCAGGTAGTAGGCGCCCCCGCCGGCGGCTCCCAGCGCCAGCACGGTGGCGCCGGACACGATCGCGATGGTGCGGCCACGCGCCACGGGTCAGCCCCCTCCGGTTCCGATGGCCGCCTTGTGGCTGGCCGCGTAGGTCGGCACGTACTCCTGGCCGGACAGCTCCTGGATGGCCGCCATGATCTCGTCGGTGACGCGGCGGCGGTCCTGGGCCCTGGTGTGGTCGCCGGTGAACGTCATCGGCGCGCCGATCGCGATGCCGATCCTGGCCGGGCGCGGCACCTTGGCGCCGAGCGGCAGCACCTTCTCGGTGCCGCTGAGCGCCACGGGCAGCACCGGCGCGCCCGTCTTCAGCGCCAGCCACGCCACGCCGATCTTCCCCCGGTAGAGGCGGCCGTCGGGGGAGCGGGTGCCCTCCGGATGGATGCCGAACAGCTCGCCGCGCTCCAGCAGCGCCGCGGCGGCGTCGAGCATGTCCTGGGCCGCGTGCGCGCTCTCCCGGTCGGTCGGCAGGCTCCCGCCGAGCCGCATGAACCAGCCGGCGACCGGGTTGCCGGAGAAATACTCGTTCTTGGCCGCGAACGTGACGTGCCGGGGCAGCAGCGCGGGCAGCAGGAACGAGTCGAGCACCGAGAGATGGTTGGCGGCCAGGATCGCCGGTCCGCTCCGCGGCACGTGCGCGGCGCCCGAGATGTACGGACGGCACATCGCGTGAGCGAGGGGCGCGGCGGCGAACTTGACCACTTGATATAGCAACGGGCTCTCCTGGACGATCGTCGGCTCGGCCACCCACCATAAGGCAGGCGCCCCGTCCGGGGACGGGGCGCCTGGGAAGCTGTTAAGGCCGATGTGGCGGTCGCCTCCTCGGCGAGGTGCACAACACGGCTCCAGCCGAACGGTATTCCGTGAAGGCGGTAATTTGCGGCCCGGGGGACACAGACCACATCGGCCTTTCGATGCTAACGGACATTCGGCGGCCCGTATTCCACCGGGCCCAAAGAGCGGGTCATCTTCTGGTCCGCAGCGACCGGCCGGCGCCAAGGACGCCCAGCTCACAGACCCTCACCCGACTCCCGCGAATCCTCTGAAATCGTCACGGAGGCTCAGAGCCTCGGGTCACGCTCGGGAGGTCTGCGATCAGATGCTGGTTGCCATCGATCGCCGCTGCGGAAGCGGAGTGGGAACCGATGGGCTAGATGTTCAAGCGACGCCTCGCTGGCCTCGTGAGCTCACGAGCGGACGGCCCGGCGCTAAATTGCGTTGCTGCCCTGCACCACTTCGCCTGCAACCAGATCTGGTGCGAACCCGTCGCGTTGCCCGGCGAACTCTTGGCCTGAATTCCGATGCTGGCCCTGCCCGGCATCGCTGCTCACAGCTACGAGTCCAAGCGTCTGCGCCTGCGACTGTCCACCGTGGCGGGAAGACTAAGGCTTTTCCAACCTGATCGCCAGCAGGGGCGGCGCCTGGACCGGTTGCATGAGAAGAGGCCCCCGGGAAGACAGCACTCGACCAAGATCCGATGCCCCAACCGGGAGCCTCGTTGCTGTCTTATCGTGCCTCGATTCCGCTGTCCAACCACACCCTGATCCGGCTGGCCAAGCTTATCCGCACCCCAGGGGGCCGAACGAGGCTGCCGGTCGCGGCGGTTAGCTCCGGCCCAGCAGGCGCTACTGGTCCTGGCCACCTGCTCAATGGCGACACCCACGCGCGCCTGATCGACGGCTTCGCCATCGGCACCACCACCGCCTGGCGCTACGTCCGCGAAACTGTGGAACTTGTGGGCGTCCTGGCCGACGACGTACACGCCGCCACCGCACGAGCCGCCCGGTTGGCCTACGCCATCCTGGATGGCACACTCATCCCCATCGATCGCCTCGCCGACGAACGGCTGTACTACAGAGGCAAACAAAACAGCACGGGACGAACGTGCGGCTGCCGGCCGATCCAGCGCGCCGACTGGTGTGGGCCTCGCCAGCGATTCCGGGCGCCGTCCACGACATCACCGCCGCACGGAAGGCCGGCCTGATCGATGCCCTGACCAGCGCCGGCGTCAAGACCTTCGCCGACAAGGGGTAGCAAGGCGCGGGCGGCACCATCCGTGCATCGTTCATGCAGCATCGCCACCGTCGATGGCTGTCACGCAGGCAGCGAGAGGTCAACCGCTCCCATGCCCGCATCTGTGCCATAGGCGAGCGCCCGTTGCAACCTTGAAGGCCTGGAAGGTACTGACCAAGCTGCGCTGCTGCCCGCACCGCGCGACCACACTCGTGCAGGCGATCCTCGTGCTGCAGCTCATCGAAGAAGGCCGTTAACAGGATGAAAAGGCTGACTGGCCCGCACTGGTCGGCGCGTGCGTCTGCCCATCGTCGTCCGATGGCCCAGGGCCCGTGACATCCTGACCGCCCTGACCCGCCTGCAAGCCCTCTCAGCCCCGGTCTGACCAGATGCAAGCTATCCCTGCGACCGAGAATGGAAACATCCGCGGGCCCATGGAACCCCGCCCACCCGACGCGACAGCTGGGCCAGCGTGCTGACCGCAGCACAGAACTCGACCTTGAGCCGGACCACTCAGCCCCCCACGCCTCGATCACGAAGATCGAGGCGTGGAGGGCGAGTTTGTGTCTTGCGTCGTGATGCTCGACGGAGCGATTCGCCTGGCATCACGATCAGACGTTTGAATAGGTAGCGATGTTCTCGCTCATTTTGTGTTAATCATTTGACCATGGCGGTTCTGTTGCATCTCGTGTACATCCGTTCACGCATTGAACGAGTACGCCGGCCGAGTCCTTAGCGCGTCTGTAGTCGCACGTGAGAGAGAGGCTAAGGTTATCCCACTTCGGTGGTGGAACGATTCCCTTCTTGAAAGTTATGTTTCCTATCACCTCGCGATGGTATTGCTTTAAGTTGCAGACAGATATGTCCAGGCTTACGCAGCGCCCTTCTACGCGTGCTCTCTGTCGGGCGATTTTCGGGTTATTGACGAAGTCTGTTGGTGCATACTTGAATTTGCTGCACTGCTCACGCTCCGTCTTGGACCAGTTGACTTGTGCGGCTACTTGGAGAGAGCCTCCTACTTTCGCCGGCTCTGCACTGCCGCTCGCAGTAAGTCCAGCTGAGTGGCTGTACTGGGTTTCTGCCAGGCCGAAGCAAGTGATGTCTTCCACTTTCATGCTCGCGTGCGTGCGGAGAGTCTTTCCCCAATCCGAGTTGAATTTCTCTCCTTGGATTGGGAACAGACTCATGTACGCCGTGTGCCTTGTTGCGCTCCACCTATGTGGGTAGCCGCCGCTGCCGGGCTGGTCGTAATAGTCGTCTGCGGTCTCCCAGTCGGCGCCCATTTCGAGCTTTACCCACCAAAATTTCGAGACCATTGCATGTTTGCAGCTGTGTTCGCCGCTGAAGCGGTTGCCGTTGCGAGTGCATTCACTGGGATACGAGCTTGTGCTGCCTTCCTCCTTGCAGTAGTTAGGCCACTCTCCGGTGGTGGCCCGGGTAACTCCTTGCGGCGGCAATGAACCGCAAATCACGGTCGGATCGTAGAAGTCTGTCGTATCCAGATTGAAATCGATTGGCACTTGTATGATTGACATGCCTCCGCAACGGTCAAACACATGAACCGCGAGAGTATACGCACTTCCTTCTACCTGATCGGCCTCTATTCGCGTTTGTGAGCGGGGCTGAGAACTTCTTGCGGATGTTGACCAGGATCGGTCCACGTTTGCCATGACACCGACTTGTCCATCTGAGAGTCGCTGAACCACCACGTCTCTAAGGGCGAGCGCCGAGTTAGTGCGCGATGCGCCGTCTGCCTCCGTGACCGCCCGCTCCCGAATGAGTGACGCGTTCGTCAGTGACAGGCTGGCGGCAAGCGGACTGCTTGCCCTCCCGCTGCTAGTTCCCCAAATGTCTTCGGACGTGCCCTCAAGGACTTGGTCCTGAGCCCGATAGTACGCCATGACACGGTCGATGTACTCCTGAGCTCCCGATTCAGCGGCAGCCGTGGATTGGGGCTGGTTCCACTCTAGAACGCATGGGTTGGGTGCGTCTTCGGCTGGAGGCGGGGGGATGGGCAATGGTGTTACTGTGGCTGCTTCCCATGCGCTGACGCCGTAATGAGTCTTTGCGCGCACCCGCACTGTGTAAGTTTGGCCGTTCGTCAAATTAGTGATTGCTGCGTATGGGTCAGTGACGTCGAAGGTCTTCACCACAGTGCCCGCAGCATCGCTCACTTCCACGTCGTATGCATCGAGCATGGCAAGGCTGCCTGTTCGCTCCGGAAGGCCCCAACTAGCCACCGCGCCCGTGTCGCCGGCTTGAGTGACCAGGTTTAGGACCCCGCTGGGCGGCCCCGGATGAATGTATCTCAACGCCAGTGTGGGCTGCTGGGCAGCGCTGTCTTCTCCGAAGGAGACAACCTCAGCCATATCTGAGGTTAGAAGCAGCCACTGGTATTCACTGCCTGCGATGTCCGCCTGGGCATTGTCCAATGAGAGAGAGTACGGCGTTGAGGCAGGCTCCACGTCGGCCTCCAGTCCCGGTCCCGTACTCTCGCTCGTTACCGGGCTCTTCAGTGGTGCCGCCTTGATGATTCCGTCTGCAGGGCATAGGCCGGTGGCGCAAGTCGGCGTGCCGAGACGAAGTATGCCTTCGGACACCGCGGCCCCATCTGGAAGTTCGTCTAGCCTGAATCCGATGGCAGCGACGGTCTTGCCGATAGCATTGCCGCCAACTCGAATGGACGTGTCGTCGACCACCATGCAGGGCCTGCCATCACAAGCTGCCGGAGCAGTCTTGACGCTCTTAATTATGAAATTGTCTTTATTTAGCGTCAGGTGTCGGATGTCCTCTTCTGGCGGGGGCGGAGGCGTGCCTGGAGTTGCGAAAGACGCCGGCGAAGTTTTGGAGGTGCAGATCTCTCCTTCCCCGTTCTCGCCGCTTGCGCAGGCAGCCATCTGCCAGGTGTAAGTCGTGCCCATCTGTACTAAATCAGGAGGCAACTGAAAAGAAGCCCGCTGGCCACCGTCGAGAGTTCGTGTTCCGATCGGCACAGAGCCTACAGGCGCACCCGTGTTGTCATACAGGTAGTACTTAGCCGTCACCGGGCCGCCAGAGGGCCTGTTGACCATTCCTGACAGGATCGGCTGTGTCGGGTCGGCCATTCCGGTCTCGGTGTCCGTGGGCAGCAGCGGTGAGTCGGTGGTGATCCGGTAGTACGGGCTTTCGTTGCAGGACGGCGGGTTGATCCCGTTCAGGCATGCCCGGACCGAGATCTTGAAGCTGTCCACGTTGCTCACGTCGTAGGTTACCGAGGCGGCCTGGCCCGACGGGAGGTTGGCGTTGGTTGGCGGGGTGAGCGAGGTCATCCAGCTGAGCTCGGTCTCGCTCAGCGTCCGGTCGTAGACGCGTACCTCGTCGAAGTTGGCCTTGGTCGAGCTGCCGCTCGCGCCTCCGTACAGGTTCGACCCGTTGAGATTGAACGCGCCCGTGGACGCCCACGGGGTGCCGGCGAAGGCGTCTTCACCCGAGGGGGCGCCGTTGACGTACAGCCGCATCTTCTTGGAGTCCGCGTCGAAGGTGCCCGCCAGGTGCGTCCACACGCCGGACTGGGCCGCCGGGGTAGAAGTGACAGTCGTGGCTGCCGAGGCGCTGTCGTCGTGGTGCATGCGCATGTACCACTTCTTGGTGAGGTAGTCGAAGCCCACCTCGACGGCGCTGTTCCGGGTCCCGTTCTGGTTGAGCAACGCGACGCTGTTGGCGAGCGTGTCGAGCTTCACCCAGCCGGCAAGGGAGAAATCCTTGTCCGTGGTCAGCGCCGGCGCTTCGGCGGATGCCAAGGCGGACTTGGTCGGGCCTCCGTTGAGGAGGATGGCCTTGCCCTGCTTGCCGGCGACCTCTGAATACGTGCCGGAGGTGAAGATGAGGTCGTGGCCTCGGCCACTCGAATCGAGGCCGCCGGTGCCCTCGTTGAAGCTCCACTCGCCTGTCGCCCCGGCCCCGGTGGTCCAGGAGGGTAGCGGCGCGGTCGACTCGATTACCGACAGGTAGTAGTCGAGGTTACGGCCGTCTACCGAACGTGACGAATAACCCACCTTGACAGACTTGTCCCGTACGATGGCGTGCTCGCCGTCGAGGCTGTCCACCGATTCGGCGGTGACGGTGGGAATTTCCGGGGGCAGGAAGTACTGGACGATCAGCTTGGGCGGGGTGGCGCCCGTGCCGGTCATCTCCGCGGAGTGGAACTCCGCCCAGTAGGAGTCCCAACTGTTCACCAGGTCCTCGGAGGTGCCGCGCAGTTCGATGCCGTCGTTGGCGGCTCCGCCGGCCCAGCGCTTGACCCAGTTGGTGACCGGCCAGCTCATCGTCTGCGTGGCGGCCGACGAGCACAGCGAGCCGGTCGGCTCCAGGGTGTTGGCCGGCTTGTTCGACCAGGTCATCCGGCCCGGGGTCCAGCTGTGCTGAACACGGCCGGCGTAGATCATGCCCTGGGCACTGCCGACGCCTGGCACGTGGCAAGCCAGGTGGCGGGACTTGAACAGCTGCATGGCGGCCGAGTGGATCGGCTTGCCCTTGAAGGTGCTGACGTCGAACTTCAGGTACGAGCGGAAGTAGTCGAACCCGTCGGTGCCGTTGCACGAGGCTCGCTGGCCGCCGATCTTCAGGACCGTGGATCCGGGCTGGTCACCGTAACCGCACAGGGAGCTCAGCAGCGTGTCGGTCTTCACGGTGAGGGTCGACGTGGGGTCGACCACCACCGGGAAGGTGGTCGCCGGGTCGGCGAGCCACGCGGGGTCCGGCTTGAGGACCAGCACGCTCTGGCCGTCCTCCTCGATCACCTGGGTCGGGATCGTCGCACGCCGCTGGACGCCGCCGGGCTTCTGCTGGACCTGGTCGCTGTTGTCCCACATCACAGGTTCGGGGGCCTCGGCGACGACCTTGCCCTTGGCGTCGCTCAGGCGCAGGCCGCCCTGCTTCTTCTCGGCGAAGGTCAGCCCGCGGGTCTCGACCGGGATGCGGAACTCGACCGGCCCCTTCGGACGCTCACGCAGGACCACGTCGTGGCGGAATCCCGTGGGGAGAGCCGTCACGACCAGGTCGGCTTTGGGACCCGCCGCGTCACGGTACTCGGCGACGTTGCCGGTGATAGTCGGCTTGGGCAGCGGGGTCGGCCAGGTGAGAGCGAACTTCTGGCCTTTGTCACGCTCCATCGAGGCGAACGGCGCGGCACCGCCGAGTGAGAACGTGACGTTCGCCTTGGCCACCTTGGGCTTGAGGACGCCGTCCTGCTCGACCAACTGGGTGTCCAGCCAGGCCCACGAGCCGTCGCCCTGCTTGAGCTGGGTGGGGCCGGCGTACGACTCGGTCGACAGGTGGCCGTCCGGATAGGCCCAGGTCCGGGAAGCTTCCGTGTAAACCGCTTCCACGGCGACCGGTTTGCCTGACTTGCGAGCCTCCGCGACCGCGGCGCGCAACGGAGCGTCGGGATCTTCGGGACGCGGGAAGGCCGTGCTCGTTGGAGCGCTCCCAGCCGTGGCCGCAGGCTCCGGCTCAGCCGCTGCCGGCCCTGTGGCTCCGGCCACGAGCAGTGATGTGGCCATCGTGAGCGCTGTCGCGGCGGCAAGGCGGCGGTCAGGAGGCCGCACCGCTCTCCTGAAGCTGACTAACTTGTTCACTGACACCCTCAGTCTGATGTGGGTCGAAATATCGAACAATCTTTACCGTTAGTCAAGATCAACTAGCAATATGAGATAAATCACCATAAATTGCATATAAGGGGGCGGTAACGCTGGCATGGTGCCAAGCGATTCTCTATCCCTGTTTCGGCATATTGGTAACGTTTTGTTTGCCTGTGACGCCAGTGAGTGAGAAAAAGAAAAGGGCTGCCCGGAATTAGGGTTACTCGGTAGACGGACAGTCCGCTCTCAGGTGCGGAGGGTGCTGGCGTCCTCGCCGGCCGCGTAGTTGCCCCTGGAGCGCGTGAGGTCGTCGCTCTGCCTGCCCATCGCGTCGGAGAGCAGGTCCAGCGCCGTCCCGATGGCCGCCATCCGCTCGCCCCTGGCCTGCCAGTAGGCGTCGCCGTACTCGTCGGCGCCGAGCGCGACCCGGACGGCCTTCGTGACGGGCTCGTAGCGGACGGCCACGTCCCGCACGGCCTCCTCCATGTCGCCCACGCCCCTGGCCAGGCCGCGCAGGTGGTTCTTGCCGTAAGCCATGCCCTCGAGCGTCATGACGGGCAGGATAGCGAGATCAGGTGCGGGTCCAGTGGGGCTGGGCGACGTCGAGGACGCGGGTCTCCCGGCCGCGCAGCGCCACCTCGGCGAACTGCCACAGGATGGCCCCGGTCGGCGCGTGCACGACGATCGACGGCCCGAGCGGCATCTGCAGCAGCCCGTCGCGCCAGCGCGGCACGCCCGGTGCGAGTAAGCGCTCCAGCGGCACGGCGTGCGCGGAGGCGACCTCGCGCGGGTCGGCGACCGGCTGCTGCGCGCCGCCGAACGCCACCACCGGCGTGATCACGAACCCGGAGTCGGTGACGAAGTCGTCGAGCAGCCCGGCCACCTCCACCCCGGTCACCGCCGTCTCCTCGGCCAGTTCGCGCAGCGCCGCCTCCACCGGCCGCTCGCCGTCGTCGAGCCGGCCGCCCGGCAGCGCCCACTGGCCGGGGTTGCGCCCGTGCGGGGCCCGCCTGATGAGGATCGTGTACGGCTCGCGCGCGGAGTCCTCCAGCACGCACACGGTCACGGCGGCGCGGCGGATGCCCGCGGCGGGCGGCACCTCCCGCCTGGGGAAGCGGCCGAGCCGGGCGGTGATCAGCTCACGCAGGGCGTCGATCGGGGGCAGCACACCGGCAGGATCTCACGCCGGCAGCAGCAGGTAGCCGAGAACCATGCCGGCGGCCGTCGCGACGGCGGCCGTGACCGCCGCCCACCTGCCGAGCCGCTCGCCCCGGCTGTGCCCCACCAGGCCCAGCACGATCCCGGCCGGGCCGAACAGGATCGGGACGAACACCAGCGCGACCGCCGCGCACCCGAACCCGGCGATCGACAGAACCTGCGTGGTCCGCAGCGGGTCGTCCATGGCCGCTCCTCGGAGGGACGGGACCCTCATCACACACCCGGGGCGCGGGCGCTGTCGAGCGGCCGGGGGAGCGGCAGGGCGTGCACGACGTCCAGCCGCGACACCGCCCGGGTCAGCGCCACGTACAGCAGGTTGAGCCCGCGCGGCCCGCTCGCGGCGATGGCGGCGGGCTCGCACACGACCACGTGGTCGTACTCCAGCCCCTTGGCCGTGGACGCGGCCACCACGGCGAGCCGGCCGCCGACGTCGAGCCCGCCGTCCCACAGCGCCGCCGTGACCTTCTCGGCGGCGTCGTCGGCGGCGATCACGCCGATCGAGCCCTCGAACTCCAGCGCCTCCCGCGCCGCCGCCGTCACGCCGCTCTCCAGCGGGTCGGCGCGGATCAGCCGCAGCCTGCCGTCGGAGCGGTGCGAGCGGGTGACGGGCACGTCGGCGTCGAGCGCGGGCAGCAGCCGGTTGGCCAGCTCGACGACCGTGGCGGGCACCCGGTAGCCGGTGGTCAGCTCGACGATCCGGCCGTCCGGCTTGCCCAGGAGCTCCAGGTGCCGGGCCCAGGAGCGGGCCGCCCACGGGGTGGTGCCCTGCGCCAGGTCGCCGAGCACGGTGAGCGAGCCGTGCTCGCTGCGCCGGGCGACGGCCCGGCACTGCATCGGGGACAGATCCTGCGCCTCGTCCACGATGACGTGGCCGTAGCCGCGCGGCCGTTCCAGCAGCCCGGCCAGCTCGTCGAGCAGCACCAGGTCGGCCTCCGTCCAGCGGGCGCCGCGGTGGCCGCGCGGCGGGCGCTCCCAGGTGACGGCCGCCCGTTCGGCGTCCGTCAGCGCGGTGGCGGGGGAGCGGCCGCTCAGCACCTCGAACAGCACCTCCTCCGGCCGCACGGCCGGCCACACCGCGTCAAGGAACGGCGTCACCGCCCGCCCGGCCTTACGGGTCCAGGCGGCGGTGGCGCTGAGCCCGCGCGCCTCGGCCTGCCGCCGCACCAGCTCCACCACGCGGGCGCGGACCCGCTCGCGGCCCGTCAGGTACGGCAGCGCGTCGCGGCGGGTGTCGTCCACGATCCGCCGCAGCTCGGCCTCGCCGACCCGCCAGGTGGCCGAGCCGTCGGGCACCGCCAGCGGCTCGACCGGCTTGCGTACGCGCGCGTACAGGGCCTCGCGCAGCACCTCGGCCATCCGGGCGTCGTGCTTGACCAGCGCGGCGGCCGGGCTGTCGGCGGCCCGCACCGGGGCGGAGGCGAGCAGCCGCTCCAGCGTGGTCTGCTCGACGTCCATCTCGCCGAGCGCGGGCAGCACGGCGGAGATGTAGCCGAGGAAGGCCCGGTTGGGGCCGAGCACGAGCACGCCGCCGCGTTCCAGCCGCTGGCGGTGCGCGTACAGCAGGAACGCGGCCCGGTGCAGGCCGACGGCGGTCTTGCCGGTGCCGGGCGCGCCCTGCACGCAGATCGACTCGGACAGGGCGGCCCTGACCAGGTCGTCCTGCTCGGGCTGGATGGTGGCGACGATGTCGCGCATGGGGCCGACGCGCGGCCGTTCGATCTCGGCGGCCAGGATGCGGCTGTCGCGTTGCTCCTCGCCCCGGTCGAGCCGCTCGTCCTCGTAGGAGGTGAGCGTGGTGCCGGACCAGCCGAACCGGCGGCGCACGGCCACGCCCTGCGGGTCGCGGGCGCTCGCCCGGTAGAAGGCGCGCGAGACCGGCGCCCGCCAGTCGACGACGACCGGCGGGCCGCCGTGCTCGCCGCTGATGTGCCGCCTGCCGAGGTGGTAGCTGCGGCCGGGATGGTCGGCCGAGCCCGGCCCGAAGTCGAGCCGGCCGAAGAACGGCGGCCCGTCCGGCTCCTCGCCGAGCTGCTTGGCCAGGCTCTTCAGGTGGCGGCCGAGCCGTTCGGCGCTGTACCGGTCCCCGGCGACGGTCTCGCCGACGACGACGTTCTCGCGGGCGGCGTCGAGCATCCTGCGCAGCCCGGCGGCGCAGCGCTCGATGTGCCTGCGCTCCTCGTCGAGTGTGGTCATGGCACCTCCTGGCGTTAACTCGGTTAATAGATTAACCAGGTTAACACTTTGGTAGGGTGGGCCCATGACGGGACTGCGGGAGCTGCAGCGGCAGCGGGTGCGTGAGGCCATCTCCTCGGCGGCCATCCGGCTCTTCCTGGCGCGCGGCTTCGACGAGGTGCCGGTCACCGAGATCGCGGCGGCGGCGCAGGTGTCCAAGCCGACGCTGTTCAAGTACTTCCCGACCAAGGAGGACCTGGTCCTGCACCGCATCGCCGACCACCGGGGCGAGCCGGCCCGCGTGGTGCGCGGGCGGGGGCCGGGCGAGTCGCCGGTCGCGGCCCTGCGCCGCCACTTCCTCGACGGCCTGGCCCGCCACGACCCCGTCACCGGACTGAACGACCATCCGGAGGTGATGGGCTTCCACCGGATGGTGTTCGGCACGCCGAGCCTGGGCGCGCGCGTGTCCACGTACGTCGAGCACGACGAGCGGACGCTGGCCGAGGCGCTGACGGGGCCGTACGACGAGCTGACCGCGAGCCTGCTGGCCGCGCAGGCGCTCGCCGTCCAGCGGGTGCTGGCCCGCCGCAACTGGCGGGCGCTGGCCGACGGCGTGCCGCTGGCCGAGCTGGAGCCGGAGGCCGTACGCGCCGCCGGGGTGGCGTTCGGCCTGCTGGAGCCCGGCCCCGCCTGAGAGGTCAGCCGATCCAGGTCTCGTGCAGGTGCGCCCAGCGCAGGGCACCGCCCTCGCGGCGCAGCACCGCCGTCGCCCGGCGGCCCCGCCCGCGCTGCCACTCCTCGTAGGCGGCCACCACCAGCGGCCCGGACCCCGCCACCACGCGGGCGTCGCGGATCTCCACGCGCAGCCCCGGGTCCGCCCCGCGCGCCGCCGCCACCTCCGCCAGCACCCGCTCCCGCGACAGCGCCTGGCCGTCGGGCGTGACCAGCGTGAAGTCCGGCGCGTGCGCCTCCGCGAACGCCTCGAACCCGCCCGTCCCGGCCAGCCAGCGTTCGATCACCCGGTGATGCCGGACGATCTCCGCGCCGACCATCCAGTCACGCGGCGGCGTCAGCGCCAGCCCGTGCCAGGGATCGGCCGCGAACAGCCCGGCCGGGCGGGCCGCGCCGATCCAGCGGTAGGTGGCCGCCACCTCACGGGCGACCTCGGCGCCGAGCGCCCCGGCCAGCCCGGCGGCGAACGCGTCCACGTCCAGCTCCTCGTAGCGGGCCCCGGCGGCGGCGGCCAGCTCGGCCCCCGTCACCGCCTCCGGGCCGCCCGCGTCGACCACGCCCGCCAGGCCGTCCCGCGTCAGCGCCGCCACCGTGATCGCGCCCAGGTCCGCATGGCTCAGCCACGCCACCGGCAGGTCGCCCGGCAGCGGGTAACGCAGCACCCCGTCCTCCAGCACGCCCGGCATGAGCAGGTTGTCCAGGTAGAGCGCCGGTCGCAGCACCACGACCGGCAGCCCGGACGCCAGCATCGCCCGCGCCGCCTCCCGCCGCGTGTCGAACGCGGCCACCCCCGTCTCGGCGTCCGGCAGCCGGTTGCCCGTGGCGAACACCAGCCGCCGCACCCCGGCCGCCCGTGCCCCCTCGATCACGTTGCGGGTGTACGCGCGCACCAGGTCCGGCTCGTACACCAGCGGCAGCGTCACCGACGCGTGCGTGACGCCGTCGAAGGCCGCCTTCACCCGCGCCGCGTCCCCCAGCTCGCCCGCGAACGCCTCCACCCCCTCCGGGACCCGCTCCGTGCGGGCGAAGCCGCGCACGGCGTGCCCCTCCGCGACCAGCCTGCGCGCCACCGCGCCCCCCTGCGCGCCCGTGGCGCCGAACACCAGGAATCTCATGGGTCCAGCCTCGCGCCGATCCCCTATACGCTCGATAAAGCGACCTCCACCGCTGTTTAAGGATCGTCCGGATGGATCTGCTGAGCGAGCTTCTGGCACCCCTGCGCCTGCGGGCCGTCTTCCACAGCCGCTGGACCGTGCGCGCCCCCTGGGGCGTGGCCGGCCCGGCGGAGCGGTGCGCGCTGATCCACTACGTCCAGGACGGCGGCTGCGCCGTGGAGCTGCCCGGGCTGCCCGCGCCGGTCCGGCTCGCCGCCGGGGACCTGGCCGTGTTCCCGCACGGCGCCGCCCACCGCCTCGCCGACGCGCCCGGCCGCCCGGCCGTCCCGCTGGAGAGCCTGCTGCCCGCCCGCGACCCCGGCGCGACCGGCGCCGTCCGCATCGACGGGGACGGCCCGGCCACCACCATGCTCTGCGCCGGCCTGCACTACGACGAGCCCGCCCCGCCGCTCTACCGGGCGCTGCCGCCCGTGCTCGTGCTCGGCCGGGCCGCCGTCGCCCGGCAGCCGCTGCTCGCGGGCACGCTGGCCGGGCTGGCGCGGGAGTGGGACGGCGACGAGCCGGGGCTCCCCCTGGTGGCCGTGCGCGCCTTCGAGCTCGCCTTCGTCCTGGCCCTGCGCGCCGCCCTGGCCGAGCCCGAACCCGGCCCGGAAGGCACATCGGGGGGTGCGCCCGTTCTGCGGGCGCTGCGCCACCCGGCCGTCGGGGCCGCGCTGCTGGCCGTGCAGACCCGCTACGCCGAGCCGTGGACCGTCGAGACACTGGCCGCCGAGGCCGGGCTGTCCCGCTCGGCCTTCGCCGCGACCTTCCGCGAGCTCGTCGGCGAGACGCCCATGCGCCACCTGACCGCCCGCCGCATGCACGAGGCCGCCAGGCTGCTCACCGCCACCCGGCTCCCGCACGCCGCCGTCGCCCACCGCGTCGGCTACGGCTCCACGGTGGGCTTCCACCTGGCGTTCAAGCAGTGGTACGGCACGACGCCCGGCGGCTACCGCAGCTCGGCCACCCCTTCCAGCAGCCGGTCCACGTCCGGGCGGTCGTTGTAGTGGACCAGCCCGACCCGCACCGCGCCGCTCTCGCGGATGCCGAGCACGCCGGTCAGCTCCCAGGCGTAGTTGTGCCCGTTCCACACGTTCACGCCGCGCGCCGCCAGATGCTCGGCCACCTGGCGCGGGGTGCGCCCGGCGACGGTGAAGTAGGCGGTGGCCGTCCGCCGGGCCGGCTTGCCGTACAGGGTGACGTGCGGCATCGTCTCCAGGCCCGCCAGCAGCACCGCGAACAGCTCCATCTCGTGCGCCTCCGCCGCGGCCAGCGAGGCGGTCAGCCGCTCGCGCCGCGTCCCCGTGCCCGGCACCAGGCCGGCCAGGTGGTCCACGGCGGCGCTCACCCCGGCCAGGTCCGCGAACGGCGCCGTGCCGCGCTCGAACCGGTCCGGCACCGTGTCCGGCGCGGGGGCCAGCTTGTCCGGCCGGATCGTCTCCAGCAGCGCCGGATCGGCGACCACCGCGCCGACGTGCGGCCCCGACCACTTGTAGGCGCTGGTCGCGTAGAAGTCGGCGCCGAGCGCCCGCATGTCGACCGGCCCGTGCGCGGTGGCGTGCACGCCGTCGACGTACGTGAGCGCGCCCGCCTCGTGCGCCAGCGCGCTGATCGCGGCCACGTCGGGCCGGGTGCCGAGCACGTTGCCCGCCGCCGTCACCGCCACCAGCCGGGTGCGCGGCCCGATGAGCCGGGCGTACTGCTCCACCGGCAGCTCGCCGGTCACCGGATCGACCTCCGCCCACCGGACGGTCGCGCCGGTCGTCGTCCACGGCCGCACGTTCGCGTCGTGGTCCAGCCGCGACAGCACGACCTCGTCGCCGGGGCCCCACCCGCGTGACAGCGCGCCGGCCAGCCGATAGGTGAGCGTCGTCATGTTGGGCCCCAGGATCACCCCGTCCGGGTGCCCGCCGACCAGGTCGGCCACGGCCTGGCGGCAGGCCGCCACGATCGCCTCGGAGCGGCGGGCGGCGGGGAACGCCCCGCCCGCGTTGCCGAGGCCGCCTCGGTAGGCCCCGGCGATGGCGTCGATCACCGGCTGAGGGACCTGCGTGCCGGCGGCGCCGTCCAGATACGCGTGGCCGTCGGCGAGAGCGGGGTAGGCGGCTCGTACAGCTTCGATGGGGAAAGGCATGATGTGTTCATGCTCAGCCTGCGCGACCTCAACCGGGCCACCCTGGCCCGCCAGCACCTCCTGCGACGCCACGAGGGCAGCGCGGCCGACGTCGTGCACCGCCTGGCCGGTCTCCAGGCGCAGGAGCCGCGCCCGCCGTACCTGGGCGTGTGGACCCGGCTCGCCGGGTTCGGCCGCGACGAGCTGCACCGCGACCTGCACGCCGGCACGCTCGTCCGCGCGACGCTGCACCGCGCCACGCTGCACCTGGTGACCGCCGGCGACTACGCCGCGTTCCGGCCGCTGCTGCACCCGGTGCTGGCCGCCGCCGCCCGCCGCTTCGAGGGCGTCGACGCCGACGCCGTGGTGGCCGCCGCCGCGCGGCTGCTCGCCGAGGGGCCGCACACGTTCAACGAGCTGCGGCCGAAGCTGCTCAAGGAGTTCCCCGAGGCGGACCAGCGGCACCTCGGCTACGCGGTGCGCATGCTGATGCCGCTGGTCATGGTGCCGACGCAGGACCGGTGGAGCTTCCCGCGCGACCCCGCCTTCGCCCCGGCCGGCGTCACCCTCGACCCGGCGCCCTCGGCGGAGGCGTTCGCCGAGCGCTACCTGGCCGCCTTCGGCCCCGCCACCGCCGCCGACCTCCAGGCGTGGTCCGGGCTGGGCGGCCTGGCCTCCGTCCTGGACGGCATGCGCGACCGGCTGGAGGTGCTGACCGGCGAGGACGGCAGGGTCCTGTACGACCTGCCGGACGCGCCCCGGCCGGGCGGCGACGTCCCCGCCCCGGTGCGGTTCCTGCCCGACTTCGACACGCTCGTCCTCGGCCACGCCGACCGCAGGCGCATCGTCGCCGACGAGCACCGGGGCCTGGTCACGACCAAGAACCTGCGGGTACGCGCCACGTACCTGATCGACGGGTTCGCCGCCGGGACGTGGCAGATCAAGCGCTCGGGCAAGAAGGCCAGGCTGATCGTCACCCCGTTCGCGCCGCACCGGCCGGACATCCTGGAGGAGGAGGCGACGGCGCTGCTGGCCTTCGCCGAACCCGACGCCACGCAGCGCACGCTCGAAGTCGCGGAGGACTGACATGGCCCAGCTGACCGCCCTCGACGCGGGATTCCTCCACTTCGAGACCGAGACCAACGTCGCCAACATCGCCGGCCTGGCCGTGCTCGACGGCCCTCTCGACCGCGCGAGCCTGCAGTCCCTGCTGGAGGCCCGGCTGCCGCACGTGCCCGCGCTGCGCCGCAAGCTCGCCCGCGTCCCGTTCGACCTGGACCACCCGTACTGGGTGCGCGAGGACGACCTCGACCTCGACTACCACGTGCGCGAGATCGGCCTGCCGCCGCCCGGCGACGACCGGCAGCTCGCCGAGCAGGTGTCGCGGCTGCACCCGCGCCGCCTGGACCGCAGCCGGCCGCTGTGGGAGATCTACCTCATCCAC
The DNA here is from genome assembly GCF_019396325.1 of Nonomuraea ceibae. Lineage (GTDB taxonomy): Bacteria > Actinomycetota > Actinomycetes > Streptosporangiales > Streptosporangiaceae > Nonomuraea > Nonomuraea ceibae. The sequence continues at coordinate 52,732 of NZ_JAHKRO010000036.1, forward strand.
GGCCTGGCCGGCGGCCGCACCGGCCTCTACACGAAGATCCACCACGCGGCCGTCGACGGGATCGGCGGCGCCGACGTGCTGGCCGCGCTGCTCGACCTCGGCCCCGAGCCCGCGCCGCCGCCCTCGGGCGAGCCGGAGCCCGACGCGCCGCTGCCGCCCCGCGCCGAGATGCTGGCGCGGGGCCTGGCCAGGATGGCCCGCAACCCGGCGCAGGCGGTGCGGTTCGCCGCCCGGGCGGTGCCGCACCTGGACGAGATCCCCGTCCTGTCGTGGCTGCCCGGCAGCAGCGTCGCCGCCCGGCTGGCCCGCAAGGCGGCCGGCACCGGGCAGGCGCCGGAGCTGCCCGTGCTGCCCGCGCCGCGCACCCCGTTCAGCGGCCCGGTCTCCCGGCACCGCCGCTTCTCGTTCGTCTCGCTGCCGCTGGAGGAGGTCAAGGCGGTGCGCAAGGCGTTCGGCGTCACGGTCAACGACGTGGTGATGGCCGTGTGCGCGGGCGCGCTGCGCCGCTGGCTGGCCGCGCACGGCGGCGTCCCGCGCCAGCCGCTGATCGCCGGCATCCCGCTCTCGCTGCGCGCCGCCGGCGACGAGGCCCCCGGCAACCAGGTCGCGATCATGACCGCGCCGCTCGGCGTGCACCTGGAGGACCCCGCCGCCCGGCTGGCCCAGGTGCGGCAGGCGATGCGGCGGATCAAGGACCGGTTCTCGCTGTCGCCGGCCCGCTGGCTGCGCGAGTTCAGCGAGTCGATGCCCGCCGCCCTCATGGGGCTGGCCGCCCGCTCGGCGTTCGAGCTCGTCGGCCAGACCGCGCCGCCCATCAACGTCGGCGTCTCCAACGTGCCGGGGCCGCAGTTCCCGCTGTACGTGTGCGGGGCGCGGCTGCTCAGTCTCTACCCGGTCTCGGTGATCACCGACGTGAGCGGCGGCATCAACATCACCGCGTTCTCCTACGACGGCTCGCTCGACATCGGCGTCATCACAGACCGCGACATGGTGCCCGACGCCTGGGAGCTGGCCGCCGACCTCCGCGCCGCCCTCGACGAGCTCCTCAACGCGGAACCTCCCTTGCCGCGATAGTCCCTACCGTGGGCGTCATGACGCCGAACAGCCGCGTACTCGACCGTCGCACGCTCAACCGCACGACGCTCGACCGCCAGCTCCTGCTCGCCCGCTCGACCATGACGCCCGCGCAGGCCGTCGAACGGCTGGTCGCCCTCCAGGGGCAGGACGTCAACCCGCCCTACTACGGCCTCTGGTCGCGGCTGTCGTCCTTCACCCAGGACGACCTCACCTCCCTGCTCCACAGCAGGCAGGTCGTGCGCGGGTCGCTGCTGCGCGCCACCCAGCACCTGACGCTGGCCGGCGACTACGTGTGGCTGCGCCCGCTCCTGCAGCCGCGCCTGTCACGCGGCCTGCGGGGCGCCTTCGGCGGCGCGCTGCGCGACGTCGACCTCGACGAGCTCGCCCGCCTGGCCCGTGCCCACCTGACCCGGGCCCACCTGAAGGGGCGCACCCTCACCCGCACCCAGGTGCGCGACCTGCTCGCCGAACGCTGGCCCGGCGTCGACCGGCTCGCGCTCAACTGGACCGTCCAGGCCGTCCTCCCCGTGATCCACACCCCGCCCAGCGGCGAGTGGAACCGGGGCGGCGCCGTCCCGTTCACGCTCGCCGAGGAGTGGCTCGGCCGCCCCCTCGACACCGCGCCCCCGGTGGAACGCCTGGTCACCCGCTACCTGGCCGCCTTCGGCCCGGCGGGCGTCATGGACGTGCAGGCGTGGTCCGGGCTGACCCGGCTGCGCCCGGTGATCGAGGCGATGGACCTGCGCGCCTACCGCGACGAGGACGGGCGCGTCCTGTACGACCTGCCGGACGCGCCGCTGGCCGACCCTGAGACACCCGCGCCCGTACGGTTCCTGCCGTACTTCGACAACCTGATCGTCGCCTACGCCGACCGGTCCCGGCTCATGACCGCCGAGCGGCGCAAGGCCGTCTGCGTGGGCGCGGTCATCCACCCGACGTTCCTGGTCGACGGCGTCGTCGCGGGCATGTGGGACCTCAAGGACGACACTCTGACCTTGCGCCCTTTCCGGCCGCTGCCCGGCCCGGTCATGGAGGAGCTGACCGCCGAGGGGGAGCGGCTGCTGGCCTTCGCCGGTGAGAAGGACGCGGCGATCGCGCTTGACCTCATCCAAAGTTGAGGTTGGAGGCTGGGTCCACCGAAACGGACACCGACTCCGAGGAGTGATCCCTGTGCGTGCGATCCAGGCGCGTGAATTCGGCGGACCCGACGTGCTCGCCGCCACCGAGCTGCCCGACCCCGTCGCCGGCCCCGGCCAGGTCGTCATCGGGCTGGCCGCCGCCGACGTCATCTACCTCGACACCCTGCTGCGCCGAGGCTGGGGCGTCGAGATGTTCCCCAGGACGCCCCCGTACGTGCCCGGCACCGGCGGCGCGGGCACCGTCCTGTCCACCGGCGAAGGCGTGGACCCGGGCTGGACCGGCCGGCGCGTCGTCGCCAGCCTCGGCAGCGGCTACGCCGAGCAGGTCGTCGCCGGCGTCGAGGAGCTTACCGAGCTGCCCGGGAACGTGAGCTTCGAGCAGGCGGCCGCCGTCCTGCACGACGGCGTCACCGCGCTCATGCTCACCCGGCTGGGACCCCCGGAGAAGGACGAGTGGGTGCTGGTGACCGCCGCCGCCGGAGGCGCCGGATCGACGCTCGTGCAGCTCGCCCGCGACGCCGGAGCCCGCGTCGTCGCCGCCGCCCGGGGCGAGCGCAAGCTCGGCCTCGCCCGCGAGCTGGGCGCCGAGCACGCCGTCGACTACAGCGAGGAAGGCTGGCAGGAGCGCGTCCGCGACCTGACCGGCGGCGGCGCCCGGCTCGTCTTCGACGGCGCGGGCGGCGGGCTCGGCCGCGCGGCTTTCGAGGCCGTCGCCGACGGCGGCCGGTTCGTCAGCTACGGCACCGCCGACGGCGGGTTCACCGAGGTCGACGCCGAGGAGGCCGCGCGCCGCCGCGTGGACGCGGTCAACGCCCTCGCGTCGGGGCCGCCCGACCCGGCGGACTCCAGGGCGTGGCTCGCCGAGGCGCTCGACCTGGTCGCCCGGGGCCGCCTGCGCCCGGTCATCGGCGCCACCTTCCCGCTGGAGCGGGCCCGCGACGCCCACGTCTCGCTGGAGGAGCGCCGCACGATCGGCAAGTCGCTCCTGCTCGTCGGCCCGGACCGGCCGGCGGCCCGGTAGCGGCTCAGCCCAGGTAGTCGCGCAGCGCCATCGCCCGTGACGGGTGACGCAGCTTGGACATCGTCTTGGCCTCGATCTGGCGGATGCGCTCGCGCGTCACCCCGTAGATGCGCCCGATCTCGTCCAGCGTCATCGGCTTGCCGTCGACCAGCCCGTAACGCATCGAGATCACCCCCGCCTCCCGCTCCGACAGTTCGTCGAGCAGGGCGCGCAACTGCTGCTGGAGCAGCGTGAAGGAGACGGCGTCGGCGGGGGAGACCGCCTCGGTGTCCTCGATGAGGTCGCCGAACTCGCTGTCGCCCTCCTCGCCCAGCGGCGTGTGCAGCGAGATCGGCTCGCGGCCGTAGCCCTGCACCTCGACGACCCGCGCCGGGTCGAGCTCGGTCTCGGCCGCGATCTCCTCGGGGGTGGGCTCGCGGCCCAGGTCGATCTGCAGGCGCCGCTGGGCCCGCGCCACCTTGTTGATCAGCTCGACCATGTGCACCGGGATGCGGATCGTCCGCGCCTGGTCGGCCATCGCCCGGGTGATCGCCTGCTTGATCCACCAGGTGGCGTAGGTGGAGAACTTGTAGCCCAGGCGGTAGTCGAACTTCTCGATCGTGCGGATCAGCCCCAGGTTGCCTTCCTGGATCAGGTCGAGGAACAGCATGCCGCGGCCCGTATAGCGCTTGGCGATCGACACCACGAGCCGCAGGTTGGCCTCCAGCATGCGGCGCTTGGCCCGCTCGCCGTCGTCGGCGATCCACTCCAGGTCGGCCCGCAGCTCGCGGTCGAGGCCGGGCTCGGTGTCGAGGCGCTCCCTGGCGAACAGCCCGGCCTCGATCCGCTTGGCCAGCTCGATCTCCTGATCGGCGGTCAGGAGGGGCACCCGCCCGATCTCCTTCAGGTATGTCTTGACGGAATCGGCGCTGACGGACACGCCGTCAGCGGGGGTTTCGTCCAGTTCGAGAGCCTCTGCTGTTTGGGTCAAGACAATCTCCTCGCTCGGGTCGGACGGGATCGGGCGTCACAGGGGCGGGCCATCGACCTCCAAAGCGCGTCTTCCCCTTCAAGCTACCCAACGCCTACGACAGGTTGTGACCGCCGTCTCAGAGTCGGCCCAGGCCGGCTCACAGGACAGCACTCACGGACATCCAGGCCGCCGTCGCGTCGTCGTGGCGCTTGCCGCTGACCGGGCCGCGCTCGCGCTCCAGGCGGCGCACCTCGGCGATCAGCGCCTCCGGCTCCCGCGCCCCCTCGACCAGGTCCGCCCAGGCGCGCCCGTACCAGTCGGCCAGCCGCGTGACGCCGTCGGTGAACAGGGCGACCCCGCTCAGCCCGGCGGCCTCGACCGTGCCGGTCAGCGCCCGCGCGGCGGCCGACGGGCAGGTGCTCGCCACCCAGAAGCCGCCCGGCCGGTTGCGCAGCGACGACACGAGCTCCACCGAGTACGGCCGCCCGCCCGGCAGGCGGTCGAGCCGGTCGTCGCGCACCATCGTCACGCCGCCGTCGCGCCCCCGCAACCCGATCGCCGAGTCGCACAGCACCAGGTAGTCGAGCCGGTCGCCGCGCAGCCGGGCCAGCGCGGCCGTGGCCGACGGCGAATCGGGGTTCGACAGGTCGCAGGTGCCCGCGTGCCGCGCCATCACGTCCGCGATCGCCCCGGCCAGCACGTCCGCCAGCGGCTCGCCGCCGTCCATCCGCGCCGCCACCCCGGTGGCCAGCGCCCGCACCAGCCACCGGACGTCGTGCACGCAGCCGGACGGGACGCCGGGCGGCGCGCTCGCCCCGTCGAACAGCGCCACCCACGACGGCCCGGCGACGACGTAGTCCTCGTTGCGGTGCTCGCCGCCCCGCGCCGGGGCGGCGGCGGTCGCGTAACGGACGTGTGGCATCGAACTCCCAGCGGGCGCTCCGCCGCCCAGAAAGCCTGGGCAAACGGGCATCCAAGATTTTCACGTGAGCCGAGGGCACGGCCGGGTAGCTGACTTACATTCCCATCATGAAGGCCCAGTCCACTGACTTTTGGCGGTGCCCCTCGTGACACGCCCCCGTTCGAGCCTGGCGCACCAGGCGTCCTACGCGCTCAGGCACCCGCACAAGGTGATCCCGCACCTGCGGCGGCTGGCCCGCGACACCTGGCTGCGCCTGCACAGCCGCGACCACATCTCCTACTACCGGGCGGTCATGCGGTCCGACACGGCGCGCAGCCCCGAGGGCGCGGTCGGCTCCCACACGCACAAGCGCTGGCTGGCCCTGGGCCAGATGCAGTTCGACTACCTGCTGGAGCACGGGCTCAAGCCCGAGTGCCGGATGCTGGAGATCGGCTGCGGCAACCTGCGGGCCGGCCGGCTGTTCATCGACTACCTGCACACCGGCAACTACTACGGCATCGACATCTCGCCCGACATCCTCATGGCCGCGCAGGACACCGTCGCCGACCACGGCCTGCGCGACAAGCTGCCGCACCTCACCCCGGTCCGCGACCTGCGCTTCGCGTTCCTGCCGGACGAGCACTTCGACGTCGTGCACGCGCACAGCGTCTTCTCGCACTCGCCGCTGGAGGTGATCGACGAGTGCTTCGCCCACGTCGGGCGGATCATGCGGCCCGACGGCTGGTTCGACTTCACCTTCGACCGCACCGAGGGCAAGGAGCACCAGGTGCTGCGCGAGGACTTCTACTACCGCACCGAGACGCTGGTGCGGCTGGCCGGGCAGCACGGGCTCGACGCGGTGTTCATGGACGACTGGGAGCGCACCCCGCACAAGCAGTCGAAGATCCGGGTCACCCGCAGGAGCTGACCGCCGGTGTCCTAGGGTGGCGCGCGTGAGAGACGTACGCCTGCTGCCCAAGGCCCACCTGCACGTCCACCTGGAGAGCACCGTACGCCCGGAGACCGTGCGCGACCTCGGCGGCGAGGCCCTGCCCGGGCAGGGGGCCGAGCGGGGCTTCTCGAGCTTCCGCGAGTTCGCCGACCGCCGGGCGCTGGTGCGCGGGCTGCTGCGCACCGCGGACGACTTCCGCCGGATCGCCCTGGAGTTCTGCGCCGACGAGGCCGCCCAGGGCACCGGCTACGCCGAGGTCACGTTCACCGCCGCCTCCCACGGCGAGCGGCTCGGCGCGCCGGAGATGCCGCTGGAGGCGGTGCTCGACGGCCTGGCCGAGGGCGGCTCCCGCTACGGCGTCGAGTGCCGCGTGCTGCTCGACCACTCGCGCCGCAGGCCCGTCGAACGGCTGTGGGCCACCTTCGAGCTGGCCCGCCGCTACGACGCGGTGATCGGCATCGGGCTGGCCGGTGACGAGAGCCATCCGCTGGCCCCGTTCGCCGAGGTGTTCGACGCGGCCAGGGACGCCGGGCTGCGGCTGGTGCACCACGCGGGCGAGTTCGCCGGGCCCGCCAGCGTCCGCGAGGCCCTCACGCTGGGCCACGCCGAGCGGCTGGGCCACGGCATCCGCGTGCTGGAGGATCCGTCGCTGGTGGCGGAGCTGCGCGAGCGGGGCGTCCCGCTGGAGGTGTGCCCCACGTCCAACGTCCTGCTCGGCATCGTCCCCTCGCTCGCCGCCCACCCGCTGCCGCGGCTGCGCGAGGCGGGGCTCGCCGTCACGCTCAACACCGACGGCGAGAGCGAGCTCGCCGCCGAGTACGCGCGGGTCCGGGAGGTCTTCGGGTACGGGGACGAGGTGCTGGCGGAGCTGGCCCTGGCCGGGATCGACGCCTCCTTCGCCCGCCCCGAGCTCAAGGAACGCCTGCGCTCGGGGGTCAAGGAGTGGCTGGCGGCCTGAGCCTCCCCGCCCGGTTCGTAAACGATCGCGCGGCAGCCTGACGCCCCTGCGCGGCCGCCGTGGCCGGCACCGTCCTTCCGCTCGGACGCGTACCGTCACCCGCCGCCGAGCTGCCGGTCGCCCGCACGCGCGGACGGCGCGGGCGTACGGCCGCATCACGCGGGACGGTCTCGCGACAGAAGGCGGCATCGCGGCGGGCCGTCGCGCCGCCCCGGCGGAGCGCGGTGGATCCCAGACGCAGCGCCAGGCCCGGGAGCGCGCCACGCGGCACGCCCGCGCGGGCGCCCGGTGCCGGTGGGCCGGCACGGGCGCGCGGCGGCCTCCGTGCGGCCTCGCCGGCGCGCGGCGGGTGCAGGCGGGACGGGCCCGGGTATGCGGCTGGCCTGCCATCGCGGAACTCCTCGCACAGGGCTGTCCCAGAGGGCGTACCGCCGGATGCCCGGCCTCAAGCCCAAAAACGGGCCAAGAATGCGCCTAGGCGTGCGGACCGACGGTCACCGTGCCGACGGTGAGCCGCGCCCGGGCCTCCAGGATGGCACCCACCCGGTCCACCTGCTCGCGCAACTCGCCGAGCCGGCCCGCGTCCAGCTCGCGCAGCGGCTCCACCGTGACGTCGATCCGCGACCCGGAGCGGCGCTGGTGCCACACCCCGGCCACCTGCCCGTCCACGAGCAGCACCGGGTAGTTGCCCGCCTGCCCGCCCGAGAGCGCCCGCCCCGCCGCGGCCCCCGCGTACAGCAGTTCCCTGGGCCGCCCCGCCACCACGTACGCGTCGAAGTACGGCAGCAGCCGCACCCCGGACGGCGGACCGGCCGGGACCTCGGTGTCGCCGGGCAGCACCCACGCCGGGGACCCCTCGAACGACACCTCCTCCAGCCCCGCCGAGGCGAACAGCGCGACGGCCCACGCCTTCGGCGCGCCCAGCCAGCGGGCGAACTGCTCCGGGGTCGCGGGCCCGTACGCGTGGAGGAAGGCGCGCAGCGGCCCGTCGTCGCCGGCGGCGGGCCGGAAGCCCTCCGGCGGGGCGGTGTAGGTGACCTTGCGGCCCCGCGCCGGGCCGAACACGAACGCGCCCCGGTGCGCCGCCACCCCCAGCGCCTGCCGCCAGCGCGGCCACATGCCCTGGAACGCCGGCATCACCAGGTCGCCCGCCCACGGCCCGGTGGCGGCGATCACGGCGTCGCTCAGCTCGTCGATCGTCAGGTGCGTGCCGTCCACCGACTTCGCGATCGCCGCCACCACCTCCTCGACCTGCTCGGCCGTCATCCCCCTCTCGCCCGGGAACAGGGCGTTCCCGGCGGGCGGCGAGGACAGCATCCCGGTCCACGCGGGCAGGTCGCGGGCGGGCAGCAGGTGCACGGTGCCGCGCGGCCCGTGCGTCTTGACCAGGCTGCGCTCCTCCCACAGCGCCGCCCGCACGTCCGCGCGCGTGGCGTCCCGCAGCCGGAGCGCGATCGACAGCTCGGCCGCCGACATCACCTGCGCGTGCGCCCCGCACATGGCCGCGACCATCTCGGCGGGCGTCGCCGCGGCCGGCTCGGCCAGCCCAGCCCTGGCCAGCCGCCGGGCGCTGACCTGACGCCACGTCATCTCCACCATTACGCACTCCTTCGTTCCGTATGCCGCCACCGTAGTGACCAATGCGGAAGGATCGCTTCCGCGATGCGGGCGTTTGACAACTTATTTTTTCGGTGCCATCGTGGGCCCCATGCACGAAGTCGCAGTGATCGAGGACGCCGAGGCGGCCGAGGCGTCGCTCGACCCCATGCGCTCCAGGCTGCTCGCCGAGCTGGTCGAGCCCGGTTCGGCGACGACCCTGGCCGCCAAGGTCGGCCTGGCCCGGCAGAAGGTCAACTACCATCTGCGCACGCTGGAGAAGCACGGCCTGGTCGAGCTCGTCGAGGAGCGCAAGAAGGGCAACGTGACCGAGCGGGTGATGCAGGCCAAGGCCGCGTCGTTCGTGATCTCGCCGCTGGCGCTGGCCGCCGTGCAGCCCGACCCGGCCCGGTCGCCCGACCGGCTGTCGGCGCGCTGGCTGCTGGCGCTGGCCGCCCAGCTCGTCCGCGACGTGGGCGCGCTCATCACCGGCGCGACCGAGGCGCGCAAACGGGTGGCCACGTTCGCCATCGACGGCGAGGTGCGGTTCGCGTCGGCGGCCGACCGGGCGGCGTTCGCCGAGGAGCTGACCCAGGCCGTCACCACCCTGGTCGCGAAATATCATGACGAATCGGCCGAGGGCGGCCGCGATCACCGCCTGGTCCTGGCCGTGCACCCCTCGGTCAAGGAGGGCTGACATGGGCCACGAGTTCCAGATCCCCCAGGAGGCCCTGGTCGAGGCCACGCCCGAGCAGGTGTGGGAGGCCATCGCCACCGGGCCGGGCATCGACGCCTGGTTCATGGGCCGCAACGAGGTGGACGGCGGCGTGGTCCGCACCGCCTTCGGCGGCGCCGCCCTGCCCGGCTCCGTCGTCACCACGGCCGACCCGCCGCACCGCTTCACGCACGGCTCCGAGCCCGCCCCCGACGGGCGCTTCGTCGCCTACGACTTCCTGATCGAGGGCCGCGACCGGGGCAGCACCTCCGTCCGCCTGGTCACCAGCGGCTTCCTGCCGGGCGACGACTGGGAGGGCGAGTACGAGGCGATGTCCACCGGCCTCGCGCTGTTCTTCGCCACGCTGGTCGAATACCTCGGCCATTTCGCCGGCCGGGCCGCCACGCCGGTCACGGAGTTCGGGCCGCCCGTCACTGACTGGCCGCGCGCCTGGCGGACCCTGTACGAGGAGCTCGGCGACCCCCGGCCGGGCGACAAGGTCTTCCTGGAACCCGCCGGTCAGACGGGCGTCGTCTACTTCGCCAACGCCCAGACCCTCGGCGTGCGCACCGGCGCCGGCCTCTACCGGTTCATCCAGGGCCGGGGCGGCTCGATGGTGGCCTCCCACCACCTGTTCGGCGGCCCCGCCGACCCGGGCCCGGCCTGGCGTTCGTGGCTGGAGCGGCTCTACGGCTGAGTCATGAGCGCGGCCAGGGCCCCGGCCAGGGCGTCCTGGTCGAGCGGGTCGTCGTTGACGAGCGCGTGCAGGACGGCGCCGTCGACGAACACAGCGGCCCGGCGCGCCGCCTCGGGGCCGACGTGCGCGGCCAGGACCTCGGTCAGGCCGTCGTTCCACGCCCGGGCCAGCGGCCGCAGCTCGGGCCGGTGCCCGGCGGCGGCGTACATCTCGTTCCACGTCACCATCCGGTCGCGCTCGCGCAGGTAGGCGGCGGTGAGCGCGGCCAGCGTGGCCGGCACGTCGGCGGCGGAGGCGAGCTCGCCCGCCCAGCGGCGCAGCCACTCGGCGGTCAGCTCGGCGGCCGCCTCCAGCGCGGCCGCGACCAGGTCGCCGAGCGTCTTGAAGTAGTACGTCGTGGCGCCCAGCGGGACGTCCGCCCGCGCGGCCACCAGCCGGTGCGTCAGCCCGCCCACCCCGACCTCGGGGATCAGGTCGCAGGCGGCTTCGACGATGCGGCGGCGGCGCTCGGCCGGGTTGCGCGCGGCGCTCAATGGGCACCGCCGAGCTGGAGGGTGACCACCCCGGCCACCACGAGCGCGACGCCGATGACCTTGGCCCAGTTCAGCGGCTCGCTCAGGAACAGGACGCCGATGACCACGATCAGCGTGGTGCCCAGCCCCGACCACACGGCGTAGGAGAAGCCCACGCCCAGCCCCCGCGTCAGCGCCTGGGTGAGCATGTAGAACGCGGCGGCGTACGTGGCCAGGCAGCCGAGCGTCGGCCACAGCCTGGTGAACCCCTCGGTCGACTTGAGCAGGCTGGTGGCCAGCACCTCGGCGGCGATGGCGAGGGCGAGGAACAGATAAGCCATGACGGCCCCTCCGGACTAGTACGTCTGTACATGTACAAGCGTACTAGAAAGTTTGCGGGCCCGGACCGCCAGCACCGCCGGGACCGGGCCGCCCGACTCGGCGAACCGCTCCGGCGTCAGCCCCGCCGCAACGAAGGCGTTCAGCAGCTCCGCCACCGGCCAGTGGCTCGCGCCCACCTTCGCCCGCACGCCCTCGCCCGTCCACGACTCCTTCGTCCAGTGCCGGTCCAGGTAGCCGGGGCGGATCACCACGGCCTCCGGGTCGCCCCGGTCGGCGAACCCGCCGCAGAAGCACGGGTGCAGCCCCACGTGCACGAGCACGCCGCCCGGCCGCAGCACCCGGGCCGCCTCGCGCAGCACGGCCGGATAGTCCGGCATGTCGGTGTGCGCCAGCACCGCGACCGCCGCCGGCAGGCAGGCGTCGCGGACCGGCAGCCGCGCCGCGTCGCCCCGTACGGCCGGCAGCCGGTCGCGGGCATGCCGCAGCATCCCGGCCGACAGGTCGACGCCCGCCGGGGTCCAGCCCAGCCCGCGCAGCGCCGCCGCGTGCACGCCGGTGCCGCACCCGATCTCCAGGCACGCGCCCCGGCCCTCGCCCAGCAGGTCGCGCAGCACCCGCTGGGCGCCCAGGGGGTCACCGGCGGTCAGGAACACCCCTTCGTACCAGTCCGCGATCTCGTCATAGGCAGCGTCCATCCTCCGAGCCGACCACGCGGGCGGTGGCGCGGCCAGAGGTTCCGCCGACGGCTTACGGCGCGCCGAACAGGTCGTCGCGGGCCGTCGACAGCCCGGTCGCCACGGCGCCGCGCAGCACCGGGTTGTCCTCGATCGCCGTGACCCGCACCTCGACGGGCACCGGCGCGAGCCCCGCCAGCCGGTCGGTCACCAGGGCGGCCAGCTCGCCGCCGCCCGCCCGGCCGACCTCCCCGGCGAGCACGACCAGGCCGGGGTCCAGCAGCGCCACCGCCGGGAACACCGCCGCCGCCACCCGCGCCGCCACCTCGCCGGCCGCCAGCCCGCGCAGGGCCGCGCCGTTCAGCACGTCGCACAGCGGCCCGCCGCCGGCGTCGAGGAAGCCGATCTCGCCCGCGCCCCCGGACACCCCCCGGCGCAGCCTGCCGTCCAGCACCACGGCCGCGCCCACTCCGTCGTCCAGCCACAGCAGCACGAAGTCGGCGCGCCCCGCCGCCGCGCCCTCCCGGTGCTCGGCCAGCGCCGCCAGGTTCACCTCGTTCTCCAGCACCACCGGCCCGTCCAGCCGGGACCGCAGCTCCCGCAGCACGCTGCCGCGCCAGCCCGGCACGTCGTTGAGCCGGGACAGGTCGCCGGTGCGCGGGTCGACCAGGCCGGGCGCGCCGACCACCACCGCGTGCAGGGGCCGCCCCCCGGCCGCCTCGGCCACCGCGCCGGCGACCAGCTCGGCGATGTCACCCGTGTCACCCGTGTCGCCCGTCCTGTTGGCGCCGTCGCCGCCCGCCCCCACCTCGCGCCCGGCGGTGCCGGTGATGGCGCCGGTCAGGTCGGCCACGGTCACGGTGACGGCGTCGCGGCGCACGTCCACGCCGGCCACGTGCGCCCGCCCGGCCACGATCCGGTACAGGCGGGCGTTCGGCCCCCGCCGGTGGCCCCCGGCCTCGCCGCCCGCCTCGATCAGCCCGCTGGCCTGCAGCCGCTCGATCAGGTCGGAGACCGTCGGCCGCGACAGCCCGGTCAGCGCCCTGATCTGCGGCGCGGTCAGCGGCCCGCGCTCCAGCAGCAGGTCCAGGGCCAGCCGGTCGTTGATGGCCCGGGCCGTACTCGGTGTGGCGGTGCGCACGTTGCCCCTCTATTCATTAGGAACCCTGCCTGATAATTTACCTCGCATGAGACACCCCCATCATCGTGCGATCGCCGGGGTCTTCGCGGTCCACGGCGCCGTCGGCGGCAGCCTGGCCACCAGGATGCCGTGGATCCAGGACCACCTCGGCCTCGATCCCGCGGTGCTCGGCCTGGCGCTGCTGTGCCCGGCGCTCGGCGCGCTCGTGGCGATGCCCACGGCCGGGCGGCTCGCCCACCGCTTCGGCGGGCGGGCCGCCACCCGGGCGCTGCTCGCACTGTGGGGGACGGCGCTCGCGCTGCCCGCGCTCGCTCCCGGCCTGCCGTGGCTGTGCGCCGCCCTGCTCGTGTACGGGGCCGCCGCCGGGGCCTGCGACGTGGTGATGAACGCCCAGGGCGTCGTCGTCGAGCGGCGGCTGGGCCGGTCGATCATGTCAGGCCTGCACGGCATGTGGAGCGTCGGCAACTTCGCCGGGGCCGGCGCCGGGGCGGCGGTCGCGGCGGCGGCGATCGACGCGCGGGCGCACCTGGCGCTCATGGCCGGGGCGCTGCTGCTGGCGGGGCTGGCCGTGACGCGCGGACTGCCCGACGTGCGGCCCGAGCCGGGGGAGCAGGCGCCGCCCCGGTTCGCGGTGCCGTCGCGGGCGATCCTGGCGATCGGCCTGGTCGGGCTCTGCGCCACGGTCACCGAGCTGTCCGGGGCGCAGTGGGCCGCCGTCTACACCGTCGAGGTCACCGGTGCGGGCGAAGGGCTCGGCGCGGCCACGTACGCCGTCTTCGCCGCGTTCATGGTCGTCACCCGGCTGTGCGGCGACGCGATCGTGCGGCGGCTGGGGCCGGTGCTCGCGGTGCGGGGCGGGGCGGCGCTCGCCACGGCGGGCGCGCTCGTCGTCGCCACCGCCCACGTCCCTGCGGCGGCCGTGGCCGGGTTCGCGCTCGTCGGCGTCGGGGTGGCGGTCACCGTGCCGCTGGTGTTCGCCGCCGCCGGGAACGCGGGGCCGACACCGGGGCAGGGCGTCGCCGGAGTGGCGACGATCACGTACCTGTCAGGGCTGGCCGCGCCCGCCGTCACCGGCTGGGTGGCCGGAGCCACCTCGTTCCCGGTGGCGTTCGGGCTGCTCGCCTGCGTCACGCTCGTCATGGGCGCGGGCGCCGGCGTGCTGCGGCCCCGCCGGGAGCGGGCATGGGCCGGCGCCGGCCTGGAATCCCAGACCGGCGCCGGCGAGGCAGGTCAGTCGCGCCAGCCGTCGTAGCCGTCCCAGCCGCTGTCCTCCCAGCGGTCGGCGTTGTTCCAGCGGCCGAAGTCGCCGTAGTCGCCGCGGTCGTCGTCGTTGTCCCGGTTGTAGTAGTGGTGGTGGCCCTTGCAGGCCTCGAACAGCTTCGAGCCCGCCTTGACCGAGTTGTGGTCGACGTTGAGCCACGAACTGGAGCCTTCGGCGCCGTAGTAGCACACGTTCGAGCTGTCGCTGACGTCCGCCGCGGCCGGACCGGCCATGGCGGCCGCCGCCAGAAGCGCGCCCCCGGCGACGATAAGAATACCCTTCATGATCTCCCCTTGATCACGAACTGCCATTGAGTCGTCACTATACGTATCCATCCGGAGGAGTGATAACACGCCACGCCCAGGCGTCGATTGAGTATTACTCCTGGTCAGATACGCCCAAGTCAGGCCGCGGGCGTCACACGGACGCCCCGGCGCCACACGGCGGAGATCGCGCGGGTGTCCTTGATGTCGCGGGTGGGATCGCCGTCGACGAGCAGCAGATCGGCCAGCAGCCCGGCGGCCACCCGGCCCCGGTCGGTCAGGCCGAAGTGGCGGGCCGGGACGCTCGTGGCGGCGGCCAGCGCCTCCTCCGGCGTGAGCCCGGCCTGCGTGAGCAGCACCAGCTCGCGGTGCATGCCGGCGCCGTGCATCGGCGCGAACATGTTCGCGTCCGTGCCCGCCAGCAGCGGCACCCCGGCCCGGTGCAGCTCGCGGGCGGAGTGCAGGGCGTTGACCGACCCGGCCGTCGGCACCGGGACCGCCGACAGGTCGCGGCCGGGGACCGTCCTGAGCCGCTCGGGCAGCCGGGCGGCCACGCGCGGGTCGCGCACCAGCTCCAGGCCGCTCTCGTCGCCGGTGACGGCCTCGAAGTAGGACAGGGTGCTGACCACGTACACGCCCTGCGCGGCGATCCTGGCCGCCAGGTCCCCGGCCGCATCGCCGCCCGGCGCGGCGTCGCTGACGACGTGGGCCAGGCCGTCGATGCCCGCGTCGAGGGCCACCAGCGCGTCACGCACCGTGACGGCGTGCCCGATCGCCCGCAGCCCGGCCGCGTGCGCGGCCTCCACCAGCGCGGCCACGGTGCCCGGCGACAGCGTCGGCAGGCTCAGGCCGCCCGTCGAGCCGTCGTCGATCACGATCTTCAGGTAGTCGGCGCCCTGCTTCAGCCGCGCCTCGACGAACGCCTCGGCCTCGTGCGCCCCCGCCACCGTGTCGAACGGCCCGGCCGCGTCGCCCAGGTGGGCCAGGTTCGCCGCCTCGGCCGCCATGATCTGGCTCGGATGCCCGCCGGGGGCCGTCGCCAGCACGCCGGGGCTGCGGATGTCGGCCACGTCGTCCCGCTCGGCGGCGGCGCGGCGCTGCCTGGCCAGGTTCGACGGCAGGCAGAACATGTCCAGCTCCGTCGTCACGCCGAACGCCACCGCCTGGGCGAGCGCGCCGTCGAAGGCATGGGTGTGCGCGTCGATCAGGCCCGGGAGCAGCGTCTTGCCGGAGCCGTCGACGGTGACGTCCACGGGCGCGCCGTCGGGCTCGGCGATCCGCTCGCCGTCGATGAGCACGTCGGCCCGCTGCACGGTCCGCTCGCCGTCGAAAACCCGGACGCCGGTGATGAGAGTACGCAAGGTGGCCTCCAAAATGATTGGGGGCCTGATAGTAAGATGTCTAACTATTAGGGGTCAAATCGACAGCCTTGTCACCCTGGGCACCCCGCCAGGTGGTGGTTCACCGTGAGAGCGTTTCGCCCCAGGAGAGGAACGACATGGCAGACGGGTTCGCCGAGTACGTCGCGCAACGGCACGAACGCCTGTGCCGCACGGCGTACCTGCTCACCCGGGACTGGGCCGCCGCTGAGGACCTGGTGCAGACGTCACTGGTCAAAGCTTGGGCGGCCTGGCCCAGAATCGACGGCGACCCCGACCGGTACGTGTACCGGATCATCGCCAACACGCACGCCTCCTGGTGGAGGCGGCGCTGGCGGGGCGAGGTGCCCACAGAGGTGCTGCCCGACAGCCGCGCGCACGGCGACATCGCCCGGCCGGTCGCCGAGAGGGCGGCCCTGTGGGCGGCGACCGGCGCCCTGCCCCCGCGCCAGCGGGCGGCGATCGTCCTGCGTTACTTCGCCGACCTGCCCGTGGAGCAGGTGGCCGCCACCCTCGGCTGCTCCACCGGCGCCGTCAAGAAGCACCTGGCCAGAGGCCTGGCGCGGCTGCGGGTGGACCCGGCGGTGCACGACCTGGAACTGGAGGAGATCAGGTGACCCGCTACACCGAGCACGACCTGCGTACGGTGTTCGCCGACTACAGCGACGGCGGCCCCGGGCGGCCGCGCTCACCCCGCCTGGACGAGCTGGTCCGCCGGGGGCGCGCCCGGCGGCGGCGCGCCCGCACGACGACGGGCGCGCTGCTCGCGGGCGCGGCGGCCGCGCTCACCGTGTTCGTCACCGTGCCCTTCACGGGCAGCGGCGTCGACGCGGTACGGGTCGCGCCCGGCGTCGAACTGCCCGAGGAGATCACGGGCGGCAACCAGGAACGGCTGCGGCTGATCGCGTCGGCCGCCGGCGAGACCCTGGGCGACCACGTCACCGTGACGTTCCGGCCCACGAGCGTCCGCACCGCCTACTCCGTACGCTGCGCCGACCCTGACGCCTGGGTGCTGGTGCGGTCCGTCGGCGACGCCGACGGGTGGAGCGACCTGGGCCGCTGCGGGGAGCGGACCGGCCCCGGCCCGGACTCCCAGAACCACGCGGGCTCCGTCAGGCCTGACTGGCTCCGGGCGCAGCAGGCGATCGAGGTGTGGGTCTTCCCCGCCGGAGCCCCGGTCGGCGACCCCCGCTTCCACGGTCAGAAGCTCGTCGCCGACCCCGAAGCCCTGAAGAAGGTCGCGGGCACCCGGCCGGGCCGCTGGGCGGTCGCCGTCTACGACCAGCCCGGGTAGCCGCCGGTCAGGAGAAGTGCATGACGATGGCCAGCCCGACGACGTGCATCGCCACGACCACCACGAGCAGCGCGACGAACACGAACTTGGCCGGCCCGTGCTCGAAGTGCTTGCCCTCCTTCAGAGGGGGCAGCTTGGCCTGCCGCTCGGCGATGCGCTCCTCCAGCGGCTTGCGGTGAAACATGCGTCCCTCCATGGGTCGCCCAAGGTTCGCGTGGCAATTCTTGGTACGCTAATACTTTGTACACAAACTACTTTACCCGAGGCCTCCGGAGGCCCGCACATGGACACCACGGGAGAGGCGGCGGACCTGCTCGCGCTGGACCGGCAGGTCTGCTTCGCCCTCAGCATCGCCTCACGCAGCGTGATCGGCCTCTACCGGCCGCTGCTGCAGCCCATGGGGCTGACCCACCCGCAGTACCTGGCCATGCTCGCCCTCTGGCAGCACGAGCCCCTGTCCGTCAAGGAGCTGGGGGAGCTGCTCCAGCTCGACCCCGGCACCATGTCCCCGCTGCTCAAACGGCTCCAGGCGCTCGGCTACATCCACCGCGAGCGCAACAGCAAGGACGAGCGCGCCCTCGTCGTCACCCTCACCCCCGCCGGGCGGCAGCTCCGGGCGGAGGCGGAGAAGATCCCGCCCGCCATCGTCGCCCGGCTCGGCATGAGCCTCGACGAGCTCCAGAACCTGCACCAGGCCCTCACACGGGTCATCGCCGCCGCGCACCGAGACCCCGCCTGACCCTCCTCCCGGGTAGGTTCGCGGGCATGGAAGATCGTCCCGACGACCTCAGCGACCGCGACCTGCTGACCGCCCTGGAGGCGTGGGGGCTCGGCCCCGTGACGCTCGACTACGCGCCGGTCGGGTTCGGCGACTACCACTGGATCGCCACCGGCACCGCCGGCCGCTGGTTCGTCACCGCCGTGGACCTCGCCGCCAAGCCGCCGACCGGCCTCACCGACCTGCGCCGCGCCATGGACACCGCCGCCGCCCTGCACGCCACGCTCCGGCCGTCCGCCGCCGTGGTCGCACCCCTCCCGTCCCGCGACGGCTCGACGACCGTACGGACCGGGCCGCGCCACGCCGTCACCGTCTTCCCGTACGTGGACGGGGTCGCGGGGCGCTTCGGCGAGCGGCTGCCCCAGGTGCGGCGGGACGCCCTCATCGACCTGCTCGCCACCCTCCACCGCGCTCCCGCCCCCGCCTCCACCCCCACGGCCCCCCTCACCCTGCCCCGCCGCGACCGCCTGGAGGCAGCCCTGACCGAAGCGCTGGCGAACGCCGACGCCGGGCAGGAACCAACCCCCCAGACCAGAGCCACCGCCCCCGAAACCGCACGCACAACCGGAGGCACGGACGAAGGGGCGAACGCGGGCACAGACCGGAACGCGGGCACAGACCGGAGCGTGGGGACCGGAGCGGACGCAGGGACCGGCACGCGCGGCGCCACCGGCACGGGAAGCGCGGCCGGATCCGGGGCCGGGGTGGGCGCTGGCACCCGGGGCGCCGCGGATCCCGAGGCCGGGGTGGCCGTTGGGGGAGTGGCTGGGGCAGGGGGTGGTTGGCGGGGTGGGCCGTATTCGGAGCCGGCGCGGGCGCTCGTGGCCGCGCGGGCGGACGGGCTGCGGCGGGCGCTCGAGCGCTTCGACCGGCTGGCCCGGGAGGTGCGGGGGCCGTTCGTCGTCACGCACGGGGAGCCGCACCCCGGCAACCTGCTCTGGCGGGACGGGCGGCCGGCGCTGGTCGACTGGGACACGGTCGGCCTGGCCCCGCCCGAGCGGGACCTGTGGCTGGCCGCCCCGGAGGAACGCGACCTGGCCCGCTACGAGGCCGCCACCGGCAGGCGCCCGGACCCGTCGGCCCTGGCCCTCTACCGGCTGCGCTGGGACCTCGACGACGTGTGCGACTTCCTCGACCGGTTCCGGGCCCCGCACGGCCGCACCCCCGACACGGAGGTGGCGTGGCGCGGCCTGGAGGACGCCCTGGAACGCTTCTCCCGCCTCTGACCGCACCCGCCACGCCCGCCAGGGGCTATTCCTTGCCCGTGTAGACCTGGCTCGCGGGCGGCGCCTTGATCGTCTGGCGGTGGCCCCAGCCCTCGTACACCGTCCGGGTGCTGACCTCGTCGCCCGGCGAGGTCGAGTTGCCGCCGAACCCGTGGGCCGTCGCCAGGTAGGTCGTCCTCAGCTGCCTGGGCAGCCGGTCGGCCCCCACGGTGAGCGTGTAGCGGATGACCTCGTCGTCCTGCTCGCCCACCAGGACCGACCGCGCCCACGGGGACGCCTTCGCCAGCTGCTCGAACGTGATGCTGCCCGTGTAGGTCCGGCCTGACCGCTTGGCGCCCTTGATCAGCGCCTTGAGCGCCTCCGGCTCGGCGGCGTTGACCGGCTGGGTGTAGAAGGCGGTCAGCCCGGCGGGCAGCGGCCGGTGGGTCTTGGTCCAGGTCTTGCCCTTGGGCAGCCCCTCGCCCAACAGCTTGTTGCGGACGTAGGAGACCTTCCCGACGGTGATGACGCGTTCGTCGTCGAGGAAGGTGTGCACCCGTTCCTTCTCGGTGTGCTTGACCGAGATGTCCGAGGCGGCGAACCCGGACTTGCCGTACTGGAAGGCGCCGCGACGGGTCAGCAGCTCGCTCTTGCCGGCGAGCTCGACGTAGGAGGCGACCTCGGTGAACCTCACTCCTTTGCCCGCCCCCGAACGGCTCTTGAGCGCGGCGACCGGGTCGGCGGGCGCGGCGCCGGCGGCCTGGGCGGGCGTGGCGAGGAACGCGCCCGCCAGGAGCGCGGCGACGACCAGCTTCATCTCTGGGGAAATCCTTCCGACGGCGGTATCGCCGGTCGATTGTGCCGGAGAATGATCACGACGGCGTATCGCCGGGCGGTCAGAGGAAGGCCGCGACGAGCGAGGCGAACTCGTCCGGCGTGATGATCTCCACGCCCAGCGACTCGGCCTTGGCCCGCTTGGAACCGGCCTTCTCGCCCGCCACCAGCAGGCTCGTCCTGGCCGAGACGCTGGACGACGACCTGCCGCCGGCCCGTTCGATCAGCTCGTTCATCTCGTTGCGGGACAGGTCCTCCAGCTTGCCCGTCATGGAACCGGTGACCACGACGGACTTGCCCGACAACGGCAGCGCCGCGACGAGCGCCTCCCCGGCGGCACCGGCCTCTCCAGAAGCGGCCTGACCTGGCGCGGCCTGCCCCGGCGAGGACTGCCCCGGCGGGGTCTGGCCGGGCGCGGGCGGGGTGACGCCGGGCTCGGTCATGTTGACCCCGGCCGCGATCAGCTTGTCGATGAGCGGCCGCAGATCGGCCAGCTCCGCCACCAGCAGGGCCGCCTTCTTCTCCGCCATGCCCTCGACCGCCTGGATCGCCTCCACGTCGGCGGCCAGGATGGCCTCCATCGTGCCGAAGTGCCGGGCGATCCGGCGCGACATCGCCCGGCCCGTGCCGCGTACGCCCAGAGCGCAGAACACCCGGCTCAACGGCCGCGTCTTGGCCTGCTCGATCGCCGCCAGCAGCTTGGCGGTGCTGGTCTCGCCCATCCGGTCCAGCGCCAGGACCTGCTCGTGGGTGAGCGTGAACAGGTCGGCGAAGTCGGTGACGAGCCCGGCCTCGATCATCTGGACGATCCGGCTCTCGGCCAGCGTCTCGATGTCGAGCTGGTCGCGGCCGGCGGCGTAGAGCACGGACGTGGTGATCTTGCAGGCCCGGCCGCGGACGCAGCGCCACCGCTCCTGCGACTTGTCGATCTCCCCCTGGCAGTTGGGGCACACGTCGGGGATCGCGATCGGCTGCTCCTCGCCGGTGCGCAGGTGGACGACGGGCGCCTCCACGCGCGGGATCACGTCACCGGCCTTGTGCACCATGACCCGGTCGTACAGCATCAGGCCGCGCCGGGCGATGTCGGCCGGATTGTGCAGCGTGGCGTAGCGGACCTTGCTGCCGTCGAGCTCCACCTCCTCCAGCTCGGCGCGGGGCGCGATGATGCCGGTGCGGCCCACGTTCCACTCCACGCCGATCAGCTTGGTGATCTTCTCGGTGGCGGGCAGCTTGTAGGCGACGGCCCAGCGCGGCACCCGCGTGCCGAACCCTGCCTCCGCCTGGTCGGCCGCGCTGTCGGCCTTGATGACGATCCCGTCGATGCCGAACGGCAGCTCCGCCCGGACCGCCGCCAGCTCGCCGATGCGCCGCTGGATCTCCTCGACCGAGGTGGCGACGATCCCGGCGACCGGCGTCGACCCCGTCGTCGCCACGCCCAGCGCGGCGACCAGCTTCATGATCTCGCTGTGCGGCAGCTCGCGCAGTCGCGCCGCCAGCTCCGAGTCGTCGTCCGGCGGCAGCGCGCTGTAGCCGAAGAAGGTCAGCTCGCACACGTACGGCCGGTCCTTGGCGCGCAGCGTGCCCGCAGCCGCGCTGCGCGGATTGGCGAACGTGGTGCCGTCGTGCGCCTGCCGCTTGGCGCACGCCGCCTCGAACTGCTCGGCCGTCATCAGCACCTCGCCGCGGATCTCCACGGTCACCGGCTCGGCGAGCGTCAGCGGCAGGCCCACGACCGTGCCGATGCCGTGGGAGACGTCCTCGCCCTCGGTGCCGTTGCCGCGCGTCACGAGCTGGACGAGCCTGCCGTCGTGATAGCGCGCGGAGATCGCCAGCCCGTCGAGCTTCGGCTCCACGCTGAACGCCGTCACCGGCCTGCCCAGCCGCCGCTCCAGCCCCGCCACCCAGCGGAGCAGCGCCTCCGCCGAGAACACGTTGTCCAGGCTGAGCATCGGCACCGTGTGCGGCACGTCACCGGTCACCGCGCCGCCCGCCACCTTGCCCGTCGGCGAATGGGGCAGCACCTCGTCGGGGTGCGCGCTCTCGTACGCCTGGATGCCCCGGAACAGCCGGTCATAGGCGTCGTCGTCGAGCGGGGATTCGCCGTCGCCGTAATAGGCGGCGTTGGCGTCGACCGCGATCCGCACCGCCTCGGCGTAGGCGGCGTGATCGAGCAGCTCGGTGTGCGGGGGCGCTTCAGTCATGAACACATCGTGCCGCCTCCCACCGACAATTCTCACCCGCGAAACGGTGCTCGTCCGGCGCGCCTGAACAGCCCCGATCCGGCGAGATCCCGCCGCGTACCGGCCGGATCGCGGCGTGCGCGACGGGACGTGACCGTATCGGCCGGATGCGCGGTTCCGGCCCTCGGCCGGGTTGTGGTGATTGCGGGGCAGAGGTCCCTCCTGGCGCGCGAGCGCGGCCCGTGGCCACGGCATGGTGCTTTGACCTGGGGCACCGGTCGCCCTCACAGTGAATCCCCGTAGTTGGCTGATCACTCGGGGTGGGCGGATGCCCGCCGGTGGAGGCGGACGTGCTCGTGGGCGGAGTCGGTGGCCAGGCGGTGGCCGTAGTCGGGGCCGGCTGCCGGTTGCCGGGCGGGATCACGGACCCGGACGGGCTGTGGGCCGCCCTGGAGGCGGGGCGCGACCTGGGCGTGGGCGGCGTCGGCGGCCAGGGGGCGGCCGGGTTCGACGCGGGCTACTTCGGGACGCGGGCCGGGGAGGCCGCCGCGGCCGACCCCCGGCACCGGCTCCTGCTGGAGATGGCCGTCGAGGCGCTCGACGACGCCGGGCTCGACCCCGCCCGGCTGGCCGGCTCCGACACCGGCGTCTACACCGGCGGCGCGCCTCACGACCCGCTGACGCGCCTCTTCGGCCTGCGCGGGCCCGGCGCCTCCGTCGACCCCGGGCCCGCGTCGTCGCTCGCCGCGCTGGCCCGCGCCTGCGACGCGCTGGCGCGCGGCGACAGCCGGGTGGCGCTCGCCGGCGGCGCCACCTGCCCCGACGTGGGCGCCGAAGGCGGCGCGATGCTCGTGCTCAAACGGCTCGGCGACGCGCTGGCCGACCGCGACCGCATCCACGGCGTGATCGCCGCCTGGGGGCGGGTGCCCGAGGTGTACGAGCGCGCCCGGGTCGACCCGGACGACCTCGTGTACGTCGAAGCGCTCGGCGGTCCCGGCGACTGGCGGGACCTGGGGCACGGCCTCGGCGCCCGCCGTGAGGCCCCGCTGCCCGTCCAGGCCCAGCTCAGACCCTTGGAGACCGCCTCGGGCGTGGCCGCGGTCCTGAAGGCGCTCCTCGTCCTCCGCCACCGCCGCATCCCCGCCCCGCCCCCCGCCGACCCCCGCACCCCGCGCACCGGGTCGTCCGGCCTGTGCGCTGAGCCCTCCGGCCCTGGAACCGGACGGGCTGCCCTCCCGCCCGGGCCTGCCGCGTCCGCCGAGCCGGGGGTGGCAACCGCCTCCGGCCGGTGCGTCCCGTCCGCCGGGCTCCCCGATGCGCCGGTCTCGCCCGTCGGCGGGGAGCGTTCGCGCGGGGAGACACCCGAGTGCGTGGGCTGTTCGCGCGGGGAGGGGGCCGAGGGTGGGGCGGGGCTGGTGGCGTTGACGGGGGCGTTGCCGGCGGCGAAGGGGTTCGCGGGGGTGAACTGCGGCGACGCGCACGTCATCGTCGCGCCCGCGCCCGCCGACCTGGGCAGGCCCGTACGGCAGCGCGGCCCGCTCCCGGTGGTGGTGTCGGCGCGTTCGGAGGAGGCGCTGGCCGAGGCCGCGCGGCGCATGGCCGACCGGCTGGCGGAGGCGGCCCCGGAGGAGTTCTACGACCTGGCCTACACCGCGTGCGCCCGGCGGGGGCGGCACCCGTACCGGAAGGTGGTGCTGGCCGAAGGCCCTCGGGAGGCGGCCGAGGCGCTGGTGCGCGGCGGCAGGCGGGGGGCGGTGGACGGGCGGGTGGCGTTCGTGTACTGCGGCGACGGCGGGGAGTGGCCGGGCATGGGCGCCGATCTGCTCGCCGACCGGGCGTTCCGCAAGGCCGTGGGGCGGGTGGACGAGGCGCTGGCGCCGTACCCGGGAGGAGGGACGGTCGCCGGGCGGCTGGAGGCGGGGGAGCGCGGCGAGGGGCGGGCGCTGCTGTTCGCGGTCCAGGTGGGGGTGACGGAGATGCTGGCCGCGCGCGGCATCCGGGCGGTGGCGGCGGTCGGTCACGGCGTCGGCGAGCTCACCGCCGCCTGGGCGGCCGGCGACCTGCCGCTGGAGGAGGCGGCCCGGCGCGCCGCCGAGCCGCCGTC
>NZ_JAHKRO010000037.1 GCF_019396325.1 Nonomuraea ceibae
CCTCCCCCGCTTCCCCGGCGGCCCCCTCCCGTTCCGGGGAGGGGCCCGTCGCCGTCTCGCCAGCCGGACCGCAGGTGGGGGCGGTTGGCGCGCAGCGTAGAATCCCTTTTCGTTCTTTTCTTCGCGTTTCCCCCTGGAGGCTCCGCCATGGCCCGTCCCTCGATGCTGCTCGCGCTCGGCGCGCTCGCGGCGGCGGCCGTAGCCTGTGCGCCCGTCGACAACACCGCCGACACGGCCGCCCCGGCCCCGACGGTGTCCACCGCGTGCACCAAGGACCAGCTCAAGCTCGTCAACGCCGGCAAGCTGACGATCGGGACCGACAAGCCCGCCTTCGAGCCGTGGTTCAAGGACGACGACCCGAGCAACGGCCAGGGCTTCGAGAGCGCGGTCGCGTTCGCGGTGGCCGGCGAGCTCGGCTTCGACCGGGACGAGGTGCAGTGGACCACGGTCAAGTTCGACTCGGCGTTCGCCCCGGGGGCCAAGCAGTTCGACTTCGACATCAACCAGGTGTCGATCAGCCCGGAGCGCGCCCAGGCGGTCGACTTCAGCAAGGGCTACTACACGGTCAAGCAGGCTGTCGTCACCGCGGGCGACGGCAAGTACGCCGGGGCCAAGACGCTGGCCGAGCTCAAGGACGCCAAGTTCGGCGTCCAGGTCGGCACCACCTCGCTGGCGGCGGTGCAGGAGGTCATCAAGCCGGCCAAGGAGCCCAGCGTCTACAACGACCAGGGCGACGCCGTCAGCGCGCTCAAGAACGAGCAGGTCGACGCCATCGTGGTGGACCTGCCCACGGCCTTCTACGTGACGGCCGCGCAGGTCGAGGGCTCCAAGATCGTGGGCCAGTTCAGCTCGACGGGCGGCGCGCCCGAGGAGTTCGGCCTGGTCATGGAGAAGGGCAGCGCGATCAAGTCGTGCGTCGACAAGGCCGTCGAGACGCTCAAGTCCAAGGGTGAGCTGGCCAGGATCGAGCAGGAGTGGCTGAGCTCGGCGGCGGGCGCGCCGGAGCTGAAGTGACCGCCGGCCCCACCTGGGTCAAGAGCGAACGGCAGCAGGAGCGCGAGCGGTTCCGCCGGTCACAGGGCCGGCGGAACGCCTCGATCGCCACCGCCTCGGTGGTCGTGTTCGTGGTGCTGCTGGCGACGATCGCCACCAACGCGCCCGGCTGGACGAGGGTGCAGGCGGCGTTCTTCAACGCCGAGGTGTTCCGCGAGTCGCTCCCGGACGTGGCCGAGGGGTTCCTGCTCAACATCAAGATCTTTCTGATCACCGAGCCGCTGGTCCTGGTGGTGGGCCTGTTGGTGGCGCTGGCCAGGAACGTCAAGTCGCCGGCGTTCCTCCCGATCCGCGCGCTGGCCACGCTCTACGTGGACGTGTTCAGGGGCGTGCCGACGCTGCTGGTCATCTACCTGGTCGGGTTCGGGCTGCCCGCGCTCCGGTTGCAGGGCATCCCGAGCGACCCCGCGACGCTGGGCATCATCGCCCTGACGTTGTCCTACGGCGCGTACGTGGCGGAGGTGTTCCGGGCCGGCATCGACTCGGTCCACCCCAGTCAGATGGCCGCGGCCAGGTCGCTGGGCCTGAGCCAGGCCAAGGCGATGCGGTTCGTGGTGCTGCCGCAGGCGACCCGCACGGTCGTGCCGCCGCTGCTGAACGACTTCATCTCGCTGCAGAAGGACACTGCGCTGGTGGCGACGATCGGGGCCCTGGAGGCGCTGCGGCAGGCGCAGATCCACACGTTGGACAACTTCAACTACACCCCCTACCTGGTGGCGGCGCTGCTGTTCATCCTGCTGACGATCCCGATGGCGCGGTTCACCGACCATCTGGCCGAGCGGACACGAAGGAGGCGGGGCGCGTGAGCCTGCTCAGCATCGAAGGAGTGTGGAAGCACTTCGGCGACCACAGCGTGCTGCGCGGCGTCGATCTGGAGGTGCACGCGCACGAGGTGGTGACGCTGATCGGGGCGTCCGGGTCGGGCAAGTCGACGCTGCTGCGCTGCGCGAACCTGCTGGAGACGGTCGACGACGGCGTGATCCGGCTGGACGGTGAGGAGATCACCGATCCGCGCGTGGACGTCGACGGGGTGCGCAAGCAGCTCGGCATCGTGTTCCAGGCGTACAACCTGTTCCCGCACATGACGGTGCTGGCGAACATCACGCTGGCGCCGCGTCAGGTGCACGGGGTGCCGAAGGAGCGGGCTGAGGAGGAGGCGCGTGACCTGCTGTCCAGGTTCGGGCTGGCGGACAAGGCGGGCGCGTACCCTGACCAGCTCTCGGGAGGGCAGCAGCAGCGGGTGGCGGTGGTGCGGGCGCTGGCGACGCGGCCGAAGCTGATCCTGCTGGACGAGGTGACGTCGGCGCTGGACCCGGAGCTGGTGCGGGAGGTGCTCGGCATCATCCGTGAGCTGAAGGAGTCGGGCATGACGATGCTGCTGACGACGCACGAGATGTCGTTCTGCCGGGAGATCTCCGACACGGTGTGCTTCCTGGACGGCGGCGTGCTGCTGGAGAAGGGGCCGCCGGAGCAGTTGTTCGACGATCCGCACCACGAGCGCACCCGGGCGTTCCTCCAGGGTGTGCGGGAGTCGGGGCGGCTTTAGCGCCGGTGCCGGCCGCGCCCGTGGGGCAGGGGCGGGGGTGGCCGCTCGCCGCCTGCCAGCAGGCTGTGGCGGCGGCCGTACGCGAGGTAGACGAGCAGCCCGAAGGCCATCCACAGGGCGAACCACGCCCAGGTCTGCACTCTGAGGTTCACCATGAGCCAGAGGGTGGCCAGCAGCGACAGGACGGGCAGCAGCGGGGAGAGCGGCACCCGGAAGCCGCGTTCGAGCTCCGGCATGCCGCGCCGCATGGTGATCACCCCGGCCGCGACGAACAGGAACGCGAACAGCGTCCCCATCACGACCAGCTCCTGCATGGTGAGCACGGGCACGAACTCGGCCAGCAGGATCGCGGTGGCGCCGATGACGAGGGTGACGCGGGAGGGCGTGTGGTAGGCGCGGCTGATGACGGCGAGCCGGCGGGGGATGAGCCCGTCGCGGGCCATGGAGAACAGCACCCGCGTCTGCCCCACGATCAGCACGAGGATCACCGTGGTCAGCCCGAGCACGGCTCCGGCGTCGATGACGTGGACCATCCAGTCGATCCCGGCGGCCTGGAAGGCGCTGGTGAGGGGCGCGGCGACGGCGATGCCGGTGTGCGGCACCATGCCGACCATGACGGCCGCCACGGCGATGTAGATGACGGTGGCGACGACGAGTCCGCGGATCATGCCCTTGGGCACGACGGTGCGCGGGTTGACGGTCTCCTCGGCGGCGGTGGCGACGATGTCGAAGCCGATGTAGGCGAAGGCGATGGCGGGCGCCGCGGCGAACACCCCGAACCAGCCGAACACCTGCCCCTGCCCGGTGAACAGCTCCAGCACGGTCGCCGACGGGGTGGCGGCGGGCTGCGGCTCGGCGTAGAAGCCGGCGTAGTTGGCGGGGTCGACGTGGAGGACGCCCACGACGACGACGGCGCCGATGGCCAGCAGCTTGGCCGACACCATGATCCACAGGGCGCGCAGCCCGATCCGGGCGCCCATCGCGACGACGGCGGTGAGCAGCACCAGGATGAGCAGCACGAGCCCGTCCTCGACCAGCTCCGGGTACGGGACGCGTACCCCGGTGTTGGCGATGGCGCCGACGGCGATCCGGCCCCACGCGCGGGCCACCACGGCGGCGGCGAGCTGCAGCTCCAGGATCAGCGCGCAGCCGATGACCCACGCCCACACCTCGCCGAAGATGACGTACGTGAACGTGTAGGCGCTGCCGGAGGCCGGCATGGTGGACGACAGTTCGGCGTAGCAGAGGCAGGCCAGCAGGCAGGCGATGCCCGCGATCATGAAGGAGAGGATGACGCCGGGCCCGGCCACGGTGGCGGCCTGCTGGCCGGCGATGCTGAAGATGCCGGCGCCGATCATCACGCCGAGGCCGAGCACGACGAGGTCGCCGGTCCGGTAGACCTGGGCCAGCCTGTGCCGGGCGCCGGTGCGTAACCCGGTGGCCTCGGCCGGTGGCAGACGTCGTGTGATTGTGGACAAGACACACCCCGCTCGTGTGACTCGCCCACAGTGCATCACCACTCAGGCAACAGCAAGCACGGTACGGTCACGCCCCGGTCACCAGCCAGGCGGTGCCGGAGGCCCGGAGGGTCAGCGTGATCAAACGTGCAATCATCCACAGGCCGAGCGCGCACCAAAGTGCAACGATGCCGAATCCGGCGGCGAGGAAGGCGGCAGGCAGGTACGCCAGCGTCGTCCACACGCCCGCCCAGGCGAGGTAGCGCTGGTCGCCCGCGCCGATGAGGACGCCGTCGAGGACGAACACCACGCCGCAGATCGGCTGGAACAGCGCGACAGGCCAGAGCACGGCCAGCAGCTCGGCGGTGACCTGTGGATCGGCGTCGAACAGGCCGGGCAGCAGCGGCCGTGCCGCGACGACGACCAGCGCGAGGGCCGCGCCGGACCAGACGCCCCACACCACCATGCGCCGGGTGGCGGCCCTGGTGGCGGCCACGTCGCCGGCGCCGAGCGCCCGCCCGGTGATGGCCTGCCCGGCGATGGCGATGGCGTCGAGCGCGAAGGCCAGCATCGTCCACACCTGTGTGGCGATGGCGTACGCGGCGAGCTCGGCCTGGCCCATCCGGGTGGCGATGACGGTGGCGACCAGGAGCACGATGCGCAGGCAGACGGTCCTGATGAGCAGGGCGAACCCGGCGGTGCCCGCCTGCCCGATCCCGGCCGGGTCGGGGCGCAGCGGCGTGCCCAGCCGCCGCGCGCCCTTGACGACGACGGTCACGTACACGACGGCGCCGAGCGTCTGCGCGAGCACGGTGCCCCAGGCGGAGCCGGCGATGCCCCAGCCGAGGCCGAGCACGAACCAGGCGTTCAGGATCGCGTTGAGCGCGAACGAGCCGATGGCCACCACGAGCGGCGTGACGGTGTCCTGGAGACCGCGCAGCACGCCGGTGCCCGCGAGCACGACGAGCATGCCGGGGGTGCCCAAAAGGCTGATGCGCAGGTACGTGACGGCTTCCTGGGACTGCTCGGGGCTTGCGCCGAACAGGTCGACGATGGCCGGGGCGAGCGGCCAGCAGGTGACGATGAGCGCCGCGCCGATGGCCAGCGCGAGCCAGATGCCGTCGACGCCGCTGCGCATGGCCCGGTCGTGGTTGCCGGCGCCGGTCTGCCGCGCGACGGACGCGGTGGTGCCGTAGGCGAGGAAGACGCACAGGTTGACGAGTGTCGTCAGGACGGCGCCGGCGACGCCCAGCGCGCCGACCGCCTGGGTGCCCAGCCCGTGGCCCACGATGGCGTAGTCGGCGAGCAGGAAGAGCGGCTCGGCGACCAGCGCGCCGAACGCGGGCACGGCAAGCCGGAGGATTTCCCGGTCCTGTCGGGTAATGGGCATCTGTACAGTATGCCCCTTACTCCGCGTGTCGGGCCAACTTTCTTTCCTCCACAGCCGGTGGATACTGTCTTCGCAGGTCAGAATAGGTGTGAAGGATCTTTTCCACAGTTATCCCCAGCTCCGTCCACAGGCATTTCACACCCTGGGGCGGTTCGTACACAGCTTGACCACAGGGTTTTCCACAGGCCGCGTTGCCGTCAGGGCGCAGAGCCGCGAAACTGTCACCCCGGTCGACTACAAGTGGGGGTGGTGCGACCGCCTGCAAGTCTCGAGGGGGCGCGGTGAGCATTGACGAAGAGGTCGGCGCAGGGCCGGGCTTCGAGCGCACCCCGCCGAGCAACATCGAGGCGGAGCAGTCCGTCCTCGGCGGCATGCTGCTGTCGAAGGACGCGATCGCCGACGTAGTCGAGATCATCCGTTCCGACGACTTCTACCGGCCCGCCCACCAGATGATCTACGAGGTCATCACCGACCTCTACGGCCGGGGCGAGCCCGCCGACGCCGTCACGGTCTTCGACGAGCTGCAGAAGCGCGGCGAGATGGCCCGCGTCGGCGGCGCCGCCTACCTCCACACGCTGACGGCCGTCGTCCCCACCGCCGCCAACGCCGGCTACTACGCGAAGATCGTCCGTGAGCAGGCGATCCTGCGGCGGCTCATCGAGGCCGGCACCCGCATCGTCTCCTTCGGCTACGGCGGCCAGAACGAAGAGGTCGACGACCTGGTCGACCGCGCCCAGGCGGAGATCTACAAGGTCACCGAGCGGCGCACCTCCGAGGACTACGCGGCGCTGGCCGACATCATGCCCGGCGCCCTCGACGAGCTGGAGGCCATCGGCAGCCGCGGCGGCCAGATGGTCGGCGTGCCCACCGGCTTCCAGGACCTGGACCAGCTCACCAACGGCCTGCACCCCGGCCAGATGATCGTCGTCGCGGCCCGCCCGGCCATCGGCAAGGCGCTCGCCCTCGACACCCCGCTGCCCACCCCGACCGGCTGGACCACGATGGGCCAGGTCGAGGTCGGCGACCTGCTCATCGGCGCCGACGGGAGGCCGACCCGGGTCGTCGCCGCGACCGAGGTGCTGCACGACCGGCCCTGTCACGAGGTGGAGTTCGCCGACGGCACGGTCATCGTCGCCGACGCCCTGCACCAGTGGCGCACCGCCGACGGCGTCCTGCGCACCACCGAGGAGCTCGCCCCCGGCCACGACGTGGCGCTGCCCGCCGCCTTCCGCCTCGACGAGCAGGAGCTCCCGCTCGACCCCTACCTGCTGGGCCTCTGGCTCGGCGACCGGGCCGGCGCGGGCGTGAGCGACCCGGCGCTCGCCGAGGTGCTGCGCTCCGACGAGCTGCACAAGGGCCTGGCCGCGCTCGGCCTGCTCGCCGCCGACCGCGTTCCCGCCGCCTACCTGCGCGGCTCCGAGCGGCAGCGGCGTGACCTGCTGGCGGGCCTGCTCGACGCCGACGGCCACGTCAACAGCGCCGGGTGGGTCCAGTTCGCCGCCACCGACCGGCGCCTCGCCCACGACGTGCGCGAGCTCGCGCTGACCCTCGGCTACCACGCCACGATCACCACCGAGCCCATCAGGGGCCGCGCCGGCGTGCCCTCCGCCCGCTACACGATCGGGTTCGCCACCGCCGAGCGCGTCTTCCGCCTGCCCGGCCGCCAGCCCGGCGCCGCGGGCCGGCCGTCCCACGAGATCGTCGCCGTCCGCCCGGTCGAGACCCGCCCCGTACGCTGCGTCGAGGTCGACAACGCCGACCACCTCTACCTGGCGAGCCGCGCCTGCGTGCCCACCCACAACAGCACGCTCGGCCTCGACTTCGCCCGCTCGGCCGCCATCAAGCACGGCATGACCACGGTCATCTTCTCCCTGGAGATGTCCCGCAACGAGATCACCATGCGTCTGCTGTCGGCCGAGGCCCGCGTCGCCCTCCACGCCATGCGCTCGGGCATGATGGGCGACGACGACTGGACCCGCCTGGCCCGCCGCATGAGCGAGGTCGCCGAGGCGCCGCTGTTCATCGACGACTCGCCCAACATGTCGATGATGGAGATCCGGGCCAAGTGCCGCCGCCTCAAACAGCGCAACGACCTGCGCTTCGTCGTCATCGACTACCTGCAGCTGATGAGCTCGCCGAAGAAGACCGAGAGCCGCCAGAACGAGGTCTCGGAGATCTCCCGTGCGATCAAGCTGCTGGCCAAGGAGCTGGAGGTCCCGGTCATCGCGATCTCCCAGCTCAACCGTGGCCCCGAGCAGCGCACCGACAAGCGCCCCCAGGTGAGCGACCTGCGCGAAAGTGGATCGATCGAGCAGGACGCCGACATGGTCATCCTGCTGCACCGCGAGGACGCCTACGAGCGCGAGTCCCCGCGCGCCGGTGAGGCCGACCTGATCGTGGCCAAGCACCGTAACGGCCCCACGGCGACGGTGACGGTCGCCTTCCAGGGCCACTACAGCCGCTTCGTCGACATGGCCCAGCACTAGGCCGCCCGGCGGCTCACTCCGTCGTCTGGTAGACGGCCAGGGTCAGCGTGCCGGGGCGGCGCTCGTACGCGGTGGCGCCGCCGGCCGAGACCCTGAGCCGGACGGTCACCTTGCCGTCGGCGCCGGGCCGCACCGTGCCGAGCTCGCCGACGCTGAACGTGCCGCCCGAAGGCGGCTCCCAGCACCTGGCGGCGCCCTTGGGGGGACGGCCGTTGACGCTGGTCTCCGCGTGCACCCGGCCGGCGATCGCGCCCGTGCAGTAGGCGACCACCGTGAGCGGCCGGTCCGTGGGCGGGAGCGTGAGCGTCACGCCGTGACTGTCGGGCCAGGTGACCGTCCTCGCGGTGAGGAGCCGGTACCGGTCGCCGATCGTCGCGGGCGGCGTCTCCGTCGGCGCGGGAGCCGGGGACGCGGGCGGCGTCCACTCGTAGATGCCGAACCGCCACCTGCCCGGCCGGCCCGGCACGTCCTTGGCGGCCTTGCCCATCGTCATCGTGAACGTGACCTCACGCGCGCCGCCGGGCAGCGGCGCGAGGTCGGCCGGCCGGTTCTGCTCGCACGAGCCGTGCAGGCCGTCGAACGTCAGGGGGAACCACCGGCGCGTCCCCGCCACCTTGGCGGTGACCGTGGGCACGTAGAACGGCGTGCTCGGCGGGCAGTCGGCCATGACGGCCAGCGGTTTCCCGCTCACCGGCACCTTCGCCGACACCGTCCTGGCGGCCGGCGCGTCCAGCGTGACCGTGGCGAGACGGCGGTAGACGGTCCCGTCCGCCGCCTCGAACCGGGCCGGGAGCTGCTTCGGGGCACTGGCGGTGATCGTGCCCTCCTTCTCGGGCGCCGGGCGTACGCCGAGCAGGCTCCAGCCCACCGCGACCGACGCCACGACCGACGCCGCCACGACGCCCGCGACCGCGACGACGGCGGCGCGGCGGCGTCGCGCCGCCGGCGCGCGGGCGCGCAGCCGCTCCCACGGGATCGGACGGTCCAGCGCCGGACGGCTGCGCTCCTCCAGCAGCTCGTACAGGTCCCTGTGGTCGATGGGCACGCCCTTACCCCTTCCTCGCGTACGCGGCCGCGAACGATGCGTCGACGCGCAGCTTGGCCAGCGCCCTGCTCGTCTGGCTCTTGACCGTCCCCACGCTGCAGCCCAGCGTCCTGGCGGTCTGGACCTCGGTCATGTCCTCGAAGAAGCGCAGCACCACCACGGCCCGCTGGCGGGCCGGCAGCCGGCCCAGGAGCTCCCAGACGAGCCGGCGCTCGTCCGCCTGATCCATGCGGTCGGAGTCCTGCGCCCGGTCGGGCGGCGCGCCGGTGGTGATCTCGGCCTGTCTCCAGCGCCGCCGCCACCATGACACGTGCTCGTTCACGATGATCTTGCGTACGTACGCCTCATGCTCCTCGCGAACGCGCGGCCAGACCACCCAGACCTTCATCAACGCCGTCTGCACCAGGTCCTCGGCCACGGCCCAGTCCCTGGTCAGCAGATAGGCGGTGCGGAGCAACCGATGCCATGCCGCCGCGACGAACGCGTCGTACTCCGATCGATCCGCCATCCCCCGAGCCTTTCCTCAGTGACAATCACCGGTACTACGCGGCCGGGGCGCGGAAAGGTTGCCTGGGGGAGAGGGGCAGCGGCCGGGGCGCGGAAAGGTTGCCTGGGGGCGGGGGTCAGCGGCAGGAGGCCGGAGGGCAGATGCGGGTGTCGATGCGGCGGGCGCCGGGGCCCTCCTCACCGAGGCGGTCGTGGGCGTTGGCGAGCGCGCACCGGTCGAGCGACAGGCAGCCGCAGCCGATGCAGTCGGTGAGGTCGTCACGCAGCCGCTGGAGCTGGACGATGCGGTCGTCGAGCTCCCTGCGCCAGGCGGCCGACAGCCGCGCCCAGTCGTCGCGGGTGGGGGTGCGCTCCTCGGGCAGCTCGGCGAGGGCGTCGGCGATGGTCTTGAGCGGGATGCCGAGCCGCTGCGACAGCCGTACGAACGCGACCCGGCGCAGGGTGTCGCGGGTGTAGCGGCGCTGGTTGCCGGCGGTGCGGCGGCTGGAGATCAGGCCCTTGGTCTCGTAGAAGTGCAGGGCCGACACGGCGACGCCGCTGCGCTCGGCGAGCTGGCCGACGGTCAGCTCCTTGGAGTTCCATGCCACGTTGGTCACAACCTCAAGGCTACTTGAGGATGACCGGGCGGAAGTGGGTCACCAGCCGTTCGCCGTCGAAGAAGTGCAGGGCGAAGCCGGGCGGCAGGTCGTAGGTGACGGGGAAGGCGGCGTCCGTCTCGACCTGGGTGAGGCAGGTGGAGACCACGCCGGGGGCGACGGCCACGGGCAGCCCGGCGAACCTGGCCGTCGCGCCGGTGTGGGCGTGGCCGGCGAGCACCGCGACGACGTTCGGGTGGGCGCGCAGCAGTTCTTCGAGCCGCTCCGGCTCCCGCAGCCGGATCTCGTCCACGTACGGGATGCCGAGCTCGACGGGCGGGTGGTGCATGCCGACCATGGCGGGGACCCCGGGCCGTTCCGACAGGACGGCGTCGAGCCGGGCCAGCGTCTCGTCGGCGAGGAACCCGTACGGGCGGCCGGGGACGCTGGAGTCGGCGAGCGCGATCGTCAGCCCGTCGAGCCGGATCGCCTGGTCGGCGGGCCCGATCCGCTTCTCGAACTCGGGGACGGAGTCGTGGTTGCCGGGACACACGGCCAGCGGCACGTCGGCCCGCAGGATCCCGGCGGCCACCTCGTACTCCTCGGCGAGCGCGTGGTCGGCGACGTCCCCGGTGACCACGACGGCGTCGATCTCGAGCGTGGCGAGGTGGCGCATGACGGCCTCGGCCCGCGTCACGCTCGCGTCGGAGCCGCCGATGTGGATGTCGCTGATGTGCGCGAAGACCGTCATCCGTGCACCTTACGCGATGGGGATCGGGCGCTCGAAGAAGGTCTCCAGCACCACGATCGACTGCGTGCTGGTGACGCCGTCCACCTCGAACACCCGGCGCAGCGCGTCCTGGAGGTCCTTGGTGGTCGCCGTACGGAGCTTGAGGAGCACCGAGGCGGGACCGGCGATCACGTGGGCCTCCTCGACGGCGGCGATCGCGGCCAGCCGGTCGGCGCTGCCGCCCATCCACGTGGCGCCGTCGACCAGCACGTACGCGACCACGCCGAGGCCGACGGCCTCGGGGTCGACCTCGATGGTGGTGCGCCGGATCACGCCGCGCTCGCGCAGCTTGCGCACGCGCTCGTGCGCGGCCCCGGCCGAGAGCCCGACCGCTTTGCCCAGGATCGCGTACGACTGGGTGGCGTCATCCTGGAGGAGACGGATCAGCGTCTTGTCAATGTCATCCATAGCCATATGCTATTAGGAAATTTCCGGCTTTGACCGAAGGACATTCAGCATGATCCCCACCGAATTCGAGGTGCTCGACGAGCGGTTCGCCACCGTGGGCGGCGACTCCTGGCTCGAACGGCTGCACACCGGCTCCCGCTGGGCCGAGGGCCCGGTGTACGTCCCGGCGGGCCGCTACCTGGCATGGAGCGACATCCCCAACGACCGGATGCTGCGCTGGGACGAGATGAGCGGCGCGGTCGGCCCGTTCCGTCAGCCCGCCGGCTACACCAACGGCAACACGCTGGACCGCGAGGGCCGGCTGATCTCGTGCCGTCAGGGCGAGCGCCGGGTGGTCCGCACCGAGCACGACGGCTCGATCACGGTGCTGGCCGAACGGTGGCAGGGCAGGCGGCTCAACAGCCCCAACGACGCAGTGGTGCGCTCCGACGGCTCGCTCTGGTTCACCGACCCCAACTACGGTATCACCAGCGACTACGAGGGGGTCAGGGCCGAGCAGGAGATCGACGGCTGCCACGTCTACCGGGTGGACCCCGTCACGGGCGAGGTGCGGATCGTGGCCGGCGACTTCGAACGGCCCAACGGCCTGGCCTTCTCACTGGACGAGACGCGGCTGTACGTGGCAGACACCCGCAGGGGCCACCTGCGGGTGTTCGACGTGCGCGAGGACGGCACGCTCACCGGCGGCGAGGTGTTCGCCGAGGGCGGCGGCCGTTACGACGGGATGCGCCTGGACGACCAGGGCCGGGTGTGGGCCGCCGCCGGCAAGGCCGTGCACTGCTACGCGCCCGACGGCGCCGCGCTCGGCCGGCTGCACGTGCCGGAGGACGTGGCCAACCTGGTGTTCGGCGGCCTCAAGCGCAACCGGCTGTTCATCGCCGCCACCTCCTCGCTCTACTCGCTCTACCTCAACGTCACCGGCGCCCGCCCGGTGTGGGCCTGAGCTCACTCCCACTTGAACAGCTTCACGGCCAGCCCGCCGAACAGCGCCAGCCCGACCAGCATCACGGCCAGGTGGGGGAGCTGCGGCCAGTCGCCCGCCCAGGTGTCGCGCATCGCGTTGACGAACGGGCCGACCACCGAGTAGTCGCTGATCGTGCGCAGGGCGTCGGGCATGATCTCGCGCGGGAGCCACATCCCGGCCAGGAACAGCAGCGGGAACATGACGACCGAGCCGATGCCCGGGGCGGCCTTGCTGCTGGGCGCGACGGAGGCGATCACCAGCCCGAGGGCCAGCATCGCCGCCGCCCCGAGCAGGAAGACCAGGACGAACCCGATCAGGTTCGCCGGCACGTGGGAGCCGAGCACCAGCGCCCCGAGCACGATCACCAGGACGGCGGCGATCGCGGCGACGGCCAGGTTGATCACCAGTTGCGCGCCGAGCAGCCGCCCTGGGTGCACCGGCGTCGTCGACATCCTGCGCAGCACGCCCTGCTCGCGGTAGGCGGTCAGCACGCCGGGAAGGGCGGTGAAGGACATCGTCATCAGGGCGAGCAGGATCATCTGCGCGGGCAGTTGCGCGTCGACGAACCGGGCCCCGCCGAGGTTCGGGTCGGGCTTGCCGAGGTCCGGGATCTGCCCCAGGCCCAGCAGCAGCCCGATGGGCAGCACGAGGCCGAACGCCAGGATCGGCCAGTCGCGCAGGTGGAGCTTGGTCTCCATCAGGAGGATCTTCTTCATGCCAGCTTCCTTCCGGTGAGAGCGAGGAACGCGTCGTCCAGCGTGGCCTGCTCGATCCGCAGGTCGCCGGGGATGACCTGCTGGTCGGCCAGGGCCATCGTGACCGCGTGCGCGAGGTTGCCCTTGCCGGTCACGACCATCTGCTGGCCGCTCCTGCTGACGTCGGTGACCTCGGGCAGGGCCAGCAGCACCGCGTCCGAGACGGGGGCCGACGGCCGGAACCGCAGCCGCTGCTCGCCGCCCACCCGCTCGATCAGCCCGGCGGGGGAGTCGACGGCCACCACGCGACCGGCGTCGATGAGCGCGATGCGGTCGCAGAGCCGCTCGGCCTCCTCCATGAAGTGCGTGACCAGCACGATCGTCACGCCGGAGTCGCGCACCTGCTCGACCAGCTCCCAGGTGTCGCGGCGGGCCTGCGGGTCGAGCCCGGTGGTGAGCTCGTCCAGCACCGCGATGCGCGGCTTGCCGACGAGCGCGAGGGCGACCGACAGGCGCTGGCGCTGGCCGCCGGAGAGCTTGCCGAACATGGCGTCCTTCTTGGCGCCGAGCCCGACGCGTTCCAGCAGCTCCCGCCAGTCGGCCGGGTCGGGGTAGAAGGACGCGTACAGGTCCAGCGCCTCCCAGACCTTGATCTTCTCCGGCAGCGCGGAGCTCTGGAGCTGCGCGCCGAGCACCCGGCGCAGGTGGTCGCGCTCGCGGTGCGGGTCGATGCCGGCGACGCGGATGGCGCCGCCGTCGGGGACGCGCAGCCCGGAGACGCACTCGACGGTGGTGGTCTTGCCGGCGCCGTTCGGGCCGAGGATGCCGAAGATCTCGCCCTCCGACACCTCGAACGACACGTCGTGCACCGCCACGTGGTTGGGGTAGCGCTTGTGGAGGTTCTCGACCTCGATGACGTTCATGGCTTCGACGCTAGAGTTCGCGCAGGTCACCGGGAATGCGGTTGGTTGCCGGGCAAGGGTGTACCTAGGTGCAATGTGAGAGTGCGCCTGGATCACGCACACTGGTGACATGCTCCGGAAGTACGGGATCGTCCTGGCGTTGCTGACGCTGGCCGCTTACGAACTGGTCGTGATCGTGGCCGCGTTCCTCACGGTCATGGCGACGTTCGGCCTGGGCATGGTGTTCCTGTTCCCGCCGGCGGTCCGGATGATCAGAGGGGTGACCGGGCTCACCAGGAAGCTGGTGCGCACCTCGTCCGGCATCGAGATCGAGGCGCCCTACCTGCCCCCGCCGCCGCCTCCGCAGCCGCAGTCCGACGGCATGTACCGCCACGGCCGGACCCTGTACAAGTCGCCCCGGGTGCCCGCCTGGAACGACCGGTGGAAGTGGATGCTCACCGACCGGGCGACCTTCCGCGACGCGCTGTGGCTGCTGCTCGACCCGCTGGTCAAGGTGGCCTTGGTCCCGTTGCTGCTGCTGATGCCCGAGCGCGGGCTCCGGCTGTACGGGCTCTGGTGCGAGCTGCTGCTGGGCCCGACCGCGGCCAGCAGGCTGGCCAGCCAGGTCAGCCACCTGAGCCGGGTGCGCAACCTGGCCGTCGACACGCAGGCCGCCGAGATGCGCCGCATCGAACGCGACCTGCACGACGGCACCCAGGCCAGGCTGGT
Organism: Nonomuraea ceibae; assembly: GCF_019396325.1. Taxonomy (GTDB): domain Bacteria; phylum Actinomycetota; class Actinomycetes; order Streptosporangiales; family Streptosporangiaceae; genus Nonomuraea; species Nonomuraea ceibae. Next base: position 14,548 of record NZ_JAHKRO010000037.1, read on the forward strand.
GGCGATCGGCATGACGCTGGGCGCCGTCGAGAACCTGGTCGACACCGACCCGGCCGCCGCCAAGGCGCTGCTGGCCAAGGCCCGCGACGCCTCCGCCGAGACGCTGACCGAGCTGCGCCGGGTCATCCGCGGCATCCACCCGCCGGTGCTGGCCGAGCGCGGCCTCGGCGACGCCGTGCGGGCGCTGGCGATGGACAGCGCGCTCAAGGTGACGGTGGAGGTGGACCTGCCGCACCGGCCGGAGGCTCCCGTGGAGGCCGCCGCCTACTTCGCCGTGAGCGAGCTGCTGTCCAACGCCGCCCGCCACGGCGGCGCGACCCGGGCCACGGTCGACATCAGCACCAACGGCCCGAGCCTGCGCATCACGGTGAGCGACGACGGCTGGGGCGGCGCCGATCCCGCCAAGGGCAGCGGCCTGACCGGCATCGAACGGCGGCTGGCGGCCTTCGACGGCGTCATGGCGCTGCACAGCCCGCCCGGCGGGCCGACCACGGTGACGATGGAGCTGCCCCGGGTGCTGCCCGAATACTGGGCGGGCGACCTGCCCAAGCTGCCGCGCTGGAAGATGATCACCGTGGTCACCCTGTGGGCGACGGCCTGGTGCCCGCTGTTCCCGCAGGGGATCGTGACGGCCATCTTCAAGATCTTCGGAGTCGAGGAGAAGACCTGGTTCCTGGCGCTGCACCTGCCGGAGCCCTACCAGTGGCCGGTCATCGCGTTCATGGTCGTGCTCGGCACCATGATGTACGTGGCCGCGGTCGCCATCCCCGCCAACCACAACCGTGACCTGTGGATGTGCAACGCGACGCCGACCAACCTATGGTTCTGAGTGATGAACCGCGTACTCGTCGCCGAAGACCTCTATCTCCTCAGGGACGGCCTGGTCCACCTGCTGCAAGCGCACGGCTTCGAGGTCGTGGCCGCCGTGGAGACCGGCCCGGAGCTGCTCAGGGGGCTGCTGGAGCTGCGCCCTGACGTGTCCATCGTCGACGTGCGGCTGCCGCCGACCAACACCGACGAGGGCCTGCAGGCCGCGCTGGCCGCCCGCAAGCAGGTGCCCGGGCTGCCGATCCTCGTGCTCTCCCAGCACGTCGAGCAGCTCTACGCCCGCGAGCTGCTGGCCGACGGCTCCGGCGCGATCGGCTACCTGCTGAAGGACCGGGTGTTCAACGCCGAGCAGTTCGTCGACGCGGTGCGCCGGGTGGCCGGGGGCGGCACGGCCATGGACCCCGAGGTGATCGCCAAGCTGCTGGCCAGCAACGCCACCCACGAGCCGCTGGCCACGCTCACCCCGCGCGAGCGCGACGTGCTCGAAGCGATGGCCGAGGGGCGCTCCAACGCGGCCATCTCGCAGCGGCTGTTCCTCAGCGAGAGCGCGGTGGCCAAGCACACCGCGGGCATCTTCGCCAAGCTCGGCCTGGCCCCCTCCGACGACGACAACCGCCGGGTCCTGGCCGTTCTCGCCTACCTCAACAGCCGCTAGCGGGATTCTTTGTCGGTAGGCTCGGCTATTTTCTAGAGGGCAGGCCGCGAAGAAAGGGTGGATCAGGTGAAAATCCGGGTTAACCGTGACGTGCTGGCCGACGCGGTCGCGTGGGCGGCCAGGGTCCTGCCCAGCCGGCCCGTGACGCCCGTGCTCTCCGGGCTCCTGCTGGAGGCGGGCGAGGAGCTGAGCCTGTCCGCGTTCGACTACGACGTGTCGGCGCGCGCCCTGGTCGACGCCGACGTGGCCGAGTCCGGCAGTGTGCTGATCCCCGGCCGGCTGCTCGCCGAGATCAGCAGGAGCCTGCCCGCCGACGACGTCGAGCTGGTCACCGAGGGCCAGGAGGCGGTGCTCACCTGCGGCAGCGCCGAGTTCGGGTTGATCACCATGCCCGTCGAGGACTTCCCGAGCCTGCCCGCGATGCCGCCCGCCATCGGCGCGATCGGCGGCGGCGTGTTCGCCTCGGCCGTCGGCCAGGTGGCCCCGGCCTCCAGCCGCGACGACACGCTGCCGATGCTGACCGGCATCAGGGTCGACGTCGACGGCGACCTCGTCACGATGGCGGCCACCGACCGCTATCGCATCGCGGCCCGCGAGTTCGCCTGGCGTCCGGCCAGCCCCACCGCCTCGGTCTCGGCCATGGTGCCGGCCCGCGTGCTGGTCGAGGTGGCCAAGTCGCTGCGCGGCGGCGAGGTGTCGGTCGCGTTCGGCGACGGCGTGGCGGGCTTCGAGAGCGTCGGGCGCAGCACCACGGTGCGGCTGCTCGACGAGCAGTTCATCGACTACCGCACCCGGCTGACCGCCGACTGGTCGATCCGGGCCGACGTGCCGGTGGCGCCGTTCGTGGCGGCCATCAAGCGGGTGGCGCTGGTGGCCGAGCGCAACACGGCGATCCGCCTGTCGTTCAGCCAGGGCCAGGTGCGCATCCAGGCGGGCGGCGGCGACATCGGCCGGGGCTCGGAGGTGGTCGAGTGCGAGCTGCGCGGCGACGACATCCAGATCGCCTTCCAGTCGCAGTTCATCCTCGACGGGCTCGTCGGCATCGAGACCGACCTGGCGCGCATCAACATGGAGTCGCCGACCAGGCCCGCCCTGATCCAGGACGTGCCCGGTGACGCCGAGCCCGCCTTCCGCTACCTGGTGATGTCGCTACGGCTGAGCTGAGATCAGCCTGAAGACCCTCTTGAACTCGGCGTAGGTCTCCTCGCCGACGGCCTTGGCGTAGCGGTCCTCGATGGCGGCCACGATCGCGTCGGAGCGGGCCATCTCGTCGAGCCCCTTGCGGGTGGGCACGATGAGCTTGGCCCGGCGGTCGGCCGGGTCGGGTTGCCGCTCCACGTAGCCGAGCTCGACGAGCTCGTCCACGAGCGTGCCGACGACCTGCTTGTGCTGCCCCGACAGGGCGGCCAGGTCGGTGGCCCGGCTGCCTTCCTCGTTCAGGTAGGCCAGCACGGCCCCGTGGCGCGGCCTCAGCCGCGGATGCCCCTGCTCGGCAAGGGTGGAGAAGAGCTCTCGCTGCAGCCGGAAGAGCACGCGGCTGCTCAGGACCCCGATGTCGGGGTCGGCTTGCTTGTTGTCACTGCGGCGCACGGCCACATCCTCCTATTAGTCACCAAACTTGACCATCATTATTTCTTACTATACGTTGGCTGTATGAGCGGGACGCACCGGTTCCGCCTGATGAGAGAGAGCCGACATGACGATCTTGATCACTGGCGCGACCGGCACCGTCTCCAGTGCCCTGCTGCGCGCCCTGCCCGGCACCGACGACGTCCGCGTGCTCGTCCGCGATCTGGCCAAAGCGCCTGACGGCGTCGAGGCGGTGGCCGGCGACCTGGACCGGCCCGACACCCTGGAGCCCGCGTTCAAGGGCGTCGACACGCTCTGGCTGCTCACCGCGATGGGCCCGCAGGCGCCCCACGCCAGCATGAACGCCGTCTGGGCCGCCCGTCAGGCGGGCGTGCGCCACGTGGTCCGCATGTCGGCCATCGGCGCCTCCCATGACGCCCCCACCCGCAACGGCCGCCTGCACGCCCTGTCCGACGTGGAGCTGACCGCCTCCGGGCTCGACTGGACGATCATCCGCCCGGCGTTCTTCATGCAGAACCTCTTCGGCTCGATCAACGGCACGACCCTGTACGGGTCCACCGGCGAGGGCAGAATTGGCCTGATCGACGTGCGCGACATCGCCGAGTTCGGCGCCCGCGTGCTGGCGGACCCGTCGGCGCACCGGGGCAGGACCTACACGCTCACCGGGCCGGAGAGCATCTCGCTGCGCGAGGCCGCCTCCCGGCTGACCCCCGTCTACGGCACGCCCATCGGCTACGAGCCGGTCACCCCGGAAGGCGCCTACGAGGCGATGCTGGGCGCCGGGCTGCGCGAATGGGACGCGGCGGTCAACACCGAATACGCTCGCGCCTACGCGAGCGGCTGGGGCGACTACACCACCGAGGACTTCGCCGGCGTCGTCGGCCGTCCGGCGCGCTCCTTCGAGGAGTTCGCCGCCGACCACGCCGACAGGCTCAGGCCCTGAGCTCCTACGGCTCCGACTCCGTCAGGGCGATGAGGATGTGCTCCATGCAGGCGTGCCCGGCCCGCTCGGCGGCGCTGACGTCGCCGGCGGCGATGGCGCGGGCGATCGCGTCATGCGGGATGTAGCTCTTGTTGAGCGAGGTGCCCGCCGCGGTGATGCTGGCCCGCAGCGCCGCGGAGAAGTCCTCGTAGAGGTCGATGAGCACCAGGTTGTGGGTGGCGTGCGCGACCGCCATGTGGAAGGCCAGGTCGGCCTCGACGAACCGGTCGGGGTCGTCCAGCTCCCAGGCCCGGTCACGCTCGGCCAGCGCGGCCTCGATGAGCCGGATGTCCTCGTCGGTGCGGCGGGTGGCGGCCAGCCGGGCCGACTCGACCTCCAGCGCGCGGCGCACCTCGAAGATCTCCAGCTGCTCGGCCTGCCGCAGGCGCCTGAGCATGGCCCCCGAGAGCTCGCTGGTCGCCCGTACGTAGGTGCCGTCGCCCTGCCGGCACTCCAGGAGACCGGCGTGGGTGAGCGCGCGTACGGCCTCCCGAACGGTGTTGCGCCCGACTCCGAGTTGCTCGGCGAGCACGGTCTCGGTCGGGATCTTGCCGTTCATCGGCCACGACCCTGAGGTGATCTGTTCCTTGAGCTGGTCGATCACCTGGTCGACGAGCGAAGCCCGCTGCGCCGTACGCAGACTCACAGTCCGCCTCCTCCGGGGGAAACCAATCATCCTATGAGTCAATGACTGGGAAACCCTAGTGTATTCCAGCCGCTAAATGCTGGAGCCCCCGGAGGGTAGGTTCAGCGGGAAACTGTGGAATCGGCGGTCAGCCCGGCCAGCATGGAACGGACCCCGGCGGCTTCCAGCGCCTTACGATAAGCGGCGGTCTGCTGTGCTCGGTCCGCCACCTGGCCGTAAAGGTCGCCCAGCTCACGCCAGCAGCGCGCGGCGGGCCGGTCGGAGCCGAACGGCTGCCGGTTGCGCCCGGCGAGCAGCGTGTGGGCCGCCCCCAGGTGCGCCGACGGGTCGCCGCCCAGACCGATCGCGACCGTGGCGTGCAGCAGGTGCGCCTCCGCCGTGGCCGTGCCCGGGACGTCACGCAGCAGGCCGAGCGCCTGCGACGCGAGCTCGCCGGCCCGCACCAGGTCGTTGGCCCGCAGCCGGACCCGCGCGTGCGCGATCAGGCTCTCGCCGTGCTCGCGCTCGTTGCCCGGGTGGGCGCCGAACGTCCGCGCCGCCTGCTCGACCAGGCGCTCGGCCTCGTCGATCGGCGCCGTGGCCAGCCGCGCCCAGTGCATCGCCGTACGGGCGAGCTGCAGCGCGAGCCGTCGCTGACGGCCGGCGTTGATGGCGTCGTCGGCGAGCCGGACGGCCAGCGCGGAGTCCTCGCCCGCGGCCGCCGCGTTGCTCGCCTGCCAGAGCGAGCGCACCTCTCCGGAACGGTCCACATCATCGGGCGCCTCGCTGAGATCGAGCACCTTCTTGACGTAATCCAGCTCGGCGGAGTGGCCTTCGCGGTCGCCGCGCGCCTCGACCAGCACGGCGGCCAGGTCGACGGCGATCTCGCCCTGCGTGATGGACATGCGCTCGGCCTGCTCCAGCGCGCGGACGGCCAGGTCACGGGCGCGCAGCCGGTCGCCGGCCCGCTGGTAGCAGCGGCTCAGCGCGATCGTCAGCGGCAGGTCGGCCAGGCGCTCGGGATGCGCGGCGGCCTCCCGGCGCAGCCGCTCGAAGGCCTCGACGGCCTGCCCGAGCCGGCCCTGCGCCTCCAGCGCACGGGCCCTGCCGAAGCGGGCCTGCGCCGTGAGCATGGCGTTTTCCTCGTCGGCCGCTTTGACGATCTCCGTGTAGCGCTCGGCGGCCACCACCGGGTCACCGTGCTGCAGCTCCAGCTCGGCATGACGGAGCCCGAGCTCGGTGTCGATCCGTTGCCGAGGCTCGATCCCATGCAGGAGGAACTCGGTGGTGCATCCCAGCCTCTCGGCCAGGAGACGGGCGACGACGGGAGTCGGCGTGCGCTTGCCCGACTCGATCAGCGAGACGTAACTGTCCGACAGGTCGGGTCCGGCCAGCTGGGCCTGCGACATCCGCCTGTTCAGCCGCAATCCTCGGACGCGGTCACCGATGGTTCCCTGACTCGGCATCTCATCTCTCAAGGCGGGGAAGGGTCAACAACACGCAATGATTGCACGAAGTAGCCGAATCTGGTATCCCCGGGTGAAGAATTCCCCACCTGGAGATTAATCGTCTCCGTCATCCTTGCCGGGAAATAGCATCTGGCAGACCTCCAGGTACAAGGTCTCCGGATACGGAATGTACTCCACGTTGGACAGTGCCTGGTCCTGGCCGGCGGACTCCAGGATGAACTCTCCGTAGCCGAGCATGCGCCCAAGCAGAGATCGCTGGAAGCTCATGTCGGTGACTTTCGCCAACGGCATCATCGCCACTTTGCGCGTGATCAGGCCGGTGGTCAAGAGCATCCGTTTCGAGGTCACCACAAAGTAATCGACCGACCACTCCGCGACTTTCCATACGAAACGGATCAGCAGCAGCAGCCAGAGCCACCACACGACGACGAGGGCCGTGCCGCCCCCCTCGCCGCCGCCGAAGAATCGGCTGAGCAGTCCGGCGATGATCAGGCCGCCGAAGACCTCGGCGACCGGACGGAGCAGCACGGCTGGGTGACGCCGCACCATGATGACCTGTTGTTCGTGGGGGAGTAGGTAACGGTTGACCGACGACGGAGCAGAGTCCCCGTGGGTCACAAGTCTCATGCGAGGTTGTTCACGAATTGAGCCAGCGAGTCGGCCGCGTTGAACACGGTGTCGAACGCCCCTCTGACCGCGTCAGCGGCGTCCGCTGGTCGCGCGAACAGGTAGTACGCGACAAACGCGATACCACCGTATGTGAGGACTTTTTTGACCTGCACTGTCGCCTCCGTACCACTTACCCACTACACCCGCCGTATACATTACCCACCCTGTTGCCGGGGTAAAGGTGCTCTTGGCGAGCTAGTTATGATCTTGCCTAGCCTCGGTCACTGGCCACCAGAGCGAGGACGTGGAGGTGTTTGCGGGCGATCCGCTCGACGAGGCTGGGGTGGGCATAGCCGGTGACCTCCAGCGCCCCGTAATGAGCGGCCTCGACGCAGCGCGTCACCGTCGCGGAGGAGTGGACGCCCGCGAACTCCTCGCACAGGGCCGTCTCCACCTCCGAGTACGGGCTCGGATCCGCCTCGGTGCTCACGACGCCACCCCGGCGGTCTGAATAACGCTCATCGTGCTCCCCCACGCCCTGCGGAAGTTGCCTTCCTCACTCTACGTACCCACACAAGTACAGTATGTAACGAAGAGGTCGCGGCGCGTGGGTCGTTCAGACGACTCCGTAGAGGCGGTCGCCCGCGTCACCCAGTCCGGGGACGATGTAGCCGTTCTCGTTCAGCCGCTCGTCGAGCGCTGCCGTGACGACCCGGACGGGCTTGCCGGAGCTGGCGAACACCTTGTCCATGTACGCCAGGCCCTCGGGGGCGGCCAGCAGGCACAGCGCCGTGACGTCCACGGCCCCCCGGTCGAACAGGAACTGCACCGCGGCGGCCAGCGTGCCGCCCGTGGCCAGCATCGGGTCGACCACGTAGCACTGCCGCCCGGACAGGTCGTCGGGCAGCCGCGTCGCGTACGTCTCGGCCTGCAGCGTCGACTCGTTGCGGATCATGCCGAGGAAGCCGACCTCGGCCGTCGGCAGCAGCCGCGTCATGCCCTCCAGCATGCCGAGCCCGGCACGCAGGATCGGGACGACGAGCGGCGCCGGCTTGGCCAGCCGGACGCCCTTGGCCGTGGCTACCGGGGTCTGGACGGTCACGTCGGTGACGCGGACGTCGCGGGTGGCCTCGTACGCGAGCAGCGTCACCAGCTCGTCCGCGAGCCTGCGGAAGGTGGGAGAGTCGGTGCGGACATCGCGCAGCGTGGTGAGCTTGTGCGCCACGAGCGGATGGTCGACGACGAGGGTTTCCATAAGGGACAACGCTATCTTGTGTGACACGTACCGGCACGTTGTGGTCTTGGTTTTGATCACAATTTGGTCGGAGCGGCACACGACGGCAGGCCGGTTCTGGAACGATTGGAAACCGGCTAGAGGCTATGGTCCGACAGGGCCGGCTGTGGGGGATGGCGATGGCGATGACAGACGAAGACGCGCTCGATTTCGCCATCGTGGTCTACCGCGAGGACGAGTGCTGGGACGCCGAGCTGCTGCCGGTCGCGCTCACGTCCGACCTCCAGGGCCTGATCAAGGCCCTGCGCCAGCAGCCGAGCGAGAGCGGCACGATTGGCCTGGTCGCCGTGGGGGATGAGTTCTTCGTGGCGCTGCGCGTGCTCGGCGATCGGGTCGATGTCTTCCTCTCCGACATCGCCGCGTCCTGGGACTTCCCGCTGGCCAGGCAGGTTCTCGACTACCTCGACGTGCCCGTGCCCGACGAGGAGGAGCTCGACGAGATCCTGCAGGACGAGGACACCGCGCTGCCCGCCGGTGACCTGTCGATCTTCGCCGACCTCGGGCTCGACGAGATGGAGCTGGGCATCCTGTCCGGCGACGTCGACCTGCTGCCCGACGAGGTGCTGTCGAGCGTCGCCGCACGGCTGGGCTTCTCCGAGCCGTTCGAGCGTGCCATCGAATCGGTCTTCGACTGACCCCCTGGAGCGCACATGGCGGCCAACACCTTCTCTGCGGCCTTCGTCAAGACCGCCGGCGGCTGGAGTGGCGCCGAGGTCGACCTGCGTGACGCCGAGATCGTCGACGACCTGGGCGACGCCGTGACCGAGGCGCTCGGCCTGGCCGGCGACGAGCTGGCGCTGCTCTGTGTCGAGGTGGAGGACGAGTGGTTCGCCATCGTCCGCTACCGCGACGACGACGAGCCCCGGGTCTTCCTCTCCGACGCCCACGCGGTGCCCGCCGACCACCTGGGCGAGCTGTTCGCCGAGTTCGCCGGCGTCGTGCCCGACAAGGAGGGCAACGAGCTCGGCGTCCGCCCCGCCGGCGACTTCGAGCTCCTGTCCGACCTCGGCGTCAGCTCCGAGGAGCTGCTGGAGCTGAGCATGGAGGAGGGCATGCTGCCCGCCGACATCCTCTCCGTGCTCGCCGAGAAGCTGTCGTTCGCCGACGAGCTCGACCGGCTGAGATGAGCCACGAGGCCGCGATGCGCCTGGCCCTCGCCCAGGCCGCCGCGGCCGGCGCCCGCGGCGAGGTCCCCGTCGGCGCCGTCGTGCTCGGCCCGCGGGGCGAGGTCCTCGCCGAGGCCGGCAACGACCGCGAGGCGAGCGCCGACCCCACCGCGCACGCCGAGGTGCTCGCGCTGCGCGCCGCCGGCCGCCTGCTCGGGAGCTGGCGCCTGACCGGCTGCACGCTCGTCGTCACGCTCGAACCCTGCACGATGTGCGCCGGCGCCGCCGTCCTGTCCCGCGTCGACAGGATCGTGTACGGGGCCGTCGACGAGAAGGGCGGGGCCGCCGGGTCCCTCTGGGACGTGGTCCGCGACCGCCGGCTCAACCATCGGCCCGAGGTCGTCATGGGAGTCCTGGCCGGGGAGAGCTCCGAGATCCTTAAGAAGTTCTTCGGCACTCGGCGGATCCGGTAAGCTCGTCGGCGGTGGTGTCGCCTAGTGGCCGAGGGCGCACGCCTCGAAAGCGTGTGATGGGGCAACTCATCCGTGGGTTCAAATCCCACCACCACCGCTCACGACGAAGAGCCTCCCCGCGGGGAGGCTCTTCGCATTTGCGCACACGAAAAAGGGCCGCGGATTCGCGGCCCTTTTTCAGCTCGGCAGTTCGAGCACCCTGGCGTGCAGGATCGATCGCTGGTGCAGCGCCGCGCGCAGCGCCCGGTGCAGGCCGTCCTCCAGATAGAGATCGCCCTGCCACTGCACCACGTGCGGGAACAGGTCGCCGTAGAAGGTGGAGTCGGCGGCCAGCAGCGAATGCAGGTCCAGCATGGCCTTCGTGGTGATCAAAGAGTCGAGCCGGACCTGCCGCGGCGGTATCTGCGCCCACTCGCGGTTGGACAAACCATGTTCGGGATAAGGCCGTCCATCGCCGACCAGCTTGAAGATCACCCCCCTCATTTTAGGAGAGATTTCGAATACATGCGCTCTCGACGGTCGTCACAGCAGGTCGGAGGGGGCGCATCGGCCGGGCTGGCCGGTCTTGTAGCCGACCTGGAAAGCCGCCACGCGCTGTTGCGAACTGCCGTGGGTGAACGACTCCGGGTCGACCCGGCCGCCGCTGCGCCGCTGGATCCGGTCGTCGCCCACGGCCGCCGCCGCGTCGAGCGCCTGGGCGATGTCGGCGTCGGTGAACCGCTGCTCGTAGAAGCCGCCCTCGTAGGCGTTCCTGGCCCACACGCCGGCGTAGCAGTCGGCCTGGAGCTCGGTGGCCACCGAACCGCCGCCTTCCAGCGCGCCGAGCAGGTTCTGCACGTGGTGGCCGTACTCGTGGGCGATCACGTACGCCTGCGCGAACGGGCCGCCCTGCGCGCCGAACTGGGTGCGCAGCTGGTCGAAGAAGCTCAGGTCCAGGTAGACGCGCTGGTCGCCGGGGCAGTAGAACGGCCCGACGGAGGAGTCGGCCGCCCCGCAGGCCGTGCGGACGCCGCCCGTGTAGAGGACGGTCTTGGCCGTCGTGTATTCGGGCAGCTCCTTCTTCCAGTAGTCCTGGATGCTGTTGACCACGCCGACGACCTGGCACTTCTCACTCTGGTCGGCGTCCCTGCCGGTGCGGCACTGCTCGGCGAGGTTGGCGGGCGGCTGCCGCTGGGCGGGCTCGGGCTCGCCGCCGACGTTGCCGAGCAGGGCGAACAAGACGAACGCGATCAGCGTGACGATGCCGCCGCCGCCGATGACCATGCCGCCGGGGCCGCCGGGGAACCGGCCGCCGCCGCCTCGGCCGCCGGCGTCCTGCACCTGCGAGGCGTCGAGGTTGACGTCGTCCCTGAAATCCATGCGCGCCCCTTTCCTGGGGCTGGTCCGCTTCCCAGAAAGCCGTCCTGGGTAACATGCGACTATGTCGACCGGAATCGTAGGAATCGCGCTGATTTCTCTGGGAATGGTGCTGACCCCGGGACCGAACATGATCTATCTGGTCTCCCGGTCGATCTCCCAAGGCCGCCGCGCCGGCCTCATCTCCCTCGGGGGCGTCTTCGTCGGGTTCTCCACCTACCTGGCCGCCACCTGCCTCGGCCTGACCGCCGTCTTCGCGTACGTGCCCGCCGCCTACACCGCGCTGAAGCTCGCCGGCGCCGCCTACCTGCTCTGGCTGGCCTGGAACGCGGTCAAGCCCGGCGGCACCTCCGCCTTCGAGGCCCGCGAGCTGCCCGTCGAGGCGCCGCGGCGGCTGTTCGCGATGGGGCTGTTCACCTGCCTGCTCAACCCCAAGATCGCGATCCTCTACCTGTCGCTGCTCCCGCAGTTCATCGACCCGGCCCAGGGCCACATCCTGCTCCAGAGCCTCGTGCTCGGCTCGGCCCAGATCGCCGTCGGCACCCTGGTCAACGCGCTGATCGTGGTCACCGCGGGCAGCCTCGCCGTGTTCCTGGGCCGCCGCCCGCTCTGGGTCCGCGTGCAGAGGTACGTGACCGGCACCGTCCTGGGCATCATCGCCATCCGCATGGCCACCGACCGGTCCAAGGCCCTGACCGCCGCCTAGGCGTACTCAGGGGAAGTCTCAGGGACTCACCGGAGGTTCGCCCCGGCGCGATCGAGAACAATCGACGTCATGAACCTGAAGAGAACGGGCGCGATCGCGGCCCTGCTGGGGCTGGCCGCGATGACGGTGGGCTGCGGGGTCGTGGGCGGCCCGCAGCACGAGGACACGGTGTCCTACGACGTCACCGGCACGGTGACCGCGCTTCAGGTCGAGGCCGACTCGGGCGAGATCGAGGTGGTCGAGTCCGATCGGCAGGGCGTGCACGTCACCGAGCACCTCACCTGGAACAAGAGCAAGCCCACCCCCACCCACGGGGTCCACGACGGCACGCTCGTGCTCAAGTTCACCTGTCCGAGCGGCTGGGTGGGCAACCTGAGCTGCGAGGTCGGCTACAAGGTCGAGATCCCGCGCGGGCTGCGCGTCAAGGCCGGCAGCGACTCGGGCGAGGTGACGCTGCGCGGCCTGTCCGGGCAGGTGGAGGTGACCAGCGACTCCGGCGCCATCGAGGCCACCGGGCTCACCGGCAAGCAGGTCGCGGCCAGGACCGACTCCGGCGGCATCGACCTGGCCTTCGCCGGCGCCCCGGACAGCGTGGAGACGAAGTCCGACTCCGGCAACGCGCTGATCCGCGTGCCGGACGGGTCGTACAACATCACCGCCAAGTCCGACTCCGGCAACAAGGACGTCGGCGCCACGCACGACCCGTCGGCGGCCCGGACGATCCGCATGGTCACCGACTCCGGCGACGTCGAGGTCCGGGCCGCGTAAACGGTCAGGGCCCGTTCACTGGAGGGTGACGTCCCGCACCTGCCCGGCCGTCGCGCCCGCCTCGTCGTAGGCGGTCACGGTGACGGGCGGGGTGTCGATGACCTGGAGCGGCTTCCCCCGCGCGTCCAGGCGGCCGCGCCGGTCGGGGCGGTGCGTCGCGGGCACGCGCCCGACGAAGAACCCGTTCGCCACCACCGCGTCGGCCTGCCGCCCGGGGGACCACTCGATCGCCACCCGCCGCACGCCCGGCCCGACCCGACCGGCCACGACCCGGAAGTACCCGCTCCGCGGCCGTTCGCTGCGGATGGCGCGTTCGTCCGTCTGCACCACGTACGCGTCCACGGTGAGGTCGCCCGTCAGCCCGGCGGACAGGCCGCCGGGAGCCTTGTAACCCCAGTACGTGAACGCCGCCGGCTCGCCCAGTTCGCCCTTCGGCACGGGCGTGCAGAAGACGAACCCGGCCGTGCTGCCGAGCAGCGCCGTCGACCCCTCGCCGTCGGTGAAGCGCGCCAGCACCCGGAAGTCCTCGACGCCGCCCAGCTCGGGCAGCCGGCGGCCGGGGTCCATGCCGTGCACCGGGCCGCCCTCGGGCATGCAGTCGCGGATCATCCGCGCCTGCTCGGGGGTGCTGGCCGGCAGCTTCGCGACGGCCTGGTGGGTCTGGCTGCGCACGTCCCGACCGAGCAGCCCATGATCTTGGCGACCTCCGACTCGGGCAGGTCCTCGTAGTAACGCAGCACCAGCACCGCGCGTTTGCGCGCGGGCAGCGCGCGCAGCGCCTCCTGCATGGTGATGCGGGTCTCGATCTCGTCGGGCCGCTCGGTCTGCGGCCGGTCGGGGAGGGCCGCCGTCGTGTGCTCCCGGCCCCAGCGCGGACTGCGCCACCGGCTGACCTGCTCGTGGTACATCACCCGCCGCACGTACGCCTCGGGCGCGGAGCGGATCTTGCGCCAGCGGCCGGCGGTCTTCGCGAGAGCGGTCTGCAGCAGGTCCTCGGCCGCGTGCTGGTTGCCGGTCACGACATAGGCCAGCCGGATGAGGCTGTCCGAGCGAGCCGACACGAACTCGGCGAACTCGCTCTGGTGGTCGGAATGCAAGAGGCCTCCTCTGGTCTCACCCGCATAGATGCGGCGGAGGCGGCGGATCTATGGCGTGTCGCGGCTCAGTCGTTCGGCGTGGTCGCGGAACCAGTCGAGCATGAACCGGCCCGAGGCGATGCCGTAGGAGAGCGCGGCGCGCTGGTGGGTGGCCAGGTCGCGGTGCTCATCGGGGACGTTGAGGGCGTCGAGGCGCTCGTCGAGGTCCGTGAGGGTGGCGAGCTCCGCCTCGATGCGCGCCGTGATGCGGCGCATCACCGGCAGGCGTTCGGGCTGCTCGACCAGGCCGAGGAAGTAGAGCCTGGCCAGCGCCGCGGTCTCCAGGTCCGGCCCTGCCGGGTCCGCCGTCATCCAGGTGCGGAACTCCTCGCGGCCGGCGTCGGTCACGCGGTACACCTTGCGCCCGCGGCCGCCCTCGACGCTGGCCACCTCGATGAGCCCCCGGGCGAGCAGGCCGTCGAGGGCGCGTTTGATGCTGCCTGAGCTGGCGCTGTAGAAGAGCGCGACTCCACTCTCGAACGCCTTGATGAGGTCGTAGAAGCTCATCGGGATGATCAGGAGCAGACCGAGGATCACGTGGGCCACCGGCCGAGTCTAGCCCGGTTGACTCTCATAGACATGTCTAATAGATATGTCTATGAGAGATGTCTACGAGAGATAAGGGGTCGCGCTCATGGTTCCCGCCGACATCGACGCCCGCATGAACCGCCTGCTGGACAAGCTCGCCGCCCGGCGCGGCCTCCACCACGTCAACCTCGCCGTCGCCCGAGGGGACCGGCGCTGGTCCGGCGCCGCCGGCTTACCGGGCCCCGACACGCCGTTCTTCGTCGCCAGCGTGACCAAGCGGTTCATCATCACGCTGGTCCTCCAGGCCCACGAACGCGGCGAGCTCGCCCTGGACGCGCCCATCACCGCCTACCTGCCCACGGAGATCACCGACCGGCTCCACGTCCTCGACGGCGTCGACCGCACCCCTGAGATCACCGTGCGCCACCTGGCCAGCCACACCTCCGGGCTGCCCGACTTCTTCGAGTACCGAGGCGACGGCCCCAGCCTCTTCAAGCACCTGGCCGCCGGAGAGGACGTCTCCTGGACGTTCGAGGAGGCGATCGAGATGGCCCGGCGGCAGGGCCCGCACTTCGCGCCCCAGGACCTCACCGCCCCCAGGCAGAAGGCCCGCTACTCCGACACCGGCTTCCAGCTGCTCATCCGCATCGTGGAGACGGTCACCGGCCGGTCGTTCGCCGATCTGCTCGCCGACCGCGTCACCGGACCGCTGGGCCTGACGAGCACCGGGCTCCCGGACCGTCCCGTGCCCCTCTACGCCCGGCGCCGCCGCGTGGATCTGCCCGGCCTGGTGAGATCGTCCAACGACCTGACCAGCACCACCGGCGACCTTCTCACCTTCCAGCAGGCGCTGCTCAAGGGCGAGCTCTTCAAGGACCCGCGCACGGTGGACCTCCTCACCGAGCGGCGCAACCGCCTGCGCAACGTCCCCGTGCTCACGTACGGGCTGGGCACCATGTTCTTCACAGTGGGCCGCCTGGCCGCGCCGAGCCGCCACCCCGCCACGCTCGTGGGCCATTCGGGGGTCACCGGCACCTGGCTCTTCCACTGCCCGGAGCTCGACCTCCACCTGGCCGGCACCGTCGACCAGCTGGAAGGCAGGGCCGTCCCGTTCCGGATCATGGCCCGCTGCCTGAGCATCTGGCGAACCTGACCGTCAGCTCCCGTACTGCTTGGTGTCCGGGTGCTCGACGAGCAGGACGTGGGCGGTCTCCTCGGCGACGGGACGGTGCCGCATGCCCCGGGGGACGACGAACAGCTCGCCCGCCTTCAGCACCACCGGGTCCTGCTCCTCCAACTGGATCTCGAAGCTGCCGTCCCAGCACAGGAAGAGCTCGTCCTCGTCGTGGTGGTGCCACGGGAACTCGCCCTCCAGCCGGGCCAGGCGGACGACCGTGGTGTCGTTCACCGCGGCCAGCTGGTGCTGCTCGAAGGGGCCGGGGAGCGCGGCGGCGGCCTCGGCCACCGAGACCGCGGCAAGCCGGGGCGCAGCGTCATGTCGTGTGCTCATGCCACGATCCTCGCCGTGAGGACGGGCCGGCTACAGAGCCAATCCAGGCAGATTGGTCCTTTCGGCGGACCAATCCACTGGAGGGGAGCCTCTAGCTGCGGCGTCAGCCCTGACGCCGACCTCGCTGAACCTCCTGTATGCGGCACTAGTCTGATCCCGGCCGTTGATCGAATGGAACGAGGTACGTCCGGTGGGTGCCAGGCCCCTGGTTGTCGGTTGGGTTTGCTGTTGACCGTTGGCTCGCTGCCCTTGACGGCGGGAAGCGCGGCATCCGAGGTCGTCCGTCCGGCCGGCGCCTCGCCCTTGGGCACTCGGATCGGTGACACCCTCAAGGGGCACACCGGTCCTGTGCTGGCCTTGGCCGTCGACAAGCGCAGCGACGGCACGCCGGTCATCGTCTCCGGCGGCGAAGAGGACAGCACCGTACGGATCTGGGACCTGGACAGCGGGAAACGCTCGGGAAGCCCATCGTGTCCTCACGCGACATCATGTGGGGCGTGGCAACGGAGAGACTCCGGGACGGCACGCCCGTCATAGCCGCCACCGCAGGGGGGAGCCAGGTCAGTCGTCGGCCTGTGGAACTTGAACACCGGCAAGCACATCAAGAGGTCGTTCTCCGAGCCGTTTCCCACCACCACGTCGAACTTGGCGACAGGAAGGCGCAGCGACGGCACCCCTGTCGTCGTCACCGGCAACACTGAGGGCCGTACGCGCATCTGGAGTATGGAGACGGGAAAGAAGCTCAGCACGTACCTCTTCAGCTGTCACGAGTGCCAGGCCCGAGCCTTGGCGATCGGGAAGCGCCGAGACGGCACACCCGTCGCCGTCTCCGCGAACACCGACTATCCCCTTCTGGATGAAGACGTGCCGGATGGCAAGATCTGGGTGTACAACCTGAACACGGGAAAGTCTGTCGGGAAGTCCATCCGGATTCCTGCCACCGCGTTCGCCGGCATGGCGGTGGGGCAGCGCCGTGACGGCTCCACCGTTCTCGGCTACGGCGATGACTCCGGCAACGTGTCGGTCTGGGATCTCGACACAGGAAGTGTGGTGGGAGAGCCCTTCACCGCTCATTCCGGCACGATCTTCACCGTGGCGATGGGCAAGCGCAGCGACGGGACTCCTGTCCTGATCACCGGTGGCCGGGACAAGGCGATACGCGTCTGGAGCCTGGGGTCTTGATGTCAGCGCGCAGGGACAGTCGACTCCACTGTCCTGTTGATGCCGGTACCAGCACGTCAATGACGGCATCGGTGGCCAAAGCCGGTTGATGGCTGCAGGAAAGCCAGAAGGGGTGTGCCGTGATCACGGCACACCCCTTCTGGGCTGGCGGAGGATGGGGGATTTGAACCCCCGAAAGGTTGCCCTTTACACGCTTTCCAAGCGTGCGCCCTCGGCCACTAGGCGAATCCTCCGCCGACGAGCTTACCGGACTTCCGGACGTGTGAAGACCACCATTTCCCCGGAGCGAGCGTGGAGCGAGCACTGCCGCATCCCGCTAGACTGTCGGTGGACCCCTCGCGCGGCGTCATCCTGTGAACCTCCCCAGGGCCGGAAGGCAGCAAGGATAAGCGGGCTCTGGCGGGTGTGCGAGGGGTTCTCTTCGTTAGGAGCCCCTCGCAGGCGGGATGGTCGCATGAGCCTTGCGCTTTACCGCAAGTACCGGCCCGGGACCTTCGCCGAGGTCAAGGGTCAGGAACACGTCACAGACCCGCTGCGGCAGGCGCTGCGCACCGGCCGAGTCAACCACGCCTACCTCTTCAGCGGCCCGCGCGGCTGCGGCAAGACCTCCAGCGCCCGCATCCTGGCCCGCTCGCTCAACTGCGAGAAGGGCCCGACGCCCGACCCGTGCGGCACCTGCGAGTCCTGTGTCGCGCTGGCTCCGACGGGTCCCGGTCACCTCGACGTGATCGAGATCGACGCGGCCTCCCACGGTGGCGTCGACGACGCCCGCGACCTGCGCGAGCGGGCCTTCTTCGCGCCGGTCTCCGCGCGCTACAAGATCTACATCATCGACGAGGCGCACATGGTGACCCGCGAGGGTTTCAACGCGCTGCTCAAGCTCGTCGAGGAGCCGCCGCCGCACCTGAAGTTCATCTTCGCGACGACCGAGCCGGAAAAGGTCATCGGCACCATCAAGTCGCGTACCCACCACTACCCGTTCCGGCTGATGCCGCCCGCGACGCTGCGCGCGCTGATGGAGGAGATCCTCACCTCCGAGAGCGTCCCGTACGAGCCGGCCGCGTTGCCGCTCGTCGTCCGCGCCGGCGCCGGGTCGGCGCGTGACTCGCTGTCGATCCTCGACCAGCTCCTCGCCGGGGCCGAGGACGACGGCATCACGTACGCCAAGGCCGTGTCGCTGCTCGGCTACACCGACGGCGACCTGCTCGACGACGTCGTGGCCGCGTTCGCCGAGCGTGACGGCGGCCGGGTGTTCCAGACGGTCAGCCGGGTCATCGAGGGCGGCCACGACCCGCGCCGCTTCGCCTCCGACCTGCTGGAGCGCTTCCGCGACCTGGTCATCCTGGCCAACGTCCCCGAGGCCGCCACCAGCGGGCTGCTCGACCGGCCCGCCGACGAGCTGGAGCGTCTCGTCGAGCAGGCCGCGTCCATGGGGCCCGCCGAGCTCACCCGGGCCGCCGAGATCTTCAACGCCGGGCTCACGGAGATGCGCGGCGCGACCTCGCCGCGGCTCCTGCTGGAGCTGATGTGCGCCCGCGTCCTGCTCCCGGCCGTCTCGCAGGACGAGACCGCCCTGCTCGCCCGCCTCGAACGCCTCGAACGCGGCGGCGCCGTCGCCCAGATGGCCGCCCGCGCGTCCGCCCCTCCGCTCCCGCAATCCGACGGTACGGGTCACGGCGCGGCGGGGCACGGTGGGCCGGTGCGTGAGGCCGTGCAGGGCGGGGTGGCGGTTCCCGCCCAGGGCGCGGCGTCCTACACGACAGGCGGCCCCGGCGGTGGCGCCCCTGCCGGTGGCACGTCGCAGGGAAGTGGCTCGGGCGAGGCGGCGGCGCAGGAGGCCGGTCCGGGGGAGGGGCGCGTGGCGCGGCCCTCCGGCGACGACTGGCCCGAGACCGTACGCCCCGGCGCCGCGCCCCCGGCCGCTGCCGCACCGGCGGCTCCCGCGCAGAGCGGCGCCGGGCCCGTGTCCGGCGGCGCTTCCGGGGGGCCCGTCGCCGGCGGGGCGGGGGCGATACAGCAGCAGTGGCCCGCGGTCCTGGCCGCGCTCAAGCAGCGCAGCATCGTCGTGTGGGCGAACGTGAGCACCAACGCCCAGGTGGTCGGCGTCGAGGGCAACCTGGTCACTCTCGGCTTCACCCAGGTCGGCGCGATGAAGAACTTCACCGGCGGCGGCAAGGACGCCGTGGTGGCCGGCGCGCTGGGCGACGTGCTGGGCGGCACCTGGCGCGTGGAGGCCGTGGTGGGCGGCGGCCCGCAGGCGGCCCCGCGCGGTCCTCAGCCGGGCGGCTCCCACCCGGGCGGCTCGCATTCCGGCGGGCCTCAGGGGCATGCGCCGGGGTCGCACCCGGGCGGCGCTTCCGGGTCCCATCCCGGCGGGGCGTCGGGGTCGCATCCCGGGGGCGGATCGGGTTCTCATCCCGGCGGTCCGTCCGGGGCGCAGGGCGCATCCGGCGGTGACGCGGCGGACGGGCAGCAGGGCGGCTCCCACGTGGGCGGCGCCGAAGGGCGCACGGGCGGCCCTTCCGGGCCGCCGTCCGGGCCTGCGGGCGCGCGTCCCGAGGGAGGCGCGGGATCACGCCCCGGCGGCCCCGCAGGGTCGCACGCGGGCGCTGCGGGGCCGCACGGGGCTGCCACGAGCTCGTACGGGGACGCGGACGGCCGGGGAGGCGCCGCGGGCGGTCCGCACGACGCGGCGGGCGCCCAGGCGGCACAGGACGGCGCGCAGGGGCCCGGCGGGGCGGCGGGCGGCCCTCAGACGACGGACGAGTCGTGGCCGACGGCGCCCGACGACCCGGGGCTCGGCTCGCCTCCCACGCCCGACCCCACCCAGACGGCTCCCGGACGGTCCGGGGGCGGCGCGGTGGGCGCCGGGCTGGCGGCGGCCCGTTCGGCGGCCAGGGCGGCCGCGCAGGCGGGTCCCCGGACCGGCGCTCGTGCCGGCGGCGGCCGGGCGGGGGCGGCGTCCGGGTGGCCGGACGCGGTGCCCCGGCGGGACAAGAGCCTGGAGACGGACGACGTCGACCCGCTGAACGACGCGGACGCCGACGTGGACGCCGTCTCGGGCATGGCGCTCCTCCAGCGCGAGCTCGGCGCCCAGGTGATCGGCGAGATCGACCACACCTGACCCCCGTCGGAAGGCCGCCGTCCGCGGCGGGCGCGAACCCGGTGGCGGGCGCGGATTCTGACGGTGTCGCGGTTACCTGTCAGTAGCGGGTGGCGAAGGATCAGGGGGCGCGGAGGCGGGCGTGGGCTGCGGCCGCGCGGGGATCGCAGGCCGGGAGGCCGCGGGTGATGCGTTCGAGGACCTGGTGGTCGTCACGGCCGCTCTCCGTCTGGGCGTAGGCCCACAGGTCCTGGGGAGTGCCGTGGCGCAGCAGCGTGGTGCGGACCTGGACCTCCAGCTCGTCGCGGGCGCGGCGGATCTCGGGTGACTCCGAGCGCGGCAGCAGCGGCCCGGCGTAGGCGCGGGCTAGCGCCGCCGGGTCGCCGGCCGACAGCAGGCGGCGCAGCTCCAGGAAGTCGGCGTCGACGGGCGAGGTCAGCCGGTACGGCTTCGCCTCGACGATGGCGCCGAGCTGGGCGCGCAGCCGGTGCACCTCGGCCCTGATGGTGACGGGGTTGCCCGCGTCCCCGTACAGGTGGAAGGAGAGCTGGTCGGCCGAGAGGCCGCGCGGGTGGAGGGCGAGGAGGGCGAGGATCTCGGCGTGCCGCAGGGACAGCGGCAGCTTGCGGCCGTTGACGACGGCGGTCGGCGGGCCGTCGCCGAGCAGGGTGAGCCCGAGCGGGGAGGCGGTGACGGTCGGGGTGGCGCGCAGGAGGTAGCCGCCCGAGAAGGGCTCCAGGACGGCGACGCGGCCGTCGCGCAGGATCATGCGGTCTCCGGTGGTGGGGAGCGGGACGCGGGAGCCGAGGCGGCCGGAGGGGTCGCCGGCGATGACGCGGCCGGTGGGGGAGAGCAGGATGGTGGAGCGGGCGCGCAGGCCCTCGTAGCGGCGGCGCAGCGCGTCGTCGCGTTCGTGCATGCGCAGCGCGAGCTGGGTCTCGGCGAGCTTGGCCGCGGCGCCGACGAGGGCGACCGTGGCGGGGTGGAGGCTGGGCGCGGTGCCGCTGACGTCGACGCAGCCGAGGATCTGGCCGGAGTCCGGGTCGATGATCGGGGCGGCGCTGCACGACCAGACGTGCAGCACGCGCATGAGGTGTTCCTCGGAGTAGACGTGCACGGGGCGGCGCAGGGCCAGGGCGGTGCCGATGCCGTTGGTGCCGACGATGCCCTCGCCCCAGTGGTGGCCGGTGGCGAGGCCGACCTGGTCGGCGCGGCGCAGGGTGGCGGCGTGGCCCTCGCGCCACAGCACCCGGCCGTCGGAGTCGGTGACGAGGACGATGTTCTCGCTCTCGTCGGCGGATCGGCCCAGGGTCTGGGCGAGGAGCGAGAGCAGCGGCTGGAGCGGGTGCGAGGCGCGCACGTCCTTGATGGTGGCGCTGTCGAAGGCCAGCGGGGCGGCGGTGGCGTCGAGGTCGATGCCGGCGTCGAGGGAGCGCCTCCAGGAGGCGCCGATCATGCCGCGGGGCTCGGCGGGGGTCACCTCGTCGGCGCTGAGGCTGTCGTGTGCCGCGCGCAGGCGGCGGGAGTATGCGTTCAAGTGAGCGTAACTCATCGGCCACTCCATGTAATCGGCCCCCAAGGCGAGCATCCGTTGTACAGGGCTTCCGGCGCAACCCGTTCGAGGGATTGCTTAGGGTGATTGAACGATCGCAACCTGTGTGCAACGTGGTGACGTCTACCGTTCCTCTCGACGCACCGGCATGGTGCGGCCGCTCCGGCCGGTGTGATGGCCGGGTCCCGGACACTGGAGGGGGGCCGGGATCCGGCCAGAATGAGGCCGGAGCGCGAAACACCTGCATGCCTGCCAGTACATGACCGCGCCCAAACACCGTAGGCTCGTGGCAGTCAAGAACGCGGAGCCACGAGGAGCGCACGACGGTGAACCCAGGGGATGTCAACCTGCAGCAGCTGCTGGAGCAGGCCCAGCTCATGCAGCAGCAGCTTGTGAGCGCCCAGCAGGAGCTCAACGATGCGCAGATCGAGGGCTCGGCCGGTGGCGGGATGGTCACGGCCGTCGTCAACGGCTCGGGCGAGCTGCTCGAGCTCAAGATCAATCCGAGCGTGATCGACGCCGCGGACCCGCAGGACACGGCCGACACGATCGCCGACCTGGTGATCGCCGCCGTGCGCGACGCCATCAGGGCGGCCTCCGACCTGCAGCAGGAGAAGCTGGGCCCGCTGGCCCAGGGGCTCGGTGGCGGCGGCCTCGGCCAGTTGCCGGGGTTCTAGACGATGTACGAAGGGGTCGTCCAGAACCTGATCGACGAGCTGGGTCTGCTTCCTGGCGTCGGTCCCAAGAGCGCGCAGCGGATCGCCTTCCACCTGCTGGCGGCCGATCCGGCCGACGTCAAGCGGCTGGCGCACGCGCTCCTGGAGGTCAAGGAGAAGGTCCGGTTCTGCCGGGTGTGCGGCAACGTGGCCTCCGAGGAGGAGTGCCGCATCTGCCGTGACGCGCGCCGCGACACGCATGTGATCTGCGTGGTCGAGGAGTCGAAGGACGTCGTCGCGATCGAGAAGACGCGCGAGTTCCGCGGCACCTATCACGTGCTCGGCGGCGCGATCAGCCCGATCGACGGCGTCGGCCCCGACGACCTGCGCATCCGTGAGCTCATGACCCGGCTGGCCGACGGCCGGGTGACCGAGCTCATCCTCGCCACCGATCCCAATCTCGAGGGTGAGGCGACGGCGACCTATCTCGCCCGTCTGGTGAAGCCGATGGGTGTGAAAGTGACACGACTGGCCAGCGGTCTGCCTGTGGGCGGTGACCTCGAGTACGCCGACGAGGTGACCTTGGGCCGCGCGTTCGAAGGACGGAGGCTGCTGGATGTCTGACGAGTGGAGCATCCTGGCGGAGGAGATCGCCGGACACGCGAGCAACTATGTGGACGGCCTGGCGAGAGTGGCGGGCGGCGAGGGCGGCGACGCCATCTGGTCGCTGCTGCTGGTCGAGGTCGCGCAGGTGAGCCTGGCCGGGGCCAAGCTCGGCGCGAACCGCGACGTGATCCTGTCGGGCAACTACGAGCCGCCGCTGAGCGAGGACCCCGACATCGACGGGGTGCGCACGGCGCTGGCCGAGAGGCTCGGCCCGGTCGACGACTACGCCGAGGTGTTCGACCCGTACAAGGACACGGGGGTCACGCCGTACAGGCTCTCCGACGACCTGACGGCGGTGGCGGCCGACCTCATCCACGGGCTGCGTCACTATCAGGCCGGGCGGCCGGCCGAGGCGCTGTGGTGGTGGCAGTATTCCTACTTCAACACCTGGGGCAACCACGCGGGCGCGGCCATGCGGGCGTTGCAGGCTCTGGCCGCGCATTCGCGGCTCGACGTGGCGGAGGAGGCCACCACCGTCTGACGGGTGTCCACATAGTGGTTGAGCCATCAGTGGCATGAGAGCCCCCAAGTAGACTGGCACCTCACAGTCCAGACCGGGAGACTCTCGTGGCGCTCGTTGTGCAAAAGTACGGTGGTTCGTCCGTCGCCGACGCGTCCTGCATCAAGCGGGTCGCGCAGCGGATCGTCGCGACGAAAAAAGCCGGCAACAACGTGGTCGTCATCGTCTCCGCCATGGGTGACACGACGGACGAGCTGCTCGACCTGGCTCAGCAGGTGTCGCCGCTGCCTCCGGGCCGCGAGCTCGACATGCTGCTGACCTCCGGCGAGCGCATCTCCATGGCGCTGCTGGCGATGGCGATCGCCAACCTGGGGCACGAGGCCCGCTCGTTCACGGGCTCGCAGGCGGGTGTGATCACCGACTCGACGCACGGCAAGGCGCGCATCATAGACGTGACGCCGAGCCGCATACAGGAGGCTCTCGACCAGGGCCACATCGCGATCGTGGCCGGTTTCCAGGGTGTCTCGCAGGAGTCGAAGGACATCACGACGCTGGGCCGCGGCGGCTCCGACACGACGGCGGTCGCGCTGGCGGCGGCCCTGGAGGCCGACGTCTGCGAGATCTACACCGACGTCGACGGGATCTTCACCGCCGACCCGCGGATCGTGCCGGCCGCGCGGCAGATCCCCAGGATCTCCTACGACGAGATGATGGAGATGGCGGCCTGCGGCGCGAAAATCCTGCACCTGCGCTGCGTCGAGTATGCTCGCCGCTTCAACCTGCCGATTCACGTACGCAGCTCGTTCAGTAACAGGGAAGGCACGTGGGTCGTCTCCGACCCTTACCACGAAGGAACCGAGATGGAGCAGCCGATCATCTCCGGCGTCGCGCACGACCGGAGCGAGGCCAAGATCACTGTTGTCGGGGTGCCCGACAAGGTCGGTGAGGCTGCCACGATCTTCAAAACTCTGGCCAACGCCGAGATCAACATCGACATGATCGTGCAGAACGTCTCGGCCGCTGCGACCGGTCGCACCGACATCTCCTTCACGCTGCCCACGGCCGACAGCCAGACGGCGCTGACGGCGCTGAAGAAGATCCAGAGTGAGATCGGCTACGAGTCGCTGCTCTTCGACGACCAGATCGGGAAGGTGTCGCTGATCGGCGCGGGCATGCGCTCGCACCCCGGCGTCACGGCGACGTTCTTCGCGGCTCTCGCCGACGCGGGGGTCAACATCGAGATGATCTCCACGTCGGAGATCCGCATTTCCGTGATCGTCGAGCAGGACGGTGTCGACGCGGCCGTGGCGGCCGCCCACCGTGCCTTCGATCTCGACTCCGACCAGGTCGAAGCCGTTGTGTATGGAGGTTCAGGACGATGAGCAGGCCCAATCTCGCCCTGATCGGGGCCACCGGAGCCGTAGGCACCGTCATGCGGGACATCGTCTCCTCGCGTGACGACATCTGGGGCGAGGTGCGCCTGGTGGCGTCGCCGCGCTCGGCCGGCAAGGTGCTCCAGGTGCGCGGCGAGGACGTCGTCGTGCAGGCGCTGGCCCCCGAGGTGTTCGACGGCATCGACATCGCCATCTTCGACGTGCCCGACGAGGTGTCGGCCGTGTGGGTGCCGATCGCGGCCGAGCGCGGCGCGATCGCGATCGACAAGTCGGGCACGTTCCGCATGGAGCCGGACGTCCCGCTGGTGGTGCCCGAGGTCAACCCGCTCGACGCGCGCGAGCGGCCGCGCAACATCATCTCGACGCCCAACTGCACGACGCTGTCGATGATGGCGGCCATGGGCGCGCTGCACGCCGAATACACGCTGACCGAGCTGGTCGTCGCCTCCTACCAGGCGGTCTCCGGCGCGGGCGTGGCAGGCTCGGCCCGGCTCTACGACGAGGTCGAGGCGCTGGCCGGCGACCGGTCGATCGGCCAGACGGCCGGTGACGTGCGCAAGGCGCTGGCCAACAAGCTGCCCGACGACTCGCCGTTCCCGGCGCCGATCGCGTTCAACGTGGTGCCGTGGGCGGGCTCGTACAAGGACGGCGGGTGGGCCTCCGAGGAGCTCAAGCTGCGCAACGAGTCGCGCAAGATCCTCGGCATCCCCGACCTCAAGGTCTCGGCGACCTGCGTCAGGGTGCCGGTGATCACCACGCACTCGCTGGCCGTGCACGCGCGGTTCGCGCGCGAGATCACGGTCGCCGACGCGCACCGGGTGCTGGGCGCCGCGCCGACGGTGGTTCTCATGGACGACCCGGCCAACGGGGTCTACCCGACCCCCGCCGACGTGGTGGGCACCGACCCGACCTATGTGGGCCGGGTGCGTCAGGCGGTCGACTTCCCCAACACGCTGGATCTGTTCGTGTGCGGTGACAACCTGCGCAAGGGCGCCGCGCTGAACGCGGCGGAGATCGCCGAGCTGGTCGCGTCCGAGTTCTGACGGGTTTCTGAAGTCCGGGCTCCGTCCACCGGGTGGTGGACGGAGCCGGCCCTGTCACCGGAACAGGATGTCCCAGTGGTCGCCTTCGTCGGCGAAGATGTCGCCCGACGGGGAGCGGTAGAGGGTGGCGCCGTCACTCCGCACACCGGTCCGGTGATGATTCTTCGTGATGTACCGGTCGATGCACTGGTTGTGTGAGATGTCGAGCTTGTAGCCGTTCCCGTGGCTGAACCGGCCCGAGGCGTGGCCCGCCTCGGTGCCGCCCGTCACCGTGATCGGGCACCGGCTGCGCCGCTTCAGCTCCACGGCCTTGGCGACGGTCCGGGTGCGCACCGAGTCGAGCGACGTGCAGTGGCGCAGGTGCTTGCTGGTGCAGTTGCCCGTCGACTTCCAGCGCAGGCCGGCGTCCTTGAGCCAGTCCGAGGCGTGCGCGTGCGACAGGTGCACGGTGGCGTGCCTGGGCCGGGCCCGGTGCAGGTCCACCGCGGGACGGCGGTGCCGCCTGGCCTCCGCCTTGCCGCCCTTGCTCTCGCGGGCCCGTGATTCGGGCCGCTCGGCCTGGCCGGCGTCGAAGCGCCTCAGGTAGAGCTCGCGGAACTCGCGCTCGTCGCCCGGCTCCCGGAAGTCGCCGGGGTGGCCGCTGGGCTCCTGGAAGTCGCCGGGCCGGCTGCCGGGCCGCCGGAGCTCGCGGGGTTCCCGCAGCTCTCCGTGCTCTCCCGGCTCTGCGGGGTCCCGCAGCTCTCGCGATTCCCCGTGCTCCCGCGGTTCTTCGTGCTCCCGCAGGTGGGAGAGCTCGCGCGGGTCGGTGGGTTCGCGCATATGGGTGAGCGCGCCCGGATCGGCGTGCTCGCGGGTCTCCGGGTGGTGCGCGCGGAGCCCCGCCAGCCCGTGGACGGGGCCGAGTTGGGCGTGGTAAGCCCGTTCCAGGCTCGTCGCGGTCTTCTCGAGCATGGCGTACCAGCGAGGGGCGTTGTACATGTCACCGGCTTCGTACACCCGGATGACCGGGTCCGGAGCCTGGCGTGGCTCGTCCGCCGGCGTCCTGGGGGCGGCCGAGGCCGCAGACGCCATCGCGATGATGGTGATCTCGATACCAAAGAGCGCGACCACGAGGAGCCGCACTGTCCTACGTATCCACATGTCGATGCCTTTTCGCGGAATAGCCCTTCCGCTGGAATCATCAATCCCACCCTTCACACCGGATAACCCCTGTCCCACCGGGATCTTTGCCTTGTGGCGGCGATCACCGTGCGGCTTCATGACCTAACCCGGAAATAAGCCGTAAAGTGACGAACGTGTCCGAAGCCCGAAACCGAGGATCGGAGAGCACTCGAGAGGTCATCGTCGAGACGGCCTTGCGACTGTTCCGGGAGCGCGGCTTCGAAGCGACGACGATGCGCGCCATCGCCGCCGAGGCCGGGGTGTCCGTGGGCAACGCCTACTACTACTTCGCCAGCAAGGAGGCGTTGATCCAGGCGTACTACGACCGCGCCCAGGCCGAGCACGAGCAGGCCTGCCGTGAGCTGCTGGCCACCGAGTTCACGCTGGCCGGGCGGCTGAGCGGGGTGCTGCGCGAGTGGGTGCGCGTCTCGGAGCCGTACCACGAGTTCGCGGTGAAGTTCTACAAGCACGCGGCCGAGCCGACGAACCCGCTGAGCCCGTTCAGCGAGCAGTCCTCGCCGGCCAGGGAGGCGTCCATCGGGATCTACCGGCAGGTGGTCGAGGGGGCGCGGGACCGGATGAACGCCGAGCTGCGCGAGGAGCTGCCCGAGCTGCTGTGGCTGCTGTCGATGGGCATGGTGCTGTTCTGGGTGCACGACACCTCGCCGGGGTGCGCGCGCACGTATCGGCTGATCGAGGTGACGGTGCCGCTGGTGGACCGGCTGGTCGGGCTGTCGCACCTGCCGGGGCTGCGCGGGATCACCAAGGACTTCATCGCCGCGGTGCACGAGCTCAGGGCGTAGTCGAGGCTACAGACCGGTTGGTATGGTCAGGGCACACCCGGATCCCGGAGGCGCGCGATGACCCAGAACTGGGGCATGACCATCCCCTTCTACGACCGTTCGCTGGCCCGTTCGCGGGAGCTGATCGAGGAGCTGCCCGCGCTCGGCTACACCGACCTGTGGTCGGCCGAGGTCAACGGCACGGACGGGTTCACGCCGCTGGCCCTGGCCTCGCAGTGGGCGCCCGGGGTGCGGCTGGGCAGCGCCATCGTGCCCGTCTCCACCCGCGGCCCGGCGCTGCTGGCCATGTCGGCGGCCACGCTGGCGGACCTGGCGCCGGAGCGGTTCGTGCTCGGCATCGGCTCGTCGTCCCCGGCGATCGTGGAGCGCTGGAACGCCGTCGAGTTCGCCAAGCCCTACGCGCGCACCCGCGACACGCTGCGCTTCCTGAAGCAGGCGCTGACCGGCGAGAAGGTGTCGGAGACGTACGAGACGTTCCAGGTCAAGGGGTTCAAGCTGGAGCGGGCGCCGAAGACGCCGCCGAAGATCGTGCTGGCCGCGCTGCGGCCGCGGATGCTGAAGCTGGCGGCCGAGGAGGCCGACGGCGCGATCACCAACTGGCTCTCGCCCGACGACGTGCGCAAGGTGCGCGCCGAGATCGGGCCTGAGACGGAGCTGATCGCCCGGCTGTTCGTCTGCGTGAGCGAGGACACCGACCGCGTACGCGAGCAGGCCCGGTGGATGCTGGCCTCCTACCTCACGGTGCCCGCGTACGCGGCCTTCCACGACTGGCTGGGACGCGGCGAGGTGCTGCGGCCGCTGCACGAGGCGTGGGCGGCGGGCGACCGCAAGTCCGCGCTCCAGGCCATCCCCGACGAGGTCGTCGACGCGCTGATCGTGCACGGCGACGCGGCGACCTGCCGGGCGCGGATCGAGGAGTACGTCGCGAACGGCCTCAACACACCCGTGCTCGCCCCGATCCCGGGCGGCGAGGTCTCCATCACCCAGGCCGTCCGCGACCTGGCTCCGAAGGGCTGAGGCGCATGGACGACATCCTGCGGCTGGACGCGGTCGGCCAGGCCCGGGCGGTGCGCGAGCGGCTGGTGTCGCCGCGCGAGCTCGCCGAGGCCGCCATCGCCCGCATCGAGGCCCGCGACGGCGAGCTGAACGCGGTCGTGCACCCGCGCTTCGAGCGGGCCCTCGCCGAGGCCGACGACCTGCCGGAGCACGCGCCCTTCCGCGGCGTCCCCATCCTGCTCAAGGACCTGGGCTGGCAGCAGGCCGGCGAGCCGTACAGCGCAGGCTCGCGGGTCTGCGACGGCCTGCGGATCGACCGGGACGGGCACGGCGTGACCCGGTTACGCGAGGCCGGCTTCCTGATCCTGGGCCGGACGAACACGCCCGAGTTCGGCAGCACGATCAGCACCGAGCCCGTCGCGTTCGGCCCCACCCGCAACCCGCACGACCCCGCGTACTCAGCGGGCGGGTCGAGCGGCGGCTCGGCGGCGGCCGTGGCGGCCGGGATGGTCGCGCTCGCGACGGCCAGCGACGGCGGCGGGTCGATCCGCATCCCCGCCTCGTTCTGCGGCCTGGTGGGCCTCAAGCCCACGCGCGGGCGCGTCAGCCTCGGGCCCGCGCAGGGTGAGGGCTGGAACGGCTTCTCCTGCCCGGGGTTCGTGACCAGGACCGTGCGCGACACCGCCGCCGCGCTCGACCTGGTCTCCGGGTACGTGCCCGGCGACCCGTACGCCGCCCCGCCGCTGCCGCGCCCGCTCGCCGAGGAGGCCGGAGCCGACCCGGGACGGCTGCGGATCGGGTACGTCACCGCGCACCCGAGAGGCGACGTGCCGGAGGTCCCCGAGCTGGTCGAGGCCGTGACGGGGGCGGCGGCGCTGCTGTCGGCGCTCGGGCACGACGTGGCGCCCGGCTGCCCCGAGGCGCTGGGCGAGCCGGACTTCCCCCTGCACTTCGGCGCCATCGTGGCCGACAACCTGGCCGCGCTCGTCGAGAGCCTGGGCCCGGCCAGGGGCAGGGCCGTCGAGCTGGACGAGCTGGAGCCGCGCAACGCCGCCATGGTGGCCACGGCCCGGGGACGCAGCGCGGCGGCCCACCTGCTGGCCGCGCAGTGGATCGACGGCTTCCGCAGGCGGATGGCCGCCTGGTGGGCCGCCGGGCACGATTTGCTGCTCATGCCGTCGGTTGGCGTGGCGCCGTTCCCGCTCGGCTGGATCCCGCCGGAGGACCTGAGCACCGCGTTCGGCAGGACTGCGCACGTCGTGGCCTTCACCTCGCCCGTCAACGCCACCGGCCAGCCGGCCGTCTCGCTGCCGCTGCACCGCACCCGCGACGGGCTGCCCGTGGGCGTCCAGCTCGTGGCCGCGGCCGGGCGGGAGGACCTGCTCATCAGGGTCGCGGCGCAGATCGAGGCCGCCAGGCCGTTCGAGCATCCCGCGCTGTGAGGAACTCCTTGCCCCCGGTAACACGTTATGTCGTGAGAGACGGGGTAAGGGGAAACACATGATGGCGAAAGCAGCGAAGGCCGCGGCGGCCTATCGGGCGTACCGGGACGTCACCAAGCCCGGCACGCCCGGCCTCATGCCGCGGCTGCGGGCGATCCCCCGCATGCTCGGCGCCGCGCTCCGGGGCCGGTACGACGGGCTGGGCAAGGGCAGGCTCACCATGATGGCGCTCGGCGTCGTCTACCTGGTCTCGCCGATCGACGTCGTGCCCGACTTCCTCATGCTGATCGGCGTGGCCGACGACTTCGGCGTGTTCCTGTGGCTGATGGCGTCACTGCTCGGCGAGAGCGGACGCTACGTCGACTGGGAGCGCCGGATCATCACCGGCCGGGTGGAGCCGGCCCCGCAGGAAGGCTAGATCTCCTCCATCCTCAGCCACGCGCGTGACGGCAGCGGGTGCCCGAACAGCCGGGCCGCGTTGCCGTAGGCGACCCTGGCGATGTCGGCGGGCGGCAGCGCGCCGAGGTTGCGCGCGACCGACTTCTGCGTGTCGGGCCAGGTGGAGTCGGAGTGCGGATAGCCGCTCTCCTGCAGCACGTGGTCGAGGCCGACCGCGAGGCGCACCCCCGACAGCGCGTGGTCGTCGAGTGTGCCGAAGAAGAAGTTGCGGCGCAGCACCTCGCTGGGCTTGAGCCCGCCGTCCCACTGCGCCTCGCCGGCCACCGGGTGGTCGAGGGCGTAGTCGGCCCGCTCGGCGAGCACCGGCAGCCAGCCCACCCCGCCCTCGGCGATGAGGATGCGCAGGTTGGGGAAGCGCAGCGGCAGCCCGGACCACAGCCAGTCGGCGCAGGCGAACATGGCGCTGGTCGGCAGCAGCGTGGTGATCGCCTCGATGGGGGTGTCGGGCGACGGCACCGGCGACCAGCTCGACTCGCCTATGTGGAGGCAGACGACCGTGCCGGTCTCCTCGCAGGCGGCGAAGAACGGGTCCCAGTGGCCGGTGTGAATCGACGGCAGCCGCAGCCGGGTCGGGAACTCGGGGAACACCACCGCCTTGAAGCCCCGGGCGGCGTTGGCGCGGATCTCCTTGGCGGCCACGTCGGGGTCGGGCAGCCAGGGGAGCTGCAGGCCGATGATCCGCTCCGGGTAGGTGCCCGCCCAGACGTCGATGTGCCAGTCGTTGTAGGCCTTGACCAGCGCGAGGCCGAGCTCCTGGTCGCGCGTCCTGGCGAACGGCATGCCCGACTGGCCGGCCAGCATGCCGGGGAAGCACAGCGCGGCCCAGACGCCGGCCACGTCCATGTCCTGGACGCGGGCCTCGATGTCGTGGCAGCCGGGGCGCATGGTCTCGAACCTGACCGGGTCCAGGGTCCACTGCTCGCGGGGCAGCCCGGCGCCCACGTCGAGGCCGGCGCACGGGTAGGTGGCGCCGCCGTAGCGCCAGACCTGGTGACCGGCCTCGGTCTCCACGACCTTGGGCGCGACGTCGGCGTATTTCTCCGGCAGCCTGTCCTCGAAAAGGTCAGGGGGCTCGATCAGATGATCGTCGGCGGAGATGATCACGTAGTCGCGCCGCCTCGGCTCTGGATCGGGAAGCAGCGGCGTAGTCACGCAGGTAACCGTACGACGGCGGGATAACGTCGAACAAGCTGCGACGTATCCGTTGGGTATCCGGGCATATCCGAGGGCCGTTCGGACCCGGGATCGCCGGGAGGGGGACGGCTGGCGATCCCGGGGCCCCGCCGCTACCCGCGCGGGCCGGGTTCAGTCAGGAGATGGGCGCGTAGTTCGCCGACGGCGTCGGGGGAGAGGCCGACCACGCCGGTCACGTACGACTCCACCGAGCCGTGCCTGTCCGCCAGGTCGGCGAGGAACAGCCGCATGGCCTCGGCGGGGGCCAGGCCGAAGCCGGGCCACAGCTCCTCGTCCGGGTGGCGGGCCCGCCAGTCGGCGATGAACCGCTCGGTGGCCAGGCCGGTCAGCTCGTAGTCGGCCACGATGTCGTCGTCGGCCACGCCCGCCACGGCCAGGATCATCGCCGTGAGCAGGCCGGTGCGGTCCTTGCCGGCGGCGCAGTGGATCACGGCGGGGGCGCTGTCGGCGCGGCAGACCGTCTCCAGGGCGGTGCGCAGGTTGTCCACGCCGTCCTCGGTGACCTCCAGGTAGCGGTCGGCCAGGAAGCGGGGGACGCCCTCCGCCTCGTCGAAGGTGGCGAACTGCCAGCGCCGGCCCTCGATCGGCAGGTTGTGGTAGGCCAGGCCGTGCTCGTCGGGGACGCGCCCGTGCCTGTCGACCTCGAAGGGGTGGCGCAGGTCGATGACGGTGCGCACGCCCAGCGCGCGGAACGTCTCCAGGTCGGGTCCGGCCAGCCAGCCGAGGGAGTCGGCCCGGTAGAGCCGCTGCCAGCGGACGGTCCGGCCGTCCTTGGTGGCATATCCACCTATGTCGCGGAAGTTGTGGATATTTGCGAACTTGATGTGGCGGCTCACGCTCACCACCTTAGTTCGCGGACATTTCCGCCTGCTGGTCATCGGCGGCGCGGGCCTCCTGCGCCTTGCGGTCGGCCAGCTCGCGGCGGATCAGCAGCACCCAGCCGCCGATCGCGATGCCGATGAACAGCCACCACTGCACGCCGTAGGCCAGGTTGAGGCCGCCTCCGGCGCCCACGTCGGGGGCCGGCACCGGCTCGGGCGCCGCCGCGGGCGCGGGCTTCTGCTCGACCAGCTCCACGAAACCGCCCACGAGCCGGTACGGCAGCGCCTTGCCGATCTTGGCCGGGTCGATGAGCAGGACCTGGCCGGGCGGCAGCCCGGAGCGCTCGCGGATCCCGCTGTTGGCCTCGGTCTCGCCGGTACGTAGCCGCCCGGTGACACTTACCTCACCCGGCGGCGGCGGGGGCACGTCCGGCGGGGTGTCGGCGGTCGCCCCGGCCTTCACCCAGCCCCGGTTGACGAGCACCGCCTGGCCCTGG
The DNA here is from genome assembly GCF_019396325.1 of Nonomuraea ceibae. Classification (GTDB taxonomy): domain Bacteria; phylum Actinomycetota; class Actinomycetes; order Streptosporangiales; family Streptosporangiaceae; genus Nonomuraea; species Nonomuraea ceibae. The sequence goes on from NZ_JAHKRO010000037.1 coordinate 47,612, forward strand.
CCGATCACCAGCGGGGTCAGGACGTAGTAGCCGTTGCGCCCGTCCTGCGGCCTGCGGCGCACGACCAGGCCGTGCCCGGCGTCGTACGTGCCGCTGACCACGACCTTCCTGAACCGGTCGGACTCCTTGACCGGCTCGCCCGGCCGGGCCAGGGTGCCGAGCGGCACCGGGGCTGCCTCGATGTTGGCGGTGACCAGGTCGCTGTTGGCCGAGCGCTCCTCGAAGCGCCCGAACTGCCACCGGCCCAGGAACACGAAAGCGGGGATCACGAGCAGCACGACGACGTGGAGCGCGATCCAACGGGGCGTGAGCAGGAACCGGTACACGCTACAAGGGTAGGCACCGATGCCGGTGGTCAGGCGCCCGGCACCGCCGTGACCTCGCGCGGGCCGCCCACCTCGTGGCCGTCGGCGCAGCGCAGGTGTTGCTCGACGGGTGCGCCGCAGTCGCGGTGGGTCAGCAGGACGGGCGGGCCCTCCTCGCCCGCCAGATACTTGTCGCCCCAGTGCATGAGCGCGACCAGCAGCGGATAGAGGTCGCGCCCCTTGTCGGTGAGCCGGTACTCGTCGCGCTGGCGCTGGCCGGGCTCGCGGTAGGGCTCCTTGCGCAGCAGGCCCTCGTCCACCAGCCGGGTCAGCCGGGCGCTGAGCACCTGGCGGGGGGCGCCGGTGAACGCCTGCATGTCGGCGAAGCGGCGTACGCCCCGGAACGCCTCACGCAGCACCAGGAAGGTCCACTTCTCCCCGACGATGTCCAGGGTCCGCTCGATGGAGCAGTTGGCCACCCGGAAAGGCACGTTCATGGTGCACATCATACCTGAGTTCAGTTGACAGACTCAGATCGTTGAGGGCAGGCTGGGTCTGTGATCCGAACTCAGGAGCCGCTGATCCGCCCGGCGCGGGCCGACGACGACGAGCGCGTCCGGCGCTTCCTGGCCGGGCTGTCGCCGCAGACGCAGACGCTGCGCTTCTTCACCGGCGTCACCCGGCCCTCCGCGAGCCTCGTGCGCACGATGGTCGAGGTGGACGAGCGCCGTGACGCCCTGGTCGCGCTGCACGGCGACGAGATCGTCGGCCACGCCATGAGCTACCGGGGAGGCACCGCCGACGTGGAGATCGCCGTGGTCGTCACCGACCAGTGGCAGGGCTTCGGGCTCGGCCCCAGGCTCCTCGGCACGCTCCTGATCAGAGCCGCCGTGCGGGGCGCCACCACCGTGGGCATGGACGTGCTGGGGGAGAACAGGCGGGCGCTGCGGATGATCCGCAGGATCTGGCCGGAGGCCGGCATGAAGGTCGCGTCCGGCGCGGTCGAAGTGACCGCTATGATCCAACAGGCGGGAGTATTTGCGGAACAACGTTCTGGTGGCTCACCATTGACAGCGTGAAGAGTGTCAAGAACGGACGCGACGGACGGACCCGGATCATCGAGGGCGCGCTCCGCCGTTTCAGCCAGGACGGCGTCTCCGCCACGACCCTGGCCAGCCTCCGCGAGGAGAGCGGCGTGAGCGTCGGAAGCTTCTACCACCACTTCGCCAGCAAAGAGCACGTCTTCGGCGTGCTCTACGGCGAGATCCTGGCCTCCTACCAGAGCGAGTTCCTCGCCGAGCTGGTCGGGCACGACGACGCCCGTGCCGGGATCGAGGCGATCGTCGCGTTCCACATGCGCTGGGCCGGAGAGCACCCCGAACGGGCCCGCATCCTGGTCAGCGAGCGCCCGCCGCGCAAGCACGAGCCGGGCGGCGCCGAGGTCGCCGAGGCCAGGCGCGGCTTCTTCCGCCAGGTCTCCGACTGGTGGCGGCCGCACATGAAGAACGGCCTGCTCCAGCCCGTCCACCCGACCATGTGCTACGTGCTGTGGCTCGGGCCCGCGCAGGAGATGTGCCGGCTGTGGTTCGCGGGCGCCCACACCCCCACCGACGAGGAGATCAGGGGGCTCGGCGAGGCCGCCTGGCAGAGCCTGCGCCAGCCCTGACCGGCGGCCCCAGCCGGGCGGGCACCCGCCAGCTCGACCGGTCGAGCGAGATGTCCAGCCGCAGCTCACCGCGCTGCCTGCGCAGGCCGGGCACCCGTACGCGATCGTGCACCGCGAACCGGCCCCGGTGCCGGTAGCCGAAGCCGAGCTCGCCGGGAAGCACCCGCATGTCGTCGTGGTTGCCGCAGCGCGGGCACGTCCACGAGACCAGGTCCAGCCACCGGTTGTAGCCCGAGCAGGCCGCGAAGTATTCGTCCGGCGCGAAACGGGACTGGCAGGTCAGGCAGGGGATCAGCACGAATCCGCTCCTCGTCGAACGGCACAGCGGCTCCCCAGAAGTATCGCGCCCCACTTGTTCCCAGCTTGCGGAAAACTTGGATGTCTCGGTAACAGTATGATCACTGACGGTATCGGAGGTTCCGTTGTGATCTGCGGTGAAAGGATGGTCTCGTGGAACGACTGCGTGAGCACCTCCTGGAGACCGGCTACACGATCGACGGCGTCCGCGACCGGCTGGGCGACATGGCGGCCACGGCGCTGGCCCGCGAGGAGCTCGTGCCGGCCCTGCGCGCCACCGCCGCCGGCGACCCGCTGGGCACGCTGATCCGCCTGTGGTGGCTGGGTGCCCCCGTGGAGACGAGCGCGCTGCACCCGTCCGTGCTGGAGTCCGGCCTGATCGCCGTCTCCGGCTCGCAGGCCCGCGCGACCGTCCACCTCCAGCCCTGGGAGACCGGCGGCTACGTCGTCTCCGACCGCAAGGTGCGGCCCGGCGACCCGGCGCTGCGCCCCGACCACGTGGTCGGCGCGGGCGGCGCCTCCGCCAACCTCGCCCAGCTCGTCACCCGCCGCCCCGTCGGCCGCGCTCTCGACCTCGGCACCGGCTGCGGCGTCCAGGTGCTCTCGCTGGCCGGGCGGGCCGGCCACGTCACCGCCACCGACGTCAACCCGCGCGCCGTCGAGCTCGCCCGGCTGAGCTGGCAGCTCTCCGGCCTGACCGGCGTCGAGGCCCGCACCGGCTCCCTGTACGAGCCCGTGGCGGGCGAGCGGTTCGACCTGATCGTCTCCAACCCGCCGTTCGTCATCTCGCCCGGCGGCCGGCTGACCTACCGCGAGACCGGCGGCGACGGCGACGGCTTCTGCCGCGATCTCGTACGGGACACGCCCCGGCACCTCAACCCCGGCGGCCAGGCCCACTACCTGGCCAGCTGGCTGCACGTCGAAGGCGAGGACTGGCGCGACCGCGTCGGCGGCTGGCTCGGCGAGACCGGGTGCGACGCCTGGGTGGTGCAGCGCGACGCGCAGGACCCCGCCGAATACGTGGAGCTGTGGCTCAAGGACGCCGCCGAGCAGGGCACCCCCGGCTACACCGAGCACTACGACCGGTGGCTCGCCTGGTTCGAGGAGCACAAGGTCGAGGGGATCGGGTTCGGCTGGATCAGCATGCGCAGCTCCGGCACCCTGGACCCGGTCGTACGCCTGGAGGAGCTCACCCACCAGGTCACGCTGCCCGTCGGCGGCTACGTCGACGACGTGCTCGACGCGATCGGCGCCGCCCACCGGGTCCGCGACCTCGGGTCCGCGCTGCTGCGCACCGCCGACGGGCTGCTCGACGAGCGGGTGGGGCTGCCGGGGGCCGAGGACCCGATGCGCATCGTGCTCCGCCAGACGACCGGGCTGCGCCGCAGCAGGGAGGTCGGCACCGTCGAGGCGGCGCTCGCCGGGGTCTGCGACGGGGAGCTGGCGCTGGGGCCGCTGCTCAACGTCATCGCCGAGCTGGTCGGCGACGGCGAGATCCCGGACGCCGACGCCATCCGCCCCCTCATCGCGGAGGGCTACTTCCTGCTCTAGGCCTTTTCGGTTGCCCAGGCTCAGCGCCTTTGATTCGCCGTTGATCGGTTGTTGACGCCGCCGGTGGAAGCTTCTGACTACGACACGGACCTGGGGGGTTCGAGGACCGTGTCGGGTCCGGCCGGTCGTCGATGTGAGGCGGCTAGCCGCTACGCGGAGCATCCGGATAACCGGGCCCCCTAGCGACGCGTGGCGGTCAGATGGCCGGCCGGGCCGCGTATCTCATCGGCCACGGGGGTCGTGACTCCAAAGGGACAGCCTTGTTTAACCATGTGTGGATGACACGTCTGGACGACGAGCTGTACTCAGGACTCGACGACCTGAGCGCTGTCGAGGAGGACCTTGATGTCCCCGGCCTCGGGCGCGCCCAGCCTGGTGAAGATGGCGAAGGCCTGGCGTAGGCAGTCGACGCTCCTGGAGACGCTGCCCAGCCCGCGCAGCGCCTTGCCCAGCACCGCCAGCGACAGGGCCTCCCCGAACGGGTGGCCGATCTCCCGCGACACGACCAGCGCCTGCTCGGCGTGGCGTACGGCGTCGGGGTAGCGCTCGGCGGCGATGAACGTCTCGGCCAGCCGGGAGCAGACTCGCTGCTCCCACACCCGCTGCTTGCTGGCGCGGAAGAAGGCCAGGCACTCGGCGTGGTGGTGCACGGCCTCGGTGAGCCTGCCGACGCGCGACAGCACGATGCCGAGGTGGTAGCGGGCCCTGGCGGTGCCGGCTCCGCTGCCGATCTCGGTGAAGATGGCCAGGCCCTTCTCGGCCGCGGCGATCGCGTCGTCGGGGCGGCCCAGGCCGAGGTGGTCGCGGGCGGAGTAGCTGAGCACCAGCCCCTCGCCGGCGGGCACGCCGTTCTCCCGGTAGAAGCGCATGGCGGCGTCGAACCAGGCGAGCGCCTCGGTGTGGCGGCGCTGCCGGCCGACGACGACGGCGAGCGCGTTCAGCACCTCGCCGGTGACGACCTTCTCCTTGCGCTCGACCGACAGCGTGTGGACGATCTCGAACTGCTCCTCCGCCTCCGGCAGCCGGTTGCCGGCGAACAGCACGCGGCCGAGCACGTAGCGGGCGCGCAGCTCGCCGGCCTGGTCGCCGAGCCGCAGCGCGGTGGCGAGCACGGCGCGGGTGCCGAGGTCGAACTCGCGGGTGTGGGTGCCCGACTCCAGCAGCGGCTCCATGGCCACGAGCAGGTCGCCGGCGGGCAGGAGCTGCTCGCCGGTGCGCGAGGACGCGGCGGCCTGGTTGATCGCGGCGAACAGCGAGTCGCCCTCGGCGATCAGCCAGGCGACGGCCTCGTCGGCGGTGCCGAACGTGCGCCCGCTGCCGACCACCACCAGGTTGTCGGAGATCATGCTGCCCTCGTAGGCCAGCCGGTGGGCCGACTGGGCGGAGGCCAGGTAGAAGCCGAGCAGCCGCCGCAGCGCCATCGTGCGGGCTTGGGGGCGTTCGCTCTTCTCCAGCGCCCGCCTGGCGAACAGCTTGAGCAGGTCGTGGAAGCGGTAGCGGCCGGGCGCCGGGGCCTCCAGCAGGCTGGCGTCGACCAGCGACTCCAGCACGTCCTCGGCCTCGATCACCGTCGTCGAGAGCACGGCGGCTGCGGCGCCCGCCGAGATGTCCGGCCCGTTGGGCAGCGACAGCAGCCGGAAGGCGCGGGCCTGGGCGGCTTCGAGCTGGCCGTAGCCGAGCGCGAAGGTGGCCTCGACCGCCAGGTCGCCGACGCGCAGCTCGTCGAGCCTGCGCTGCTCGTCGGCCAGCCTGGGCACCAGGGAGGCGACGGTCCACGAGGGCCGGGCGGCGAGCCTGGCGGCCACGATGCGCACGGCGAGCGGCAGGAAGCCGCAGGCGGCGACCACGTCCATGGCGGCGGCGTGCTCGGCGGCGACCCGTTCCGGCCCGGCGACCGAGGCGAACAGCGACAGCGCCTCGTCCGGCTCCATCACGTCGAGGTCGATGAGCTTGGCCGACGGCAGGTCGGCCAGCTTGACCCGGCTGGTGACGATGGCCGCGCAGCCGGGCGAGCCGGGCAGCAGCGGGCTGACCTGCCGGGCGTCGCGGGCGTTGTCAAGCAGGACGAGGATGCGCCGGTCGGCGAGGATGGACCGGTACAGCGCCGAGCGTTCGGCCAGTCCTTCGGGGATGACGTCGGTCGGGATGCCGAGCGCGCGCAGGAACGCGCCGAGCGCCGATTCGGGCGCGGTCGCCTCGTCGGTGTAGCCGCGCAGGTCGGCGTAGAGCTGGCCGTCGGGGAACAGGTCGCCGGTCGCGTGCGCCACGTGCACCGCCAGCGCGGTCTTGCCGACGCCGCCGATGCCGCAGATCGCGGCGACGGGCACGCCCTCGGCGGGCGACTGGGCCGACAGCAGCGTACGCAGCCGCCGGGCGATCTCCTTGCGGCCGGTGAAGTCGTTCACGGCGGCCGGGAGCTGCGCCGGGCGGGGCAGCTCGGGCGCGTGCTCCTCCTCGGCGGGCGGCTCGTCGGGGGCCACCTCGGCGGCAGCGAGCGTGGGGTCGGCGGCCAGGATGCGCTGGTGCAGCGAGGTCAGCTCGTGGCCGGGCTCGATGCCGAGCTCCTCGACCAGCGCGTCGCGCGTCTCGGTGAACACGGCCAGCGCGTCACCCTGCCGCCCGCACCGGTAGTAGGCCAGCATGAGCTGGGCGCGCAGGCGCTCGCGCAGCGGGTGGTCGGCGGTCAGCGCGATCAGCTCCGACACGACCGCGGCGTGGTTGCCCAGCTCCAGGTCCATGTCCATGAGCGTCTCGATGGCGCTGATGCGGCGCTCGATCAGCCGGTCGCGCTGGTGCTCGGCGTACGGGCCGACGGCCCCGGCGAGCGGTTCGCCCTCGAACAGGGCGAGCGCGGCCCGCAGGCCGGTGGCGGCGGCGGACAGCCGGCCGGACCTGCGGGCGCTCTCGGCCTCGGCCATGCCGCGCTCGAACCGGGTCAGGTCCAGCGCGTCGCCGGGCAGTCGCAGCGCGTAGCCCCTGCCGACGGAGGTGAGCAGCTCGGGACGTGAGCGGGCGGGCCTGTCGGGCTCCAGCACCGTGCGCAGCCGGGACACGTACGTGCGCAGCGCGCCGAGGGCCCTGGGCGGCGCTTCCTCGCCCCACACGGCGTCGATCATCTCGGCCGGGGTGACCGCGCGGCCTTCCCGCAGGAGCAGCATGCCGAGAATGGAGCGCTGCAGCGGCGTGCCGAGGTCGAGCTCCTGACCATCGCGCCACGCGCGGACGGGACCCAGTACGGCGAACCGCAGCCCGCCTTCGATGTCCTGACCAGCCATGCCGCCTGTCCCCACATCAATGGAACGATTTGTTACCAAATGATAGATCCAATGACGCCGAGCACCTAGGAATGCGGGCATTCGTTAACCGAAGCGTTGGCCGCCTTTTGACGACACGGCCTTTACGACACAGGCCCCGCCCATTCCGGGCGGGGCCTTCAACGGATTTTCCTATGCTGCTTCGACTGCCGTCTCGACCAGACCGAGCCTGTGGAGCAGCCGTTCTCGCACGGCCGGCCATTCGGAGATCAGGATCGAGTAGAACGCCGTATCTCGGACCGTGTCGTCGGCGCCTCGGCTTTCCGCTCGCCGCACCCCGTCGAAGTGTGCGCCGAGGGCCTCGATGGCGGCCCGGGATCGGACGTTCCTCACGTCGGCCTTGAGCGTGATGCGGTGGACCTGCCAGGTCTCGAAGGCGTGCGAGAGCATCAGGAACTTGCTCTCCCGGTTGGCACCCGTGCCCTGGGCGGAGGCGCCCAGCCAGGTGTAACCGATGTCGGCCACGGACGGGACCTCGCCCACCGCACCACGCGTGCCCGGAGGCCAGGGCATGGGACCCTGCCAGTACTCCAGGTTCATGAGACGGGTGGCACCGACCACGCGGTCGGTGTGCAGCCACCGGATGGCGAAGGGCACCGTGCGGCCCTCCGCCTGCTCAGCCAGCGCGGCCTCCACGTAGGAGACCATCTCGTCCCGGTTGCCCGGGACCCGAGTGAAGCCGTAAGTGGACCGGTCTTCACTCGCCGCGGCGATCAGGTCATCGACCACCGCGAGGCTGAGAGGTTCCAGGCGCACGAGGCGCCCGGACAAGGTGACAAGAGCGGACATGTGCACATGATGGGGGTTGCTCGGAGTCCGCGGAACCACGCTATCGGGGCCGTCGTCCCCGCACCTCGGAAAGCACGGTGTTTCCGCAGGTCAGAGGGGTAATTCGGAAGGATCTCCGGGGAAGATTTCGCCTAACCGTGACATCCGGTCGGCACCAGCGCCGGACGCCGTTCACGCGACGCCAGCGAGAGCTCCTTCAGGCCCATCGAAAGATGGTCGAGCGAGGCCGCGATCCACGGCAACTGGAGCGGATCGGGGCTGGTCAGCGCGGTCAGCCGGTCCTCGGTCGTGTCCCCGTACAGCAGGCTGACCGCAACCCGCACGCGCGCGGCGGCCGGGTCGTCGCCGAAGGCGTGACCGGGCAGCACCCCGAGGCCGTGCTGGTCGAGCAGGAGCCGGGTGACGTCGGCCGAGCCGCCGAGCCGCAGATGGCTCAGGTCCGGGTAGAGGTAGAAGCCGCCCTGCGGGGCCGGCACGGAGGCGCCGATCTCCACGAACCTGTCGTGTACGGCGCGGGCCAGCGTGCCGTGCAGCCGGCGGCTCTGCCTGACGCGCTCGGTGAGCTCGCTGGGGTCGGTGAAGGCGTACGCCGCGGCCTCCTGGATCGGGGCGGCCGGGGCCGACCAGATCTCGCTGGCCACCGCGAGCAGCCGGGCGCGCAGCTCGTGCGCGTCGTCGGGCAGCCGCGCGACGCCGATCCGCCAGCCGCCCAGGGCCAGGCTCTTGCTCAGCCCGGTGGTGACGATCGTGCGCTCGGGCGCCAGATCGGCCGGGGAGGTGAAGGACGTGGAGGGGTCGTGAAGCAGGTCGCGGTAGATCTCGTCCGAGATGACGTACAGGTCCAGTTCGCGGGCGAGCGCGACCAGGCGGTGGATCGCCGAGCGCGGCGCGAGCCGGCCGGTGGGGTTGTCCGGCAGCGTCACGAGCAGGGAGCGTACGGTCCGGCCCTGGGCGCGGGCGTCCAGCACGGCCGCCTTCACCAGGTCGGGGTCCGGCACGCCGCCCTGGCCCGAGGGCGCCGGGATCAGGATCGGGCGTGACCCGACGAGGTCGGCCTGCGCGGCGTAGCTGACCCAGCTGGGCATGGGCAGGACGACGTCGCCGCCGATCGCCAGGAGCAGGCCGTACAGCAGGGATTTGCTGCCTGGCCCGCAGACGACCAGCTCGGGGTCGGTGATGAGCCCCCGTCGTGTCCAGTAGCCCGCCGCCGCCGTCCTGAGCTCGGACGCCCCCGCGACCGGCCCGTAGCCGTTGCGTTCCGATGCGGCGGCCAGCTTGTCGCGCAGCGCCGGGTGGACGGGCAGTCCTGCCTCACCGAAGGCGAGGTTCAGCACGCGTTCCCCGGCGCGTCGTCTTCGTTCGATGTCCTCGTTCGCCGCCAGGGTGGCGGAGAGAGTCACGGTCATGTTTGTCACGTTCCCAGGGTGGTTGTAGGAAGGCATCAGGACAAGCGAGGCTTTTTGTGGGTAGGCGTAAGGAAGTCCGATGCTCGATTTGCGGCGTTTGACGTTGATCTGCGAGTTCGCTCGGCGCGGCAGCATCGCCGCGACCGCGGAATCGCTGGGCTACAGCCCCTCCGCGGTCTCTCAGCAGCTCGCCGCGCTCGAACGCGAGACCGGCACCGCGCTCATCGACCGGACCGCGCGCAGTGCCGAGCTGACCGACGCCGGCCGCAGGCTGGTGGCGCACGCGGAACGCATCCTTTCCATGGTCGAGGAGGCTGAGTCGGACCTTTCGGCTCACGCGGGCAGCCCCGCCGGACGTGTCGTGGTTACCGCCTTCCCCACAGCGGCCGTCGCATTCGCCCCGGCCCTCGCCAGGTCCCTCCGCCGCCACACCGAACTCACGCTCAGGCTGGGGCAGAGCAGGTCGGGAAAGGGCATGCGGGAGGTGCAGTCAGGCGAGGTCGACATCGCGCTCGTCGACGACTGGTACGGCATGGCCCGCGACAGCGAGAACCTGCGCGTCTTCCCGCTCCTGCACGACCCCCTGGTGCTCGTCGTGCCGCGCAAGCACCGGCTGGCCGACCCCGACGTGCCGCTCGACCTCAGGGAGCTGCGCGACGAGCCGTGGATGGCCACCCCCGACGGCGAGCCGTCCCGCCTGGCGGTGGACCGGCTGTTCGTGGACGTGGGCGGCACCAAGCCGACGCCGTGGGAGTTCGAAGGACTCGGCACCATCCTGTCGCTGGTCGCCAAGGGCATCGGCATCGCCGCCGTGCCCGCGCTCGCGCTGGCCGCCGGCGTGCGCGGGCTGTCGGTCCGCCACTTCCCCGGCAATCCCGTCGGCCGCGACGTGCACGCGGTGGCGCGCGTCTCCAGCGTCAACCGGCCCTCGGTCTCGGTGACCCTGCGAGCCATCCACGTGGCCGCCCGCTACATCGCCGCCGATCTGGATCCGGTACGGTTCGCCGACCGGTAGCGTTCTGCGCCATGGCGCCGACGTACGACATCGAGACCCTCCTGCTCGCCCAGCCGAGCGTGCGCACGGTCGCGGGCGTGGACGAGGTGGGCCGCGGAGCCTGGGCCGGGCCGGTCACCGTGTGCGCCGTGGTCACCGACCTGTCCGCGCCGCCCACCGGGCTCACCGACTCCAAGCAGCTCTCCGCCGCCAAGCGCGACAAGGTCGCCGCCGAGCTGGAGACCTGGGCCGCCGGCATCGGCTTCGGCGAGGCGGGCCACGACGAGATCGACCGGCTCGGCATGACCGAGGCGCTGCGCAGGGCCGCCCGGCGTGCCCTGGAAGCGCTGCCCACCAGGCCCGACGCCGTCATCCTCGACGGCAAGCACGACTACATCGGCGCGCCCTGGCCGGTGCGCCTGGAGGTCAAGGGCGACGCGGCCAGCATCTCGGTGGCCGCCGCCTCGGTGCTGGCCAAGGTCAGGCGCGACGCGTACATGGCGGAGATCGGATGTGAGGCGTACGGGTTCGCGGAGAACGCCGGATATCCGTCGCCGCAGCACCAGCAGGCGCTCGCCGAGCTGGGGCCGACGGCGCACCACCGGCTCTCCTGGTCCTACTTGGACGACCTGCCGGCCTGGCGGCACCTCAAGCGGCACCGCGACCCGGCCGCCGTCGAGGGGCAGGTCAGCCTCTTCGGCTGACACTGGGCTGCGGCGTCGGCCATCATCGGTGGGATGCGCATCGGCATCTTCCTCGTCGCCGCCCAGTTCCCAGGCGGGGAGCCGGGCCGGATCCTGGCCGACACCGTCGAGCTGATCGTCGCCGCCGAGCGGGCCGGGTTCGACGACGCGTGGATCGCCGAGCACCACTTCATGACCTACGGCGTGTGCCCGTCGCCGATCACGCTGGCCGCCGTCGCCGCCGGGCGCACCACCAGGATCGGGCTCGGCACCGCCGTCAGCGTGCTGTCCACGCAGCATCCGATCGCCCTGGCCGAGCAGGCCGCCATGCTGCACCACCTGTCGGGCGGGCGCTTCACGCTCGGCGTCGGGCGTGGCGGGCCGTGGGTGGACCTGGAGGTGTTCGGCACCGGGCTGGACCGGTTCGAGCGGGGCTTCCCGGAATCGCTCGACCTGCTGACGGCCGCCCTGTCAGGCGAGACGGTGTCGGCCTCCGGTGAGTTCTTCGCCTTCCGCGACGTGCGGATGGTGCCGTCGGCGCGGCTGCGGCCGGTGGTCGCGTGCACGTCGGGGTCCACGATCGCGCTGGCGGCCGCGCGCGGGCTGCCGATGCTGCTCGGCGTGCACGTCGGCGACGAGGAGAAGGCGGCGGCGGTGCGGGCTCATGGCGCGTCCGGTGTTCCCGGCTCTTCCGGGGGGCACGTCGCCGCGGCGGTCGCGCACGTCGCCGACACGACGCCGCAGGCCGTGCGGGAGCTGAAGGAGTCGATGCCCGCCTGGCTGAAGCCCGGTCTGGCGAGCTACACGCCGGTGGACGGGCGGCCACGACCCGAGCGGGACGTGGACGCGTACGTGGACTTCCTGGCCCGGATCCACCCCGTGGGCTCGCCCGAGCACTGCGCCCGCACGCTGCTGCGCACCGCCGAGACGACCGGGATCGACCACTTCATCCTGATGGTGGAGGCGGGCGGGAACGCCGCGGAGGACGTGCGGCGGCTCGGCGCCGAAGTGCTGCCGCTGCTGAGAGGCCGCCCGCCCGGAGCGGCGGGCGGCCCCTGAACGGATCAGCAGTCCACCAGCTCCGGCTTCTGGTTGAGGATCTGCGCCCGCGGCGTGACGAACTCGCTCAGCGCCTCGCGCGCCGCCGGGTCGAACACGGCCACGCGGTGGCAGTTCTGGAAGGCCAGCTTCATGCCGAAGTGGCGCTCCAGGGCGCCCCGCATCGCGTCGCTCGCCAGGCAGCGCAGGAGCTGCCCTCGGGCCTCCTCGTCCGGTGGCGGCACCTGGTTGTCGGCGAACTCGGCGCCGGTCCTGTCACGCTGCTCGACCAGCTCGGTGATCACCGACCAGGCGTAGGGCAGGGAGTCGCGGACGCAGGCGACGAACGCCGCGTCGTCGACATCCCCGGCTCTGGCCTGGTCGAGGAGATCGTTCGGAACGGTCAGCGACATGCTGTCTCCTTTCGAAAGACATCAACTTGACGCTAGGTGAGCCTCCGGAAACGCTCCAGATGGCCGTAGGGCGACAGTCGTGTGGGTCAGGCGGCCGGAGGGCCGTAGACGAAGTCGGGGTCGACCTGACCGGCCAGGTCGAGGCCGGTCCTGGCGTTGGCCCAGGCGCGGGCGTTGCGCAGGTGGAACTCGGCGGCCTGGCGGCCGAACCGCACCCAGTCCTTCTCCTGCTCGTCGACGTGCTTGAGCAGCACGGCGAGCGCGTCGGAGTTGGCCGGCTCCAGGTCGTCGAGGCTGAAGGCGCGGCCCTGCTCCATGGCGCGCACGGCGGAGGAGTGCTCCATCCAGGTGAGCAGGTCGTCGCCCACGTGCTCGCGCAGGAAGTCGACGTCGGAGGGGCCGTGGACCTTGTTGCCGACCACGGCCAGCGGCACGTCGTAGTCGGCCGCGTAGTCGCGATACTGCCGGTAGACGCCGACGCCCTGGCGGGTCGGCTCGGCGACGAGGAACGTCAGGTCGAAGCGGGTGAACAGGCCGGAGGCGAAGGAGTCGGAGCCCGCCGTCATGTCGACCACCACGTACTCGCCGTGGCCGTCGACCAGGTGGTTGAGCAGCAGCTCGACCGCGCCGACCTTGGAGTGGTAGCAGGCCACGCCGAGGTCGTCGTCGTTGAACGGGCCGGTGGCCATCAGGCGGAAGCCCTCCGGCGTCGGGGCCGCGTAGCGGTGCTCGGCCAGGTCCTTGACGGACACCAGCCGGGAGCCGCGGCCCGGCGGGGTCGTCTTGACCATCGCGTCGGCGGAGGGGATGCGCGGGTTGTCGCCGCGCAGGAAGTCCTTGATCTCCGTGAGGTGCGCGCCGAGCGGCTCCGGTGGGCTGTCGAGCCCGAGCACCAGCGACAGGTGCTGGTTGATGTCGGCGTCGACCGCCACCACCGGCGCGCCCCTGCCCGCGACGTATCTGGCGAACAGCGCCGAGATCGTGGTCTTGCCGCTGCCGCCCTTGCCGACGAACGCCACCCTCACGGGAACCTCCTGGCGATGATTATGAAAACCGTTTCCGCTCGTACGGGTGACCATCATGCCACACTCGGTGCATGCGAAACGATGATTTGGCGATGGCCGTGCGGTTGCGTGAAGAAGGCAGGAAGGAGGAGGCGAGGACGGCGCTGCTCGCCCTGGCGGAGCGATATCCGGACGACGCCGAGGTCGCCTGCCACACCGCCTGGGTGCACGACTCGCTCGGGCTGGAGGCCGAGGCGGTGCCCTATTACGAGCGGGCGCTGGCGGGTGACGGGCTGACGCCCGGCGACCGGCTGGGGGCCTTCACCGGCCTGGGCAGCACGTTGCGGGTGCTGGGACGGGTGGCCGAGTCGCGGGCGCTGTTCCGGCGGGCGCTGGAGGAGTTCCCCGGAGACCCGGGGCTGCGGGTGTTCGAGGCGATGGCGCTCTACAACGCGGGGGAGTCGCGGGAGGCGGTCTCCGCGCTGCTCAAGCTGCTCGTGGAGGCCGGGCACGTGGGCGGTTATGAGCGGGCCGTCGCCTATTACGCGGACAATCTGGACGAGACGGTCTAGCGCGTCAACCTAAGGATGTAGCCGGGATCAGACCCTGGGCCGATGTGACGGCAGGTGATCGCGTCGTAGCGTTGAGCTGACCAATCGGGGGATCGGCTCGGGGGTGACCGCGATGACCCTGACAGCCCGGCCGGCGGCGCGTACGGCGTCCTGGCAGGTGTTGCTGGCCATCATGCTGGTGGTCTTCGTGGTGGTGCCCGTCGCGGCCTTCTACGGGCTGCGCGCCCTGGGAGTGAGCCCGTGGCTCGCTCTCATGGCCGGGGCCGTGGTGCCCGCGGCGGTGCTGGCGCACAAGGTGATCGCCGGCGGGCGGATCGACGGGCTCGACCGGTTCACGATCGCCACGCTGGCCCTGACCGGCGTCAGCTCGCTGTTCAGCGGCGATCCGCGGCTGCTGCTGCTCAGGGACGCGCTCACCGGCGCCGTCGCGGGCGGCTGGGCGCTGATCACCGCGATCTCGTCCCGGCCGCTCGCCCTGGAGCTCACGCTCCAGCTCGGCGCGCCGGAGCGGGAGGCCGCCTGGCGGACCTCCCCGGCCTACCGCGGCGCCATCCGCACGATCACCGCGCTGTGGGGCGCGGGGCTGCTGCTCGACGCGGCCGTCTCGGCGGTGGTGACCTTCACGGTCCCGCCGGACCTGGTGCCGCTCGTCCGGCTGTCGGGGCTGGCCTTCGTGGCCGCCGCCGTCACCGCGGGCGTCATCCACGCGCGCCGCTACCACCGGCGCCACGGCCACCGCCTGGTGATCCCCGACAACGGCCGCATCGTGCTCGACTACCCGACCTGAGGGGGCACCCATGACGACCACCCAGCTCACCGCCGAGGTGCGACGGATCGCCGGCCTGCCGTTCGACGAGAGCGAGACCCTGCCGCCCGAGGCCTACACCTCGCCAGAGTTCCACGCCCTGGAGCTGGAGCGGATCTTCCGCAGCGACTGGCTCTGCGTCGCCCGCGCCGACCAGCTCGCCGACCCCGGCGCCTACCTGCGGCTCGACCTGCCCGGGCGGCCCCTGGTGCTCACCCGCGACGAGGACGGCACGCTGCACGCGCTCTCGCGGGTCTGCCGCCACCGGTTCATGGACATCCTGCCGCCCGAGACCACCCCGGAGCAGGGCCGGCTCAAGCGCCTGACCTGCCCGTACCACACCTGGACCTACCGGCTCAACGGCGACTTCGCCGGACGGCTCGCCGGGGCGCCGCTCATGCGCGCCCCCGGATTCGACCGCGCCGCCTGCCGCCTGGCCGCCTACCGGCTGGAGGAATGGCACGGCTTCGTCATGCTCAACCTCGACCCCGGCGCGCCGCCGCTCGCCCCGGAGCTGACCGGCCTCGACGCCGTGCTGGGCGGGTTCGACCTGGCGTCCTGGACGCACGCCGCGACCATCCGCTGGGACGACGTGCCCGCCAACTGGAAGGTCGCCCTGGAGAACGGGTCGGAGAACTACCACCACATGGGCACCCACGCCGACACGCTCGAACCCGTGGCGCCCGCCCGCGCCACCCGCGTCGACGAGTGCGACGGCCGCTGGTTCACCATGCACACCCCCGACCCGGCCGACCCCGGCACCGGGCTGACCATCGCCGGGATCTTCCCCAACACCGTCCTGGCCCTGCAATCGGGGCTCGCGGTGTGGGCCACCTGGTGGCCGACCGGGCCGGTGACGCACGACGCAGTCTTCCACGTCCTCGTCCCGCCGGGCGCCGCCGGGCAGCCGGGCTTCCCGGCCTACCTGGACTCGCTGGTCGCCGGGCTGCGGCTGATCCAGGACGAGGACCTGGTGGCCATCCACGGCGTCCAGCGCGGGCTGTCGGCCGCCCCCGACCCGCCCGCGGGCCGCTTCTCCCACCTCGAACGCCCCCTGTGGCAGTTCCAGCGCTACCTGGCTTCCCGCCTCGACGCCGAGGCGTCGGGGTGACGGTCGGCCCCGCGGGGCGGCCGCGTCGGCGCACTGGGAAGATCTGGCTCGACGGCTACCGTGGCCGGCTGGGGTTCGTGACGATGCTGCTGCGGCGGGTCTAGCCGCAGGCGCTGTCCAGGGTCAGCGGGCGTTCGGGGCTCGGGGTGGCGTCGGACGACCGGTCGGGCGTGGCCCCGCGCGCGGCGGTCCCGTCGGGGGCGGTGTGGCCGGTGGCGATCGTGGGGCGCTCGGAGAGCACCTGCGAGACCTTGCGCCGGATCAGGTGCCAGTCCGGGTCACCGGTGCTGATCAGGGGCGGGACGAAGCTGAGGCTCCTGATGTGGGTGTCCTTGACCTTCTGCGACAGCTCGACGAGCGCCGGGAGCACGTCCTGCGGCAGGTCGGTGGAGATGGCGCGCTTGGTGGCGGAGGCGAGGCTCTCGAAGCTGTTGAGCACGGTCACCGGGTCCGCCTGCTTGACCACGGCGTTGAGCAGGCACTTCTGGCGGCCCATGCGCACGTAGTCGTCGCTGTCGGTGCGGGAGCGGCCGTACCAGAGGGCTTCCTCGCCGCTCAGCTTGCGGGTGCCGGCGGGCAGCAGCCCTTCGCGGTGCCTGCCGTAGACGATGGGCTCCTCGACGGTGACGCGGACGCCGCCCATCGCGTCGACGATCTCGGCGAAGCCCTTCATGTCGATCATGGCGTAGTAGCTGACCGGGATGCCGAGAATGCCGCTGACGGTCTCCTTCAGCAGCGCCGGGCCGCGCTTGCCGTCAGGCTGGCCGGGGACCATCTCGGGGTGGTCCTCGGCGTACTGGAAGACCTCGTTGAGCAGGCCGGGCGTGGCCGCGCCCGCGCCGGTGAAGCCGTAGGGGAACAGGTCGCGCGGCGGGCCGGCCGGCATCGGGACGTTCTGGAGGTTGCGCGGGAGGCCGAACAGGGTGGTGGCGCCGGTCGCGGTGTCGACGCTGGCCACGGTCATGCTGTCGGTGCGGACGCCGGGCCGGTTGGGCGCGGAGTCGGCGCCGATGAGCAGGAAGTTGACGCGCTGGGCGCCGTTCCACGGGTCCTGGGCGACGACGGGCGAGGAGTTGCCGGCGAACAGGGTGTGGACGACGTCGCGCGACAGGTAGGCCAGGCGGGCGGCGTACGCGGTGGGGGCCAGGACGAGCGCGCACAGGGCGATGGTCAGGGCGGCGGTGAGGCCGCGGGCGACCGCGTGCGAGGAGGCGGGCCGGACCAGCAGGTACGACCAGATGATCACGGTGGTCCAGGCGACGGCGAGGACGGCGAGGGCGAGCGCGAGCACGGTGATCCAGCGCGGCTGCACGGCGAGCGACAGCAGCCGGGCGCTGAACGCGGTCAGCACCGTGAGGATGAAGCCCAGCATCAGGACATATATGGACATGAGCAGGATGCCGGTCTTGTGGCGGTGTGTTGCCATGTGTGCCACGCCCCACAGCAGGGCCGAGCCCAACGTGAGCACGATGCTCGCTCCGGGCCCGAAACCGCGTTCCTTACCTGTCATGCCTGGTCAAACCCCCGCTTCTGGCCAATCCCTCCCACGTTAGTGACGCTTTGCCGTTGTATGACCTGCCCTCAGGGAAGGGGCGTGCCAATATCCGGTCAAGAGATTCTTTGAGTTATAACGTGATTGTGCGTGGAAACTACGGGTTCGACGCGGCTTGGGCTCTGGCAGGGCTCGTCGCGGGAGGCGCGCTGCTGGCCGCCCTCGCGGCGCTCGCGTACGCCAACGACGTCCCCGAGGCGGGCGTCGCCTTCGTGTTCGCCGCCTGCTACACGCTGGCCAGCGCGGGCAGCTACTTCTACACCGCGCGGCGCGGCAGGTTCGCCGTGTGGGAGCGCGAGCTGGCGCGGCTCAAGGGGGACGAGGAGCTGCTCGACCTGGGGACGGGCCGCGGTGCCGTGCTCATGACAGCGGCCAGGCTGCTGGAGGGCGGACGGGCCACCGGCGTCGTCTGGCACGCGCGGGGCGAGGCCGCCGTACGCGCGAACGCCGAGGCCGAAGGCGTCGCCGACCGGGTCGAGGTGGTCACCGGCGACCCCGGCGAACTGCCGTGCCCCGACGAGTCGTACGACGTGGTGGTGTCGAGCCGGCCGACGCGCGAGCTGACGATCCAGGAGGCGTACCGGGTGCTGCGGCCCGGCGGGCTGCTGCTCGTCGCCGACGACAAGCACACGCAGGCGTACGAGGCCACGCTGCGCGAGCTCGGCGTCACCGACGTGCGCAGGCGCGACCTGGGCGCGCGCTTCTGGTACGGCGGGCCGTGGGCCGCGACGTGGCTGCTGGAGGCGCGTAAGCCGTAACCGCCGGGTTTGCCGTTCGCCACGCGGGTATCGACGTGACCTTATGAGCGACGTGGAGATCGGCACGATCAGCACGAAAGTGCCCGCCCGGCTGGATCGGCTCCCCTGGTCGCGCTGGCACTGGATGATCGTGATCGGTCTCGGCACCGTCTGGATCCTCGACGGCCTAGAGGTCACGATCGTCGGCAACCTGTCCGCCCAGCTCGCCAAGCCGGGCAGCGGCCTGGACATCACCCAGCAGCAGGTGGCCGGCCTCGCCGCCGCGCTCTACGTGGCCGGGGCCTGCTCGGGGGCGCTGTTCTTCGGCTGGCTGACGGACAGGTTCGGCAGGAAGAAGCTGTTCATCATCACGCTGATCGTCTACCTCGTGGCGACGCTGATGACGGCGTTCTCGTTCAGCGCGTGGTGGTTCTTCCTGTTCAGGTTCCTCACCGGGTTCGGCATCGGCGGGGAGTACGCGGCCATCAACTCGGCCATCGACGAGCTCATCCCCAGCAGGCACCGGGGGCGCATCGACATCCTCATCAACGGCAGCTACTGGCTCGGCGCGGCCGGCGGCGCGCTGCTGACCGTGCCGCTGCTGAACGACCTGCCCGTCAACATCGGCTGGCGGGTGGCGTTCGGGCTCGGCGTGGTGCTGGGCCTGGCGATCCTGCTCGTACGCAGGCACGTGCCGGAGAGCCCGCGCTGGATGTTCATCCACGGCCGTGAACAGGAGGCCGAGGCGATCGTCGACGACATCGAGCGGCAGGTCGGCGGGCACCTGCCGGAGCCCGCGCAGTCGATGACGATCCACCAGCGCAAGTCGATCGGGTTCGTCCGGATCGCGCACACGATGGTGGCCCTCTACCCGAAGCGCACCGTGCTGGGGCTTTCGCTCTTCATCGGGCAGGCGTTCCTCTACAACGCGATCACCTTCGGGTACGCGCAGATCCTGTCGACGTTCTACGGCATCGACACCCACACGGGCTACTACTTCGCGGTCATCGCCGTCGGCAACTTCCTCGGGCCGCTGCTGCTCGGGCCGCTGTTCGACACCGTAGGACGGGTGCCGATGATCTCGGCCACCTACGTCGGCTCAGGGCTGCTGCTGCTCGGCACCGCGTGGCTGTTCAACGAGGGAGTGCTCACCGCCGTCACGCTGACGGCGTGCTGGTCCGTGGTGCTGTTCGTGGCCTCGGCCGGAGCCAGCTCCGCCTACCTGACGGTCAGCGAGATCTTCCCGATGGAGACCAGGGCCATGGCCATCGCGTTCTTCTTCGCCATCGGCACCGCCGCCGGAGGCATCGCCGGTCCGCTGATCTTCGCCGAGCTGGTCTCCAGCGGCGTCCCCGGCGACACGGCGCTCGCCTTCGCCATCGGCGCGACGTTGATGATCCTGGCCGGCGTGGTCGAGCTGATCTTCGGCATCAAGGCCGAACGTCGCGGCCTGGAGGACATCGCGGCCCCGCTCTCAGCGGCCTCGACAGGCAAGGACGCATGACGCGCAGCACCTGCGTGCTGTCGGCCAGGTAGAGGTGCGGCACGTCCACGAACACCCGCATCGGGCCCAGCGTCAGCCCCAGCTCGTGCGCCATCCCCGCCTGCACCTCGGCGAGCGGCAGGTAGTTCAGGTAGCTGGTGAAGGCGTTCTGCGAGCGGAACGTCGCCGTCATCACCAGCGCGCCCTCCCTGATCCGGAACGCCAGCCCGATCAGGCACGGCACGCAGTCGTACGGCTCGCCCGGCACCGTGAGCGAGATCCACGCGCTCTTGCTGTACGGCTTGACGCGCAGCAGATCGGCGGCCCAGCGCAACTGCCCCTTGATCCGGGCGCCATAGCTGTACTTGAACGGCGCCACCACCGTGTCCTGGCTGAACTTCCTGCCGTACAGCGCCAGCCGCTCGGCGTCACCGTAACGCTCCACGATCGGGTCGTCCCGGCGCACCTCGGCGATCTCGAACAGCACCGACGGCCCCTCCATCACCGGGCCCCGGTCGTCGTCGGCCAGCGCCCCCTCCGTCCACACATGGCGCATCAACCAGATCCACGCCTCCCCACATGACGCCCACTCCGCAGGATCGGGCATTCAGGTCTCCAGATTCGGGAACTCGTACGGGTTACGGGGGAGCCGGCGCCGCCGCGACACGTTGCACCGCACGTAATAGACCGAGTAGTGCACCAGCGCCACCATCAGGACGCCGAACAGCAGCAGGAGCGCGTTCGGCTCCTGCCTGGCCAGGCCGGTCACGCCGACCGTCAGGTAGGCGGAGTTCACCAGCGACAGCACCATGACGTTCACGCCCGGCCAGGCCAGCGGCGCGTACGTCTCGGGGAAGCGCGGGTCGACCGGCAGGTTCGGCGACCAGCCGAGGTCCGCCGCCAGGCGGGTCGCGTACAGGAGCCGGAAGTTGTTGATCGCGCGGGCCGTCCTGGCGTGCGCGTTGACCGCCTCGATCAGCCGCAGGAACGGCAGCACCGCCAGCACCCCGAACGCCACCACCAGCGCGAACAGGTACCAGGGCACGCTCTGCCAGGCGGTCAGGCTCTCCGGGTCGACGACCTTGGCGCTGGTGAGCGCGATCGCCGCCAGGAACGGTCCAGACAGCAGGCTCATCGCGAGCCTGGTCATCTTCAGGCGCTCTTCCTTGGCGGCGAGGTGGACCGCGTAGATCCCGGTGAAATCGGCCGTGGCCAACTGGAGGAACTGGGCCGGGCCGAGCCCGTCGGCCGGGGGTGGTTTCCGCATGAGCGTGCTCCCGCATTCTCCCTTAACCCCAGTATGAGCACACTCTTTGGGAAATGACGGGGATTCTTACCATTGGTACCAACAAATCGTCAGGAAGTCGCCTTCGCAGCGGCGACCAGCCTCGGCAGTGCCCCATCGTGTCGCTCGTCCCCGTCGGCAAAGGGCTCGCCCGTCAGGCGCTTCGCGCCCTCACCCGCTCGGCGTGCTTCCCGGGGCCTTCGGCCCCTCCACGAGGCGAGGGCAAGCCCTCGCGCTCCGCCGCCCGTCACGCGGTCGGGGTGGTTGGGGTGGTTGGGCCGATACCGGAGCGGCAGATCGCCCACAGGGGGTGCGGCAGATCGCCCACAGGGGGTGCGGCAGAACGCCCACCGGTACAGCGGCAGATCGCCCAGACACGCACTCTCACCAGCGATAACCCGCCCGAAGCCAAGGAACTGGACCCTCGACGATCCGGCGGCCCCGGACGCGTCCACGCCGCCTTCCGTAGAGGCGCGCATGCCGACGCCAAGATGGCCGCGCTCTGGCGGCTCGAAGCGTGACTCCCGGGGCGTCTGGACCGCGAAATTGACTCTCACACCGTGTGATGCCCTATGCCAGGATGTGCCGAATCCTGGGAGGTCATGATGGCAATCGAAGAGCGCGTCGAGGCCGTGCTGAGGGCGGGTGAGGCGCCGAACCTGCACGGGCTGGTCGTCCGGCGGCGCGGTGAGGTGCTGGTGGAGCACTACGGGGCGGGGGAGGACTACCGGCTCGGGGACGCGCTCGGGCATGTGACGTTCGATGCCGCGACGCTGCACGACGTCCGGTCCGTGAGCAAGAGCGTGGTCGCCCTGCTGTACGGGATCGCGTTGAAGGACGGACTGGTGCCGGAGCCGGGGGCCGGGCTGGTGGCGCAGTTCCCGGAATATCCGGACCTGGTGGCCGATGAGTCCCGGGCGCATCTCACGATCGAACATGCCCTGACCATGACGCTCGGCCTCGACTGGGACGAGAGCGTCCCGTACACGAGCACCGCCAACAGCGAGCTCGCCATGGAGGAGGCGCCCGACCGCTACCGCTACGTCCTGGAACGTCCCGTCGTCGAGGAGGCCGGGAAGCGGTGGTCGTACTGCGGGGGCGGCACGACGCTGGTCGGCGGGATCATCGCGCGGGGCGCCGGGCGGTCGCTGGCCGAGTACGCGCGTGAGGTGCTGTTCGAGCCGCTCGGGATCGGCGCGTTCGAGTGGACGACCGGCGACGACGGGGTGCCGCTGGCTCCGGCGGGGCTGCGGCTCAGGCCGCGCGACCTGGCGACGATCGGGGAGATGGTGCTGGACGGCGGTCGCGGCATCGTGCCGGCCGAATGGCTCGACGAGATGCTGCGACCCCGCGTGGAGATCGGGGAGAACTTCGCGTACGGCTATCACTGGTATATCGACACCGGCGAACCGCGCAAGATCGGCGCGCACGGCAACGGCGGGCAGCGGCTGTTCCTGGACCCGTCGCAGGGGCTGGTGGTGGCCGTGACGGCGGGCGACTACAACGACTTCGGGCAGCCCAGCACCACGGCCGTCATGAAGGCGATCGAGCAGGACTAGGAACGGGCCCTCCGGCCGACTCGATCGCATGGCCGAGGCCGGGGTCACGGGCGTGCCGGTGCCGGCGACCTTGGCGGCCGACCAGCGGCAACGCGCACTGGGCGGGTGTCCCGGCGATCCGGCAGCGTCCCCGCTAGTGAGCCTGCCAGGCGGCCAGCAGATCGTCCGGGCCCCACTGCTCGACCGGGAGGCCGGGCTCGAAGCCGGACCTGGAAACGGCCACCCAGGCGGTCCGGCCGGTGACCCCCGGCACGGACGCGGCGCCCCGCGTCAGCTCGTCGTAGTCGTGCCGGTCGAACCGCCGTTGTTCGAGCCACTTGATGGAACCGACGAAGTGGATGTTCTTCGCCACAGGCGCCCGGTCCGCGCCGACCAGGTCGATCTCCGGGTTGTTCTGGCGGTTCCACCAGCCGCCGACTTCTTCGGTGTCCGGCCACCGGTCGTTCGGCAGGGCCCTGGCCAGGGACTCGCGGATGATCGGCTCCACCGCGCGCCCCCGCCAGGCCGTCCAGGATCGCTCGATGCGGCGCAGTGCCACGTCGGGGCGTCCCCGCTCGCTGTCGACGACCGCCTTCTGCAGGAAGGACAGCCAGAACCGCAGGTAGTGGTCGGCCACCCGGTAACGCTTGTTCTTGTCCTCGGGTTTGGTGGAGAGCGGGACTTCCGCCGCCACCACCCGCTTCTCGACCAGGGTCTTGAGGATCGGAGCGAGCGTTCCGGAGGGAAGCGCGGCGTTGTTGCCGACCTTCTCGGCGATCTTGCCGAACGTGCGCTCGCCGGCGCCGATGACCTCCAGCACCGCGCGGACGTGCGTGCCGGCGGGAAACTCACCGAGGAGGGACAGCTCCCCTGCGGCGAGAAGAGGCGACAGCGGCGAATCGAGGCTTCGGCGGAGGAAGTCGAGGCGGGACAGCCCCGGCTCCCAGGACTGGACGATCTCGGGGAACCCGCCGGTGATGAGGAGCGCGTCCACGGCGTCGGCCGCGGGCAACCCGGTCATCTCGGCGACGTCGGCAAGAGACAGCGGCCGGATCGTCATGCCGGCCGCCCGCCCGAAGAACGGGCGCCCGTACTCCTGGAGGGCTTCCATCATGGTGAGATCGCTGCCTACGAGGATCAGCAGGATCGGCTTGTCGGACAGGAAGCGGTCCCAGACCGTCTGGAGAGCGCCTTCGAACTCGTGATCCTGCTCGATCAGCCAGGGGACCTCGTCCAGGACCACGATGCAGGGTGAGTCCGCGGCCGCAGTGGCCAGCGCCCTGAGCGCGCCGTTCCAGTCCGCCGGCTCGACCCCCTGGACGAGCGCGGCTCCGGGAAGACCGGCACAAACGGCGGCCTCGACGAAATCGCGCCGCTCCGCCGCCGGGGCGCGGCCGCGGGTGGCCTGGAAGATGACGTACGGGAGCTTCGACCGGTCGCAGAACTCCTGCACGAGGCGTGACTTGCCGACCCTGCGCCGACCGCTCATGATCAGCGCGCGCCCTCGCGTCGGATGCCTGCCCTCGGCTACGCCGCGGAGCTGGTCGTCGAGGATGCGGAGATCGTGGGCACGCCCGGTGAACGTGGTCGCCATGTCCGCCTCCGGAAAGTCGATTCCATCTAAGTAAGAAGCAATCTTACTTAGATGGTTCCGACTTAACCTCGCCGATCGCCGTGTGGAAGGCCGCGAGGGCGGCTCGGATGGCCGGGTGGTCGCCGTGTCCGCGTCTGAAGGCGGCCAGGGTGCGGCGGCTGAGGGGGAGCGGGGTGAGGGTGACGCCGGGCGGTGGCGACAGGGCGGCCAGGCGCGGGACCAGCGCGACGCCCGCGCCTGCGGCGGCGAAGGCGAGGACGGTGTCGAAGTCGTCGATGCAGTGCCGGACGAGGGGTTCGAAGCCGGCGGCCTGGCAGGCCCGGATGGTCATGGTGTGGCAGAGGGTGCCGGGTTTGCCGACGATCCACGGGTCGCCGGAGGCGTCGGCGATCGCGGTCCGGTTCGTCAGGTACATCGGCTCGCTGAACAGGGGCTCGGTCTCCAGCGACGTGTCGGTGACGGGCGGGACGAAGTCGTACTCGTGGACCAGCGCCACGTCCAGCTCGCCGGCGCGCAGGGCGGCGGAGACGTCGGCGGGGTCGATCTCGGAGATCATCGGGATGACGGCGGGGTGCGCGCCGGTGAGTGCGGCGAGCGCGGGCGGGAGCAGGACGCGGGCGGCGGTGGGGAAGGCGCCGATGCGCAACGGACCGGCGGGGCCGCCGCGGACGGCGGCGAGCGCGGCGGAGGCGCGTTCGAGCTGTTCGAGCACGGCCTGGGCGTGCTCGACGAGGAGGTGTCCGGCGGGGGTCAGCGTGACGGTGCGGCCGGTGCGGCGCAGCAGCGGCACGCCCGCCTCCCGTTCCAGGGCGCTGAGCTGCTGGGAGACGGCTGACGGGGTGAACGCGACGGCCTCGGCGACGGCGGCGATGGTGCCGCGCCGGGACAGTTCGCGTAGAAGGTGCAGCTTGCGAGGGTCGAGCATAAGTCGAGCTTACGGTGGACGTCACGAATCGTCGCTGGACCTACCGAATGCCCAGGGGCCAAGCTCGAAGCATGCTGAGTGGAATCCATGTGCCGCTGATCACGCCGTTCGACGAGACGGGGGCGGTGGCGTACGACGCGGTCGAGAAGCTGGCCGGGCACGTGCTCGACCAGGGGGCGGCCGGGCTGGTGGCGCTGGGGACGACCGCCGAGGTGGCGGCGCTCGACGCCGACGAGCGGGCCGGGGTGATCGAGGTGTGCGCGCGGATCTGCGGCGAGCGCGGGGCGCCCCTGACCGTGGGCGTCACGGGCAACGACACGCGATCCGTCGCGCGGGCGCTGAGCGAGCTGCCCGACGGGGTCGCCGCGGCTCTGGTCACGGTGCCGTACTTCCTGCGGCCGTCGGAGCGCGGGGTGATCGCGCACTTCGAGGCGCTGGCCGAAGGGACGCCGGTGCCGCTGGTGATCTACCACATTCCCTACCGGACCGGGCAGGCGGTGGGCGCGGCCACGCTGCGGCACCTGGGCGCGCACCCGATGGTCGCCGGCGTGAAGTACGCGGCCGGGGGGATCGACCAGGACGCCGTCGACCTGCTCGGGGACCTGCCCGACGGGTTCGCGGTGCTGGGCGGCGACGACGCGTTCATCTCGCCGCTGCTGGCGCTGGGCGCGGCGGGCGGCATCCTGGCCTCCGCACACCTGGTGACCGACCGGTTCGCCGAGCTGGTCGCCGCCTGGCACGCCGGGGACGTGGCCCGGGCCAGGGCGCTCGGGCACCGGCTGGCCACGATCTCGGCCGCGCTGTTCGCCGAGCCGAACCCCACGGTCATCAAGGGCGTCCTGCACGCCCGGGGCCTCATCTCGACCCCGGACGTGCGGCTGCCGCTGCTGCCCGCGAGCGCCGCGGCCGTCTCACAGGCTGACCTGGTGGCGGTACATCCAGGCCAGTGACTCCTGGCTGGCGCTCTTCTTCAGGAAGAACGGCATCAGCGCGTCGCGGAACACCCGCGCCACCGGCCCGGCCGCCTTGCTGTTGCTGATCGTCTTCGCGTACGCCACCACGCGCTCGACCCGGCCGCGCCGCTCGGCCTCGAACCGGCGGAACGCCGCCTCGTGGCCGGCCTCGTCGCGCAGGCAGCGGGCCAGCACGACGGCGTCCTCGACGGCCAGAGAGGCGCCCTGGCCGGAGCTGGGCGAGGTGGCGTGCGCGGCGTCGCCGGTCAGCACGACCCTGCCCCGGTGCCAGACCGGCACGGGCGGCAGGTCGTGGATGGGCAGCATCGGCCCGATCTCGGCCCGCCGGACCAGCTCGGCCGAGAAGTTCGCGTCGTCCTTGAACGCCTCGACCAGAACCGGCCGCCAGTCGTCCGGCACGTCGCCGAGCGCGCGTGGCAGGTTCGCGAACCACCAGGTCTCACCCGATTCGGCCACCGAGTAGCCGAAGAACGCCCGCTTCCCGAACACCATGTGGTAGACGCCCGGTTCGCCGGTGAAGTCCTGGTCGTGCATGATCCCGCCGCCACTGTAGAGCCCGGCGTAGCGCGGGGCGGGCGCCTGCGGGTCGAGCAGGTGCCGGGTGCGCGACCGTACGCCGTCGGCGGCGATCAGCAGATCGCCCTTCGCCCGCGTCCCGTCCTCGAACGTGGCCGTCACCTGGTCGCCGGTGTCGTCGAAGGACACCATGCGCTTGCCGTACGAGACCCGCACGCCACGGCGGGCGGCCCCGTCGCGCATGATCCGGTAGAGGTCGGAGCGCAGGATCGTGTGGCTGACCGTGCCGTCGTCCAGGGCGAGTCCGTTGGCCACCGTGCCCAGGCGTTTGCCGGTGCCGCTCCACATGACCATGGCCGGCGTGGGGATGCCGACCGCCATGACCTCGCGGTGCAGGCCCAGCGAGCGCAGCGCGTCGAGGCCGTTGGACGCCAGGTTGAGGAACGAGCCGACGCCCTGCGCGGTGTCTCCGTACGCCTCGTAGATCTCCGCCTCGATGCCCACCTCGTGCAGTGCCATCGCCAGCGCGGGGCCGCCGATGCCGCAGCCTATGACCAGAGCCTTCATCGTGATAACCTTTCGTTCGGCTGAACGAAATATATGACGATGGAGACGCCGATGTCCAGAGATATTTCGGAACACCGAAAGAAATTGCTCGACGCCCTGTCCGACGCCGGACGGGCCAACAGCAACGCCGCCGTGATGTACCACACCGCCATGGGCGAGCGGATGGGCCTGGGGATGAGCGAGGAGAAGACGCTCGACCTGCTGCAACGCCTCGGGCCGCTGACAGCGGGGGAGATCGCGCAGCACACCGGGCTGGCCCCCGCCTCGGTCAGCGGGCTCATCGACCGGCTGGAGGCCAAGTGGCTCGTCCGGCGCGTCCGCCACCCCAAGGACCGCCGGCGCGTCATCGTCGAGGTCAACTACGAGCGGATCGCCGGGTTCGGGGAGCTGTTCGAGCCGCTGGTGACCGGGCTGACCGAGCTTTATGCGGGCTACTCCGACGAGGAACTGGAGGTGATCGTCGACTTCCTCCAGCGCGCCACCGCCATCCAGGTCGCGGCCACGGCGAAGCTGACGGAGGGGAAAGGGTCTTGACTTATCCCGATTTATCGCCTTAGATCATCGCCCTATGGGTTACTGCTTCCTGTGATGTTCGCGCCGGGCGCCCCCGCGTAGAGCCGTACCGCTCCGCCACGCGCCCGCTCTGCCGTCATGTTCGCGCGAAAACAGGAGGTGGTGCTTCCTTGCGTACCCAACTTTCCCTCTCCCAGGTCACCAAGCGTTACGACGACCGCGTCGTGCTCGACCGCGTGTCGTTCACCGTCAAGCCCGGCGAGAAGACCGGCGTCATCGGCGAGAACGGCTCCGGCAAGTCCACGCTGCTCAAACTCCTCGCCGGAGCCGAGCGGCCCGACAACGGCGAACTCACCGTCGCCGCGCCCGGCGGCGTCGGCTACCTGCCCCAGGCGCTCGAACTGCCGCCCGGCGCCACCGTCGGCGACGCCGTCGACCACGCCCTCGCCGACCTGCGCGACCTCGAAACCCGCATGCGCGCCGCCGAGCAGACGCTCACCGAGGACACCCTGGACGCGTACGCCGCCCTCGTCGAACGCTTCGAAGCGCGCGGCGGCTACGAGGCCGACGCCCGGGTCGACGCCGCCCTGCACGGCCTCGGCCTGCCCGGGCTCCCCCGCGACCGGCCCGTCGCCACCCTCTCCGGCGGCGAACGCTCCCGGCTCGCCCTCGCCGCCACGCTCGCCTCCGCGCCCGAACTGCTGCTGCTCGACGAACCCACCAACGACCTCGACGACCAGGCCGTCGCCTGGCTCGAACAGCACCTGCGCGCGCACCGGGGCACCGTCGTGGCCATCACCCACGACCGGGTCTTCCTCGACCGGGTCACCACCAGCATCCTGGAGGTCGACCACGGCGCCGTCCGCCGCTACGGCAACGGCTACGGCGGCTACCTCGCCGCCAAGGCCGCCGAACGGGCCGCCCAGGCGCTGGCGCACGAGGAGTGGAAGGCCGAGCTCGCCCGGCACGCCGGCCTCGTCACCGCCAACGCCGGCCGGCTCGCCGCCATCCCGCGCAAGGTCGCCAAGGCCGGCATGGGCACCGGCGCCTGGCGCGCCCGCTCCCGCACCCACGGCGCCGCCGGGCGCATCCGCCAGTCCCACCAACGCGCCGCCTGGCTCCGCGCCCACCCCGTCCCCCCACCCCC
>NZ_JAHKRO010000038.1 GCF_019396325.1 Nonomuraea ceibae
CCTGGAACGCGGCGAACCCCACCGGGTTCGCCGCGGTCCTGGCCGCCGACGAGCGGGGCGAGCTGCTGGCCGCCGGGGAGGCCGTCCTCGACGGGGCGCGGCTGGCCGACCGGTTCGTCCCGGCCTCGCTCGGCGGCGCCTTCGTCGACGTGAACGGCCTCGTCCAGGAGATGCGGGCGGTCTTCAGGCGCGATCCCACGCTGGGCATCGGCTACGGGGTGACGAGCTTCATCGCCGCGGTCCCGGTGTGGACGGCGGGCGACGCCGCCCAGCGCGCGTGGCTGGCCGGGCGGCTGCTCGGCGGCGACCGGGCGGCGGCGGCGTTCACCGAGCTGGCCCACGGCGCCGACTTCTCGCGCATGTCGATGCGCGCCGAGGCGCACGGCGACAGCCTGGTGATGACCGGGACCAAGCAGCTCATCAACAACATCGGCCGGGCCCGCGCCGTCACCGTGTTCGCCCGCACCCGCGACGATCCCGGCAGCCGCAGCCACTCCATGCTGCTGGTCGACCTGGCCGGCACCCGCGACTACCGCATCCTGCCCCGCCACCACACGTCCGGGCTGCGCGCCACCCCGCTGGCCGGGGTGGCGTTCGACGGCAGCCGGGTGCCCGCGGACGCGCTGCTCGGCGAGCCCGGCACCGGCCTGGAGACCGCGCTGCGCGCCTTCCAGGTGACGCGGATCGCGCTGCCCGCCATCGCGCTCGGCGCCCTGGACACCCAGCTCCGGCTGGCGTTGAGCTTCGCGGGGGAGCGGGTGCTCTACGGCCGGCCGGTGGCCGACATCCCGGTCACCCGCGACTGCCTGGTGGGCGTCTTCGCCGACCTCCTGGTGTGCGACGCGTTCGGCGCGGTGGCCGGGCGCGCCCTGCACCTGCTGCCCGAGCAGACCAGCGTGCTCGCGGCGGCCTGCAAGTACGTGGTGTGCGCCCTGCTCGACTCGGCCTCCTACGACCTCTTCACGATCCTCGGCGCGCGCTCGTACCTGCGGGAGGGCCCCTACGGGATCTTCCAGAAGTATCACCGGGATCTCGCCGTGGCCGCGCTGGCCCATTCGAGCAGCGCCGCCTGCCTGGCGACGATCATCCCGCAGCTGCCCCGGCTGGCGCGGCGGAGCTGGCTGCGCGCCGACGCCGGGCCGGACGAGCTGTTCGACCTCGGCTCCGCGCTGCCCGAGCTCGACTTCGACAGGCTGGCGCCGGACGCGCGGGGCCGCGACAGCCTGACCGCCGCGCTGTCGCGGATCGAGGACGCCGAGCTGCGGGCGTTCTTCCTCGACCGGCTGGCCGAGCTGCGCACGCGCTGCGAGGAGCTGCCGCCGGGCGAGCGGACCGTGACGGCCTCGGCGGACACGTTCGCGCTGGCCGAGCAGTACGCGTTCACGCTGGCCGCCGCCGCGTGCGCGGGGGTGACGGCGGCGCGGGCCGGCGACTTCGGCGCCGCCTGGCAGCGGGTCGCCCTGCGCCGGATCGCCGCCCGCCTCGGGGCGCCCGCCCGGCCGGCGGGCGAGGCGGGCGAGGTGATGTTCGCCGAGCTGCTGGCCCGGCACGAGGACTCGCGCACCTTCGACGTGATCCCCCGGCGGCTGGCCAGGCACGGACGCCGGTGACGACCCGAGACGAGCTTCGTGATGAAAGGTGATGGGGTGCTGCACTTTCGCATACTCGGCCCGATAACGGTGAGCGGGGCGTCGGGGCCGGTCGAACTCAGCGCCACCAAGATCCGTACGCTGCTGGCGATCCTCCTGCTGTCGCGCTCGCGCATCGTGTCGGACTCCTGGATCGCGGAGATGCTGTGGGGGGAGGAGCTGCCCACCACCTCCGAGGCGCAGATCCAGATCTACGTCTCGCGGCTGCGGCAGAAGCTCGGCGTCTCCATCACCCGGCAGCGGCCCGGCTACCTCATGGAGGCCGACCCGGACGCGGTGGACCTGCTCGTCTTCGAGAAGCTCACCCGGCAGGGCAGGCACCTGCTGGAGAAGGGAGCGGCGGGCGAGGCGGCGCGCGTGCTGGGCGAGGCGCTGGCACTCTGGCGCGGCCCTGCGCTGTCCGGCGCCACCGACCTGCTCACCGCCGTGGAGCGGCCCCGCCTGGAGGAGGCCAAACTCGCCACCCTGGAGGACCGCGTCGACGCCGACCTGCTCCTGGGCCGGCACAGCGGCCTGGTGTCCGAGCTGACCGGGCTGGTGTCCAGGCACCCGTGGCGCGAGCGCCTGCGCGGCCAGCTCATGCTGGCCCTGCACCGCTCGGGCCGGCAGGCCGACGCGATCAACGTCTACGAGGACCTGCGCGGCCTGCTCGCCGACGACCTGTCCACCGAGCCCGGCCAGGAGCTGCGCGAGCTGTACGGCAAGGTGCTCGTCGGCGACCCGGCGCTCGACACGGCCGGGGAGCGCGCGACGGTCACCACGCGCCTGCGCCCCGGCCAGCTCCCGCCCGACGTGGGCGACTTCACCGGCAGGTCCGCGGAGTCCGCCGAGCTCAGCGCCTCGCTCGGCAGCAAGGGCGGCCAGGGCGTCACGGTGGGCTCGGTCGTCGGCGGCATGGCCGGGGTGGGCAAGACCGCGCTGGCCGTCCACGTCGCCTACCAGGTCCTCGACCGCTACCCGGACGGCCAGCTCTTCGTCGACCTCGGCGGGCTGCGGGCCCGCCCGGTGTCGCCGTTCGACGCGCTCGGCGAGATGCTGCTGTCGCTCGGCGTGGACGCCTCGGCGGTGCCGGCCTCGTTCGAGGAGCGCGTCCGCCTCTACCGGAGCCGGATGATCCACCAGCGGATCATGGTGGTGCTCGACGACGCGGCCGGTGAGCAGCAGGTCCGCCCGCTGCTGCCGCCGGGCCCGAGGAGCGCCGTCCTGGTGACCGGCCGGGCGCGGCTGGTGCTCGCCGGGATGCCGGCACTGGACCTGGACGTGCCGGCCGAGCGGCACGCCGTCGACCTGCTCGGCCGGATCATCGGCGCCGGCCGCGTCCAGGCGGAGCCGGAGGAGGCCGCGCGCATCGCCGCGTTCTGCGGCCGGCTGCCGCTGGGCGTCCGCCTGGCCGGCATGCGCCTGGTGGCCAAGCCGCACTGGTCGCTGGGCCAGCTCGCCCAGCGGCTGGCCGACCCTCGGCAGCGGCTGGCGGAGCTGGGCGCCGCCGATGCCACGCTCCGGGACCGGCTGGGCCGCAGCTACCTGGCGCTGGCGCCGGACACCCAGCGGGCCCTGCGGCTGCTCGTGCTGCTCGACGTGCCCGCCTTCACGCTGTGGATGGCGGCCGTCGTCCTCGACACCAAGGTCACCCGGGCCCGCGACCTGGTCGAGCAGCTGCTGGACGCGCGGCTGCTGGAGAGCGTGCCCGGCACGCACGGGATGTCCGCGCAGTACCGCTTCCACCCGCTGGTCCGCGCGCTCGCGCTGGACTTCGCCGTGCGGGAGGACTCCTCGCTGGACCGCCAGGCGGCCCTGGCCCGGATGACGGCCGCCTCCATCCAGATGGACGGCATCGGCTTCCGCGAGATCGCCCCGGCCCAGTGATCAAGAAAGACCAGTAAATCGGGAGACATCCGTATAGGGCGGATATGGCGGAGGCGTCGAGACTCCTCGCGACGACCACGCCGGCGCACCGGCGCCGCGCAGCGAGGAGTTCCCCATGACCGAGCAGCGAACCGCCGCCCCGTTCCTCGTCGTGCTCAACGACGAGGAACAGCATTCGATCTGGTGGGCCGACCGGGCTCTCCCGGCCGGCTGGAGACCCGAAGGGTTCACCGGGACCCGCGAGGAATGCCTCGCCCACATCGGGCGCGTGTGGACCGACATGCGCCCCGCGAGCCTGCGCCGCGGTACGGGCGCCCCCGTATAGGGCCCGTATAGGCGCTGATCCAAGGCTCGTTCTCTGATGGCCGACCACCTGTCTAGGGAGCAACGGGGATGAGCAACGAGCCAGTCTCGAATTCCGCTCGTGAGGAGCTGATCCGCCGGAGCCTTGAAGCCCGGCGAGCGCGCCGGGGATCACCCGCCGCGGGCATACCCCTGACCGATCGCAACGCGCGCCTTCCGCTGTCGTTCGGCCAGCAGCAGCTCTGGTTCCTCAACCGGCTGGAGACCAGCAACCCGGAGTACCTCGTCCCCGTCGCGTGGCGGCTGCGCGGGCCGCTCGACGTGGCCGCCCTGGTGGAGGCGTGGCGGGAGGTGCTCGCCCGGCACGAGATCCTGCGCACCCGCTACCGCATGGCCGGGACCGAGCCCGTCCAGGTCGTCGACGCCCCCGGCGACCTGCGGCTGACGTCGCTGGACCTGTCCGCCCGCGAGGACCGGGACGCCGCCGTCGCGGAGCTCAGCGAGCGGGAGGCGCTGGTCCCGTTCGACCTGGAGCACGAGTGGCCGGTCCGGGCCACGCTGGCCCGGCTGGCCGACGACGACCACGCGCTGATCGTCGTCCTGCACCACATCGCCTGCGACGCCTGGTCGCTGGCCGTCCTGACCGCCGAGCTCGGCGAGCTGTACGCGGCCCGCCACGAGGGACGCCCGCCGACGCTGGCCCCGCTGGCCGTCCAGTACGCCGACTACGCGGCCTGGGAACGCGCCCAGGACGCCGAGCACCAGCGGCACCTCCGCTACTGGCGGCAGCGCCTGGACGGCATGGAGCCGCTCGACCTGCCCGCCGACCGGCCCCGGCCGAGTCACCGCGACCCCGCCGGGGACGTCCTCGGCTTCGAGATCCCCGGCGACCTGGCCGCCCGGCTCCGCGACCTGGCCCGCGACCGCGGCACCACGCTGTTCACCGTCCTGCTGACCGCCTTCCACGTGCTGCTCTCGCGCTACACCGGCAAGACCGACATTCCCGTGGGCACGATGGTCTCCGGCCGCTCCCGCCCCGAGCTGCGCGAGCTGATCGGCTACGGCATCAACAGCCTCGTCCTGCGCGCCCGCTGGGACGACGACGCCGCCTTCCAGGACCTGCTCGCCGACGCCCACGGCATGGTCGCCGACGCCTTCGACCACCAGGGCATCCCGTTCGCCCTCCTGGTGGACGAGCTGCAGCCGCAGCGCGACATGTCCAGGACCCCGCTGTTCCAGGTCGCCTTCACCCTGCAGCAGGGCGAGCGGGCCGGGCTGCGGCTGCCCGGCCTCACGGTCGCGCCGATCCCCGGCTCCTCCCGCTTCTCCCGCTTCGACCTGACCCTCCTGGTGGACGAGAGCGAGCACGACAGGCTGCCGGCCAAGCTGGAGTACGCGACCGCCCTGTTCGACCGGGACACCATGACGCGCATGGCCGGCAACTACGTCCGGCTCCTCCGGGCCGTCGCCGCCGACCCCGCCGCGCGGGCGGCCACGCTCGACTTCATCGGCGCCGAGGAGCGCGCGCTGCAGATCGGCGCCGCCGAGCAGCCGGTCATCGACGGCCGCGTCCACGAGCTGTTCGAACGGCAGGCCGCCCGCACCCCCGGCGCGACCGCCGTGGTGTTCGGGCAGACCCGGCTCACCTACGCCCAGCTCAACGCCGAGGCCAACCGGCTGGCCCGCCACCTGCGCACCCTGGGCGCCGGGCCCGGCTCGCTGGTCGGCGTGTGCCTGGACAACGACCTCGCCCTCGTCCCCGCCCTGCTCGCGGTCCTCAAGTGCGGCGCCGCCTACCTGCCGCTGGACCCCGCCCAGCCGGCCGACCGGCTCGGCTTCATGGTCACCGACGCGGCGGCCCCCGTGCTCGTCACCTCGACCGCCCGCGCCCGTACCGTCGCCGGGTTCTACGAGGGCACGATCGTGGACGTCGACCGGGACCGCGAGCTCATCGCCGGCCACTCCGGCGACGACCTCGCCGTCCCCGGCACGGCCGACGACCTGATCTACGTCATCTACACCTCCGGCTCGACCGGGCGGCCCAAGGGCGTGTGCCTGTCCCACGCCAACGTGGTCCGGCTGCTGCGGAGCGCCGAGCGGCACTACCGCTTCTCCGCGGCCGACGTGTGGCCCCTGTGCCACTCCTACGCCTTCGACGTGTCCGTGTGGGAGCTGTGGGGCTCCCTGCTGTACGGCGGCACCCTCGTCGTGCCGCCCCGCGAGGTGACCCGTTCCCCCGAGGACCTGCTCGCCCTGCTGGCCGAGCACGGGGTGACGGTGCTGAACCAGACGCCGTCGGCCTTCCGCGGCCTGGTCGGCCTCGCCCGGCAGGGCCACCCGGGCCTCGACCGGCTGAGGCTGCGCGCGGTCGTGTTCGCCGGGGAGAAGCTGGAGATCTCCGAGCTGGAGCCGTGGGTCGCCAGGTTCGGCCTGCGCGGCCCCGTCCTGGTCAACATGTACGGCATCACCGAGACGACCGTGCACACCACCTACCACGAGGTGAACGAGGCCGACCTGCGGCCGGGCGCCGGCAACGCCGTGGGCCGCCCGCTCGCCGACCTGCGCGTCCACCTGCTGGACCAGTGGGGGAACCTGGTGCCGATCGGCGTCCCCGGCGAGATCCACGTCGGCGGGCCCGGCGTCGCCCGCGCCTACCTCAACCGGCCGGCGCTCACCGCCGAGAAGTTCGTCCCCGACCCCTTCGGCGCGCACCCGGGCGCCCGCATGTACCGCAGCGGCGACCTGGCCCGCAGGCTCCCCGACGGCAGCCTCGAATTCCTCGGCCGCATCGACCACCAGGTCAAGCTGCGCGGCTACCGCATCGAGCTGGGCGAGATCGAGTCCGTGCTCACCCGGCACCCCGGCATCAGCGAGGCCGTCGTCCTGCTCAGGGAGAGCGGCTCCGCCGGGGACAAGCAGCTCGTCGGCTACCTGATCAGCGACGGCGGCGACGTCCCGCCTCCGGCGGAGCTGCGCGAGTTCCTCGCCCGCGACCTGCCCGAGTACATGGTCCCCTCGGCCTTCGTCGTGCTGGACCGCTTCCCGCTGACCAACAACGGCAAGCTCGACCGCGCCGCCCTGCCCGCGCCCGGCCGCGCCGAGCTGGGCACCCGGGGCGACTACCTGGCCCCGCGCGACAGCGTGGAGGAGCGGATCGCCGCCATCTGGAGCGACGTGCTCGGCGTGGACAAGGTCGGCGTGCACGACGGGTTCTTCGACATCGGCGGCGACTCGATCCGCGCGGTGGCGCTCGCGGGCGCGCTGCGCGAGGCCGGGTTCGACGTCGGCGTCAGCGACCTGTTCGAGCACCGCAGCGTCGCCGCGCTGGCCGCCGCCGTCGGCGCGCCCCAGGACGACGCGCCCGAACAGGGGTACGTGCGGCCGTTCGAGCTGATCTCGCCGGCGGACCGGGCCAAGGTCCCCGCCGGGGTCGCCGACGCGTACCCGCTCTCCCGGGTGCAGGCCGGGATGGTCGCCGAGATGATGGCCGACCAGGAGCTGCGCGTCTACCACAACGCCACGTCGTTCCGGATCCGCGACGGGGCGCCGTTCTCCCCCGAGGCGTTCCGTGAGGCGGCCGCGATCCTCGTCGCCCGCCACGAGGCGCTGCGCACGGCCATCGACATGACCACGTACAGCGTGCCGATGCAGCTCGTCCACCGGGAGGCGGAGATGTCCGTCACCACGGCGGACCTCGGCGACCTCGACGACGCCGGCATCGAGCGGGCGATGCGCGCCTACGTCGAGGCCGAGCGGGCCCGCCCGTTCGAGGACCTGGGCCGGCCGTGCCTGATCCGGCTGGCCGCCCACACCTGCGCGGACGGCTCGTGGTGGCTGTCGGTCACCGAGCACCACGCGGTGATGGAGGGCTGGAGCCACCACTCGATGCTGATGGACCTGCTGGGCTGCTACCGGCGGCTGCGCGACGGCGCCGAGCCGGAGCCGTGGGAGGCCCCCCGGCTGCGTTACGCCGACTTCATCGCCGCCGAGCTGCGCTCGCTGGAGTCGGAGGAGAGCCGGGGCTACTGGCGCGACATCGTCCGCGGCCACCCGAAGTTCGCCGTGACGCCCGGAACGGGCGAGGCCGAGCGGAGCAGCCACACGGCCGTCGTCTCCTTCCTCGACCTGGAGCCCGGGCTGCGCGCGCTGGCGGACGCCGCCGGCGCCCCGATGAAGAGCGTGCTGCTGGCCGCGCACCTCAAGGTGCTCAGCCAGCTCACCGAGGAGGAGTCGTTCCTGGCGGGCGTGGTGTTCCACGGCAGGCCCGAGGTGACCGGCGCGGAGCACGTGTACGGCATGTACCTCAACACGCTGCCGTTCGCCCACGAGACCGGCGCCCGGACCTGGCGGGACCTCGTCGAGCGGACCTTCGCCGGCGAGCGCACGATGTGGCGGCACCGCCAGTTCCCGATGCCCGCGATCCAGGAGCTGGCCGGTGGCGGGCGGCTGCTGGACACCATGTTCGTCTACCTGGACTTCCACCAGGTCGACACCGGGCTGGTGGACTACCTGGCCAGCATCGACGACAGCCCGACGGAGTTCCCGCTCGGCGTGGCGGTGCGCGTCGGGCACATCGGGATCAGCGTCGACACCAGCGTCATCAGCAGGGCCGACGCCGACCGGCTGACCCAGATGTACCGCAAGGTGCTCGCCGCGATGGCGGCGGACCCCGGCGGCGACGCCGTCGCCACGTTCCTGCCCGACGGCGACGAGGCGCTGATGGCCGCCTTCAGCGGCGACGAGCAGATCACCGCGCCGGCCGCGCGGGTGCACGAGCTGTTCGAGCGGCAGGCCGCGCGCACCCCGGACGCCGTCGCCGTCGTGTCCGGCGGCACCGAGCTGACCTACGCCGAGCTCGACCGGCGCGCCAACCGCTGCGCCCACCGCCTCATCGAGCTGGGAGCCGGGCCGGAGACGCTGGTCGGCGTGTGCCTCGACCGGGGCCCCGACCTCGTGCCCACCCTGCTCGGCGTGCTCAAGTCCGGCGCCGCGTACCTGCCGCTGGACCCGCAGCAGCCGCACGAGCGGGTGAACTACATCCTGGCCGACTCCGGCGCGCCGATCGTGGTCACCGACGAGGGCCGCGCCGCGGACCTGCGCGGCGCGCTCGTCCTCGGCGACGTGTCGGGCTACCCCGGCACCGCCCCGGCCGCGCCGGGATCGGCCGGCGACCTGTGCTACGTCATCTACACCTCGGGCTCGACCGGACGGCCGAAGGGCACCGGCGTCACCCACGCCAACGTCACGAGCCTGTTCGAGGCCACCGCGCGGCACTTCGACTTCGGCCTCGGCGACGTGTGGACCCTGTTCCACTCCTACGCCTTCGACTTCTCCGTCTGGGAGCTGTGGGGCGCGCTCTTCCACGGCGGCACGGTCGTCGTGCCGTCCCTCGAACAGGTGCGCTCCCCGGACGACTTCGTCGACCTGCTGGTCCGCCACCGGGTGAGCGTGCTGAACCAGACGCCGTCGGCGTTCCGCTCGCTCGTCGCCCTGGCCAGGGACGGCGACCCCCGGCTGGACCGGCTGGCCCTGCGCTACGTGGTGTTCGGCGGCGAGAAGCTGGAGATCGCCGAGCTGCGGCCGTGGACGTCCCGGTTCGGGCTGTCCCGTCCGGCCCTGGTGAACATGTACGGCATCACCGAGACGACCGTGCACACCACGTTCCACCGGATCACCGAGGCCGACCTGGAGCCGGGCGCGGGCAACCCGATCGGCAGGCCGCTGGCCGACGGCCGGGTCCACCTGCTCGACCGGCACGGCGCCCCGGTCCCGGTCGGCACGCCCGGCGAGATCCACATCAGCGGCCTGGGCGTGGCGCGCGGCTACCTCGGCAACCCCGCGCTGACCGCGCAGCGGTTCGTGCCGGACCCGTTCGGCGACGGCGGCGTGCTCTACCGCAGCGGCGACCTGGGTCGGTGGCGCCCCGACGGCACCCTGGAGTTCCTCGGCCGCGCCGACGACCAGGTCAAGCTGCGCGGCTACCGGATCGAGCTGGGCGAGATCTCCTCGGCCCTGGCCGCGCACCCGGCGGTCGCGGAGGCGGCGACCGTCCTGGAGGGCGGCGCCGACCCGAGGCTCGTGTCGTACGTGGTGGCCGCCCCGGAGACGGACGTCGCCGAGCTGCGCGGGTTCGTGTCCGGGCGGCTGCCCGGCTACATGGTCCCGTCGGTGATCATGGTGATCGACCGGCTGCCCGTGACGGCCAACGGGAAGCTGGACCGCCGGGCGCTGCCCGCGCCGGAGGCGGCCGCCCCGGTCGTCAGCCGCGCGCCGCGCACGCCCCGCGAACAGGTGCTGTGCGACCTGTTCGCCGAGGTCCTGGGCGTCGAGCGGGTGGGCGTCGACGACGGCTTCTTCGACGCGGGCGGCAACTCGCTGTCGGCCGTCCGCCTGGTGTCCAGGGTGCGCGCCGTGCTCGGCGTGGAGCTGCCCATCCGGCTGGTCTTCGAGGCGCCGACGGTCGCCGCGCTGGCCGGGCACCTGGCCGAGGCGTCCGGGCGCGTCCAGCCGCCGCTGCGGCCCGTGGCCAGGCCCGACGTGCTGCCGCTGTCGTTCGCGCAGCGCAGGCTGTGGTTCCTCAACCGCATGGAGGGCCCGAACGCGACCTACAACATCCCCGCCGCGCTGCGGCTGACCGGGCCGCTGGACGCCGGCGCGCTGCGGCAGGCGTTCGCGGACGTGCTGGCCAGGCAGGAGAGCCTGCGCACGGTGTTCCCGGAGGTGGACGGGGTGCCGCGCCAGGAGATCGTGCCGGACGCCGCGATCGACCTGCCGTGCGCCGACGTCGAGCCCGGGCGGCTCCGCGCGGTGCTGACCGAGGCGGCCGCAGAGGGCTTCGACCTGGCCACCGAGCTGCCCGTCCGCGCGCGGCTGTTCCGGCTGTCGGCCGAGGAGAACGTGCTGCTCATCGTCGTGCACCACATCGCGGGCGACGCCCTGTCGATGGGCCCGCTCGCCCGCGACCTGGCGGCGGCCTACTCCGCCCGCGTGCGCGGCACGGCCCCCGGATGGGAGCCGCTGCCCGTCCAGTACGCCGACTACGCCCTGTGGCAGCGGGAGGTGCTCGACTCGGCCGACGAGCTGGTCGCGTACTGGTCGAAGACGCTGGCCGGGCTGCCCGACGAGATCGCGCTGCCCGCCGACCGGCAGCGCCCCGCCGTGTCGTCGCACCGGGGCGCGTCCGCCGAGCTGCGCGTCGACGCCGACACCCACCGGGCGCTGGCCGCCGTCGCGGCCGAGCACCGGGTCACCCTCTTCATGGCGCTGCAGGCAGGGCTGGCCGCGCTGCTCACCCGCCTGGGCGCCGGCACCGACATCCCGATCGGCTCCCCGGTCGCCGGCCGCACCGACCAGGCGCTCTCCGACCTGGTGGGGTTCTTCGTGAACACGCTGGTGCTGCGCAACGACACCTCGGGCAACCCGTCGTTCCGCGAGCTGCTGGCGCGGGTCAGGGAGACCGACCTCGGCGCCTTCGCCCACCAGGACCTGCCCTTCGAACGGCTGGTCGACCTGGTCGCGCCGGAGCGGTCGGCGGGCCGCCACCCGCTGTTCCAGGTGATGCTCAGCCTCGCGCCGGACGAGCACGCCACACTCGACCTGCCCGGCCTCGACGTCGCCCCGGTGCCGTTCGAGGAGGGCGTGGCCAAGTTCGACCTGCTCGTCCAGCTCACCGAGCACCGCACCGCCACCGGCGACCCGGCCGGCCTGAGCGGCGAGCTGAACTACGCCACCGACCTGTTCGACGCGGCCACCGCGCGGCGGCTGGCCACGCTGCTGGGCCGGCTCCTCACCGCCGTCGCCGCCGATCCCGACCGGCCGCTCGGCCACACCGCGCTGCTCACGGACGGCGAGCTGGATCAGGTCCTGGTCCGCTGGAACGACACCGCCCGGCCCGGGATCGCGCGGACGCTGCCCGAGCTGTTCGAGGCCGCCGCCGCCCGCACCCCCGGCGCGCCGGCGCTGGTCCTCGGCGACACCGAGCTGACCTACGCGCAGCTCGACGCCCGCGCCAACGGGCTGGCCAAGGCGCTGATCGAGCGCGGCGCGGGCGCCGAACGGCTGATCGCCGTGCTCGCCCCCGCCTCCGTCGAGCTGGTGGTGGCGCTCCTCGCCGTCGCCAAGTCCGGATCCGCGTACGTCCCGATCGACCCGGACCACCCGGACGCGCGGATCGCCCAGGTGCTGGCCGCCGCCGAGCCCGCGTTCGTGCTGGCCGCGCCCGGCCTGGCCGCCCGCGTCCCGGACGGCCACGCCGTCGTGCCGATCGAGGACGTCCCCGCCACGGCGGACAGCCCGCGCCCGCCGATCGCGCTGGACCAGCCCGCCTACGTCATCTACACCTCGGGCTCCACCGGCACGCCCAAGGGCGTCGTGGTCACCCACCGCGGGCTGGCGTCCCTGGCCGCCGACAACATCGAGCGGTACGGGATCACCGGCACGTCGCGGGTGCTGCAGTTCGCCTCCTTCGGGTTCGACGCCTCCGTCGCCAACATGCTGATGGCGTGGGCGGCGGGCGCCGCGCTCGTCCTGCGCCCGCTGGACTGCCTGGGCGGCGACCGGCTCGCCGAGCTGATCGACGGCGCCGGCGTGACCCACGCGGTGCTGCCGCCCCAGGTCCTGGCGACCCTGCCCGAGCGCCCGTACCCGAGCTGGGAGACCGTGGTCACGGCGGGGGAGGCGTGCTCCGCCGAGGTGGTCGCCCGCTGGGCCCCCGGGCGCCGCATGTTCAACGCCTACGGCCCCACCGAGTTCACCGTGGCCGCGCTGGTCGCCGCCGCGCCGCCCGGCGCCGCCCCGCCGATCGGCACGCCGCTGCTCAACGCGCACGTGTACGTGCTGGACGAGCACTTCCAGCCGATGCCCGTGGGCGTGCCCGGCGAGCTGTACCTGGCGGGCGACGGGCTGGCGCGCGGCTACCTGCACCGGCCGGACCTGACCGCCGACCGGTTCGTGCCCTGCCCGTTCGGCGCGCCCGGCGAGCGGATGTACCGCACCGGCGACGTCGTCCGGTGGCGCGAGGACGGGCAGGTGGAGTTCCTCGGCCGCGCCGACGAGCAGGTCAAGATCCGCGGCTTCCGGATCGAGCCCGGCGAGGTCGAGGCGGTGCTGAACGAGCGCGCCGACGTCACCACCAGCGTCGTCGTGGCGCGCGAGGACCAGCCGGGCGTCAAGCGCCTGGTCGCCTACGTCGTCCCGGCGGGGGAGGCGGCGAGCCCGGACGAGCTGCGCGCCCACCTGGCCGCCCTGCTGCCGGACTACCTCGTCCCGTCGGCGGTCATGCACCTCGACGCGATCCCGCTGACGCCCAACGGCAAGCTCGACCGCCGGGCGCTGCCCGAGCCGTGGTCGCGGAACCTGGCCGCGCACCGCGCCCCCCGCACCCCGCAGGAGGAGCTGCTGTGCGGCCTGGTCGCCGACGTGCTCGGCCTGGAGCGGGTCGGCCTCGACGACGGG
Source organism: Nonomuraea ceibae (assembly GCF_019396325.1). Classification (GTDB taxonomy): domain Bacteria; phylum Actinomycetota; class Actinomycetes; order Streptosporangiales; family Streptosporangiaceae; genus Nonomuraea; species Nonomuraea ceibae. The sequence goes on from NZ_JAHKRO010000038.1 coordinate 13,272, forward strand.
TTCTTCGAGCTCGGCGGCGACAGCATCATGACGATCCAGCTCGCGGCGCGGGCGCACCGGGCGGGCTGGCAGCTGACGCCCCGGGACGTCTTCACCCACCGGACGATGGAGGCGCTGGCCGCAGCCATGCGCCCCGCTCCGGCCGGGGTCACCGAGGACCCCGCGGAGGCCGTCGGCGACGTGCCGCTCACGCCCATCATCGCCTGGCTGGCCGAGCGGCACGGCTCGATCGACGCCCACCACCAGTCGGCGTTCCTGCCCACGCCCCCGGGCGCCCGCCTGGACCTGGTCACCCAGGGGCTCCAGGCGCTGCTCGACCACCACGACGCCCTGCGGATGCGGCTGTCGCGGACCGGCGGGCAGTGGCGGCTCACGGTGCCGGAGAAGGGCGCCCTCGACGCCGCGACCTGCGTACGCCGGGTGGACGCGACCGGCCTCGACGCGACCGGGCTCGACGGCGGCGGGCTGGACGGGGGCGGGCTCGACGCGGCCGCGCTCGCCCGGCACGGGCACGCGGCCGTGGCCGGCCTGGACGTGGACGCGGGCGTGATGGTGCGCGCCGTCTGGTTCGACCACGGCCCGGACCGCGAGGGCCGGCTGCTGCTGGTGCTGCACCACCTGGTCGTCGACGGCGTCTCCTGGCGGATCCTGCTGCCCGACCTGCACGCCGCCTGGACGGCGCTGGCCGCCGGCGAGCCGGTCGAGCTGGACCCGGTGCCGTCCTCGTTCCGCCGGTGGGCGCGGCGCCTGCGCGAGCTGGCCGGCGACCCGGCCAGGGAGGCGCAGCTCCCGTTCTGGACCGACGTGCTCGCCACGCCGGACCCCCTCCTCGGCAGCCGCCCGCTCGACCCGGTGCGCGACACCTCCGACCGGACGGCCGACGTGCGCGTGACCCTGCCCGCCGAGGTGACGGAACCGCTGCTGACCAGCGTGCCCGCGGCCTTCCACGGGCGCGTCAACGACGTCCTGCTCACCGGGCTCGGGCTCGCCGTCTCGCAGTGGCGGTCCCGGCGCGCGGCGGCCCTGGCGGCACCGACCGCCGTCCTGCTGGACCTGGAAGGGCACGGCCGCGAGGACATCGCCGGCGACGTCGACCTGTCGCGCACGGTCGGCTGGTTCACCAGCCTCTTCCCCGTGGCCGTCGACCCCGGCCCGGCCGACTGGGCGGCCGTCCGCGCCGGCGAGCCGGCCGTCGGCCTGGCCATGAAGCGGGTCAAGGAGCAGCTCCGCGCCGTCCCCGAGAACGGCATCGGCTTCGGGATGCTGCGCCACCTCAACCCCGGCACCGCGCCCCGGCTGGCCGGGCTGCCGGTGCCGCAGATCGGCTTCAACTACCTCGGCCGGATCCAGCGCGCCGGCGAGGAGGCGCCGCCCGCGGCCCCCCGCCCGCGACTGGCCGTGGGGCACCCGCTGGAGATCAACGCCGTCACGTACGACCTGCCCGCCGGCCCGCGGCTGGAGGCCACGTGGACCTTCCCGGCGGACCTGATCGACAGGAAGGACGTGGAAGAACTCGCCGAGCTGTGGACCGAGGCCCTGCGGGGCCTGGTCACGCACGTGCGGCGGGGTGACGCGGGCGGCCACACCCCGTCCGACCTGCCGCTGCTCGAACTGAGCCAGGAAGAAATTGACGATCTTGCCACCGAATGGGACAACGAATGAGAGTCCGCTCATGAAGCGCCGAGGTCTGGCCGATTACCTGCCCCTGTCGCCGCTCCAGGAGGGAATGCTGTTCCATTCCCTCTACGACCACGACGCCGTCGACGTCTACATGCCGCAGACGGTCCTGGAGTTCCACGGCGAGCTCGACATCGAGGCGCTGCGCGTCGCCGTCCGCGCCCTGCTGGAACGCCACGTCAACCTGAAGGCCTGCTTCCGCACCCGCAAGAACCGGGGCGCGCCGGTGCAGTTGATCCCCGTCGACGTGGAGGTGCCGCTGCGCCGGATCGAGCTGGCCGACCTGCCCGAGGCCGACCGGGACGCCGAGCTGGAACGGCTGCTCCTGGCCGACCAGGCCGAGCGGTTCGACCTGGCGAAGCCGCCGCTGCTGCGGATCATGGTGATCCGCTGCGCCGAGGGCAGGACGCTGCTGGTGCTCACGCACCACCACATCCTGATGGACGGCTGGTCGGCGCCGCCGCTGTTCAGGGACCTGCTCACCCTCTACCGGCAGCACGGCGACCCGGCCGGGCTGCCGCCGGTGACCCCGTACAAGACCTACCTGGAGTGGCTGGCGCGGCAGGACGCCGACGCGGGGCGGCAGGCGTGGACGCGGGAGCTCCAGGGCCTGGACGAGCCGACGCTCGTCGTGCCCGAGCTCGGCGACCACATCCCGGGGCTGCCCGGCACGGTCACGGCCACGCTGAGCGCCGAGCTCACCGACGGCCTCACCCGGCAGGCGCGCCGGGCCGGGCTCACGGTCAACACCGTGGTCCAGGGCATCTGGGGGCTGGCCCTGGCCCGGCTGCTCGGCCGCGACGACGTGGTGTTCGGCGCGACCGTGTCCGGCAGGCCGCCGGAGATCGCGGGCGTCGAGGACATGGTGGGCCTGTTCATCAACACGGTGCCCGTCCGGCTGCGGATCACGCCGGGCGACTCGCTCGCCGACGTGTGCGGCCGGCTCCAGCGCACCCAGGCCGAGCTGCTGCCCCACCACCACCTCGGCCTGGTCGAGATCCAGAGGCTGGCCGGCGGCGGGACGCTGTTCGACACGCTGATGGTGTTCGAGAACTACCCGCCGGCGACCGACGCCGACCGCGACATGGGCGCGATGGTGAGCGTCGTGGGCACGGCGGGCACCGACGCCACCCACTACCCGCTGTCTCTCGCCGTGGCCCCCGGCACCGGCCTGGAGCTGCGGCTGGACTACCAGACCGACCTGTTCGAGCGGGAGTTCGCCGAGCGGGTCCTCGGCTGGCTGGTGCGGCTGGCGGAGTCGTTCGCCGACGACCCGGTCCGCCCGGTGTCCGGCGTGGACGTCCTGCACCCCGCCGAGCGCGAGCGGGTGCTGGTCACCAACAACGCCACCGCGCACGAGGTGCCGCGCGCCACCCTGCCCGAGCTGTTCGAGGCCCAGGCCGCCCGCACGCCCGACGCGGTCGCGGTCGTGTCCGGCGGCGCCGCGCTCACGTACGCGGAGCTCGACGAGCGCGCCGGCCGTCTCGCGGCCGAGCTCGCCGCGCGGGGGGCCGGGCCGGAGCGCCTGGTCGGCGTGGCGCTGCCGCGCTCGCCGGACCTGATCGTGGCGATCCTGGCGGTCCTCAAGTCGGGCGCCGCCTACGTGCCCGTCGACCCCGACTACCCGGCCGCCCGCATCGCCTACCTCGTGCGGGACGCCGCGCCCGCCGTCGTCGTCTCGCGCTCGGACGTGCTCGGCGGCGGCGACCTGCCCGACGGGGTCGACACCCTGCTGATCGACGGCGACCGCGCCGCCGACCCGCCCGCCGTCCGGCTGCCCGCGCCGGACCCGGCGAACCCCGCGTACGTGATCTACACCTCCGGGTCCACCGGGACGCCCAAGGGCGTCGTGGTCACCCACGCGAACGTGGCGAACCTGTTCCACGACCACCTGGCCGGCCTGTACCGCCCGCTCGCGGGCGACGGGCGGTTCCGGGTGGCGCTGGCCGCGTCGATCTCCTTCGACGCCTCGGTCGCCGGGCTGCTGTGGATGCTGGCCGGGCACGAGCTGCACGTCCTGGACGACGACTGCCGCTACGACCCCGCCGCGTTCGTCGCCTACGCGCGGGCCAACCGGCTCGACCTGGTCGACGTGACGCCGTCGTTCGCCGAGCAGCTCGTCGCCGCCGGCCTGCTGGCCGAGGCGCCCCCGAAGGTGCTGGTCGTGGGCGGCGAGCCGATGAGCGAGCCGCTGCTCGACGCCCTCGCGGGCGCCACCGGGACCGCCGTCTACAACTGTTACGGGCCGACGGAGGCCACGGTCGACGCGCTCTACCACCGGATGGCCGGCGAGCGCGAGCAGGTCATCGGCAGGCCGCTGTGGAACGTGCGCGCCTACGTGCTCGACGCCCACGGCCTGCCCGTGCCGATCGGGGTCACCGGCGAGCTGCACCTCGCGGGCGCCGGGGTGGCCAGGGGCTACCTCAACCGTCCCGGGCTCACGGCCGAGCGCTTCGTGCCCTGCCCGTTCGGCGCGCCGGGGGAGCGGATGTACCGCACCGGCGACCTGGTCCGCTGGCGCGACGACGGCACCGTGGAGTACCTGGGCCGCGCCGACGAGCAGGTCAAGATCCGCGGCTTCCGCGTCGAGCTCGGCGAGGTCGAGAACGCCCTGGTCCAGCACCCCGGCGTGGCGCAGGCCGTCGCCGTCGCGCGGGCGGACCAGCTCGTCGCCTACGTCGTCCCCTCGGGCGGCGACGACGACGCGGCCGGCCGCCAGGTCGAGGAGTGGCTGAAGCTCCACGAGTCCATCGAGCACACCGACCTGGAGGAGACCCCGTTCGGCACCGACTTCGGCGGCTGGGACTCCAGCTACACGGGGGAGCCGATCCCGCTCGACCAGATGGAGAGCTGGCGCGCCGCCGTGATCGCGCGCATCGCCGAGTACCGGCCCCGGCGCGTCCTGGAGATCGGCGTCGGCACCGGCCTGCTGCTGGCCAAGCTCGTGGACGACGTGGAGACCTACTGGGGCACCGACCTGTCGCCCTCCGCGATCGCGCTGCTCGGCGAGCACGTCAAGGCCCAGGGCCTGACCGACAAGGTACGGCTGCGCTCGCAGCCCGCCGACGTGACCGACGGGCTGCCTGCCGGGTTCTTCGACACCGTGATCCTCAACTCGGTCGTCCAGTACTTCCCCAACGGCGCCTACCTGAGGCAGGTGCTCAACCAGGCGATCGACCTGCTCGCCCCGGGCGGCAGGCTGTTCGTCGGCGACGTCCGCCGCGGCGAGACCCTCCGCGCGCTGCACACCGCGATCCAGTTCGGCAGGGAGAACAAGGCCGCCGACCAGGCCATGCTCGCCGGCGTCGAGCGGGCGATGCGGCTGGAGCGGGAGCTGGTGATCGACCCCGAGTTCTTCACCACCCTGGCCGAGGAGAACGGCAGCGTCGGCGCCGTCGACATCCGGCTCAAGCGCGGCGCCGACCACAACGAGCTGACCCGGCACCGCTACGAGGTCGTGCTGCACAAGACGCCCGTCCCCGGCCGGTCCGTGGAGGCGGTGCCCGAGCTCGTCTGGGGCAGGGACGTGCACGGCCTCGGCGACCTGGACGGGCGCCTCGGCCGGCCGGTCCGCGTGACCGGCATCCCGAACGCGCGCCTGGTCAACGAGGTCGCCGCGGCGCAGGCGCTCACGCAGGGCGTGTCGCCGGAGCTGGTGCGGGCGCAGCTGACCGCCCCCATCCCGGCCGCCGACCCCGAGGCGCTGCACGCCTGGGCGGCGAGGACCGGCCACTCCGTCTACCTGACCTGGTCGCGCGGCCGGGCCGACGCCTTCGACGCGGTCTTCCTGCCGCACGCGGCGGCGCCCGCCGCGCTCGACGGCCTCTACCTGGCCCGGGCGGACAGGCCGTGGCCGGACACGGTCAACGACCCCGCAGGCGCGCGCCGCACCGGCGAGCTCGCCGTGTCGCTGCGGCGCTTCGCCGGCGAATGGCTGCCCGGCCACATGGTGCCCGCCGCGATCGTCGTGCTGGACGCCTTCCCGCTCACCGCCAACGGCAAGCTCGACCGGGCCGCGCTGCCCGCGCCCGACCTGTCCGGCCTGGTGTCGAGCGGCGAGCCGCGCAACGCCAGGGAGGAGACCCTCTGCCGGCTGTTCGCCGAGGTGCTGGGGCTGGACCGGGTCGGCGTCGACGACGGGTTCTTCGAGCTGGGCGGCAACTCGCTGCTCGCGATCCGGCTCGCCGCGCGGATCCGCTCGGTGCTGGGCCACGAGCTGCCGGTGCGCGTCGTGTTCGAGGCCCCGACCGCCGCTGCGCTCGCCCGGCGGCTGGGCTCCGACGCCAAGGACGCCGGGCTGGGGGTGCTGCTCCCGCTGCAGACCGGCGGGAGCCGGCCGCCGCTGTTCTGCGTGCACCCGGCGGGCGGCCTGGCCTGGCCCTACGCGCGGCTCATCGGGATGCTCGACGCGGACCAGCCCATCTACGGCATCCAGGCGCGCGGCATCGCCCAGCCGGACCTGAGCCCGCGCTCGATCGGCGAGATGGCCGCCGACTACGCCGAGCAGCTGCGCACCGTCGCCCCCGAAGGCCCCTACCGCCTGCTGGGCTGGTCGTGGGGCGGCCGGATCGCCCACGAGGTCGCCGTGCACCTGCGCAGGTTCGGCCACCAGGTCGACCTGCTGGCGATGCTCGACGCCTACCCCGACGAGGAGCCGGGCGAGGTGCCGACCGAGGCCGAGTTCATCGGCAACATCCTGCGCGAGACCGGCGTCGACACCAGCGCCCTGGACGGCCGCCCGCTGTCGTTCGCCCTGCTGCGCGAGGTCCTCAGCGACATCGAGTCCCCGCTTCAGGCGATCAAGGACAACGGCGCGCCGCTGACGGACCTCGACGAGCCGACGCTGCGCTCGCTCTACCGCGTCTACCGCAACGAGGAGGGCATCGGATCTCAGCCGCCGGACGCCGCCTTCGACGGCGACCTGCTGTTCTTCACGGCGGCTGAGGGCAAGCCGGTGGCATCGCCGGGCGAGCTGTGGCGGCCGTACGTCGCCGGGAGCATCAAGGAGTACGAGATTTCCTGCGCACACCACCAGATGGCCGATCCGGGCCCGCTGTCCGAGATCGCCGCCCTGCTGAAGGCCCACCTCGGGCAGGTGAACCGATGAGCGCCACCCAGTCCTCCGAGCCGGTCAAGGACCCGGTCGAGAGCCCCGTCGAGAACATCGTCCCGCTGGGCCGCAACCGGGACTTCATGCTCCTGTGGACCGGCGCCGGGTTCACCTCGCTCGGCGCCATGCTCACCATGACGGTCTACCCGCTGCTGGTGCTCTGGCAGACCGGGTCCACCGTGGCCACCGGCCTCATCGCGGCGGCGACCTCGCTGCCGCACCTGCTGGTCCAGGTGCCCGCGGGCGCGTTCGTCGACCGGTTCGACCGGCGGCGCCTGATGATCCTCTCGGACCTCGGGTGCGTGGTCACGGCCGCCAGCGTGCTCGTCGCCGTCCTCGCCGACGCGATCTGGCTGCCCCACCTGATCATCGCCGCGTTCGTCCAGGGCAGCCTCAGCATCTTCTACGAGCTGGCCGAGCGCTCCGCCGTGCGCAACCTGGTGCACGAGAGCCAGGTGCCGGTGGCGCTGAGCCGCAACGAGGCCCGGATGCAGGGCGTGAACATGCTGGCCAACCCGCTGGGCAGCTTCCTGTTCAGCCTGGTGCGCTGGACGCCGTTCCTGCTCACCGTGGTCATGCACGTGATCTCGCTGGTGCAGCTGCTGTTCATCCGCAAGAGCTTCCAGGCCGAGGGCGCGCCGCCGCCGCGCGGCAGGCTGTACGCGGAGATCCGCGAGGGCGTCCAGTGGGTGTGGGGGCAGCCGTTCCTGCGGGCTGCGATGACGCTCATCTCCGCCAGCAACATGATCTTCATGGGGATGACGCTGACGCTGTTCGCCGTCATCCATGACGGCGGCCACTCGCCCGCCATCGTCGGCCTCGTCGTCACCGCGGGCGGCATCGGCGGCGTGGCCGGCGCGATGACCGCCACCATGTGGCGCCAGCGGGTGACCATGCGCACGCTCGTCTGCGGCGGGCTGCTCGTCTGGGCGATCTGCATCGCGCCGCTCGCGGTGGTCACCGACCCGTGGCCGCTGGCCGCGGTGTTCGCGCTCAACGGGTACGTGTCCGGCGTGTTCAACGTCGCCGGCTCCGTCTACACCATGCAGGTGACGCCCGACCACCTGTTCGGCCGCGTGCTGAGCGTGATGATGACGCTCGGCTCCGGCGCGAACTTCCTCGGCAGCCTGATCGCGGGCGCCGCGCTGAGCTGGTGGGGCGTGACGAACTCGGTGCTCGGCATGACCGCGATGATGGGCCTGCTCGTCGTCGCCGCCGTGCTCAGCCCGTCGGTCCGCGACGTCGTCAACACACCGCACGGAGGGCGGCTGCCGAGCGGCGGCGCGTGACCGCGCCCGTGCGTGAAGTCCCTGGCCGGGCCCCCGGTCAGGGACTTCGTCACGTCCGGGCGGGGGCTGTACCTAGTACCACCCGGAAACGGCAACAGGCACTCCCGACAGCCGCTCTCCCCGCTGCCACAGTGAAGAGCATGCTTAGTCGGATCGGCAGTTTCTGTTACCGCCGCCGAGGATGGGTTCTCGCGGCCTGGATCCTGATCGTCGTCGTGGGAGGGACGTCCGTCGGCCCCCTGCTCCACACCGTCAGCTCGGCCAACTACATCAGGGGCCTGGAGGCCGACGAGGGCCAGCGCGCCCTCGTGGAGGGCCGTACGCACGGCCGCGAGTTCACCACCGTGGTCGCCGGGATGGACCGGGCGGCCCCCGAGCTCGCCCGCGCGCTCGCCGACGTGCGGGCCATCCCCGGCGTGCACGCGGTCGGCGAGCCGTACGCCGGCGACCGCGGGACCGGCGCGGCCGTGCAGGTCCAGCTCGTGAAGGCCGGCGACCAGGGCGTGCCGCTGCAGCAGGCGCAGGAGCGCCTCGGCGGCCTGGCCGAGGAGCGGCCCGGCGTGAGCGTCCGCTTCGGCGGGATCGACCTGATCTCCGACGACACGAACGCGATGGCGCAGCAGGACATGGCCAACGCGACCATGTACTCGCTGCCGATCACGCTGGTGGTGCTGGTCTTCGTGTTCGGCGGCCTGCTCGCCGCGAGCATCCCGGTGATCACGGCGGTGGCGACCATCGCCTCGTCGTTCGGGCTGATGCTGCTGGCGACCCGCGTCCTGCAGATCGACAACACCGTGCTCAGCGTCGTCGACCTGCTGGGGCTCGGCCTCTCGATCGACTACGGCCTGCTGCTGGTGGCCCGCTACCGGGAGGAGCTGGCGGCCGGGCACGACCGGCCGGAGGCCGTCCGCCGGGCGTGGGCGACCGCCGGGCGCACGGTGCTGTTCAGCGCCCTCACCGTCGCCGCCGCGCTGTCCAGCCTGCTGGTGATCCAGCAGCCCCGACTGCAGACGATGGGCGCCGCCGGCATCGCCTCGGCCCTGCTCGGCATGCTGGCCGCGGTCACCCTCGTCCCGGCGCTGCTCGGGCTGTTCGGCAAGCGGGTCAAGCCCGCACGGGTGCGGACCCGGCCGGACAACGGGGTGTTCGCCGGGATCGCCCGGGTCACCCACCGCGTGCCGGTGCTCGTCCTGGCCGGCGTGCTGCTCGTGCTGGCCGTCGCCGGGAGCACGCTGACCGGGCTCCAGATCAGGATGGCCGGCGCGGAGAGCGTCCCGCCCGGCACGCAGTCGCTCCAGGTCGAACGCGAGGTCTCCGCCCACTACGGCTTCACCAGCAACCCGCCGCTGCGCGTCGTCGCCGAGACCGGCCCCGCCGAGCTGGCCGCCTGGAGCGCCGCCTTCCGCGACGACCCCGGCATCGCCAGGATCGAGCCGCCCCGCGCCGAGGGCCCCGGCCTGTCGTCCGTCGGCATCCTCGTCCACGGAGACCCGCAGGGACCCGCCGCCGAACAGGTGCTGGACCGGCTGCGCGCCGACCGGCCGGACGGCGTCCGCTCGTGGGTGACCGGTGAGACCGCCGGCATGTTCGACCTGCTCGACCGGACCTCCCGCGACCTGCCGCTCGCCGTCGCCGTCGCCCTGCTCGCGATGCTCGTGCTGCTGTTCCTCATGACCGGCTCGGTCGTCGCCCCGCTGGTCGCGGTCGTGCTCAACATCGTGTCGCTCGCGGCCACGTACGGCATGCTCGTCCTGCTCTTCCAGCACGGCCTGCTGTCCGGCCCGCTCGACACCCTGCCCGTCTCCGGGCTGAGCGTCTACCTGCTGGTCACCGTGTTCGCGTTCGGGTTCGCCTTCGCCATGGACTACCACGTGTTCCTGCTGGCCCGGATCAAGGAGTACGCCGACCGCGGGCACGACACCAACACGTCCGTACGCCACGGCCTCCAGCACAGCGGACGGCTGATCACCCTGGCCGCCGCCGTCATGGGCATCGTCTTCGCCTGCTTCGGCGCCTCGAAGATCGGCGACATGGAACAGCTCGGCGTGGCCCTGCTCGTCGCGGTGATCGTCGACGCCACGCTCGTGCGCTGCCTCCTGCTGCCCGCCACCATGACCCTGCTCGGCCGCTGGAACTGGTGGGCGCCGGGCCGGATGCGCCGCGCGCACGAGCGCGTCGGGCTGCGCGAGCACGAGCGCGACCCCCTGGCCAGGGTGTGATCACCGCGGGCTTGTCCCGGGGGCGGGCGCATGATTGCCTACCAACGGATTCGGCCGCAACGGGTGGAGAACGGGGAGGGCTCGTGACCGTCGGGGGACGGGTGTTACGCGCGCCGTGGCAGGCCCGCACCTGGCTGGCCACGTTCCAGATCGCCGCGGGCAGCGCCGTCGGGATGCTGGCGTTCACCGTGCTCAGCGTCGTCGGCTCCGCCGTGGTGATGCTCACCCTCGTCGGCGTCCGCTGGCTCCCCCTGTCGGCCCTGCTGTGGTGCGGGCGGACGTGCACGCGCATGCACCGCTCCCGCTTCGCCGCCCTGCGCGGCGCGCCCATCCCGGCCGCCGTCCACCCGCCCCCCGAAGGCCAGGGCCTGCGCTCGCGCGTACGGGCCGAGCTCCAGCAGCCGGTGGTCCGCTCGCGCCTGGCCTACAGCCTGCTCAGCGGCCTGGTGCTCACGCTGGGCGCGGCCGTCTCGGTGACGCTCTGGACGGCCGGCCTGCTCGGCGCCACGATCATCGGCTACGCGTGGGCGCTGCCGGCCCGCAACGGCTTCGGCTGGGGCCTGCACGAGCCCGCCACGCTGCTGGCGCTCACGGCGGCCGGGCTGCTGTGCCTGTTCGGCGCCCCGTGGGTGGTGCGCGGCCTGGCCGCCTGGGACGCCGCCGTCGCCACCCGCCTGCTCACCTCCACCCACGTCGACCAGCTCGCCCGCCGCGTCGAGGTGCTGTCGGAGAACCAGATCCGCCTCCTCGACGCCGCCGACGCCGAACGCCGGCGCATCGAACGCGACCTGCACGACGGCACCCAGCAACGCCTGACCTCCCTGGCCATGAACCTGGGCATCGCCAGGGAGCTGCTCTCCGACCTCCCGCCGGACGCCCGCAAGCTGATCGCCGACGCGCACGAGGAGGCCAAGCAGGCCCTCACCGAGCTGCGCGGATTCGTCCGCGGGCTGCACCCTGCCGTCCTCGACGACCGCGGCCTCGACGCCGCGCTGTCCGGGATCGCGGCCAGGCTGCCGCTTCCCGTCCACCTCACCGTGGACGTGCGGCCACGACCCTCACGGACGATCGAGGCGGCGGCCTACTTCGTCGTCTCGGAGGCACTCACCAACGTCGCCAAGCACACGGAGGCCGACAACGTGCACATCGAGGTCAACCGGCGCGACGACCGGTTGCGCATCCGGATCGCCGACGACGGCGGCGGCGGCGCCAGCCTGGACAAGGGCTCCGGCCTGCGCGGGCTGCGCGACCGCGTCAGATCCGTCGGCGGCGAGCTGCGCATCGACAGCCCGGCCGGCGGGCCGACCGTGATCGATGTGGAGATGCCGTGCGTGTCGTGATCGCCGAGGACTCCGCGCTGCTGCGCGAGGGGCTGGTCCGGATGCTGGAGCTGGCCGGTATCCAGGTGGTCGCCACCGCCTCCGACTCCGACGGGCTGCTGGCCGCCGTCGAGGAACACCAGCCGGACCTGGCGCTGGTCGACGTGCGCATGCCGCCCACCCAGACCGACGAGGGCATGCGCGCCGCGCTGGTCGTCCGCGAGCGGTGGCCGCACGTCGCCGTGCTGGTGCTCTCGCAGTACGTGGAGGAGCAGTACGCCACCGAACTGCTCGTCGGGGAGTCCAGCGGCCTCGGCTACCTGCTCAAGGACCGCGTGGCGAACTTCCGCGAGTTCCTGGAAGCCGTGCGCCGGGTCGCCGCCGGCGGCACCGCGCTCGACCCCGAGGTGGTGTCGCAACTGCTCGTCCGCCGCAGGCCCGACAGCCTCTCCCGGCTGTCGGCCCGCGAGCGCGAGGTGCTGACCCTCATGGCTGAGGGCAAGTCGAACGCGGGCATCGCGATGGGCCTGGCGATCAGCGAGAGCGCCGTCGCCAAGCACATCAACGGCATCTTCACCAAGCTCGACCTGCCCACGACGGACACCGACCACCGAAGGGTGCTCGCCGTGCTGAAATACCTGAAGGCATGACCGCCTCACGCCGGGCCCGGGCGGGCTGGATCACGCTCGGCGCGGGGGCGGCGCTGCTCATCGCCGTGCTGATCGGCCTGACGCTGTGGTCCTGGCTGGCCAGGCAGAGCGAGACGCAGCGCCAGACCCACCAGCGCCCGGCCGCCCGCGTCACGGTGGACCTCAGGATCGGCGAGGTGCGCCTGCTCCCCGGCGAGGCCGGGCGGGTCGACGTCGAACGGCGGCTGACCTGGTCGGGCCCCCGGCCGGCGCTGACGGAGCGGTGGTCCGGCGACACGCTCGGCATCCAGGCGCGCTGCGACGAGGACCTGCTGATCGGGGCCTGCTGGGTCAGCTACACGATCCGGGTCCCGGCGGGGACCGCCGTGGAGGCGCGGACCGCCGAGGGCGACATCACGCTGCGCGACCTGACCGGGGAGCTGCGGCTGGCCACGGAGACCGGCGCGATCACGGGCACGGGGCTGCGGGCGGCCGACGTCGAGGTCAGCGCCCAGCTGGGCGACATCGCGCTGAGATTCGTCCGGCCGCCGGGCTCGGTGCGGGCGGATTCGCAGGCCGGGAACATCGACGTGGAGGTGCCCGAAAGTGACGGTTACGCGCTCGACATTCGCAGCGGCATCGGCGAGCCGGACGTCGGAGTACGCGCCACCGAAGGCGCGAAGAACAATATTTCGGTGCACAACAGTACGGGCGGGATACGGGTCGCGTATTTGGGGTCCTGACCAGCCGGGAGGCTCACGCCGGTCAGTCGCGGTCGCCGTCGGCCGGTCGCCCGGACGGGTCGTCAGCCGCCGGCTCCGCCCGCGCCCGGTTGGGGCACCCGGCGCATTCGCCGGGCTGCGTGCGGCGCAGCAGGACCGGGCACCATTCCCGCGAGTCCGTATCCGTCATGCACACATCGTGTCAGGTTTCCTGGCAGGTGTCGGTAAAGGGGGTGCTACTTCCCACCGGTAGCTAACTCCACCTCGGTCGTGGAGCAGGCGCCCGGAGGGCCTCATTGAAATGCTGAAACGGCACCCTTTCATGAAATGCTATAGTCTCACTATATTTGGCGGGAGTATTGGAATTCTGTCCATTGACGGGCAGGATTAGCCTGCGTATCGAGCCATCCGGGGGATTTCGGCACGCGGCCCGTCCGGCCGCCGCACGGCTCGTCGACCCTGACTGTCAACACGATCGTCAGCGCGGCCGTCAAGACGGTCGCCGACGTCGTCCCCTCTGTCGCTGAAGGTGTGGAGGTTCGCCTGTGCTGAGCATCGCGATGAGCACGCTCCGGGAGCGGTGGGTGGCCTTCGTCGTGTCCCTCGTCGCCCTCGCCCTGGGCGTCGGCATCATCGCCACCATCGCGCTGGTGATGAACTCGGCCCTCACGGGCTTCCCCGGCCAGCGCGCCGCGCTGACCGGGACCGTGGTGCTGCTCAGCGTGTCGGCGGGGGTGACCGGGTTCGCCACCGTCTTCATCGTGGCCTCCACCTTCGCCCTGACGGTGATCCAGCGCACCCGTGAGCTGGCGCTGTTCCGGCTGATCGGCGCCACCCCGCAGCAGGTGCGGCGGATGATCGTGATCGAGGCGCTGCTCCTGGCCGCGATCGGCTGCGTGGCCGGGGTCGTGATCAGCCTCGTGGGCGCGCCGGTGCTGGCCTCGGTGCTGGCGTCGAGCGGCCTGGCGCCGTCCTGGTTCGAGGTGTCGATCTCGCCCGTGCCGCTCGTGCTGGTCTGCCTCGGCGGCATGGGGCTGACGGCGCTGAGCGTGTCGGTGGCCTCGCGGCGGGCGGCGACGATCCGGCCGACGCAGTCGCTGCGCGAGTCGGCCGGCGACCCGCCCGGGGCGCGGCCCGGCAGGTCCGCGCGCACCGGTTGGGGCGTCGCGCTCCTGCTGATCTCGCTCATGGGGATGGGCGTGGTCGCGGCCGTGCTGCCGGAGCTCGCCACGGTCCCCGTGGTCTACCTGTGGGTGCTGCTCACGCTGGTCGCGGCCGTGGCGCTGCTGGCCCCGGCCCTCGTCCCGCCCGTCCTGAGGCTGCTGACGCTGCCGTGGGCGCGCGGCGGCAGCGCGATCGGCACCCTGGTCCGGGAGAACACCCTCACGATGGCCCGGCGCACCGCCGCGACGACGCTACCCATTCTCATCACCGCCGGCATGTCGATCAGCCTGCTCGGCGCGCTGGAGACGATCGGCCACGCCCAGTCGGTCGAGGCGGGCGAGCGGTTACGCGCCGACTACGTGCTGGTGCCCGAGGGCGGCCCCGCCATCAGCGCCGAGGCGCTCGATCGGGCACGGAAGATCCCCGGCGTCCGGATCGCCCCGCTCGCGCCGACGACCGTCCAGGTCACCGGCGAGGCCGGGCTGGCCGACGGGTTCTGGGGCTACGCCACCGACGCCCAGCGGTTCGCCGCGATGACCTCGCTGCCGCTGATCGACGGCACGCTGGAGGACTTCGGGCCCGGCGGCATCGTGGTGTCCGACATCTGGGAGCTCGGCGCCGGGCAGCGCGTCACGGTCACGCCGGACGGCGGCAAGCCGGTCCAGCTCACCGTGGCCGCGGTCGTCGGCGACAGCGCCGGAGGCGGCGACTTCTACCTGGACGTCTCCGACACTGGCCCGCGCCCGGCCGAGGCCGCGTACGTACAGGCCGGGGGCGAGGCCGCGGCGGCGCTGCGGGAGCGGAGCGGCGAGCTGGGGGCCTCGCTGCTGACCAAGGCCGAATGGGCGGCCACGGTGGGCAACAGCGACCAGGGCACCGGCGTGATCGGCATGCTGGTGACGCTCGGCATCGCGATCGTCTACAGCTGCATCGCCATCGTCAACACGATGGTCATGGCCGCCACCGCCAGGCGGCGCGACCTGACCCTGCTGCGGCTGCTCGGAGCCACGTCACGGCAGGCGGTGGCGGCGCTGCTCGCCGAGTCGGTCGTGATCGCGGCGGCCGCGATGGTGCTGGCCACCGCCGCGTCCGCGATCAACTTCGCCGGGCTGCTGGCCGCGCTGACCCAGGTCGTGCCCGGGGCCACGCTGGCCGTCCCGTGGGCGCCCGTCCTCGCGTTCGCCGCCACGAGCGCCCTGCTCGCCATCCTCGCCACGACGCTGACCGCCACGGCGGCCGTGCGCACGCCCGCCCCGTTGTCAGAGTGACGTGCCAGAGTGACGCGCCAGAGTGACGACAGAGTGACGACAGAGAAGGTGACTGCCATGGACTTCGCCGTCGAGCTGCGCTCGGTGCGCAAGACGTACGGGACCGGGAGCGCCGCGGTGACCGCGCTGGCCGATCTGAGCATCGGCTTCGCCACGGGCAGCTTCACCGCCGTGATGGGGCCCTCCGGGTCCGGCAAGTCCACGCTGCTCCAGTGCGCGGCCGGGCTCGACCGGCCCGACTCCGGCCAGGTGATCCTCACCGGCGTCGAGCTGGGCGGGCTGGACGAGCAGCGGCTGACCACGCTGCGCCGGGAGAGGATCAGCTTCGTCTTCCAGGCGTTCAACCTGATCACCGCGCTGACGGCCGCGCAGAACGTGGGGTTGCCGCTGCTGCTGGCGGGCCGCAAACCGGCCGCCGACCAGGTGCAGCGCGCCCTGGCCGAGGTCGGACTCGCCGAGCGGAGCTCCCACCGCCCGGCCGAGCTGTCCGGCGGGCAGCAGCAGCGGGTCGCGATCGCCCGCGCCCTCATCACGCAGCCGGCGGTGCTGTTCGCCGACGAGCCGACCGGCGCGCTCGACACCCGCAGCGCCAAGGAGGTGCTGGAGCTCATCCGCGCGATGGTCGACCGGCACCGCCGCACCGTGATCATGGTGACGCACGACCCCGTCGCCGCCTCCTACGCCGACTCGGTGGTCTTCCTCACCGACGGGCGCGTGGTCGACACCCTGCACCGCCCCACCGCCGACCGCGTCGCCGGCCACATGACGAACCTGGAACGCCGATGAGCCCCTACCACGGCGACCTGTGGGTCCGCCGCTTCCACGAGCCCCGGCCCGGCGCGCCGCGCCTGGTGTGCTTCCCGCACGCGGGCGGCTCCGCGAGCTTCTTCGTGCCCCTGTCGCAGGCGCTCAGCCCCGGCCTGGAGGTCCTGGTCATCCAGTATCCGGGCCGTCAGGACCGGGTCGCCGAGCCGTGCGTCGAGGACCTGAACGCGCTCGCCGACGAGATCTTCCTGCGGGTGCGCAAGCTCGCCGGCCCGCCCCCGGCGCTGTTCGGGCACAGCATGGGCGCCACGCTCGCCTTCGAGGTGGCGCAGCGGCTCGAAGGCGACGGGATCGCGGTGCCGCACCTGTTCGTGTCGGCCGCGCGCAGCCCCTCCTCCGAGCGGTCGGAGGAGGTCCACCTGCGTGACGACGACGGCATCATCGCCGAGATGCGCCGCCTCGACGGCACGGACGACGTGCTGCTCCTGGACCCCGAGCTGATGCGGCTCGTGCTGGGCCCGATCCGCAGCGACTACAAGGCGCTGGAGCGCTACCGCTACGCCGGCGGGGTGCTCGCCTGCCCGGTGACCGCGCTGGCCGGTGACGCCGACCCGGGCACCAGCCTGAGCGCGGCCCGCTCCTGGCGCGACCACACGGGCGGCGCGTTCACCTTCAGGCGGTTCCCCGGCGGGCACTTCTACCTGACCGACGAGCTGGCCGGGGTCGCCGAGGAGATCAGGCGGACCCTGCTGCCGCCCGATCCCGGGTCAGTCGTCTAGCGTCTCCGCGCCCAGGAACGGCTGGGCCAGCAGGCCGGCGGAGAAGGGCAGACCGGTGATGCGCTCGGCCAGGGCGAAGGCCCGCTCGATCGGACGGTCGATCTCACCGCCGGGGACCAGGCCGGTCGCGCGCATCTCCGCGGCGAACCGGTCCGCGTCGGCGCCCGAGGGGAGTTCCGGGTGGCGCGGGTCGAAGGCGACGACCGGCGTGCCGTCGACGATGTAGGCGAAGCTGTCGGAGGCGTAGTCGTGGCGGCAGATCGAGACCACCTCCGTCCCCTGGGACACGGGCCCGTACACGTCGGGGTCGACGGCCAGCTGCCAGCCGCCCGGCTCCACGACCACGGTCCAGTCGCCGGCCTTCGTGGCGCCGATGAAGCCGGCAGCGTCCTCGCGCATGGTGTCGATCGAGCGTTCGCCGAGGTCGTCGAACGCCACCTCCTCCAGGGTGTCCTCGTCCACGCCGAAGCGGCGCAGGACCTCGTCGGGGGTGAGGTTGCGTACGAAGGACACGCAGTAGACGTCGTCCAGCGTGTCGGCGCCGGGGAGGGGGACGAGGTGTCCGGGGATCTCGGTCATGGTCGCTCCTGTGTCGATGTGAGCGGAATGATCGCAGACGTGGCCGACAGATCGGTGCGCAATGGTGGGCGCACGAGCTGGCCAAAAACCTATACAAACCGGACAGAAGGCCATAATCTCTACTTGTCCCAGTCGGGGGACGACTGGGACGCCAAAACTTTACGGCTCGGCCTGCTTGCGCTGCATGACCGCCGAGATCACCAGCAGCGCGACGGGGACGAGCAGACCCAGCGCCAGGTCCTTGGGCTCGATGAGCCCGGCCAGCAGGCCGGCGGTGCCGCCCAGGCCGAAGGTGGCGAACACCACCCAGGCCCAGTGGCGGCGCGCCCAGCGCAGCGGACGCGGCCTCGGCCGGGCGGGCAGCAGCGGCTTCAGGGCCGCCGCCAGCGGCCGGTCACGGTCTCCGTGCCGGAGCACGACGACGCCCTCGGCCCAGACGACCCGGTCCGCGGCACGCGCCAGCGGCAGCGCGCGGATCCCGGCCAGCGTCTCCACGCACGGCCACACGCCCCACAGCGTGACGTTCATGTCGTGGTTGTTGGGCCACGAGCCGTCGTCGCACTGGTCGGTGACGATGCGGTGCACGGCCTCGGCCAGCCGGGCCGTCACGTCCGGCTCGGGCACGCGCGGGTGGCGCATGAGCGCCGTGGCGGCGACCGGCAGCGCGTAGTGCATGAGCGGCGGGGGCCGCCAGATCTCGCTGCCGGTGGCGCTCGGCAGCCGCACCGCCGTGCTCTCCACCCGGTTGTGCTTCTCGTCCAGCGAGCCGGTGTCGACGTGTTCGAGCAGCCAGTCGAACCGGCCCCGCAGCCGCTCGTCGGCCGGGTCGGCCCCGGCCGCCAGCAGCGTCGTCAGTGCCATCGCCGTGTGCGCCACCCTCGGCGTCGCGCCCGGCTCCGCGCCCCACGCCCGGGGGAACAGGCGCTGGTCGAGGAGCCAGGCCACGCCGGACTCGACGGCCGGATCGTACGGGGCCGCCGCCACGAGCGCGCGCAGCGCCAGGCAGGTGAGCCAGGTGCGCGGCGGGCAGTCGGCGAACGATCCCCAGCCGCCCGAGGGGTGGCGGTTGCGGCGCAGCCACTCCACCGCGCGGTCCAGGTCGGGGGAGTCGGGCCGGGAGTCGCAGCGGAGCGTCGCCAGGCACCGGATCACCCAGGCCGTCGCCTCGACGACCGGGCGCTCGCCGCTCGTGTTGGTCCACCAGCCGCCGTCGACGCGGGGATCGGCGTCGCGGAGCTGCCGGGCCCGCAGGAAGGCGAGGGCGTCGGTGAGCTGGTGCGGCTTCTCTCCGGCGGCGTGGAAGGCCAGAAGCGCCACCGCGGTGGCGGTGGCGCCCGGGGGAGGGGTTTCGAGCATGTGGTACCAGCCGCCACCGCCCGCGGGGCTTTCGGTGTAGGTCCGGCGCAACAGGCTCGTCGACCGGCGCAGCGCGCCCTCCACCTGGGTCAGGTCTATCTCGTACATCGAGCCCTTTCGTGCCGGGCCGCCTGAGATCTCGCACGCATCGTACCTATTGATGGTGTTGCCGGGGATGGTGCCGTTGAATATGTTTGGGGAGCCTTTCGTGATTGATCTGGATAAATCCTGTATTTCGGCGTCCCTTATGGAGCAGGAGCGCATGAACGAAGGCGACACGGCGGTCATCGGCGGAACACCGGAGTGGGCCGCCTCCCTCCGCGACGGGGCCGGGCTCGTCCATCTCGGACCGTCCCCGGACGGCTACGCGGTGGAGGGAGCCGTGGTCAGCAGGCCCGCGGGCGGGGCCCTGCCGTACCCTCCGGGGTTCTTCCGGCGCGTCCACTGCGACCTGACGGCCGCCGCCGGCCTCGCGGCGGAGGCGCTGACGCTCCCCGCGCCCGGCGGGACCGTGACCTTGAGCCGGGTGCCGGAGGCCGAGCGGGAATCATGGCGCGAACGGCTCACCGCCGCCGGGCTCACCGCCACGGAAAAGAACGGCGCGGTAATAGGGCGGAACAATGCAACCGCACGGGCGGAAGAAACGGACTGCGTTTTCTGTGCCCGTTATCGATTCCGGATGAACGCCGACGCCGGAGTGCCGGGAGCGGCCGGTGTGCTGTGGGGTGACGACGACCTGTGGTGCGCCCCCGACCTCGCCCCGCTGCGGCCCGGCCACCTGCTGATCGTGTCCACCGCGCACCGCCCGTGCTTCGGCGCGTGCCCGCCCGCCCTGCTGGACAAGCTCGCCGCCTGGCGCGCCCTGGTGACCGCCATGCTGGCCGGCGCGTACGGCCTGCCCGTCACCTTCTTCGAGCACGGCCCGGCGACCTCGCAGGGCGGCGGCGCCTGCATCGACCACGCGCACCTGCACTGCGTCCCCGGCCTGCCGTCCCTGCGCGAGCGCGTCGAGGCCGAGGGACTGCGGGCCGGCCCGTACGGGATGACGGGCCTCTACCGCCGCCGGACCTCCTACCTGTACGTGGAGGACGCCTCGGGCCCGGCCGTCTACCCGTGCCGCGCGGCGCTGCCCACCCAGTTCCTGCGCAAGGCCGCGACCGCCGAGGGACGGCCGTGGCGCTGGCAGGAGACCTACGGCACGTTGGCGACGCGCGAGCTCTTCCTGGCGACGTTGCGCGCGCTGCTGCCGTGGGCCGACCGGCTGCTCAGCGGCCAGGCCGACAGCAGCCAGCGCAGCTCGGCCGCCGTCACCGCGTCACCGAACCCCATGGGCTCGCGGGCCAGCTCGTAGCCGGTCTCGTAGTCGCGGTGGACGAGGCCGTGATGGTAGACCGTGGACCGCCCCATGTTGCCCGCCCCCGACCTGATCAGCCACACCGGTCCGCCCGGCAGCGCCGCGTCGAGATGCGGGAAGAGCTGCGCCGGCGTCGCGCACGGCGTGCCCAGCAGGCCGTTGAGCGTCTGCAGCTCGGCCACGACGACGTCGGCCGCGTGCAGCGCCGGCAGCCACCGGCGGGAGTCCACGCGCCGGTGGAGGTCATGGGGCACCATGTCGACGCAGACCAGGGTGCCGCCGGCGTGCGCGATGCCCGCCGCCTCCAGCACGGCGCGGGCCGAGCGCGGGTGGAGGAGCTCGTAGCCGGTCAGGAACAGCACGTCCGCCTCGGCGATCGCCCGCCCGGCCGCCCGCACATCGGCGGGGGCGAGCAGCTGCCCCTCCGGCAGCGGCTCGGCGACCATGAGCCGCACCCCGTCACCCGGCCCGGCGTCGCGCACCACCACGACGCGGCCGGTGCAGACCCCCTCCACCACGGTCAGGCGCGGCTCGACGCCCAGGGCGGCGAGCTCGGCCAGGATCGTCTCGGTGAACGCGTCACGGCCGATCCTGGCGACCAGCTCGACCCGGTCGAACCGGCCGACCGCCTGCCGGGCCAGGCCGAGCGCCACCCCGGCGGGCGTGACGTCCACCGCGCCGTAGTGCAGGCGGTTGGCGTCCAGTTCGGCGAAACGCAGCGAGTCGAGCCGGACGCGCACGTCCACCCGGATCTCCCCGATCACGACCAGGCGGCCCGCACGCCCGCCCGGCGGCCGGGCCGCCGTCATGCCGAGAGGGAGTCGGTGAGCCCCCGCCGGAGCAGGCGGACGAAATGCTCGACGGCCTGGTCCATGCCGGGAATGAGCGGATATTCGGCAAGCTCGTCGAGCGCCACCCAGCGGACGTCGCTGATGTGGTCGCCGGGCACCTGGTGCGCGCGGGACAGGCGGCGCGACAGCGGCCGGCAGATCCGGCCCACCGCGATCGCGCGGACCCGGGAGCGGCCCTCACCGCGCATGAGCCAGTCCCACATGTGAAACGGCGGCCCCGGCTCGATGTCGATGCCCGACTCCTCGCGCACCTCGCGGACGATGTGCTCGTCCAGCCCCTCGGCGGGCTGCATGCGCCCGCCGGGCACTTCCCACAGCCCCGGATGGTAGGGGTCGGCGGCCGATTTGCGCACCAGGAGCAGCCGCCCGTCGTCGGCCAGGAACGCCTTCTGCACGAAGGTGACGTGCACGTGCTGACGGCCGGCGCGATCCGCCTCGGTCAGGCCGCCCAGGAGCTGCTTCGCCACGGATTCCACCCCTGCCGAATAGGGAACGTCCTTGCGTGAGCCGGCGCCCAACCATAGCGCCCTTTCATTCTTCGCAAGACTCGAATGCCCGGCTGCTTGCGATTCTCCCGGCTGGAAATGAGCGGATCTTGCATTCCCAGTATCGGGGTAAAGGCGCGGGAATGCCAGCACGAGTCGCCGGACGGCGGTTATTCCATTATCGAATCGGTGAATTTCGGGCGGCTTAATGCGGCGTCGCGTTGATCAACCCGTGGCCCGCGTGCTCTTGATCTTCGGGGCGTTCACTGGGAACTTGTCGGGGTGTCCAAGTGGAGTCGCGTTCTCTGGAAAGGGCTGGCCGTCGTGCTGCCGGCCGCCGCGCTGGCCGGGCTCGGCGGCTACGCCATGTCGCTGGGCGGGCCCGACCTGAGCGAAGCGCTGGCCTCGGCGCCGCCGGAGGCCACCTCCGTCACGGTCACCGGGCTGATCACGGCCGAGACGTACGCCCGCATCGACGGCGTCGTCCGCGAACGGACCGGGGCGGCGCTCGGCGGGGCCGGGGGCGAGCCGGCCACCCGGTTCCGCTCCGACGCCTACGCGATGCCCGGCCAGGAGAACCTGCGCCGGCCCGAGCGGCTCAGGTTCGACAGCGTGAGCGACCTGCGCGAGCACGCCAAGCTCGTCGAAGGCGCCTGGCCCGGTCACGGCGGCGCCGACGGCACCGTGCAGGCCGCCGTCTCCCAGCCCGCCGCCACGCTCGCCAGGCTCCGCGCCGGACAGGAGATCACCGTCCAGGGGCGCATCGACGGCAAGCCGGTCAAGGTCCGGATCACCGGCGTCTACCTGCTCGACGACCCGTATGGGCCGCGCTGGGCCGACGACCCGATGCTCGCCAGGGGCGTCGACGAGCGCGACTACTACACCACGTACGGCCCGCTGATGGTCGACCAGCGGACCTTCCTCGACCGATTCGCCACCAACGTCAAGGCGTCCTGGACGTTCGTCCCCGACCTGACCGGCGCCGACGCGCACGCGACGGCCGCCAGGGTCGAGCGCCTGCGGGAGGGCCTGCTGAGCGCCGGGTGCGCCGACTGCACGCCCGTCAGCGCGCTGCCCGCGACCGTGGCCCGGCTCGACGCCGTCACCGCCGCCTCCCGGGCCGCCGTGCTCGGGCTCGCCGGCGGGCTGGGCGCGGCCCTGCTCCTGCTGCTCGTACGGCGGCCGGGCGTGCGCGGGATCTCCGTCGCCCTGGCCGCCGCCCTCGTCGTCACCACCGTGTCCACCGCCGCCACCTGGCGCACCTCCCAGGCCGACCAGGCGACCCACCAGGCAGGCGCCGACCTGCGCGTGCACGGCCCCGCCGAAGGCGGCACCCCGCACGCGCTCGGCCGCGGCAGCGCCTTCGCCGCGCTGCCCGGCGTCACCGCCGCCGTGCCCGCCCACCGGGTGACGGTCGTGGTCGACCTGCACGACGCCACCCTCGTCGGCCTCGACGCCGACCGCCTCGGCCAGGCGTACCGGATCCGCCCCGACCTGTCCGACCGCACCGTCGCCGAACTGGCCGCCGGCCTCGCCGCCGGACGCCCGGCCATCGGCGGGCTGCCCGTCCCCGGCACGCCGCGCACGCTCACCGTCGAGGCCGAGACGCCCGACGGGCCGCTGCCGCTCGTCCTGGTGGTCTCCGACGCCCTCGGCGCCTGGCACGGCGTGCCCGTGCCGCCGCTGCGCACCGGCGCCACCGACGTCGACCTGTCCGCGCTGGCCGGCCCCGGCGAGGAGATCGCCTACCCGCTCACCGTCCGCGGGTTCCTCGGCCGCGTCGTCGACGGCGTCCCCCGCACCGCGACCGTGACCGCCCTGCGCGCCGGCGGCCAGACGCTCACGCTGCCCACCGGCCAGCAGTGGACCGGCGGCGAGCAGGCCGACAGCGGGCTGTTCACCGTGCGCGTCGCCGACAGCGCCGTCACCGTCCGGCCCGTGCCCACCGCCGCGCCCGTGGACGGGCCGCTGCCCGTCGTCGTCACCGCCGACCTCGCCGCCGCGCACAACCTCGAGACCGGCCGCGAATCGGTCATCCTTCTCGAACGCAAACCCGTACGCGTCAAGGTCGCCGGCATCGTCGACCGGCTGCCCGCGACCACGCCCGCGCTCCCCGGCATCCTCGCCGACTGGCCCACCCTCCAGGTCCGCGAGCTGGCCGCCGGGCGGCTCCCCGCGCCCGCCACCGACTGGTGGCTCGCCACCGGCGACCCCCAGCGCACCCGCGCCGCGCTCGCCGCCCACCCCGGCTGGGACGTCCACCTCGCCCGCTCGCGCGACCTGGCCGCACCCCTCCTCGGCGACCAGCGGGCCGCCCTCCTGCTCGGGCTGGCCGCCGCGCTCGCCGTCCTCGTCCTGGCCGCGCTGCTCGCCGGGGCCCGCGCCCTCTTCTACGCGGCCGGGGGAGTGGCGGCCGGGCTCGGGCTCGCGTACGCGCTCGCCCCCGGGCTCGTCCGCGCCGCCCAGGCCGCCCCCGTCGTCCCGGAACCGGTGCCCGACCTGGCCTGGCCCGTGGCCGTGGCCATCCTGGTGCTGCTCGCCGGGCTGTCGGGCCTCGTCCACGTCCGGCGCGGCCGGGCCCGGCCGGAGGCGGTCCCCGTGCCGGTACGCGTCTGAGACCCTTTCGCCGGACAGCCGCGGGCGGGCCCGTATAGCCTCGCCGATGGTTCCCCCGCTGTCCCCCCGCTTTCTCCCCCCGACGAGGACTGGCCTGTGGTGCGCTCATGGTCGCGATCACCGGCCGGCCGGGTGGTGTGGGCCGGGGCCGACCCCGACGCGATCGAGCTCGCCGCCGATCCGCTGCCCGAGGACGGCCCCGCGATCGTCACCTACACCGCCCGCCCGGCCCGCACCGCCGCCGACCTCGTCGCGGCGGTCCTGGACGAGCTCGACGCCGCCGCGCTCGCCCTCTTCCCCGCGTGGCTGCCGGCCGCCGCGACGCTCGACGGCCCCGGCGGCGCCGCCCCGGCCGCGGTCCGCGCCCTGGCCCTGCGCGAAGCCGCGACCAGCCCTCACTTCGGCCCCTTCCTCGCCGCCCTGGCCACCCGCGCCCTCGCCACCCACACCCCCGTTCCCGAGCCCGGCCTCGTCCCGGGCTCCGCGCCCGGCTTCGGCCCTCTCCCGGGTACGGGTCCCACCCCTACCTTCGACCAGGACCAGGACCAGGACCAGGGCGAGGGCCGGGGCCAGGGCGCGGCCCGGGATCAGGCCGGGGCTCGGGGCCAGGGCGGGGGCGGGAGCCGAGACCAGGGTTGGGGCCAGAACCGGGGTCGGGGCCGGGGGCGGGGGCGGTTCGGGCCGGAGGCGCGGGCGGCGGGGCTGGCGCGGGTGCTGGCCGCGAGCTTCCGGCGGGAGTGGACGGCCATCCTGGTGCGGGTCCCCGGTGAGCTGCCGTCCGCCGCGCAGGAGGTGCTCGTCGCCGGCTGCGAATGGCTCGCCCACCGGGGTGGGTTCGGCGTGTGGCTGGCCGGGGCGCCGCTGCCCGCCGTGGACCGGGTGCCCGCCGTCCCGCTCCCGCTCCGGCCGCTCCGCCTTCCCGCCGTCCACACACTCCCCGGCGAGCGCGTACGCATCCCCACCGACCAGGCGGAGAGCGTACGGCCGGCCGGTTGGACGCCGGATGACCCGCGCCCGCCGCACGGGGAGGCGGAGGGCGGAGGGCTGGGGTATCCGCCGGTGGCGGGGCGGCCGCATCCGGCGAGCCGCAGCGAGCAGGCGCTGGAGGACGCACTCGCGCCCCGGCCCTGGGCCGCCGGGCGGGCGTGGAACCGGACGTACCAGCCCCACCCGCTGGCCCCGCCCATCCGGGTGGATTTGCTGTGGCAGGCGGAGCGGTGCGTCGTCGAGATCGACGGCCCCGACCACCGGCGGCCGGCCAAGTTCGCCGACGACCGGAGGCGGGACGTGCTGCTCCAGCTCGCCGGTTACGCGGTGTTGCGCTTCACCGATTCCCATGTGTTGACCGATCCCGGATCGGTGGCCCGGCAGATCGAGCTGTTTCTGCGGAGCCGCCGCGGGACTACCGAAGGATGAGCCATGTCAGACAAGGCCCTGTCGCTGCCCGAGTTCTCGGCGCTGGTGGCGCTGGCGGTCGAGGCCCGGGAGATCTCCAACACGGAGCTCAAGGCGCGGCGCGGGCTGTCGATCGACGGGAAGAAGCGGGTCAAGCTCAATGAGCTGAAGCTGGTCGACAGCTGGAAGCAGGGGCGCGGGTTCGCGCACGTGCTCACCGACGCGGGCTGGGCGCGGCTGGGGGAGGACCTGCGCGCGGGGCGGCTGCCGGTGTTCGGCGGCTCGTCGGGGGTGATCGCGCGGGCGCTGCTCGGCTGGCTGCCGGAGTTCCTGGAGCGTACCGACCAGCGGCTCGCCGACGTCTTCCAGCCGCTGGAGCCGCAGCCGCCGGGGGAGAGCGCGGACGTGGAGGGGCGGGTCCGGGACGCCTACACCCGGCTCGCGGCCTCGCCCGGCGCGTGGGTGAGCCTGACGCGGCTGCGGGCGCTGCTCGGCGACGTGCCGAGGGAGGCGCTCGACGGGACGCTGACCCGCATGGAACGCCTCGCCGACGTCAACCTCGTCCCCGAGTCCAACCAGAAGACGCTCAGCCCGCAGGACCGCGAGGCCGCCGTCCGCATCGGCGAGCAGGACAAGCACCTGCTGTGGATCGGGCAGTGACGGCCGGGGCCGCGGCCCTGGCGGCGCTCCGCTTCAACTACGCCGAGGGCGCCGACGACGTCTGGCGGCACTCCGACCACCACGTGGACGGGCTGCACGGGCCGTCCGCCGGGATCGTGCTCACCGGCCTGACCGAGGCCGCCGAGGGGCGCGACACCAGCCCGATCGGCGTCGTCGTCCAGGGGCAGCGCGGCACCGGCAAGACCCACCTGCTCGGCTGGGTACGCGAACAGGCGCAACGCCGCGGCGGCTACTTCGTCCTCGTCGGCCTGCTCGACGCCAAGGGCTTCTGGGAGAGCACCGTCGTGTCCGTCCTGGACAGCCTGTCCCGCGACGCCGCCGAAGGGCAGAGCCAGCTCGGCCTGTTCCTGACGCGGCTGGCCTCGGCGGCCGACCTGTCCCGGATGGAACGGCGCGCCGTCAGCGGCAGGAAGGCCGTCACCCGGGAGGTGCTGGACCGGTTCGTCACGGCGCTGCGCCGGCTCGACCGGCAGGTCGGCAGCCAGGCGCAGGACACGGCGCGGGCCCTGGTGCTGTACGCGTCCGACGACCTCGCGCTGCAGGACCTCGGCGAGGCGTTCCTGTCGTCGGCCCCCGAGGGCGAACCCGGCGAGCGGGCCCGCTGGGGCATCCGGCAGGTCGACCGCACGCCGCAGGAGATCGTCAGGGACGTCTCGCGGCTGCTGGCCCTCACCGGGCCCGCCATCGTCGCCGTCGACCAGATCGACGCGCTCGTCGCCCAGTCGCCCATCGCCACCGATCCGCTCGCCCGCGAGCCGGGCGAATCGGCCATGATCGAACGGATCGCCGGCGGGCTCATGGATCTGCGCGAGGTCACCCGGCGCACGCTCACCGTCGTCACCTGCCTGCCTGCGACCTGGACGCTGATCGAGAAGGTGGCCGTCGACACCGTACGGGACCGGTTCCGGCAGGCCGTGCAGCTCAAGACCCTGCCCGACGCGCAGACGGCGGCGCGGCTCGTGGCGCGGCGGTTCGAGGTGCAGTACGCCGCCGCCGGGTTCGAGCCGCCGTACCCGACCTGGCCCGTCCGGCCGGAGGCGTTCGAGCAGGCGCCCGGGTTCACGCCCCGGCAACTGCTCATCACGATCGACGACCACGTCCAGGGCTGCGTACAGGACGGGCAGGTCCGCGAGCTGACCCGGCTCACCGGATCCGGCACCGGCACGACGCGTCAGAGTCCCGTCCCCGACGCGGGCCTGCTCGCGGCGATCGACACGCGGTTCGCCCGGCTGCGCGACGCCGCCGAGCCGCCGGAGCTCGACGCCGCGACCGAGGACGTCATCGTCCCCGCGCTCCTCGCGGCGGGGCTGGCCGCCTGGATCGGCGAACGCGGCGAAGCGGGCAAGGCGTTCAGCGTCGACCCGCCGCCCAGCGCCAAGCCGCCGCTGCACGCCCGGCTGCGGCACACGCTCGACGAGGAGACCGAGGACGAGGCGCACTGGGCGTTCCGCGCGGTCAGCGCCGCCCACGGGAACGCGGCGCTCAACCGGGTGCGCAAGGCGTCCGTCGCCGCCGGGCTGGATCCGCGCGTGCCCAAGCGGCGGCTCTTCCTGCTGCGCAACGCGCCCTGGTCTCCCGGGGTGCGCACCAAGGAGGCGATCGCGGCCTTCGAGCACGCCGGAGGGCGCACCCTGCCCGTGACGCGCGGCGACCTCAAGGTCCTGGCGGCGCTCAAGGCGCTGCTGGCCGAGAACCCGCCGGGGCTCGCTTCCTGGCTCACCACCCGCCGTCCCACGTCCGCCATCGCCTTCCTCACCCAAGCCCTCACCGGCCCCTGGACCGTTCCCCCCGAACCGCCCCAGTCCGATGCGTCCACACCCGGGGTGGCGCCGTCCGGTCCGGGCGGTGGCACGCCGGAGGCGCCCGCCCCCGCTCCTGGAGCGGCTGCGTCCGGTTCGGGTGGGGGCGCGCTGGGGGCGCCCGCTGCGGGAGGGGCGGGGCCGCAGACGGCCGCGCCCGCTCCCGTCGTGTCGGGTGTGCCCGTTTCCGGGGATTTCGACGGTGGGGAGTACGTGGACGTCGGGGTGCGGGTGCAGTTGGAGGGGCTCAGGAAGCATGTGGCGATCTTCGCCGGCACCGGCTCCGGCAAGACGGTGCTGATCCGGCGGCTGGTGGAGGAGTGCGCGCTGCGGGGTGTGTCGGCCATCGTGCTCGACCCGAACAACGACCTGGCGAGGCTGGGGGACCGGTGGCCGGAGCGGCCGGAGGGCTGGGCGGAGGGCGACGAGCGCAAGGCGGAGGCGTATCTGGCGGGCACCGATGTGGTGGTGTGGACGCCGAGGCGGGCGGCGGGCCGGCCGTTGAGCTTCCAGCCGCTGCCCGACCTGGCCGGGGTGGCCGCCGATCCGGACGAGTTCGGCGAGGCGGTGGAGGCCGCGATGGCGGCCGTGGCCCCGAGGCTGAAGCTGACCGCGCAGACCGTGAAGGCGCAGCGCGGCCAGGCGGTGCTGCGCAAGGCGCTCGAATGGTACGGGCGGCGGGGCGGGACGACGTTGCGCGGCCTGGCCGGGATGCTGGCGGCGCTGCCGGAGGGCGTGAGCGAGCTGGCGGACGCGGAGCGCATCGCCGCGGATCTGGCCCAGTCGCTGCGGGCGGCGATGGACAACGATCCGCTGTTCGGCGGCGAGGGGACGCCGGTGGACCCTGGCCTGCTGCTGACGCCGCCGCCGGGCAGGCGGGCCCGCGTGTCGGTGGTGAGCCTGGCGGGCCTGCCGGGGGACGAGCAGCGGCAGAGCTTCGTCAGCCAGTTGCAGCTTGCGCTGTTCGCCTGGGTCAAGAAGAACCCGGCGGGTGACCGGCCGCTGGGCGGCCTGTTCGTGATGGACGAGGCGCAGACGTTCGCCCCGGCGGCCGGTGGTGTCACCGCGTGCCTGCGCAGCACGCTGGCGCTGGCGTCGCAGGCCCGCAAGTACGGGCTCGGCCTGGTCTTCGCCACGCAGGCGCCGAAGGGGCTGCACAACCAGATCCCCGGCAACGCCGCCACCCAGTTCTTCGGCCTGCTGAACGCGCCCATCCAGATCGGCGCGGCCCGCGAGATGGCGCGGGCGAAGGGCGGCGACGTGCCCGACGTGTCGCGGTTGCGGTCCGGGGAGTTCTACGTGGCGCTGGAGGGGCGGGGCCCGGTCAGGACGCGGGTGCCGATGTGCCTGAGCCACCACCCCAGGGCGCCGCTCACGACGGAGGAGGTCATCGCGCGGGCGGCACGGCCATCTCCCCCAGCTCGGACCAGCCGTCCTGCGCGATCGTCGTGTTGACGATCCGCGGGGTCTCCGCGAGGTGCGGCGGCAGCGTCCGCTGCGCCTCGCGGAAGTGGTCCGACCGGACGTGCGCGGCGCCGGCCTCGTCGTCGCGGAACGCCTCGACGAGCACGTACTCGTTCGGGTCGTCGAGGCTGCGCGACCAGTCGAACCACAGGCAGCCGGGCTCGGCCCGGGTGGCGGCGGTGAACTCGGCGGTGATCTCCGCCCACCTGGCGGCGGACTCGGGCAGTACGCGGAACTTCGCGGTGATGAAAATCATCGGGCCTCCTCAGGTCTAGGGGACGATCGTATGGCGGGTGGCCTGACCTGCCGTGACGCGCCCGGCGGAAAACTTCTCCGGTCGCGTGTCGATCCGGCGGCCGGTCGTTCGACGCGCTGGTGAGGGGGAGGTTCCCCCTCACGAGAGGACGACGTCATGCAGAAGGTCACGACATTCCTGTGGTTCGACGACCAGGCCGAGGAGGCGGCCACCTTCTACACCTCGCTCCTGCCGGACTCGCGGATCGTGGACGTCCAGCGGGTGCCGGGGGGCGCGGCGATGACGGTGACGTTCGAGCTGGCCGGGCAGCGTCACATCGCGCTGAACGGGGGACCGGGCAAGGAGTTCAGCGAGGCGACCTCCCTGTACGTGGACTGCGCGTCGCAGGAGGAGGTCGACGAGCTGTGGGCCCGGCTGACGGAGGGCGGCGAGGAGGGCCGGTGCGGCTGGCTCAAGGACCGCTACGGCCTGTCCTGGCAGATCATCCCGCGCGCCCTGCCGGACCTGATGGGCGGCCCTGACCCGGCGGTCGCGGCCAGGGTCGCGCAGGCCATGCTCGGCATGAACAAGATCGAGGTGAAGGGTCTGCTCGAAGCCGCCGCGGGCTGAGGTAAAACCTGTTGTCCCGGCGGCCGCCGATCTGGTGTGCTGCCGGGACACCGACGAGCGGAGGAGCTTCACGATGCGAGCCACAACCATGTCCCCCCAGCTGAGCACTTCCATCCACTCAGAGGACATGGCGGTTCGTGAAATTTCTGAATTTGGGCGTCCTTGCGCATGTAGACGCCGGTAAGACCAGCCTGACCGAGCGGCTGCTGCACGCCGCCGGAGTCATCGACGAGCTCGGCAGCGTCGACGACGGCAACACCCAGACCGACTCCCTCGCCCTCGAACGCCGGCGCGGCATCACCATCAAGTCCGCCGTCGTCTCCTTCCCGCTGGGCGACGTGACGGTCAACCTCATCGACACGCCCGGCCACCCCGACTTCATCGCCGAGGTCGAACGGGTGCTCGGCGTGCTCGACGGCGCGGTGCTCGTCGTGTCCGCCGTCGAGGGCGTCCAGGCGCAGACCCGCGTGCTGATGCGGACGCTGCGGCGGCTCGGCATCCCCGTGCTGATCTTCGTCAACAAGATCGACCGGGGCGGGGCGCGCTGCGCGGGCGTGCTGCGCGACATCGCGGCCAAGCTCGCCCCGGCGAGCGTCGCGATGGGCGCCGTCACGGGCGAGGGCCGGCGCGACGCCCGGTTCGTCCCGTACGGGCCGGGCGACGCGGACGACGCCCTGGCCGAGACGCTCGCCGAGCACGACGACGCGCTGCTGGCCGCGTACGTGGAGGGCACGCCCGTCCCGTACCGGCGGCTGCGCCGGGCGCTGGCCGGGCAGACGCGGCGGGCGCTCGCGCACCCGGTGTTCCTCGGCTCGGCCATCACCGGCGCGGGCGTCCCCGAGCTGATCGGCGGCATCCGCGACCTGCTCCCGGCCGCGCGCGGCGACGCCGGCGGGCCGCTCTCCGGCACCGTGTTCAAGGTCGAGCGCGGGCCGGCCGGGGAGAAGGCCGCCTACGTGCGGCTGTTCTCCGGCACGGTCCGCGTACGGGACGTCGTGCCGTTCGGCGACGGCCGGGAGGGCAAGGTGACGTCGATCGCGCTGTTCGACCGGGGCTCGGCCGTCCGCGCCCCGGCCGTCGAGGCGGGGCGCATCGCCCGGCTGCACGGGCTCACCGAGGTGCGGATCGGCGACGCCGTCGGACGGCCCCCGCGGCTCGCCCGGCAGCACTTCGCGCCGCCCACGCTGGAGACCGTCGTCGTGCCGGGCGACCCGTCCGGCCGGGCCGCCCTGCACGCCGCGCTCTCCCAGCTCGCCGAGCAGGACCCACTGATCAACCTGCGCCAGGACGACGTGCGCCAGGAGATCTCCGTCTCCCTGTACGGCGAGGTGCAGAAGGAGGTCATCCAGGAGACGCTGGCCGCCGAGTACGGGCTCGGCGTCACCTTCCGCGAGACCACCACGATCTGCGTCGAGCGCCCCGCGGGCACCGGCGCGGCCGTGGAGCTGATCGGCAAGGGCGGCAATCCGTTCCTCGGCACCGTCGGGCTGCGCGTCGAGCCCGCGCCGATCGGGTCAGGCGTGGACTTCAGGCTGGAGGTGGAGCTGGGCTCGATGCCGTACACGTTCATGCGGGCCGTCGAGGACACCGTCCGCGAGACCCTGGGCCAGGGGCTGTACGGCTGGCAGGTGCTCGACTGCGTGGTCACGCTCACGCACTCCGGCTACTGGGCCAGGCAGAGCAGCGCGCACGGCGGGTTCGACAAGAGCATGTCGAGCACCGCCGGAGACTTCCGCCACCTGACGCCGCTGGTGCTCATGGACGCGCTGAAGCGGGCCGGCACCCGCGTGTACGAGCCGATGCACCGCTTCGCGCTGGAGCTGCCGGCCGACGCCTCCGCCGCCGTGCTGGCCGAGCTGGCCCGCCTCGGCGGCGTGCCGGGCGCCGCCGGGCCCGCCGGGAGCGCGTACCGGGTGGACGGGGTGATCCCGGCGGCCCGGGTGCACGAGCTGGAGCAGCGGCTGCCGGGGCTCACCCGGGGGGAGGGGATGCTGGAGAGCGCGTTCGACTCCTACCAGGAGGTGCGCGGCCCCGCGCCCGCCCGGCCGCGCACCGACCACAACCCGCTCAACCGGAAGGAGTATCTGCTTCACGTGATCCGGCTCGTGTAGGTCCGGAAGTGCGATACAGTTGAGGAGTCGACGCGGGGTAGAGCAGTTCGGTAGCTCGTCGGGCTCATAACCCGAAGGTCGTAGGTTCAAATCCTTCCCCCGCTACTCTTCACGAGATCCCGTCCGGTTGGGCGGGATCTCGTCGTTTCCCGGCAGATAGGCGCAGCGGGCCCCCGTCCGCACGGCGGCCCGCAGCTCCACGCCGATGACCGGGTCCGCCTCCGCGATCCGCGCCAGCGCCCGCCTGACCGCCTTGCCGACGGCGATCCTGGCCCGCTCCCCGCCGCCCGCCCGGTCCTCCTCGACCAGGTCGGCCGCCGGGACCTCCCGGCCCGGCCGCGCCACCAGGACGGCCAGGTGACGCATGCCGACGCTGTCGGCGACGAGCGTGCGCCGCCCGCCCAGCGTCACCCGCCACTGCCTGCCGTGCGGCTCGATCCGGCACGCGCCCGGCCCGGCGGGCAGCATCATGCCCAGCTCCCTGGCCTCCTCGGCGGCGGCCGACCGCTCCCGGCGGGCTGCCTCGTCGTCGAGGCCGTGGCGCAGCGCCAGCGCCTGCGCGAGCCGGTGCCGCGACAGCGCCGCGGCGGGCCGGTGGCCCAGCGCCACGTTGTCGCGCACCGCCGCGCGCAGCTCCGCCACCGCGCCGTCCACGTCGCCGGTCGTCAGCGCCGCCATCCCCAGCGAGTGCCGCACCGAGCCGAGACACGTCACGCCCGGCCCGGCCACAGCCGGCAGCCCCGCGTAGGGCGCCAGCAGCTCGCGGGCCCGCGCCGCCGTGCCCGTGTCACGCAGCAGGTACGCGGCCTCGGTCAGGAAGTAGAGCGTCGCCAGCCAGCTTCCCGAACGCGGCAGGTTCTGGCCGCGCAACCGGGCCAGCACCCCCGCCGCCGTCCGGTGATCGCCGGCCGTCGCGGCGGACACGGCCAGGCTCGCCGCCACCGCGTGGTCCACCGGGCTGAGCGTCGGCGACCCGGCCAGCTCGCGCAGCGACGGCACCAGCTCGCCCGCCCGCCCTTGGAACCAGCGGATGGCGCCGAGCTGCTCGCCGTACCAGCCGGGCGCGTCCACGTGCCCCGCCTCCGCGCCCCGCTGCGCGCACGCGCCCGCCAGCGCCTCCGCCTCCTCGAACCGGCCCGCCCGCGTCGCGAGCATCACCTCCGCCGCCCGCGCCACGAACCCGACCGCCAGATGGTCGCCCGCCGCCAGCGCCGCCCGCAGCTCCCGCAGCGACGGCTCCGCCTGCGGATCGGCCGCCTTGAACAGGTCGACCGTCCGCCACATCAGCCCCATGAGCAGGTCGCCGCGCCGCCCGGTGCGCGCGGCCACGCCCGTCAGCTCCGACGCCAGCGCCAGCCGCGTGCCCGCGTGGGCCGGGCCCAGCAGGCAGTGGTGCGCCAGGCTCAGCGCCTCCGCGAGCGCCACCGGGTCACCCGCCGCCCTCGCCTCCTCCAGCAGGCGCAGGGTCCCGGCGTGCTCGCCCGCCCGGTAGTCGTCCTCGCCGCGCATCCTGATCCGCAGCCGCAGCGCCAGCGGGGAGCGCGGGCCGACCAGCGCCAGCGCCCGCCGCTGCCGCGCCCGTACCGTCTCCTGACGCGGGCCCGGCCGGTGCTCCTGCACCCAGATCCCGCCCAGCCCGAGCGCCGCCCGCGCCAGCGCGGCACGGTCGCCGCTCGCCTCGGCCCGGCCGTGCGCCGCCTCGAAGCAGCGCCGCGCGGCCCGTAAGTCGCCCTCCTCGTACAGCGCCCGCTCGCCCGCGGTGATCGCGAACGCGCCGTCGTCACAGCGGGCCAGATCCACGCCCCCCACCGAACAGCCACCTCCCGGGAACGCGCGCGCACGCCATCCCAACAGGCCCCCCGCCCCCCGGCGCACACCACGCCTGCGCATCGTCGCACGGGGACGGGCGAAAAGGGTAGGCGCGCAGGTGTCATACGCTTGCGCACATGATTCGCCCCGCCACTCCCGACGACGTGCCCGTGATCAACCAGCTGGTCCGCGACCTGGCCGAATACGAGAAATCCCTGCACGAGGTCAAGCTCACCGACGAGCGGCTGAAGGACGCGCTGTTCGGCGACTCCCCGGCGGCATACGCCCACGTCGCCGAGAGCGACGGGCAGGTCGTCGGCTTCGCGCTGTGGTTCCTCAGCTTCTCCACCTGGACCGGGACGTACGGGATCTATCTGGAGGATCTGTACGTTCGGCCGGAGAGCCGGGGCGGCGGGCACGGCAAGGCGCTCATGACGGAGCTGGCCCGCATCGGCGTCGAGCGCGGCTACGAGCGGTTCGAATGGTCGGTGCTCGACTGGAACCAGCCGTCGATCGACTTCTACCGGTCGATCGGCGCCGAGCCGTGCGACGAGTGGATCCGCTACCGGCTCTCGGGCGACGCCCTGACGACCTTCGCCGGTCAGTCCCGGTAGCCGGTCAGTCCCGGTAGATCGTCAGCTCGTAGGAGTAGCGGTCGGCCCGATAGAGCGACAGCGCGCGCTCGACCGCCCGGCCGCGCGCGTCGTAGGCCGTCCGCTGCACCAGGAACGCCGGCGAGAACGCCGCCACCCGCAATTCCCGCGCGTCGGCCGGGTCCAGCACCGTCGCCCTGATCGTCTGCTCGGCCCGGCGCGGGGCCAGCCCGTGCCCGGCCAGCTCCTCGTACAGCGAGCCGCGCAACGCCTCGCCCAGCGTGCCCGGCACCAGCGCCGACGGCAGGTAGGAGTGCTCCAGGCAGATCGGCTCGCCGTCGGCCGTACGCACCCGCCGCACGTGCAGCACCTCGGCCGACGGGCTGATGCCCAGCGCGTAGCCGACCTCCGCCCCGGCCGGGATGCGTTCCTCCGTCACCGCCAGCGACCCCGGCCGCAGCCCCCGCGCCCGCATGTCCTCGCTGAACGAGGTCAGCTCCACCGACTTGGCGATGCGCGGCTCGCTCGCGAACGTCCCCGAGCCCTGCACCCGGTAGACGCGGCCCTCCCGCTCAAGCTGGTCGAGCACCAGCCGCACCGTCAACCGGCTCGCCCCGAACTCCTCCGCCAGACTGCGCTCGGTCGGCAGCCGGTCGTGCGGGGCCAGCTCGTCGCCCAGCAGCGAGAGCAGATGCCGGCGCAGCCGTGCCGACTTGCCCTCCGCCTCCTCGTTCACAGCGGGCAGTCTAGCCCTCCCCAGAATTGGGCTATACCATTTCGCCGAGCGAATCCCCCTTGTCGTGGGGGATCAGGTGGATTGGGCTATACAACCATGCTGGAACAGATCCGGGGCGGCCTCGTCGTCTCCTGCCAGGCGCCCGACGGGCACCCGCTGCGCGACCCCGAGACCATCGCCCGGCTCGCCCGCTGCGCCGAACTCGGCGGCGCAGCCGGGCTCCGGATCAACTCCGCCGCCGACATCCGCGCCGTCCGGCGCCACACCGCGCTCCCGGTCATCGGCCTGCACAAGATCCCGTACGCGCACCGCCACCTCATCACCCCCACCCTCGGCCTCGCCCGCGACCTGGCGGCGGCCGGGGCCGCGATGGTCGCCGTCGATTTGACCCGCGAATCGCCCGCCGACGCCGAGCTGGTCGCGGCCGTGCGCGCGTTCGTGCCCGTGATGGCCGACGTCTCCACCCTCGACGAGGGCCTCGCCGCCTGGGACGCGGGCGCCGCCGTGGTCGGCACCACCCTGTCCGGCTACACCGCCGCCCAGCTCCCCACGCCCGACGACCCCGACCTCGCCCTCGTCGCCGCCCTCGCCGGGCACGGCGTGCGGGTCGTCGCCGAGGGGCGCTACCGGACCGAGGACCAGGTACGGCGCGCGTTCGAGGCCGGGGCGTGGGCCGTCGTGGCCGGCGGCGCGATCACCGACCCGGTGTCCCTCACCGCCCGCCTCACCCACGCCACCCCGGCAGCCTCCCGATGACGGCGAACCGGCCAGGCGACCTGTCCTGGGACCGCGGTGGGGAGCCGGGCATTCGTTCCGAGGCGCCCGGCGTCGGCTCCCGGGCTTTCAGTGATGGTGGCGGGGCGCTGGCCGTGGCGGTGGACATCGGCGGCACCAAGATCGCGGCCGGGCTGGTGGACGCCGCCGGGCGGCTGACCGGCGAGCGGCGCACGCCCACCCCGGCGGCCGACGGCGGCGAGGCCATCATGGCAGCCGTCCTGGACTGCGTCCGGCCCCTGCTGGCCCTCGGCGGTGACCGGGTGGTGGCGTGCGGCATCGCGACGGCCGGCGTGGTCGACGCCGGCGGACGCATCTCCAGCGCCACCGACCTGCTCACCGGCTGGGCCGGCACCGACGTCAGGTCCATCGCCGGGCACGCCCTCGGCCTTCCGGTGGCCGTGGTGAACGACTGCCACGCCGCCGGAACCGCCGAAGCCCGCCTCGGCGCCGCCCGGGGCGCCCGCACTGCCCTGGTCGTCGCCGTCGGCACCGGCATCGGCGGCGCCCTGGTGACCGGCGGCACCACGTACCCCGGCCCCACGGGCACCGCGGGCGCCCTCGGCCACCTCCCCGCCCCGGCCTCCGCCCTGGTCGCCGGTCGCAAGTGCTCGTGCGGCGCGACGGACCACATCGAAGCCCACGCCTCAGGCCCCGCGATCGAGCGCACGTACCACGAACTGACAGGCCGCGAGCTGACCGGCGACCGCCTCGATTTGGCCGCCATCGCCGCCCTGGCCCGATCCGGCGACCCGCGCGCCACCCAGGTGATCACCACCGCCGCGACCCTCCTGGGCCGTACGCTCGCGGGCGCCGCCAACCTCCTGGACCCCGACGTGATCGTGATCGCGGGCGGTGTCTCGCGACTCGGCCCCCTCCTGCTGGACCCGCTCCGCCTGGCCTACCGCGCCGACGCCCTGCCCGGCCCCCGCCGCGCCCCGATCCACCCGGCGGCCCTCACCGACCAGGCGGGCCTCATCGGCGCCGGCCTGACCGCCCTCCCCCCACCCTCCTGACCAGCCCGTCCTGGCCGCAGCAGGCCGAGATCCGGGCAACCACCCGCCCGTACGGACCGCGCGCGTACGGACCGCCCCCCGTACGTACGAGCTCTCGTCCGTACGGGGGCGCGCGCCCGTACGGACCGCCCCGCGCCTCGTGGGCCGCCCCCGCGCCGAGCTCGCCCGAACGGTCGTCTCCCAGGGGCGGCTCCCGTAGCTGCGGACGGGCCTCGGCGGGGCGTGGTGGCGGCCCGGGGCCGGTTAGGATGCCGCGCATGCCGCGTCCCCCCGCTCTTCGGCTGGCTGCCGGGCTGCTCGCCGTGTTCTGGCTGGGTCTCGCCGGCGGCGCCGTGCTCGTGTGGGGGACCGCCGCCGCGCCGTTCGAGATCTTCGCCGGGGTGTTCTGGAGCTCGGTCTGGTGCTTCTGGCTCGCCCGGGTGTGGCTGGGCGGGCCGATGGCGATCGGGCTGATGCGCGTGGCGGTGCTCGGGATCGGCTCGGTCCTGCTCGTGGGCGCGGTGCTCGCCGCAGGGATCTCCGGTGGCGGGGTGTATCCGTCGCAGGGGATCGGGGCCGGGGCCGCGCTGTGCGGCGTCGCGGGCGGGCTGCTGCTGGGGCGCGAGGACGTCAAGCGGTGGAGCCGTTCCACGACCAGGGTGCGGGTGGTGCGGCAGCCGCCTGACGGGACCGCGTTCGACCTGCGGGGCGCCGCGCTCAGGCAGGGCCGGGGGATGTTCGGCTGCCTGATGCTCGTCATCTCCGTCGCCGTGCTGGTCGTCGTCGGGGTGATCGGCGCGACGCTGCCCGAGGACCGGGGGGTGGACGCGCCGGACTACCTCGCGTTCATGGCCGGCGTGGTGCTCGTCGTGATCATCGGCATCGCCGGATATATCCGGATCAATCTGCGCGCCAAGGCCCTGGGCGTCCTGACCGTCACCGAACGCGGCATCAACGAGCACCCCTGGCCCAGAATCCGTTCGGCCGCCCTCTCGTACACCGGCGAAGCGAAGACCGTCGACGGCGTCCGCCGCTACCCGGGGGCCCGGCTCGACCTGTCGTTCCACGACGAGCCCGGCGAGCGCCACCTCGCCCTGCCCGGCGACGCCCACCTGCACGGCTCGATCGCGGCGGCCCTGGCCACGCACTGCCCCGAGGGCACGTTCCTGGGCTGGGTGCCACGTACCACCCGATGACCGTCCGCGCCGGGCCGGTGACCGTGCCGCCGCGTCGCCCCCGCCCGCCACCTCGGCAGACGCGGAACCGACCGGCTCCGCCACGCCCTGACCCGCCTCCGCGAGATCACCGACCCCTACCGCTGACCTTCCTCCAGAGCCGCCTCGATGCCCGCGACGAGCGTGCGCAGGCCGTGCTCGAACGCCTCTTCACCCAGCGGGCTGTCCCCTTCGCGCAGCGCCGCCGCCAGCGTCTCGCCGGGCGGCCCGGCCGGCTGCCCGCTCTCGGGGCGTTCCGCCTGCTCCTGCAGCACGAACCCGTTGACGTAGTGGGTGACGTGGGTGATCGCCCGCAACGCGAGCACCGGCCCGAACCCGCGCCTGACCAGCTCCGCCAGCTCCTCGTCGAACCTCGCGACCGTCTCCGCGCCGAGCCGCGTGGCCCCGGCGACGATGCGGGCGCTGTCGCGGTGCGCGAGCAGGCAGCGCCGGTACGCGCGGGCGCGCCGGGCCAGCCACTCCTGCCACGTCTCGTCCGCGCCCGGCGGCCCCATGCCCGCCGCCAGCACGATCGCGTCGGCCATCCCGTCCAGAAGCTCCTGCTTGGTGCGGATGTGCCAGTAGAGCGCCGGTGACCGCACGCCCAGCTCGGCGGCCAGCCTGCGCACGGTCAGCCCGTCGAGCCCGACCTCGTCCAGCAGCCGCAACGCGGTCTCGACCAGCACCTGTGGGGACAGCGCGCCCCGCCTGTTCTCGCCCATCGACGCCCTACCTTAGCAATGCTAAAGTCGCCCTTAGCGTTGCTAAGGAGGCACCGTGCTCACCATCCCCACCCCCGACGGCGCCGGCATACACGCCACCGACGAGGGCCGTGGCCCCGCCGTCCTCGTGGTGCACGCGGGCCTGGACGACGGTTCGCAATGGCACAAGGTCGCCCGCCTGCTCAGCCCCCGCCACCGGGTCGTCCGGATCCACCGCCGCCAGTACCGCCTCGACCTGCGCCCCCGCTGCACCATGGCCCAGGAGGCCGACGACGTCCGCGTGGCGGCGGCGGCACTCGGCGGCCCGGTGCTGCTCGCCGGCCACTCCTCCGGCGGCGTCGCCGTCCTGGAGGCGCTCGCCGCCGCCCCCGGCGCGTTCGCGGGCGCGGTCCTCTACGAACCCCCCATCGTCACCGGCCCCCCGCTCGGCGGCGAGGCCACCGCCCGCACCCGCGCCCTCGCCGACGCCGGCCGCCCCGGCAAGGCCATCGAGATCTTCGTCCGCGACGTCGTCGGCATCCCGCCGTTCGCCTCCCGCCTCGTCGGCCTGTACGTGGCGGCCGCGCCCAGGATGCGGGCCCTGGCGCCCCGGCAGATCGACGACCTCGAGGCGATCGACGACCTCGGCGACCGCCTCGACGCGTACGCCGCCATCGACGCCCCCGTCGTCCTGCTCGGCGGCGACCGCAGCCCCGCCCACCTGGCCGCCCGCCTCGACGCCCTCGAACGCCGCCTCCCGAACGCCCGCCGCGTCACCCTGCGCGGCCAGGGACACAGCGCCCACCTCCGCGCCCCGGCCGAGGTCGCCCACGTCATCGAAACCCTCGCCACGGAAGTCCTCACCGCCCCCGGGAATGCGTAGGCCCCAGGAGCCGGCTCCGCAGCGAGCCGATCGCAACGTAGCCATGCACCGGCGCCCGGGTCGGCCGAGTGTGTCGCGCTGCCGGGGGATCAGCGCCAGGGGGTCCAGGCGGGGTGGAGGGGGATGCCGTCCACCAGGTTCGCGCCCCTGTGGACGTGCACGGTCGCGGGCTCGTCGCCCAGGACGCCCACGAGGCAGAAATGCAGCGGCGAGATCTCCTGCACGGCGCGCGACGACGCCGTCTCGCAGACGACCGAGGTGACCGAGGCGGAGAGCCGGAGCTCGAACAGGCGCAGCGGAGCCTCCGCACCACCCCTGAAATCTTGGTCCGAGATCCACGTCTCGGCCATGCCGAGCAGCGCCGCGTCCGGCGGGCCGGGGGAGGGGGAGAAGACGTCCGGGTAGCCGCTGGAGCCGGAGGAGACGCCCAGGTCCCGCCAGGCGCCCTCGTCCGTGCGCACTGCGACGGCGACGTCCGAGGCCAGCACGCCGTCACGCCTGTGCCGTACGGAGAGCACCGCGCCGAGCCCCTCGGCGCTCCGCCACCTCGCGACCGCCACCACCGAACCAGGCTGAGGCAGCCGCGCGGGCGGCAGCGTGGCGGCGACGAGAGCCGCGGTCAGGGGTGAGGTGTGTGGCATCGCTGTGTCCCGCCAGGTTTGGTTCCACGAGCAACGGACAATCATGCCAGGGAGTCCGAGGCCGTGATCTTGCGGGAGCGGGTAGGTCTCGTCCCGGGTATGCGGGTTCGACGCCTGCCGTGCCGAATCGGCCAAGGGTGCGGCGAAAGCCGGGAAGACGTCCGAACGAAGTGAGGTCCTTGGGGGTTGGCGACCACGGAATCGGTCAGCGGGTGGGGGAGCAGGCCATGTCCGGTGAAGGACATGGCCTGCCTGGTGTTCACACGCCGGCGCCTGCCCGGATCCTCTCCGACTGGCGGCCGGTGTGGCCGTACATCTCCTCCTCCGTCTGCGCGTCCGGCCCGTGGGTCTCCTCGATGCGGAGCGCCACGCCCATGCAGAACAGCGTCGGTGCCCACTGGCCGATGAAGATCCCCCACCGGTCGGCGCGGTCCATGCCCGCGTTCTCGACGTTCTTGGACGTCATCCAGGTGGCGAAGGCCAGCCCAATGGAAGCGATACCGGCCAGATAGCAGTGGTTTGACTTAATGCCCATCTTGTGGAGCGTTTTGATCATGATTCCCCCCTTGCTGTGATGCTGTTACCCCGCGTGACCTTCCGTAATCGTTCCTGGCTGCTGGGGGATGGAGGCTCGGCCGGCGCGTTCCGACAGGGTGCGGAAGGCGGCCAGGAGCTCGGGCGGGCCGTCGACGTGGAAGTCGGCGTCGAGCATGAGGATGTGCAGCGCGAGCCGCATCGGCGTGTCGCCGCCCGCGTGGACCGCGCAGGCGTGGTCGCCGCGCGGCTCGACGGCGACGGACGGGGGCAGCAGGGCGCGGACGACGGCGACGGGCGCGTGCACGGTGACGGTCGCGCGGTGCCGCATGAGCGCCGTGTCGACGCCCTGCGGCACCACGTCCGCCGGCGGCGCGGCGCGGGGGGTGAAGCGGGGGCCGTGCGGGGTGCGTACCGTCATCCGGTCGACCCGGAAGGTGCGCCAGCCGGCACGGTGCACGTCCCAGGCGATCAGGTACCAGCGCCGTCCGGTGTGGACGAGCTTGTACGGTTCGACGTCGCGGACGCGTCCGTCACCGGTGTGGGTGCGGTAGTCGAACCGGAGCCGGTGCCGGTCGCGGCAGGCGGCGGCGACGGCCGTCAGCGTGCCGGTGGCGACGGGCGTGCCGGGCGGCCGGAGCGACACGGTGTGCCGGTGCAGCGCCTGGACGCGGTGGCGCAGGCGGGCGGGGAGTACCTGTTCGAGCTTGACCAGGGCGCGCAGCGCGGTCTCCTCGAACGCCCCGGCGGTGCGCAGCGCGACGGCGACGGCGACGGCCTCCTCGTCGTCGAGCAGCAGCGGCGGCAGTTTGGCGCCCGCGCCGAGCCGGTAGCCGCCGGCGACGCCGGGCGCGGCGTGCACCGGGTAGCCGAGGCTGCGCAGTTTGCCGATGTCGTAGCGGACGGTGCGCGGGCTGACCTCCAGCCGTTCGGCCAGCTCGGCGCCGGTCCAGTCGGCCCTGGCCTGGAGCAGTGAGAGCAGGCGCAGCAGCCGCGCGGAGGTTCCCAGCATGCCCGCATTCAATCCAGGCAAGGACTTTGCCACAAGGGCTGCGACGGTGGGGTCATGAGCGAAGAGATCAGGGACTTCCGCATCGACATCCCCCAGGCGGACCTGGACGACCTGCGCGAGCGGCTGGGCCGGGCCCGGCTGCCGGTGCAGACGCCGGGGGCAGGGCCGGAGCGCGGCCTGCCGGTCGCGGCGCTGGCGGAGCTGGCCGAGCACTGGGCCACGGACTACGACTGGCGCCTGCACGAGAAGCGGCTCAACGCCCTTCCGCAGTACGTCACCACGATCGACGGCCAGGTCATCCACTTCCTGCACGTCCGCTCGCCGGAGCCAGACGCCACGCCGCTGGTCCTGACGCACGGCTGGCCGGGCTCGGTGGTGGAGTTCCTGGACGTGATCGGCCCGCTGACCGACCCGAGGGCGCACGGCGGCGACCCGGCCGACGCCTTCCACCTGGTCGTCCCGTCGCTGCCGGGGTTCGGCTTCTCCGCGCCGCTGGCCGGCCCGGGCTGGACGCTGGAGCGGATCGCCCGCGCCTGGGCCACGCTGATGGCCAGGCTCGGCTACGACCGCTACGGCGCGCAGGGCGGCGACTGGGGGTCGGGCGTGTCGCGGGAGCTGGGCCGGGTCGACGCCGGGCGCGTGATCGGCGTGCACGTGAACTACCTCATGACCTTCCCCCACGGCGACCCGGCGGAGCAGGCCGAGCTCGGCGAGGAGGACCAAGCCAGGCTGGCCGGGCTGGAGCGCTTCACGGGCGAGCTGGGCGGCTACCTGGCGATCCAGTCGACCCGGCCGCAGACGCTCGCGTTCGGGCTGGCCGACTCGCCGGTGGGGCAGCTCGCCTGGATCGCGGAGAAGTTCGCCGAGTGGACCGAGAACGGCGTGGACCGCGACCGGCTGCTCACGAACGTGTCGCTCTACTGGCTGACGAACACGGCCGACTCGGCGGCGCAGATCTACTGGGAGTTCGCGCACGCGTGGAGCATGCCGGAGCGCTCGCCGACGCCGACGGGCGTGGCGGTGTTCGCCCACGACTACGTCAAGCCGGTCCGCGCGCTGGCCGAGCGGACCGACACGATCGTGCACTGGTCGGAGTTCGCGCACGGCGGGCACTTCGCCGCGCTGGAGCAGCCGCAGGCGCTCACCGAGGACGTGCGGGCCTTCTTCCGGGCCCTGCGGGGCTGATTACCAGCATGTTTCCGGCGTGACGCATATGTATTGCGTGTTGCCCGGGTGAGTCACATGTAACCGGCGCACAGCCACGGACCGTCCATGTGCGTAACGCCGGGTTCCTACGTTCGACCTCACCAGAACGTAGGAGGAACGATGACGCGCTGGATCGCCGAGTGGCATCCCGACGACGCGGCCTTCTGGCAGCACACGGGCCGGAAGGTCGCCCGCCGGAACCTCGTCTTCTCGATCCTGGCCGAGCATCTCGGCTTCACCGTCTGGACGCTCTGGAGCATCGTGGCCGCCCGGATGGGCGCCTACGACTTCTCGACCGACCAGCTCTTCTGGCTCGTGGCGGTGCCGAACCTGGTCGGCTCGGCGCTGCGGGTGCCGTACACGTTCGGACCGGCCAGGTTCGGCGGGCGCAACTTCACGGTGGCGAGCGCGCTGCTGCTGATCGTCCCGGCGGTGCTGCTCGGCGTGGCGGTGAGCAGCCCGGACACCCCGTACTGGGCGTTCCTGGCCATCGCGGCCGTCGCCGGCGTCGGCGGCGGGAACTTCGCCTCCAGCATGGCCAACATCACCTACTTCTACCCGCGCGCCCGCCAGGGCGTGGCGCTCGGGCTGAACGCGGCGGGCGGCAACATCGGCGTCAGCTCGGTGCAGCTCGTGATGCCGCTGGTGATCGGGGCGTTCGGGCTGGCGGCGGCGGGCTGGTTCTGGGTGCCGTTCATCGTGGTGGCCGCCGGCTGCGCCTACTTCTTCATGGACAACCTGTCCAGCGCCAAGGCGAGCCCGCGCGAGCAG
The DNA here is from genome assembly GCF_019396325.1 of Nonomuraea ceibae. Classification (GTDB taxonomy): domain Bacteria; phylum Actinomycetota; class Actinomycetes; order Streptosporangiales; family Streptosporangiaceae; genus Nonomuraea; species Nonomuraea ceibae. The sequence goes on from NZ_JAHKRO010000038.1 coordinate 57,638, forward strand.
CTCGCGGTGGCGGGCCGCGCCCAGACGTGGATCCTGTCGTTCCTGTACGTGGGCACGTTCGGCTCGTTCATCGGCTACGCGACGGCGTTCCCGCTGCTGAGCATGAGCCTGTTCCCGGACGCGCCGTGGGCGGCGGTGGCGTTCGCCGGGCCGCTGGCCGGGTCGCTGATCAGGCCGGTGGGCGGCTGGCTGGCCGACCGGCTCGGCGGCGCGCCGGTCACCCTGTGGAACTTCGCCGCCATGGGCGCGGGCGTCGTGCTCGTCTGGCTCGCCTCGGCGTCCGGCGGCTTCTGGCCGTTCTTCCTCGCCTTCCAGGTTCTCTTCCTGACGGCCGGGATCGGGAACGGGTCCACGTACCGGATGATCCCGGCCATCTTCCAGGCCAAGGCGGTCGCCGAGCGCGGCACCGGCGAGGAGGCGCTGCTGCACGGCAGACGGCAGGCGTCGGCGGCCATCGGGATCATCTCCGCGGTCGGCGCGCTCGGCGGGTTCCTCATCAACCGGGCGTTCGGCATGTCGTTCGCCGCGACGGGCAGCCCGGCGGTGGCGTTCGCCGCGTTCGGCGCCTTCTACGCCGCCTGCTTCGCGCTGACCTGGTGGTGCTACACGCGCACCGTCGGCGTGACCCGGATCGCCTCCCTCGCCCATGCGCGGGTGTGAGCGATGACCACCGTCGACACCCACTGCCCGTACTGCGCCCTGCAGTGCGGGATGGCGATCGGCGCCGAGGGGACCGGGATCACGATCACCCCCCGGGCCGACGTCCCGGCCAACGCCGGCGGCGCGCTCTGCCAGAAGGGCTGGACCGCCGCCGAGCTCCTCACCAACGGTGAGCGGCTGACCGGCCCGCTCCTGCACGGGAACCCGGTGTCCTGGGAGGAGGCGCTCGACCACGTGGCGGCGCGCCTCATCGCTCTCAGGGACGAGCACGGCCCCGACGCCGTGGCCGTGTTCGGCGGGGGCGGGCTCACCAACGAGAAGGCGTACCTGCTCGGCAAGCTCGCCCGGGTCGCGCTCGGCACCAGCCAGATCGACTACAACGGCCGCTTCTGCATGTCGTCGGCCGCCGCCGCGTCGATCCGCGCGTTCGGCATGGACCGGGGGATGCCGTTCCCCGTCACCGACCTGGCCGGGGCCGACGTGGTGCTGCTGGCGGGCGCGAACCCGGCCGAGACGATGCCGCCGTTCGTGCGCCACCTGGAGGGCGCGCGGCTCGTCGTGATCGACCCGCGCCGCACCGCGACCGCCCGGCTGGCCTGGCTGCACCTGCGGCCCGCGCCCGGCACCGACCTGGCGCTCGCGCTCGGCCTGCTGCACCTGGCCGTGGCCGAGGACCTGGTCGACGCCTCGTACGTGGCCGGGCGCACGACCGGGTTCGAGGCCGTGCGCACCTCGCTGGCCTCCTGGTGGCCCGAGCGGGTCGAGCGCGTCACCGGCGTGCCGGTCCAGCGCATGCGCGAGGCCGTGCGCGCGCTGGCGTTCGCGAGGAACGCGTACGTGCTCACCGGGCGCGGCGCCGAGCAGCACGCCAAGGGCACCGACACCGTGAGCGCGTTCGTCAACCTGGCGCTCGCGCTCGGCCTGCCCGGCAGGCCCGGCTCCGGGTACGGGTGCCTCACCGGGCAGGGCAACGGCCAGGGCGGCCGCGAGCACGGGCAGAAGGCCGACCAGCTCCCCGGCTACCGCAGGATCGACGACCCGGCGGCGCGCGAGCACGTCGCGGGCGTGTGGGGGGTGCGGCCGGAGGACCTGCCGGGGCCGGGACGGTCGGCGTACGAGCTGCTGGACGCGCTGGGCACGCCCGGCGGGCCGCGCGCGATGCTGCTGTTCGGCTCCAACCCCGTCGTGTCCGCGCCGGATTCGTCCAGGATCGCCGCCCGGCTGCGGGCGCTGGACCTGCTCGTCGTCTGCGACGTGGTGATGTCGGAGACGGCGGCGCTGGCCGACGTGGTGCTCCCGGTCACCCAGTGGGCCGAGGAGACCGGCACGATGACGAACCTCGAAGGCCGCGTCCTGCTGCGCCGCCGGGCGCTCGCGCCGCCGCCCGGCGTCCGCGGCGACCTGGAGGTGATCGCCGGGCTGGCCCGCCGGCTCGGCCACGACTTCGCCGACGACCCCGCCGAGGTGTTCGAGGAGCTGCGCCGCGCCAGCGCCGGCGGCACGGCCGACTACGCGGGCATCACCTACGAGCGGATCGCCGGCGAGACCGGCGTGTTCTGGCCCTGCCCGGAGCCGGAGCACGCCGGCACGCCCCGGCCGTTCCTGGACTCCTTCCCCACGCCCGACGGCCGGGCCAGGTTCGTGCCCGTCGAGCACCGGCCTCCGGCCGAGGAGGTCGACGACGACTACCCCGTCCATCTGACGACGGGCCGCGTGCTCGCCCACTACCAGAGCGGCGCGCAGACCCGCAGGATCGCCTCCCTGACCGCCGCCTCGCCGCACCCGTACGTGGAGCTCCACCCCGACCTGGCCGAACGGCTGGCGATCGAGGCGGGCGACCTGGTGCGGGTGACCAGCAGGCGCGGCACGGACGAGGCGGTGGCCAGGATCAGCGACGCGATCAGGAGCGACACCGTGTTCATGCCCTTTCACTGGGAGGGGGCGAACCGGCTGACCAACCCCGCGCTCGACCCCGCGTCCCGGATGCCGGAGTTCAAGGTCTGCGCCGTACGGGTGGAGCGGGTCTCATGAGGCTCGTCGTGGTCGGCAACGGCATGGCCGGCTCCCGGCTGGTCGGCGAGGTCCGGGCGCGCGACCCGCGGATGACGATCACCGTGTTCGGCGCCGAGCCCGGCCGCCCCTACAACCGGGTGCTGCTGTCGAACGTGCTCGCCGGCAAGGCCAGGCCCGAACAGCTCGGCCTGCACGACCTGTCCTGGTACGCCGCCAACCGGGTCGAGGCCGTGCTCGGCGGCGAGGTCGCCTGGATCGACCGGGAGGCCCGCGCCGTGCACACCGCCGACGGCCGCCGCGAGCCGTACGACCTGCTCGTGCTCGCCACCGGCAGCGAGGCGGTCGTGCCGCCGATCCCCGGCGTGGCGCGGGCCGTCCCGTTCCGCACGCTCGACGACTGCGAGCGCATCCTCAAGGCCGCCGAGCACAGCCGCCGCGCCGTCGTCGTCGGCGGCGGGCTGCTCGGCGTCGAGGCCGCCCGCGGGCTGGCCGGGCGCGGCCTGCCCGTGACGCTGCTGCACCTGGCCGGCCATCTGATGGAACGCCAGCTCGACGCCGAGGCCGGGCTGCTGCTCGGCGAGACGCTGGCCGGGCTCGGCGTCGAGACCCGCACCGGCGTGTCCGCCGCGTCCGTCGAGGAGACGGGCGTCCGGCTGGCCGGCGGCGAGCTCGTCGAGGGCGACCTGGTCGTGCTCGCCTGCGGCGTCCGCCCGCTGACCGCGCTCGCCGCCGAGGCCGGGCTGGAGGTGCGGCGCGGCGTCGTCGTGGACGACGAGCTGCGCACCGACGACCCGTCGATCTTCGCGATCGGCGAGTGCGCCGAGCACGACGGCACCGTGTACGGGCTGGTCGCGCCCGCCTGGGAGCAGGCGTCCGTGGCCGCCGACGTGATCACCGGGGGCAAGGCGCGCTACCGGGGCTCGCGCCTGGTCACCCGGCTCAAGGCGAGCAGCGTCGAGCTGGCCGCCATGGGCGAGACCCAGCTCACCGACGAGCACGCCGAGGTGGTCCGCTTCAGCCACCGCGCCAGGGGCACCTACCGCAAGCTCGTCATCCGCGACGACCGCCTGGTCGGGGCGATCCTGCTGGGCGACAGCGACGCCGTCGGCACGCTCACCCAGCTCTTCGACCGCGGCGGGCCGGTGCCCGGTGACCGGGCCGGCCTGCTGTTCCCCGGGCTGTCGGCCGCGCCGGTCGCCGACAGCCCGGTGCTCATGCCCGACGCGGCCAAGGTGTGCCAGTGCAACAACGTGACCAAGGGCCAGATCAGGGCCTGCTGGGAGGCGGGCGCCAGGGACGTGGCCGGGGTGGCCGCCGCCACCCGCGCCACGACCGGCTGCGGCACCTGCCGTGACGCCGTCGCGGGCATCGTCGGCTGGCTGTGCGAACAGGAAGGGGTCTCCGCATGAAGAAGATCGTCGTGGCCGGGTTCGGCCCGGCAGCACACCGGCTCGTGGAGGCGCTGCTCCAGCGCGGCTTCGACGGGCGCGTCACGGTCATCGGGGAGGAGCCCCGCCCGGCCTACGACCGGGTGGCGCTGACCTCGTACCTGTCGGGCGTGAGCGCCGAGGACCTCGCCTACCCGGTGCCGTCCGGGGCGGTGACCAGGCTGAACAGCCGCGTCACCGGCATCGACCGGCAGGCCCGCGTGGTCACCGTCGAGGGCGGCGAGCCGGAGCCGTACGACGTGCTTGTGCTCGCCACCGGGTCGGCGCCGTTCGTGCCGCCGGTGCCGGGGGCCGGGCACGCCTTCGTCTACCGCACGATCGACGACCTGGACGCGATCCGGCTGGCCGCCAAGGAGGCCGCTGACGGCGTCGTCGTCGGCGGCGGGCTGCTCGGCCTGGAGGCGGCCGACGCGCTGCGCTCCCTCGGCCTGCGCACCCACATCGTCGAGATGAGCCCGTGGCTCATGCCCCGCCAGGTCGACGAGGGCGGCGGCTCGGTGCTCAGGTCGCACATCGAACGGCTCGGGCTGAGCGTGCACGCCGGCTCGGGCGTCCAGGAGATCGTCACCGACGACCGGGGCCGGGTGGCCGGCCTGCGCACGCCCGGCGGCACGCTGATCGAGGCCCAGGTCGTCGTCTTCTCCGCCGGCATCAGGCCGCGCGACGAGCTGGCCAGGGCCTGCGGGCTGGAGGTGGGGGAGCGCGGCGGCGTCGTCGTCGACCCCGGCATGCGCACCTCCGACCCGTCGATCTACGCCATCGGCGAGTGCGCGCTGGCCGGCGGCATGGTGTACGGGCTCGTCGGGCCGTGCTTCACCATGGCCGAGGTCGCCGCCGACCGGATCATGGGCGGCGACGGCACGTTCGACGGCGCCGACCTGTCCACCAGGCTCAAGCTGCTCGGCGTCGAGGTCGCCCAGTTCGGCGCCATGACCGGGGCGCTCGACGTCACCTACATGGACCCGGTCGCCGGCGTCTACAAGAAGCTGTTCATCAGCGACGACGCCCGGACCCTGCTCGGCGGCATCTGCGTCGGCGACGCCGCCCCGTACACCTCGCTGCGCTCGTTCGTCGGCAAGCCGCTGCCCGCGCCGCCGTCCGACCTGCTGTTCACCGGCGGCGGCGCGAACCTCGACCTGCCCGACGACGCCCAGGTGTGCTCGTGCAACAACGTCAGCGCGGGCGAGGTGCGCGCCGCCGTCACCGACCGGGGCTGCGCCGACGTGCCCGCGCTCAAGGCGTGCACCCGCGCCGGCACCACCTGCGGAAGCTGCGTGCCCATGCTCAAGCAGCTCCTGGAGAAGTCCGGCGTCGAGGTCAGCAAGAACCTGTGCGAGCACTTCGCCCACTCCCGCGCCGAGCTGTTCGACATCGTCCGGGTGCGCGGCATCACCACGTTCTCCGAGCTCATCGCCCAGCACGGGCAGGGCCGGGGCTGCGACATCTGCAAGCCGGCCGTCGCCTCCATCCTCGCCTCCCTGCACAACGGGCACGTCCTCGACGGCGAGCGCGCCGCGCTCCAGGACACCAACGACCACTTCCTCGCCAACATCCAGAAGAACGGCACGTACTCGGTCGTCCCGCGCATCCCCGGCGGCGAGATCACCCCGGACAAGCTCATCGTCATCGGCGAGGTCGCCCGCGACTTCGGCCTCTACACGAAGATCACCGGCGGGCAGCGGATCGACCTGCTCGGCGCCCGCGTCGAACAGCTTCCGGAGATCTGGCGGCGGCTCGTCGAGGCCGGGTTCGAGTCCGGCCACGCCTACGGCAAGGCGCTGCGCACGGTCAAGTCGTGCGTCGGCTCCACCTGGTGCCGCTACGGCGTGCAGGACTCCGTCGGCCTGGCCATCGCGCTGGAGCTGCGCTACCGGGGCCTGCGCTCGCCGCACAAGCTGAAGTCGGCGGTCTCCGGCTGCGCCCGCGAGTGCGCCGAGGCCCGCTCCAAGGACTTCGGGATCATCGCCACCGAACAGGGCTGGAACCTGTACGTCGGCGGCAACGGCGGCTTCAAGCCCCGCCACGCCGACCTGCTCGCCGGCGACCTCACCACCGACGAGCTCATCAGGACCATCGACCGGTTCCTCATGTTCTACATCCGCACCGCCGACCGGCTGCAACGCACCTCCGCCTGGCTGGAGTCGCTCGACGGCGGCCTCGGCTACCTGCGCTCGGTGATCGTCGACGACGCGCTCGGCATCTGCGCCGACCTCGACGCCCACATGGAGCGGCACGTCGCCACCTACGTCGACGAATGGCGGGCGACCCTGGACGATCCGGACAAGCTCTCCCGGTTCGTCAGCTTCGTCAACGCGCCGGGCGTGCCCGACCCGTCCATCGTGTTCGCCGCCGAGCGCGGCCAGATCAAGCCGGTGGTGACCCGATGACCTGGGTGGACGTCTGCGGCTACCAGAACCTGCTGCCCGAGCGCGGCGTGTGCGCGCTCGTCGGCGACCGCCAGGTGGCGCTCTTCCGCACCCACGACGGCTCCGTGCACGCGCTCGGCAACCTCGACCCGTTCAGCGGCGCGTACGTGCTCTCGCGCGGCATCGTCGGCACCAGGAAGGGCGAGCCGACCGTCGCCTCGCCGCTGCACAAACAGGTGTTCTCGCTGGTCACCGGACACTGCCTGGACGAGCCCGACATCGCCGTGCCCGTCTACCACGTCCGGCTCGACGGCGACCTCGTGCAGGTGGCCGTGAGCGTTTAACGGGTGGAGCCCCGGGCATTCAGCTGGCATTCACGTGCTGGAACTCGGGGGAGGTGCGGATGCCGGCGTTCGACGCCTCCGCTTACGGCCGCGGCATCGCCGACATCTACGACGCCACCGTACGCGGCCTGCCCACGGACCAAGCTGTCGACCTGCTTCACGAGCTCGCCGACGGCGGGCCGGTGCTGGAGTTCGGCATCGGCACCGGCCGGCTGGCCCTGCCGCTGGCCGCCCGCGGCCTGGAGGTCGCGGGCATCGACGGCTCGGCGGAGATGGTCGAGGTGCTGCGCGGCAAGCCCGGCGGCGACCGCGTGCCCGTCACGATCGGCGACTTCTCCACGGCCACCGCCGACGGCTCCTACGCGCTCGTCGTGCTCGCCGCCAACACCGTCTACGCGCTGCCGTCGCAGGACGCCCAGGTCGCCTGCTTCCGCAACGCCGCCGCCCACCTGCGGCCCGGCGGCAGGTTCGTAATCGAGGCGTGGGTGCCCGATCCGGCCGCCTTCCGCGACGGCAGCGCGCTGCGGCTGCTGTCGATGACCGAGGACGCCGTCGTCGCCGAGGCGGCCGTGCTCTCCCCGGCCGGGCAGCACATGCACACCACCCGCATCCGGCTGACCGCCGAAGGGGTGCGCCTGCTGCCCGCCAACCACCGCTACGCCTGGCCCGCCGAGCTCGACCTGATGGCCCGGCTGGCCTCGATGGAGCGCGAGCATCGCTGGTCGGACTGGGCGCGCACCCCGTTCGGCGACGACAGCCGCGCGCACGTGTCCGTCTACCGCCGGAGTGCCTGATGCGCCTGCCTGCCGCCCGGGGCCCGATCAGCGACCAGCTCTTCTCCTGCCTCACCGGGCCGCCCGGGGAGCTCGGGGAGCTCGGCCCGCTGGAGCCGGGCGCGCTGCCGCTCGGCGACGACGACCTGCAGCTCGCCCTGTTCGCCTGCTACGAGCTGCACTACCAGGGCTTCGACGACGTGGACGAGCGCTGGGAGTGGGAGCCGTCGCTGCTGCGGGCCCGCGCCGCCCTGGAGCGCGGCTTCGAGGACGCGCTCGCCCGCGCCGTGCCGCGCCCCGCCCCGGTCGAGCCGCGCCACGTGCGGCGGGCGCTCACCGCGCTGGCCGTCGCCGACGAGGGCCCGCCGCTGTCGCAGCACCTGCAGCGCACGGCCGACCTCGCCCAGTTCCGCGAGTTCGCCGTCCACCGCTCGATCTACCACCTGAAGGAGGCCGACCCGCACACCTGGGCCATCCCGCGCCTCCAGGGCGGGGCCAAGGCGGCGCTGGTCGAGATCCAGGCCGACGAGTACGGCGGCGGACGCCGCGAGCGCATGCACTCCGAGCTGTTCCGCGCCACCCTGCGCGGCCTCGGCCTCGACGACTCCTACCTCGCGCACCTCGGCCGCGTCCCCGGCATCACGCTGGCGATCTCCAACGCGATGTCGCTGTTCGGCCTGCACCGGCGGCTGCGCGGCGCGCTCGCCGGCCACCTGGCAGCCCTGGAGATGACCTCCTCGCTGCCCAACCGCCGCTACGCCACCGGCCTGCGCCGCCTCGGCGGCGACGCCACCGCCACCCGCTTCTACGAGGAGCACGTCCAGGCCGACGCGGTGCACGAGCAGATCGCCGCCAACGACCTGTGCGGCGGGCTCGCCGCCGCACAGCCGTCGCTCACCGGCGACATCCTGTACGGGGCCGCATGCGCGCTCACCCTCGAACGCCTGTGGGCCGAGCACGTCATGGACTGCTGGGAGCGCGGCGTCTCGTCACTGGCCGAGCTGGAGACGGCCGTCGCGAGCCCGTGATGGACCTCGACTACGTGCTGCCGCTGCGGTGGGAGGACGACGCCGGGCTGGACGAGCTCACCGCCTACCTGACCGGCCTGGCCCGGCACGCCCGCGTGATCGTCGTCGACGGCAGCCCGGCCGCCCTGTTCGACCGGCACGCCCGCCGCTGGCGCGGCCTCGTCACCCACGTGCCTCCCGACCCCGAGCTCGGCTACGCCAACGGCAAGGTCACCGGCGTCACCACCGGCGTGCGCCTGGCCCGCGCCGCGCACGTGGTCATCGCCGACGACGACGTACGCTACGACCCGGCGGGGCTCGCCAGGATGCGGGAGCTGCTCGCCGGGGCCGACCTGGTGCGCCCGCAGAACTACTTCTCCCCGCTGCCCTGGCACGCCCGCTGGGACACCGCCCGCAGCCTGCTCAACCGGGCGTTCGGCGCCGACTACCCGGGCACCCTCGGCGTCCGGCGCGACTTCTTCCTGGGCATGGGCGGCTACGACGGCGACGTGCTGTTCGAGAACCTGGAGCTGATCCGGACCGTCCGGGCGCGCGGCGGGCGCGTGGTCTCCGCCCCCGGCCTCTACGTGCGCCGCCTGCCCTGCCAGGCGCGGCGCTTCTGGTCGCAGCGGGTCCGGCAGGCCTACGACGACCTCGCGCAGCCGTGGCGGATGGCGGCGTTCCTGGCGGTGGCGCCGGGCGTGGCCGTCGCGCTCGCCCGCCGCCGTCCCGCCGCGCTGGCCGGGGCCGCCGCCGTCACCGTGGCGGTCGCCGAGCTGGGCCGCCGCCGCTGCGGCGGCCACCGGGTCTTCCCGGCGACGTCGTCGCTGTTCGCGCCCGTGTGGGTGGCCGAGCGGGGCGTCTGCAGCTGGCTCGCCCTGGCCGCCGCGCTCACCGGCGGCGTCCCGTACGCGGGGCGGCGGCTGCGCCGGTCAGCCAGCTCCGTCCGCAGGCTCCGCCTCCTGGCCGCTGGGGGCGCGGAAGCCGGCCGTCTTGTGTGAGCCGTCGCAGAACGGCTTGGCCGCCGAGCGGCCGCACCGGCACAGCGCGACGGTGGCCCGGCCGGGCGGGATGCGCTCGCCGTCCTGGGTCACCAGCGCGAACTCGCCACGAATGAGCAGCGGGCCGTCTTCACAGGGGGTCACCGTGACCGGTTCATCCGACATTCGCGTCAATTGCCCGAAATGGCACTTTTGAAACGATGTCAGAGGCGGAGGTCCGTCTCCGCGGGTGGGAAAACATGCGCGCCATGATGGGCGGGCGGGAGGACGCATCGCCGCCCCGAATCGGCGGAGGCGCAACGCTCGGCGTCGTCGCGCTGCGGCAGAGGATCGGCGGGCGGAGCGGGGTTCGCCTTGATATGCGGCACTAGAGGGACGGTATCGGCGGCGCGCCGGGCAACGGGTCTCAGTGGGGCAACGATCAGACCTCTGAACGATCTCGCCGAATTCTGTGAAGCCGAGGGTGAGAAAATACCGCGTACGTTAAAAGGGTCGTGCGAACTGGATAAAGAGCGCATTCGCCCTTGATCGGGGCGGGAATCAAAGCGGCCATGAGCATGAATTCTCTGCGCAGGGGCCTCCTGCTGGCCGCGATCGTACCGGCCCTGTTCACCGCCGGCTGCGCCGCGGGCGGCACCGGGCAAGCGATGAAGGGCGCCGCGAGCCCGGCGTCCCCCACAGCCACCGACACGGGCATGACACCCGGCGACTCCGCCTCGCCGACCGACACCACGACCGGCACCGGCAGCCCGTCGCCCACCGACACCGGCGCCGGCCAGGGCTCGCCCCGCGGCGTCGTCGAGGGCTTCTACAAGGCGCTCGAATCGGGCGACGCCGCCCAGGTCGTGAAGCTGTTCACCTCCGACGCCGTGGCCGCCGTGGCCGGCGAGCAGACCGCCGAGGGCACGCAGGCGCTCACCACGCTGTTCGAGGGCATGGGCGAGGGCCAGGGCGGCACGCCGACGATCGAGGAGTCCCAGGTCGCCGGCAAGCAGGCGTTCGTCCGCGCCACCAGCGGCGAGGGTTCCGAGGAGACCCGCGCGTTCTTCCTGCTCACGCAGGACAACGGCGACTGGAAGATCGACCGCTACATGAGCAACAGCCCGTCCTAGCCCTCCGGCCCACGCCCGGACCTAGGCTGGGGTGATGCAGGACCTCTCGAAGTACCAGCACCCGCGCTTCGCCCGCGCCTACGAGAGGATGACCGAGCGCGCCGATCCCGCCACCGCCGCACTGCGCGAGCGCCTGCTCGCCGGGCTGACCGGGCGGGTGATCGAGATCGGCGCGGGCAACGGGCTCAACTTCCCGCACTACCCGGCGGGAGTGCGCGAGGTCGTCGCCGTCGAGCCCGACCACCTGCTGCGCGCCGCGGCCGAGCGGGCCGCGGCCCGCGCCCCGGTGGCCGTCCGGGTGGTGCCCGGCCACGCGGGGGCGCTGCCGGGCGGGCCCGGCGCGTACGACGCCGCCGTGCTGTCGCTCGTGCTCTGCACCGTGCCCGACCCGGCGGCCACCCTCGCCGAGGTGCGACGGCTGCTCGCGCCCGGCGGCGAGCTGCGCTACTTCGAGCACGTCCGCTCGCCCCGGCCGGTCCGCGGCGTCCTTCAGGACCTCATCACCCCGCTCTGGCGGCGCGTCGGCGGCGGCTGCCACCCCAACCGCGACACCGCCGCTGCCATCCGCGCCGCCGGGCTGCTCGTCGAGGAACAGCGGAGCTTCGCCCACCGGCCCGTCCCCGGCAGCCCTGCGCTCACCCACATCCTCGGGCGGGCCCGCAACCCCTGACCGGTCAACCCCGCCGCTGATCCACCAGCGCGGAATGGACGGCGACCGCGCGAAGCCTCCCCGAGTCCCCCATTCTGGGCCCCGGCCGGAACTCCGGGCGCGCCGCCGGTGTATGCACGCCGGAGGTGTCCCATGAGAAGACTCGCCACCGTCGTGGCCGCCCTGCTGCTGGCCGCCGGTCCGCTCGCCACCCCCGGGGCGGCCGCCGGCGGATTCGCCGTCACCTACCTCGACCCGCTCCCGGGCACCCTGAAGGCCGGCACGTCCTACACGGCCGGCTACTGGGTGCTCCAGCACGGCAACCACCCCTACCAGGGCGACCTCGGGCCCACCGGGCTCCGGCTCACGGACGCCCGGGGCGAGGCCACGCTGTTCGCCGGCACGCCGCTGCCCGAGCCCGGACACTACGCCGCCGCCCTCACCGTCCCCGCCGCCGGGACGTACCGGGTCGAAGGCATCCAGGGCATCTTCGACCCGTACGCCGTGGGCACCCTCACCGTGCCGGGCGGCCTCGCCCTCAACCCCTTGCAACCCGGCCTCGCCCGCGCCCTGAAGGAGCCGCAGAACCACTGGGGCGCCATCCGCCCCCCAGGCTTCCCCCCAGGCCGCCCCACCCCGGACCCCGAGCACCCCGCACCGGGCAACCCCGACCGGGGTGACGCCGAGCGGGGCGCGGCCGAGGAGGGGCGCGCTGAGCCGGGGCGCGCCGAGGAGGGGCGCGCCGAGCCGGGCGCGGCCGTGGCGAGCCCGCTCGCGGCGGGGCCGTCGCCGGGCACGCGGCCTTCCGGCACCCCGCACGCGGCCGAGGCGGCCACCGGCGACGGTGCGGTCACCCAGGGCGGGGCGGCCACGCGGGGTGGGGCGGGCTCCGGTGGGGTTCCGGTCTATGGGCTGGTGGTCGCCGCCGTGGGCGGGGCGGTGCTCGCCCTGGTCGCCGTACGGGGGCCGTGGGGGAGGCGGGAGCCGGAGCCGCCCGTGGACGACGAGACGGACACGATCACGATCGGCGGGTGAGCGCCCGGGTCACAGGTCGCGTTCCTGGCGGTCGAGGATGCCGACCGAGACCGCCACGGCCGCCGCCGCGTCACCGGCCTCGATGGCCGCCAGCAGTTCGTGGTGGGAGCTGTCGGGCCGCAGCGCCGCCTCCTCCAGGTCGCGGACGCTCTCGCGCACCGACTCGCTCATGCTCCGGTAGAGGTCGCCAAGCAGCGGGTTGTGGGCCGCGTCGGCGACGCACAGGTGGAAGGCCACGTCGGCGTCGGCGAAGGCGTCGAGGTCACCGGCGCCGGCGGCGGCGTCGCGGCGGGCCAGGGCCTCGCGCATCCCGGCGAGGTCCTCGTCGGTGCGCTGGGCGGCGGCCAGCCGGGCGGCCACCAGGTCGAGCCCGCGCCGCACGTCGATGATGTCCATGGCCGCCGCCCGGTCCAGCCGCCGCCGCAGCGCCACCTGCGACTCGTCGGTGGCCGTCACGTACGTGCCGTCGCCCTGCCGGGTGGCCAGCAGCCCGGCGTGCGCCAGCACCCGCAGCGCCTCGCGCACCGACAGGCGGCTCATGCCGAGCGTCTCGGCGAGCCGGCTCTCGGACGGCAGCTTGGTGCCGACCGGCCACGCGCCGCTGGTGATCTGGTCGCGCAGCTGTTCGATGGCGGCGTCCACCAACGAGGTCCGTGCCACGTTCCGCATGCCCATCCTCTCGACCCGCATGGTCAGATCTTGTCAGGCTTCCGGGCGTCTGAGAGATTGCTCGTACTTTTGGTACAGCCACGGAGGTCACGCGTGCCACAATTACGCCCGGCCCTCATCGCCGCAGTCCTCGTCCTGGGCACGGCGACCCCCGTCCACGCCGCGGCCTCAGCACCCGCGGTCACCGTCGAGAACGGCCGTACGCAGCCGGTCTTCTCCTACGCGGACGCGGTCCGCGAGCACGTCTACGTCGAGTCGCCGGTCGACAGCGACGCCGACGGCCGGCTCGACCGGGTGCGCGTCGACATCATCCGTCCCAAGGAGTCCGGTCCCGGGCTCCGCGTCCCGGTCATCATCGACGAGAGCCCGTACTACGACAACTCCGGACGCGGCAACGAGGGGGAGCGCAAGGAGTACGGCGCCGACGGGAACGTCACGAAGTTCCCCCTGTTCTACGACAACTACTTCGTGCCGCGCGGCTACGCCGTGCTGAACGTCGACATGATCGGCACCACCCGCTCCGACGGCTGCCCCGACGTCGGCGGGAAGGCCGACGTGCTGGGCGGCAAGGCGGTCATCGACTGGCTGAACGGCCGGGCCAAGGCGTACCGGGCCGACGGCAGCCCCGCCGTGGCCGACTGGACGACCGGCAAGTCCGCGATGATCGGCAAGTCGTACGACGGCACGCTCGCCAACGCCGTGGCCGCGACCGGCGTGCGCGGCCTGGAGACGATCGTGCCGATCTCCGCGATCAGCTCCTGGTACCGGTACCAGCGCTCCAACGGCGTGATCTACAACTACGACTACGCCTCCTGGCTGGCCAACTACGTCGACACCGACCCCGAGGCCAAGTGCCAGGCGGTGCGCGACCGGATGGACGCCGGGGACGGTGACGACACCGGCGACCACAACCCGTTCTGGGCCGAGCGCGACTACCTCGGCGGGCTGCTCGGCGACGTCTCCAAGGTGCGGGCCAGCGTCTTCGTCGTCCACACGTCCAACGACCTGAACGTCAAGCCGGACAACTTCTCCACCTGGTGGCAGGCGCTGGCCGAGCGCCGGGTGCCGCGCAAGATCTGGGTCGGCCAGTACAACCACGTCGACCCGTTCGACTTCGAGGGCCGGCGGGACGTGTGGGTCGACACGCTGCACCGCTGGTTCGACCACTGGCTGCACGGCGTGCGCAACGACATCATGCGCGAGCCGCGCGCCGACGTGCAGGTCGGGCCGACGGAGTGGATCACGCAGCGCGACTGGCCGGCGCCGCACGCCACCCGGCTGACGCTCCGGCCCGCCGCCGACGGCACGCTCGGGCTGCGGCCCGACCGGCGCGCCACGGCGACGTTCACGGACGTGGCCATGACCGAGTCCGCGATGGTCGCCGACGTCGGCGCCGCGAACCCGGGACGGCTGGCGTTCACCACGGGCGCGCTGCCGGTCGACCTGCGCCTGTCCGGCACGCCCACCGCCGACCTGCGGGTCAAGCTCGACCGGCCCGCCTCGAACCTGACCGCCCTGCTCGTCGACTTCGGCGACGACACCCGCCTGGACTGGCGGCGCGGCCAGGGCGTCACCACGATCGCCGAGGAGGACTGCCACGGCGAGAGCACCGCTGCCGACGACGGCTGCTACAAGAAGGTCGTCACGAACGTGGCGAACCGGCCGGTGGAGGTCGTCGCCCGGGGCTGGATCGACGCCCGCAACCGCCACTCGCTGACCCGGCCGTCGCCCATGCCGGTCGGGAAGTACGCCAAGGTCAGGTGGGAGACGCTGCCGCACGACTACACCTTCAAGAAGGGGCACCGGATCGGCCTGATCATCGCGGGCACCGACGCCTCCTACAGTTCCGAGACGGGCACCGGGGCCGCGGTGACCGTCGACCTGTCGAGGACCGGCGTGATCGTCCCGGTCGTGCCGGGCGCCCCGCTGGCCGACGTGCCGAAGGACACCGCCAGGTTCCTCGGGCCGCGTGAGCTGACGCTGCCGGAGCCGGAGCCGGGCTTCTCGTTCTTCTGACGGGAGACGGGCTTCTGACAGCTGACGGCCCCGGGCGCGATGCCCGGGGCCGTCACGTGCGTGGCTGGTGCATGGTGCTTGCCTGTTTCACTCGCCCTTAGGGCAATTGCTCCAATAACCGCCTCCGTTCGTGTCGGGGATGAACGCTCCTCGGTTCGTGGTCACGGTCCACGAAACGATCATGGTGAGGGTGCCGTCGCCGGCCGTGGCGCCCTCCGTGGTCCTGCCGTCGCCCGTGGTGGTGCCCGACCAGCCGACGGTGATCACGCCCGACTCGGTCACGGGCGGCCCGGCGCAACCCGGCCGCTCGGCGGGCGCCCGTACGGTGAAGGTGTTGCCGTCGACGGTGATGCCGTTCGTCCCGGAGAACGAGGTGACCCGGCAGTCGCCGGTGCAGGTGAGCCTGAACCGGCCGCTGCGCTTCTCGCCCAGCCGCACGGACGCGGGCGTCAGCTTGGCCACCGGAGGCTCGGGCGCGGGCAGCGCCGTGCCGGGCTCCTCTGCCGCGCCGGTGGGCTCCCGCGCGGGAGGGTCCTGGAGCGTGGGCTCCTGGACGAGCGGCTCCTCGGCGGTGGGCTCGGGCCCGGTGGTCTCCTGTGCGGTGGGCTCGGGCCCGGTGGTCTCCTGTGCGGTGGGCTCCTGTGCGGTCGGTTGCGGGGCGGTGGGGGGCTGGGCCGCCGCGGCGGGGGCGGCGGTCGTCGCCGCCTGACGGGACTGGGGCTTGAGCACCGACCACGTCAGGCCCCCGGCCAGCAGGACCAGGCCGAAGATCAGCGCCGTCCGGACCAGCCAGCGCAGGGAGATGCGCGCCTCCGGGTCGTCCTCGTCGGGGCGCTCCCGCCAGAAGTCCTCCCACCGGGCGTCACCCCCGTCGTCGCGCGGCGGCGGCCGGTCACCGGCGTGGACGAGCTTGTCGCCGGGCTCGGCCCTGCGCCGCTCGCCCGGCCGCGCCGCCGGCCGGGCGAGCTCCCTGGCCCGCAGCGGGTCGTGCGGGGGGACGGGGTCGGGCGGCAGGTAGTACTCGCGCCGCTGCCCCGACCCCGGATGCGCGGCGTGCACGAGCGCCTGGCCGGAGCCGGCGCCGTTGCCGCCCCGCCGGACCCGGGCCTCCTCCACGACCCTGACCCCACGCCCCTCCCCTTCCTCCGCCACCGGGGCGCGCGGCACCGGGCGAGGGGGCGCCCAGTCGTCCTCCGGAGGCTCGGGCGGGGTGGGGGCGGGGAGGGGTTCCTGGCCGGCGACGGCCGCGCCCGTCGCCGGCCAGGGGTTGTCCCTGGTCTCCGTCGTGGGGCCGGGGAGCAGGGAGATCATGGCCGGAGGCGGCTCCGCCAGGCCGCGCGCCTGGACGGGGAAGCCGTCCGGGCGCCAGGCGGTGTCGTCGTCCGGCAGCGGCTGCCCCCAGGCGGGCTGCTCGCGCAGGGTGCCGGGGGTGTCGGCCAGGGGGAGGCGGCGCAGCAGCGTGGCCGCGCGGAGCGTCCGGGGCGCCGCCTGACATTCCGGGCAGGTCAGGATGTGGCGGGCGATCCGCGTGCGGTTGCGGCGTCCGGGGGTCCTGGCCCAGTCGGTCAGCCGGGAGGCCAGCCGGGCGCAGCCGTCACGGGTCCTGGCCGCCCGCACCGCCGCGAACCACTGCTCCAGCGTGTCGGCCGCCTCCGTGACGATGGCGGTCACGTCACCGGTGTCCGCGTCGAAGATCAGCGCGATCTCGTCGTCGGACAGCTCGTGCCGTACCGAGAGGTCGAGCAGTTCGCGGTGCGGGCCGTCGAGGGCAGTCAGACCCTCGGGCACCAGGTCGGGCGCGGGGCCGGGACGGGACCAGGAGCCGATGCTGGCCGGTCTGGCGGCGGCGACGGCGGCGCGGTGGGCGCGGGCCAGGGCGTACAGCCACGGCCGCAGCGCGTCCGGCGACGGGAGCCGGCCGGCGTGCGCGTGCGCCGACAGCAGCGCGCCCGCGACCGCCAGCTCGGCGTCGGAGCCCGCCAGCGCCGTGCGGCAGTAGTCGTACAGGTGCCGCCCGTGCTCGTCGCAGAGCGCGCCGATCGCCTCGCGCGCCTCGTCCGTCAGCGTCCGCCACATCTGATCGAGCACTCCTCACGTCACCGCGCCGACCCTCGCCCGGTCCTCGCAGGGGATGGGCCCGTCAGGCGGCCTCCGCGGCGGCACCGGGATCGCCGGCGCCGGACCGCGTGCCGCCCGGACCGGCCGCAGGCCCGGCACGGCCGCGAGCCGGAGCGCCGGCGACCCTCGTCAGGGGGCAGGGGAGGGCGAGCGCGCCCGGTGCGGCGCTCACGAGGCCCTCCGGTGCGGGGAGCGGTTGAGCGTGACGGGCTTGCCGGTCGCCCGCGACAGCGCCCACCAGGCGGTGCACAGGTTGGACGTGAGCAGCACCCGGTCGTTGCCGGCGCCCAGCGTGCCCAGCGCCGGCAGCGTCGCCATGCCGCTGCCGACGAACAGCAGCACGCCGTCCCGGGGCAGCCGCGCCTGCTTCACCTGCTCCACCAGCTCGGCGGGAGTGATCGTGTACGGGGACCAGCCGCCCTGGGCGCGGACCGGGAGCACCCCGGCGATGCGCAGCCCGGCGGCCTTCCAGAAGCGCTCGGCCAGCTCCGTCAGCCACGGCTGGAACGGCGAGACGATGTGGACCTCCTCCAGCCCGAGATGCCCGATCGCCTCCAGGATGGCCATGGTCGCCGAGGCGAACGGCACTCCGCACCGCTCGGTCAGCCGCAGGCAGCCCTCGCGGTCCTCGTCCGGGTCGAGCAGGTAGCGGGGGGCGTCGCAGGCCATGACGAGCGCGTCGAGCGGCAGGTCGCCGAAGGCGTGCGTCATGGCGGGCAGCGCCGCGTTGTAGCTCTCCAGCCGCTCGGCCGGGGCCAGCCCGGGGCGTACCGGGAAGCGGGCGGCGTGCATGTCGGCGCGTGAGCCGAGCAGGCGGGTCAGCTCCGGCTCCGCCGACGGGTTCGCGGGCGGCACCAGCACGCCCACCCTGCCGCGGCTCATGTCCGCCTCCCGCCGTGCCGCCGCGCGGGCCGCAGCCGCCGCACCGGGTGCGTGATCGGCGTGACGTCCGCCCGTGGCCCCGCCGCCTGGTCGAGGGGCGGCCGGTCGGGGGGTGGCGGCGGGCGGGTGCCGCGTACCGGG
>NZ_JAHKRO010000039.1 GCF_019396325.1 Nonomuraea ceibae
CCCGCAGGCCGGCGCCCGGCTCGCCGGTGTCGTCGGCCGCCGCCACCAGCAGCACCGTCCGCGTCGCCGCGGGCAGCTCGCCGATCCGGTCGCCGAACGTCCGCACGATCCTGTCCTGTACGGGGACGGGCCCGGGACCCGGCGTGATCCCGCCCGCGTCACGACCCCGGCGGGCCCGGGCCAGCACGCGCAGCGCCAGCGGGTTGCCGTCCGCCTCGGCCAGCACCTCCTCGCGCACGTGCGGCGGCAGGTCGCCGACCAGCGCCCGCGCCGCCTCACCCGTCAGGCCGCCCAGGCGCAGCTCCGGCAGCCCCGTCGTGGGGAAGCCGGGAGCGTGCGGCTCGCGTACGGCGAACATCATCACCACGCCCTCGGCCCGCAGCCGGCGCGCGGCGAACAGCAGGGCGGCGGCGGAGGCGCTGTCGAGCCACTGGGCGTCGTCGACCAGGCACAGCAGCGGCGCCCGCTCGGCCAGCAGGCCGAGCACCGCCAGCCCGATCATGAACGTGTCGCCGTCACCGTCACTCTCGGCCAGCCCGAGCGCGCCCGCGAGCGCGGCGGCCTGGCGGGGCGGGAGGGCGTCGAGGCGGTCGAGGAGGCCGCCGGTGAGCAGGCTGAGCCCGGCGTACGGCAGCTCGCTCTCCGCCTCGATCCCGGTCGCGCGGAGCACCTGCATGTCGTGGGCTCGGGCCAGGCCGGCGGTGTGGTCGAGCAGCGCCGTCTTGCCGATGCCCGCCTCGCCGCGGACGACCAGCGCCCCGCTCGTGCCCTCGCGGGCGGCGGCGAGCAGGGCGCCGACCGCCGCCTTCTCCTCCGTCCGCCCCCGCAGCATGCCTCAGAGGCTACCGCCAGTGATCGGCCGCCCAATCGCGGTAGGTCCTGGCCGGGCGGCCGGTGAGCTCCTCGACGGTCGCGGTGACCGGCTCGGGCTCAGGAGCCGGGCCCGTCATCCTGGCGACCAGCCCCTCGGCCACCTCGGCTCCGAAGACGGCCGTGTACTGCTCCCTGACCTCCTCCGGGGACGGCTGCTCGAAGCGCAGCTCGCGCCCCAGCACCTCCGACAGCACGGCCACCCGCTCGGGCGCGGTCAGCGCCTGCGGCCCGGTCAGCACGTGGGCCGTCCCGTCGTGCCCCTCGCCCGTGAGGACGCGCACGGCCGCGGCCGCCACGTCGGCCTCGTGGATGTGGGACCGCGCCCACCCGGCGGACGGCTCGCGGACCACGCCGTCGCGCCGGATGCCGTCGGCCCACTTGAGGTCGTTGGCCGCCAGCCCGGTGATGCGCAGGAACGTCCACGCCGAGGCGTGCTCCCTGATCAGCCGCTCGATCTCGGCGTGCGAGGCGTTGATCGGGTCGG
The DNA here is from genome assembly GCF_019396325.1 of Nonomuraea ceibae. GTDB lineage: Bacteria > Actinomycetota > Actinomycetes > Streptosporangiales > Streptosporangiaceae > Nonomuraea > Nonomuraea ceibae. The sequence continues at coordinate 1,358 of NZ_JAHKRO010000039.1, forward strand.
CCGCGCCCGCCGCCGCGGAGGAGAAGTAGACGACGTGCCTGCCCGCCAGCCTCTTGATCGTCTCGGGCGCGGCGTGGTCGGCCCGGAGCGTCGGCCAGACGAGGAAGACCTTGCCCACGCCCTCCAGCGCCGCGTCGAGCGAGCCCGGCACGGCCAGATCGCCCTCGGCCACCGGCACGGGCAGCCGCGCCCGGCCCCCGTCGCGGGCCAGCGCCCGCACCCCCGGCACCCCGGCCGCCGTCAGCTGCCTGACGACCTCGCCGCCCACGCGGCCTGTCGCCCCTGTCACCAGAATCATCCCTCGACGGTAGGAGCGGCCCTGCCCGGTCAGCATCAGTCGATCGACTGATGCTGACGGTCCCGGCGCGACCGTAGCGTCGGCGTCATGAACGAGACGATTCTGGTGACAGGCGCCACCGGCCACACCGGCGGGCACGTGGTGCGGCAGTTGCACGAGCGCGGCGGCGTGACGATCAAGGCGTTGACCAGGGACCCCGCCAAGGCGGAGTTCCCCGAAGGGGTGCTGGCGGTCAAGGGCGACCTGAGCGATCCCGGCTCCCTCGACGAGGCGCTGGAGGGCGTGAGCAAGATCTTCCTGGTGTGGCCGACGATGTTCGCCGAGCGGTCGCCCGGTGTGGTGATCCCGAAGCTGGCGGCCCGGGCACGCCGGATCGTCTACCTGTCGGCGGGCGGCGCCGAGGCCAACGACGACCCGGACAACGCCTCGCACGGCCGGATCGAGCAACTGATCAGGCAGCACGCCGAGGAGTGGACGTTCCTGAGGTCCGGCGGCCACATGAGCAACGACCTCGGCTCCCCGGTGCCCGCCGACGGCGTGGTGCGCGGGCCGTTCCTGAGCTGGGCGCGCTCGCAGATCCACCCCCGTGACCTCGCCGCGGTGGGCGTGCGGGCGCTGCTCACCGACGACCTGCTCAACACGGCGACGCCGATGCTGACCGGCGAGGAGCTGATGACCGGCGCCGAGCGGATCCAGGTCGTGGCCGAGCTGGTCGGCAGGCCGGTGAAGAGCGTGGAGGAGCTCGCGCCCGAGGAAGCCAGGGAGTGGTTCCTGGCGTGGGTGCCGCCGGAGGACGTGGACGCCGTCATGGCGACCATGAAGGAGGTCGCCTCGCGGCCCGAGCCGGTCGTCCTGGCCGTCCGGGAGATCCTCGGCCGGCCGGCCACGCCCTACCGGGAGTGGGTGCTCGACCACCTGCCGGCGTTCGTGGAGCCGACGGCCGAGGGTGTCGGCCTGGCCTTCGTCAGCCTGGTCAACCGGGGCGAGAGCGCCGCCGTGACCCGCCACCTGATGACGTCCGGCCAGGTGAGCGGGCCCGTCGAGGGGCCCTACCTGCGGGCGGGCGACGACCGGTTCGCCGTGCGGTTCACCGCCGAGTCCGCCGTCGGCCTCTACACCGTGCGCGACGGGCGGATCGTCGCCGAGGAGCGCTTCTCCACGCCGTGAACCCCGGGGCCCGGCTCGCCCGGCCGGCGCGAGGACTGCTATGAAGGCAGGCCGGGAGAAAAGGGGCGTCTTGCTGGAGACCTTGACCTTCGTGCTGCTGATCGGCCTGTTGCTGCTGGCGCTGGCCTGGCCGGTGGCGGTGCTCGCCGTTCTCGCGCTCGCCGCCCTGTCCTGGTGGCGCCACGGGCGGCGGCCGGCGTGGGCGCCGCCCGCCGTGGCGGCGGCCACGGCCCTCGCCGCCTACGGCTACGGGCTGAGCACGACGACGTTCGGGGCGTGGACGGACCCGGACGACCGGTGCGGGCTGGCCAGGCCCGACCTGTACGCCTACGGCCATCGCGGCCCGGAGTCCGGGGCGCTGAGCATGTGGCCGCTGGGCGACACCACGTGCGGCCCCGACCTGGTGCCCGGCTTCGTCAATCCGCTGATCGCGGTATCGGTTACGGTGGCGGTGGCGGCCACGGTGGCGCTGGTGGCCCGGCGCCGGCGGGCGGCGCTCGCGGGGGAGCGGGGCTAGTCCTTGGGGCTGGTCTTCGAGTCGAGCCAGTCGTCGATCAGCGCGGTGAAGTCCTCACCCGTGTGGTGGTTGACCCAGGCGGTGAACGACGCCCGGTCCTGGCCGGTGTTGCGGTGCTCCTGGGCCCAGGCGCGGGTCATGGCGAAGAACCGCTCGTCGCCGATCCGCTCGCGGATCTCGTGCAGCATCAGCGCGGGGCCGTAGTAGATGTTGCTCCCCGCGAACCAGTCGCGCCGGTAGTCGCCGGGCGGGCCCTGCCTCTTGCGCAGGTCCCTCTCGTGCACGCGCATGTCGGCCATGAGCTCGTCCATCGTGCCCGGCTCGTGGTCGGCGTGCCACTGGAGCTCGAAGTACATGGCGAAGCCCTCGTTCAGCCACACGTCCTTCCAGGTGCGCGGGCCGACGCTGTCGCCGAACCACTGGTGGGCGAGCTCGTGCAGCACCACGGAGGGCTTCAGGTACTCGCCGCCGAGGGTGATCATCTGCTGGGTCTCCATGCCGGTCTCGCTGGTGGAGACCAGACCGGCGCTGGGGAAGGGGTACGGGCCCACCCTCTTCTCCATCCAGCGGATCAGCTCCGGCGTCCGGCGGGCCACCGGCAGGGCGGTCCTGGCGTCGCCGGGGCGGATCCAGTAGGTGATCGGGAGGCCGCGCGGCCCCTTGTCCCGGTGCAGCCGGTACCGGTCGGCGGTGAACAGCGTCAGGTAGCTGGCGACCGGGTCGGTCGACCTCCACAGGTAGGTGGCCTTGCCGCCCTTCTCGCTCCTGCCCCGGTACGTGCCGTGCGCGACGCCCGCCCAGCCCTTGGGTACGGTGATGGCGACGTCGTAGAGCGCCTCGTCCGACGGGTGGTCGTTCACCGGGAACCAGGTGAAGGCGCCGTAGGGCTCCTGCAGCGCCCAGATGGATCCGTCGAACTGCGGCTGGGCGCCGAGGTATCGGAGGTCGTAGCGCCGCTGCCCGGAGGCGTGCGGCTCGGGCATGCCGTGATAGCGGACGACGACCCGGGCGCCCTGGTCGGCGGCGAGCTGGGCGGGCAGCGGGATCGTCAGGTCGTCCTTGCGCCGCTGCGGCTTGACGGCCCTGCCGTCCACGGTCACCTTGTCGATCTTGAGGGCGTGGCCGAAGTCGAGCCTGATCTCGCTGATCGGCTCCACGGCCCGCAGGGTGAGCGTGGCGGTGCCCGTCAGGGTGTGGGCGGACGGCTTCCAGCCCAGCTTGAGGTCGTAGTGGAGCACGTCGATCGACGGGTTGCCGTAGGCCGGGTAGACGGGATCCTCGACCGGCTGCGAGCGTCCCTTGGCGTAGGGGGTCAGGTCCACCGGTGGGGAGGCGGTGACCGCCGAGGCGGTGCCGCCGCTGGTGGCGGTCAGCGCCGCAGCCAGGACGAATATGGATAATCTCCGCATCCGCGTCAGCCTAGGGATCTTGGGAGCGCGTGTCGAGACGCGTCAGGACATGACGTACAAGACCCTTTTGGTATGGGGTGGGACGGTGGAGCCGCGTTACCCTGCGCTCAGAATCGGGTTCTGAGCCATAGGGAGAGCCATGCCGGACAACCTCGTCTTCCGCCAGCCCCCGACCTTCGACAGCCTGGAGGAGGAGCGACTGCATCGCAAGCAGCGGCTCGCGGCGGCGCTGCGCATCTTCGGCAAGTTCGGCTTCGAGGAGGGGATCGCCGGGCACATCACCGCCCGCGACCCGGAGCTGACCGACCACTTCTGGGTCAACCCGTTCGGCATGTCGTTCAAGCACATCACGGTCAGCGACCTGCTGCTCGTCGACCACGACGGCAACGTGGTCGAGGGTGACCGGCCGGTCAACCGGGCGGCGTTCGCCATCCACTCCCAGGTGCACCAGGCCAGGCCCGACGTGGTCGCGGCGGCGCACAGCCACTCGGTCTACGGGCGGGCCCTGTCGGCGCTCGGCCAGACCATCGAGCCGATCACCCAGGACGCCTGCGCCTTCTACCGGGACAACGCGCTGTTCGACGACTACACGGGCGTGGTGACCGAGGTGGAGGAGGGCAAGCGCATCGCCGCCGCGCTGGGCGGCAACAAGGCCGTCGTGCTGCGCAACCACGGCCTGCTCACGGTCGGGGAGACGGTCGACTCGGCCGTCTGGTGGTTCGTCACGATGGAACGCTCGGCCCAGGTGCAGCTCGTCGCCAAGGCCGCCGGGCAGGTCGTGCCCATCGAACCGGCCAACGCCGCGCTCACCCATTCGCAGGTCGGCACCGAGCTGGCCGGCTGGGTGAGCTTCCAGCCGCTGCACGACCAGATCGTCCGCGAGCAGCCCGACCTGTTCGACTGACGGCTAGGCGCGGGCCACGCCGGCCAGGATGCCCGGCCGCTTCAGGTCGGGCGCGGCCGGCGGCGCCTGCGGGTCCCAGTCGGCGACCGGGACGAGGCCCGGCTCCAGCAGGTCGAGGTCGTCGAAGAAGCCGGCGATCTGGTCGCGGTCGCGCCGCGCGATGCCGCCCGCCGCCGTCGCCGCGTAGACCTGCTGGCCGGAGCGCGCCACCCCGTCGTCGGCGTCGCCCGCGTAGATGTGCGACAGCACCAGGTGGCAGCCCGGCCGCAGCCGCTCGCGGATCCGCGCGGTGACGCGCGCCGCCTCGGCGTCGTCGGTGACGAAGTGCAGCACCGCCACCAGCAGCACCGCGTACGGGCGCGTCAGGTCGAGGTGGCCGGTGACGCGCGGGTCGTCGAAGATCGCGTCGGGGTCCCTGAGATCGCCCTCCACGGCGATGGCGCCCGCGTCGCCGGCCAGCAGCGCCCGCGCGTGGACCTGGACGATCGGATCGTTGTCGACGTAGACGACGCGCGAGCCGGCGGCGTGCCGGCGGGCCACCTGGTGCACGTTGTCCTGGGTGGGCAGGCCCGCGCCGATGTCGACGAACTGGCGGACGCCGGCGTCGGTCAGCTCGCGGACGGCCCGGCCCAGGAAGGCGCGGTTGGCGCGGGCGATCTCGCGGGCGTCATTGCCCATCTGGCGGCCGATCTCGATCATCCGCTCGGCCGCCTCCCGGTCCGAGGCGAAGTTGTCCTTGCCGCCGAGGTAGTAGTCGTACATGCGCGCGACGCTCGGCACCCGCACGTCGATCCCGGCGGGCGCCTGCTCGGGGCCGCTCACGCGACCACCCCTCTCGTGGACGACACGTAGACGATCTTCCCGGAGGCGATTCTAGGCACGCCGGAACGTGTGCCGATAGGCCAGCGGCGAAACCCCCACGGCGGCGTGCAGGTGCTGGCGCAGCGACACCGCCGAGCCGAACCCGGCCCGCCGCGCCACCTCCTCCACGCCCAGATCGGTCGTCTCCAGCAGGTGGCGGGCGTGCTCGACGCGCTGCCTGGTCAGCCAGCGGGCCGGGCTCATTGCCGTCTCCTCGCGAAAGCGCCTGGTGAACGTCCGCACGCTCATCCCGGCGTGCCCGGCCAGCGCCTCCAGGTCGAGCGGCGCGTCGAGCCGCGACAGCATCCACGCGCGGGTGGCGGCGGTGCCGTTGCCGGAGGCGGGCGGCAGGTGGCGCTCGATGTACTGGGCCTGGCCGCCCTCCCGCCACGGCGGCATGACGCACCGCCTGGCCGCGCGGTTGGCCACCTCGCTGCCGTGGTCGCGCCTGACCACGTGCAGGCACAGGTCGAGCCCGGCGGCGACCCCGGCCGAGGTGAGCACGTCGCCGTCGTCGATGAACAGCACGTCGGGATCGAGCCTGACCTTCGGGAACAGGGCGGCGAAACGGGCGGCGTCGCGCCAGTGGGTGGTGGCCCGGCGGCCGTCGAGCAGCCCCGCCGCCGCCAGCACGTACGCGCCGGTGCAGATCGACATCACCCGGGGCCGCCCGCGCAGCGCCTCGCGAAGCTCGCCGGGGATCGTGCCGTCGCGCATCACCTGGCCGCCGTGCACGCCCGTGACCACGACCGTGCCGGCGGTGTCGAGCACGTCCAGGTCGTGATCGGGCAGCACGCTGTAGCCGGCCGAGCAGCGCACCGGCGCCCGGCCCGGCGAACACGTCACCACCTCGTACAGCTTCTCCCCGGCCGGCGACTCCGCGGTCCAGAACACCTGGCCCGGCACGCCCAGGTCGAGCGGGGCGAACTGGTCGAGCACGACGACCGCGATCCGATGCGCCATGGCCGGATTCTTTCACATCATGGCCAACCGGCCACTCGCGGCCATATCGGCAGTTGTCCAAGGATGGACGCATGACTGTGAGCACCACCCCCACCAGGCGCGTCCGGGTGCACCGGGCCTGGTTCGTCGCGGCCGTCGCGTTCGTCGCCATCCTGGGCGCCGCCGGCTTCCGCGCCACCCCCGGCGTCCTGATCACGCCCCTCCAGGAGGAGTTCGGCTGGGGCAGGGGCGTGATCTCGCTGGCCGTCTCGATCAACCTGGTGCTCTACGGCCTGACCGCGCCGTTCGCCGCCGCGCTGATGGACCGCTTCGGCATGCGCCGCGTCGTCTCGCTGGCGCTGCTGCTCGTCGCCGTGGGCAGCGGGCTCACGGTGCTGATGACCGCGACCTGGCACCTGATGCTGCTGTGGGGCGTGCTCGTCGGGCTCGGCACCGGGTCCATGGCGCTGGTGTTCGCGGCCACGGTGACCGACCGGTGGTTCGTCCGGCACCGCGGGCTCGTCACCGGCGTGCTCACCGCGGCGGGCGCCACCGGGCAGCTCGTCTTCCTGCCCGTGCTCGCCCACCTGGCCCAGGGGCCCGGCTGGCGGGCCGCCTCGCTGGCCGTCGCCGGGTCGGCCCTGGCCGTGGTGCCGTTCGTGTGGTGGCTGCTCCGCGACCGGCCCGAGGACGTGGGCACCACCGCGCTCGGCGCCGACCCGGACGCGCCCCGTACCCCGGCCCCCACCGTGAACGCCGCCGTCCGCGCGCTCACCGTGCTGCGGTCGGCGGCCCGTACGCGTCCGTTCTGGTATCTCGCGGGCGGGTTCGCGATCTGCGGCGCCAGCACGAACGGGCTCGTCAGCACCCACTTCATCCCGGCGGCGCACGACCACGGCATGCCCGAGCCGATGGCCGCCGGGCTGCTGGCCGTGATCGGGATCTTCGACATCGTCGGCACCGTCGCCTCCGGCTGGCTCAGCGACAAGGTGGACCCGCGCATCCTGCTCGGCGTCTACTACGCGCTGCGCGGGCTGTCGCTCATGGTGCTGCCGAGCCTGTTCGCCGCCACCGCCGAGCCCAGCATGCTGATCTTCATCGTGTTCTACGGGCTGGACTGGGTGGCGACCGTGCCGCCCACGGTCGCGCTGTGCCGCAGCGTCTACGGGTCCGACGGGGCCGTGGTGTTCGGCTGGGTGTTCGGCGCGCACCAGGTCGGCGCCGCCATCGCCGCCGTCGGCGCCGGGCTCGCCCGCGACCAGCTCGGCGCGTACGACGTCGCCTGGTACGCCTCCGGCGCCCTCTGCCTCCTGGCCACCGGCATGTCCCTGGCGATCAGGCATAGTAAGGGGCGATGAACGACGCAGAGCTGATGGTCCTGCCCCTCGTGGTCAGGATCGAACGGGCCACGCCCCCCGAGCGCACCGACGCCCTGGAGGCCGCGGCGACGGCCGTGCTGAGCCTGCTCGACGACCCCGGCGAGTGGGCCGCCGAGCTGCATGCTTGGCAGTCCACCGGCAAGATCCGCAAGGTGGTCCGGCGGGCCAGGGGCGCCGAGTGGCGCCGGGCGCTCGCGCTGCCCGGCCGCACGATCGAGCACCGCAGCGCCGAGGTGCGCGTGCACCCGCCGGTGCCGCTCGATGACTGGCCGCGCGACCTGGCCCGGCTGCAGGTGTCCGGCACCGAGCTCGCCGACACGCGCGAGCCCGGCCCGGCCGAGCCGCCGGTCCTGTGGGAGAACGCGCGCCTGGCCATGTCCGCGGGCAAGGCGATGGCGCAGGCCGGGCACGCCGCCCAGCTCGCCTGGTGGGCCAGCGACGACGCCGGGCGGGCGGCCTGGCGCGAGCGCGGCCTGACCGTGTCGGTGCGCGCCGCCGCCCGCGAGCCGTTCGACGCCCTGGCCGCCGCCGGGCTGCCCGTGGTGCGCGACGCCGGGTTCACCGAGATCGAGCCCGGCTCCAGCACGTTCGTCGCCGACGTCCCGTGGCTGCGGGCCGACTCGGCTAGAGCGTGAAGACGTCCGCCAGCACCCCGCCCGCGGGCGTGATCCGCGCCGGTGACGGGCTGTCGTAGACGACCATCAGCCGCCCGTCGTCGAGCAGCGCCAGGCCCTCCGGATGGTCGCAGCCGACCCCGTACGGAAGCTCCAGGACCGTCTCCAGCTCGTCCGCCGGGACCAGGAGCTCGCGCCGGGCGCCGATCCGCCAGCGCACCACCCGCACCGGCCCGTCCAGGTCCATCGTCGGCCCGGCCAGCAGCAGGAGCGAGCCCCGGTCCGGGCACATGTCGCGCACGCCGAGCCCGCCCAGGTCCAGGAAGTGCTTGCGGCACGGCTCGGCCAGGCTCAGCCGGCCCAGGCCCGCCTCCTGCGGCCGCAGCTCCAGCACCACCGCCCAGCCGCGCAGCACCGGCCCGCGCAGTCCCAGGTAGACGCGGCCGGCGGTGACCGCGATGCCCTCCACGTCGAAGCCGTTGTCCTTGCCCGGCAGCGCCAGGAACGGCCCCAGGTGCGGGTCGTCGCGCAGGTGTCCGGTCAGCTCGCGCGGCCCCGACATGATCGCGCCGGGCTGCGGCGCGCCGGTCCGCGGGTCCAGCGGCAGCCGGACGAGGATGAACCGGTTCTCCTCCCGCACCACCGTGGCCAGCCGGGCGGAGGCGCGTCCGGGGTCCTTGGACTTGACCTTCTTGCGCTTGAGCGCGTGCGAGCCGGTCAGCCACAGGAAGCCGTCGGACCTGGCCAGGCCCTCGATGTCGGCCTCGTCGTCCGGCCCGGCGGGCAGGTCCACGTAGTCGGCCAGCCGGTGACCGCGCTGGTCGCCGTAGTGCTCGCCCGTCCACGACAGGTGCTCGAACGTGGCGGTCTCGTCGCCGGCCACCCACAGCCCGTGCGGGCTCTGCCGGATCGCCGACAGGTTCGTGTGCGTCCGGGCGGTCCGGGACGCGAGGTCGAAGCGGAGCTCTACCTGTTCCACGCAGTCATGATGACACTTCGATAGCTTCCGCCACTTAAAGGGCTGTTATGCCGTACGCTCCCGTCGTGCTCGATGGGGAAGACGGGACAGAGGGTGCCCGAGTGAAGACCAAGATCCGGCCTGGCAGCCCTCCGCCCAAACGCTCCCGCATCGGGGACCTGCGCATGGGGGTGGTCTACCGCGGGCTCGCCGTCGTGGCGGTCGTGGCCGTCGCCGCCGTCACCGTGGTGCTCGTCCGCCCCTCCGACCCGGACGAGGCAGGGCAGCGGCCGATCGCCGCGCCATCGGCCGTGCCCGCCTCGTCCGCGCCACCCGCGTCCACCCCGCCGGCCTCGCTCGACCCGGCCCCGACGCCCGTCGCCGTCGACTCCACCCCCACCCCCAAGCCGGGCTCGTCGCTCGCGCCCGGCTACACGGCGATGGAGGCCCTGTACGCCGACGACCGCCTGCCGAGACTGCCTGCCAAGATCCGGCGGCTGAAGCTGCCCGCCCCCGCCAAGCGCCTGCTGAAGGACAAGCGCGCCGGCCTCGCCCTGCCGGACCTCGGCCGCCCCTGGAAGACGTACGGAGCCGCGCCGTTCACCAGCAAGCAGGTGCTGCCCAAGCTGCGCGGCGACAGCAGGCGCGGCATGCTCGTGAGCTGCCCGGTGCCGATCAAGCCGCAGAAGTTCCCCCGCGACACCGCGCTGCTGGCCGCCCGCTGGACGCTCAACCACCACCCCGAGGGCGCCAAGGTCCGCTGGCTGGCCTCCCAGCCGGTCAAGCGCGGCTGGATGCTCGTCTACCAGGTCTCGTACGGCAAGCGCAGCTCGCGGGCGGCGGTCGTGGTGGCCGACAGCGGAATGGCCAAGCCGGGTTTGGCGTTTGTGACAGTGCCTGACTCGCAGCGCAAGAGGTGGCGCGACATCACGCGCGTGGTCTCCGGGGTGCGTGTCCTAGGCTAATTGATCATCATTGCGGCGATTTGGGGGAGTGGCGCCGTGGAAGAACGGACTGGATCGCCGCAGGTGCCGAAGAAGGGCAAGGTCAAGCCGCCCTGGCGGGCCGAAGGGCTGCCCGGCACCCCAGGCGGCCGCCCGAAGATCAACTGGTGGCGGTTCGCCGTCACCCTGCTGGTCGTCTACGCGGCGTTCTTCTTCGTCTCGTCCTTCTTCGACAGCAACCAGGTCGAGACCGTCTCCTACACCGAGTTCACCAAGCAGGTGAACGGCGGGAACGTCAAGGAGATCTACGCCACCGGCCTGTCGGTCGAAGGCCATCTCAAGAGCGCGGCCAAGGACCCCGGCAGCGGCAACCAGTCCTATACGGACTTCCGCACCGAGATCCCCACCTTCGCCAACACCGACCAGCTCTCGCAGCAGCTCAACGCGGCAGGTGTGGAGATCAAGGCCGAGCCGCTCACCTCGGGCCGCGGCTTCTTCCTCAACCTCCTGCTGTCGCTGCTGCCCGTGCTGCTGCTGGCCGGGCTGTGGATCTGGATCATGCGCCGCGGCGCCAGCATGATGGGCGGCGGCGGACTCGGCGGCCTCGGCAAGTCGAAGGCGGCCAAACCCCTCGAAGCGGGGCAGGTGCGGGTCACGTTCGAGGACGTGGCGGGCATCGACGAGGTGGAGAACGAACTCGTCGAGATCGTCGACTACCTCAAGGACCCCGACAAGTACCGCAGGCTCGGCGCCAAGCTGCCCAAGGGCGTGCTGCTCGCCGGCCCGCCCGGCACCGGCAAGACGCTGCTCGCGCGGGCCGTCGCCGGCGAGGCCAAGGTGCCCTACTTCTCGGCCAGCGCGTCCGAGTTCATCGAGATGATCGTCGGCGTCGGCGCGTCCCGGGTCCGCGACCTGTTCGAGGAGGCGCGCAAGGTCGCCCCGTCGATCGTGTTCATCGACGAGATCGACGCCATCGGCCGGGCACGCGGCGGCGCGGGCGGCATCGGCGGCCACGACGAGCGCGAGCAGACGCTCAACCAGATCCTCACCGAGATGGACGGCTTCTCCGGCGCCGAAGGCGTCATCGTCATCGGCGCCACCAACCGGCCCGAGGTTCTCGACCCGGCCCTGCTGCGGCCCGGCCGCTTCGACCGCACCGTCCAGGTCGGCCTGCCCGACCAGGCCGGCCGCACCGCCATCCTCGGCGTCCACAGCAGGGGAGTGCCGCTCGACGGCGCCGTCAGCCTCGACCAGCTCGCCAAGACCACGCCCGGCATGACCGGCGCCGACCTGGCCAACCTCGTCAACGAGGCGGCCCTGCTCGCCGCCAAGCGCGGCAAGGAGAAGGTCGGCATGGCCGACTTCGCCGACGCGCTGGAGAAGCTCCAGCTCGGCGCCGCCCGCAGCATCGTCATGCCCGAGGACGAGCGCACCCGCACCGCCTACCACGAGGCCGGACACGCCCTGCTCGGCATGCTCCAGCCCGGCGCCGACCCGGTCAGGAAGATCTCCATCATCCCGCGCGGCCGGGCGCTCGGCGTCACGCTGTCCACCCCCGACACCGACCGCTACGCCTACGACGAGAAGTACCTGCGCGGCCGCATCACCGGCGCGCTCGGCGGCATGGCGGCCGAGGACGTCATCTACGGCGTCATCACCACCGGCGCCGAGAACGACCTGGAGCAGGTCACCATGATCGCCCGCGGCATGGTCGGCCGCTGGGGCATGTCGGCCAAGGTCGGCCCGCTCACCATCCTGCCCAGCGACGGCCAGCCGCAGGCCTCGCCCGCCACCCTCGCCATCGTCGACGAGGAGGCGCGGCGGATCGTGGACGAGTGCTACGCCGACGCCGTGCGCATCCTGCGCGAGAACCGCGACAAGCTCGAAGGCATCGTCGCCGCCCTGCTGGAGCACGAGACCCTCGACGAGGCCACCGCCTACGGAGCCGCCGGTTTGGCCAAAAGTTAGCGAGGGGCCGACGTAGGCTCGGCCCGCGCCGGGGAACGACCATCGGAACGACGATCGGGAGGACTTGGCGTGACTCTGACGGACCAGCTCGTCGCCGAGCTCGGCGATCCCGGCCTGGAGCAGCTCGCCGGGATGCTCGGCACCGACCCGGCCACGGTCCGCGAGGTCCTCAGGGCGGCGACCGGCGTCGTCGTCGCCGGCATGGTCCGCAGCTCCGAGCACCCCGACGGCGCCGAGGCGCTGCGCGGCGCGCTCGACGACCACGTCGACGCCGACCCCTTCAACGGCGACGTCGCCACCCTGGCCCGCGACGGGCAGAACATCCTCGCCCACGTCCTCGGCGGCCAGGGCGCCGACCACGCCGCCGACGCGCTCGCCGACCTGACCGGCCTCGACTCCGCCGCCCTGGTCAAAGTGCTGCTCCTGCTCGCCCCCATGGTCATGTCACTGCTCGCCGACCGCGCCGAACGCGCCGGCATGAGCACCCAGGACATGACCGCCGAACTCCGCCGCGAGCGCGCCGCCGTCCCCGCCGCCCTCGAACCCCTGCTCGCCGACCTCCTCGGCGCCCCGTCCTCGCCCACGCGGTCGCCGCACGCCGAATGGTGACCGGTAGGCTGACCCGGTGATCGTTCTGGCCTCAGCTTCTGCCGCCCGCCTGGCCCTGCTGCGCAGCGCCGGACTCGACCCCAAGGTGATCGTGAGCGGGGTCGACGAAGAGGCGTTCACCGCCCACACCCCCGCCGCCCTCGCCCTCGTGCTGGCCAAGGCCAAGGCCACCGCCGTCGCCGAACGGCTGGACGAAGGGCTGGTCATCGGCTGCGACTCCATCCTGGAGCTCGACGGCCGCCCCTACGGCAAGCCCGCCTCCGCCGAGGAGGTCGCCGAGCGCTGGCGGATCATGCGCGGGCGCACCGGCAGGCTCGTCACCGGCCACTGCGTCATCGACGTCGCCGCCGGCCGCCAGGCCGCCGAGACCGCCACCACCGTCGTCCACTTCGGCCAGCCCACCGAAGAGGAGATCGCCGCCTACGCCGAGACCGGCGAGCCGCTCAACCTCGCCGGCGCGTTCAGCATCGAAGGACGCGGCGGCTGGTTCGTCGACGGCATCGAAGGCGACCACGGCAACGTGCTCGGCCTGTCGCTGCCGCTGCTGCGCCGCCTGCTCGACGAGCTCGGCTACGCGGTCACGCCGCTCTGGCGCTAGCGTTTGCGACATGCGATCAATGCGCGACTTCGCCGCCGGCGTCGGCTTCTTCCTGCAAGGCGTGGGCTGGGTCGCCAGAAACGGGCGGTGGTGGCTGTTCGGGCTCATCCCGGCGCTCATCGCGTTCGCCGTCTACGTGGCGGCGCTGTACCTTCTCGGCACCAACGCCGGCACGCTGGCGGAGTTCCTGACGCCGTTCGCCGACACCTGGTCGTGGCGTGAGGCGTTCCGCACCGCGATCGCCGTCGCGCTCTTCCTCGGCGGGCTCGCCCTGGCCGTGCTCACGTTCACCGCGCTGACGCTGGCCATCGGGGAGCCGTTCTACGAGAAGCTGTCGGCCGCCGCCGACCCGCTGCCCGATGCCGAGGAGCAGCCCTGGTGGCGCACGCTGCCGCGCTCCATCCGCGACAGCCTCGTCACGCTGGGATACGTGCTGCTGTTCACGATCCCGCTGTTCTTCCTCGGGTTCGTGCCGGTGATCGGGCAGACCGTGGTGCCGGTGGTGGGGGCGGCGGTGTCCGGGTTCTTCCTCACCGTCGAGCTGACCACGCTGGCGCTGGAGCGGCGCGGGCTCGTCAGGAAGCAGCGGTTCGCGCTGCTGCGGGGCAGCAAGGCGGCGTCGCTCGGGTTCGGGGTGGTGGTGTTCGTGCTGTTCCTGGTGCCGTTCGTGGCGGTGATCGCGATGCCGGCGGCGGTGGCGGGCGCGGCCCTGCTGGTCAGGCACCGCCTCGCCCCCGGCACGCCTACCACCCCGCCCCCGGCCCACCCGTGAGCGAGCTGTAGCACCTTGTCCGCAGGGCGCCCTTGCCGTTTGTTCACCGGGGTGCCCTCGCCACGCCGCTTGTCCACAGGCCGCACCCCCGCTGCGCCGCCCGTCCACAGAACCCGTTCCACCCGCCTCCCGCACCCCTCGTCCCCGGCATCCTCCATGCCATGACGACGAACACCTCCGAGCCCTGCCTCACCCTGACCAGCCCCGCCGACATCCTGGCCGCCGTGCCCTACCTGGTCGGCTTCCACCCTGCCGACAGCCTCATCGTGCTCGGCATCGCCCAGGGCCAGGCCAAGGTCGCCGCCCGCTGGGGGCTGCCGTTCCCGCCCGGCACCCTCGACCCCCTGGCGGCGCTGATCGCCCGCGAGAAGCTGGCCCAGGTCGTCGTGGTCGGCTACGGCCCGGGTGAGCGCGTCACCCCGGCCGTCGACGAGGCCAGGGCCGTGGCGGCGAGGGCGGGCGTGGAGGTCGCCGAGGCGATGCGCGCCGACGGCGGTCGCTACTGGTCCTACGTCTGCGACAGCACCCGCTGCTGCCCGCCCGAAGGCACCCCCTACGACCCGACGTCGAGCCGCGTCGCCGCCGAGGCGACCGTGCGCGGCCTGGTCGCCCTCCCCGACCGCCAGACCCTCGAACGCACCCTCGCCCCGGTCACCGGCCCCGTCCGGATGGCGATGCGCCGGGCGACCTCAGCCGCCGTCGCCGAGCTGACCAGCGGACTCGCGGCAGATCCCGACCCCGACGCGTACGCCCGCCGCTTCGTGACCGGCGGCCTGGCCCGGCTCCACGCCGCCCTCGCACGCGGCGACCGGCTCAGCGACGCCGACGCCTCCCGGCTCGGCCTCGACCTGGCCGTCATCCGGGTGCGCGACGAGGCGTGGACGCTGATGGACGGCTCCCATGCCGCCCTCTGGAAGGACCTCACCCGCCGCCTGGAGCCCCGCTACGTGCCGCCGGCGGCCACGCTGCTGGCGATGGCGGCCTGGCGGGCGGGCGACAGCATCACCGCCACCATCGCCCTCGAACGCGCACTGAAGGCCGACCCGCACTACTCGATGGCCAACCTGCTCATGCACGCCCTGCAGAACCTGCTCTCACCCGGCATGGTCGACGCCCGCCTCCCGACGCCGGCGGAGCTCGACACGGCGATGGGCGAGCCGCACATCGGCTGGCTCGTCCCCCTGCTCGCCACCCTCGACGACGGCGACCAGGCCTGCGCCTGAGCCGTTCCGGCGTGGCTGCGGGTCAGAGCCCGCCCTCCTCGCGCCGCCGCCGCTCGTTGTAGGCCCGCATCCGGGGCGGATACCCGGTCAGCTGCACGTCGTAGACCGGGAGAGCGAGGTCACGCGCCACCTTGTGGATCACGGCGGGCGAGCCGACCCGGCGCCGCGTCCACTCCCCGTCGTCGGCGACGGCCACGGCGGTGGTGTCGGTCGCGAACGTCTCGGGCTCGACGTAGAACTCCACGCCGCGCCGCGACCGGGCGAAGGCGATCAGCGCTTCGATGTCGGCGTCGGTCGCCTCACGATCGAACTTAGCGATCTTCGGGCCGCGCCGCCGCCGGAGGCCGTAGCGGTCTCGCCATCTCATGCATCCTTTTTATACCGTCAAGTGGTACTAGTGCGCATGCCAAGCGTTGCCCCACCCCCGCGAAAAGCGCCCATTCCCACCATCCGCCCAGCTCAAGCCCCGATCCAGCCCTTCCGCATTAACCAAATTGCCTGCCACGATCCCCTCACCGGATGACGATTTCCGAAGCCCCGATTCTTGCGCCCACCCCGAATATCACCCCCGAACACCGCCACCCCCAAGACCATTCGCCCACACAGGACGAATCCGGTCACCCATCACCCTGAATCCCGGGGCTGCGATCTCGGGGATGCCTCGGGGTATCACCCGATGCCACGACCGGCCGCCGTGACGCAGTATGTGAGGAGACCGTCAGCGCTGCGGCCGGCAGGTTCCGGCGAGGGGGCGGCGCTACCGAAGGAGAGGCATGGGCGTTATGGCTGGGGTACCGACACCCCCGGGGCAGCTGCCGCCGGCTCATCTGCGCGTCACCAACGAGGACCGCGAACACGTCGTCGAGCACGTCAAGGCCGCCTACAGCGAGGGCCGCTTCGACAAGCTCGAGTTCGACGAGCGGCTGGAGCGCGCGATGACGGCACGCACGCACGGCGACCTGATGCCCATCATGACGGAGCTCTACGGCGCCAACGCCGTGCCCCGCCTGGCCGCGCCCCCGCGCATGCCCGCCGCCCGCCCGGAGGCCCCGCCGGAGAGCAACGAGCGCCTCGGCGCCTCCGCCGCCCACCTGCTCGCCCTCGTCGGCTTCCCCATCCTGGGCCCGCTCGTCCTGCTCCTCACCGGCGGCAAGACGTCCCCGTACATCCGGCGCCACGCCATGGAGGCGCTCAACTTCCACCTGACGGTCACGGGCGCCACGTTCCTGCTGCCCTTCACCGTCATCGGCGTCGTGCTCCTGCCCTTCATCTGGGTGGGCGCCGTCATCCTCTCCATCGTCGGCGGCGTCTCCGCCCTCTCCGAAGGCACCTTCCGCTACCCCCTGACCCTCCGCCTGATCAAGTAGCCCGCCACTCCGACACCCCGAGGCCCCTGGCCCCACCACCGACCCCCCAACCGCCGCCACCCGGCTGCCAGCCCGCGCCCCCGCTGCCCACAGCGGCCCCGGCTGGTGGCATCCTGGGCGAGCAGTTCGCGGTTGGGGAACGACGGTCGCCGGCCTGCTCGCGGTTGGGCCCTGCGGTCGCCGGTCAGTCCGCGATATCGCAGCCCGCAGCGCCTCCCTCTGGCACCTCGTAGCCGTACCCGGTCCCAGCATCGGGCGTGCCACACCACGGCTCACGCTGCCTCGCCTTCGCGGCACCACCGCTCACGACGCCTCGGCTTCCGGGCCCGCGGCACCGCGCGGGCCCGGCGTCCCACGCTGCGCGCACCTGCACCTGCCCTACACACCCGCGCGCCCCTGTCCCGAGCGCCGCCCGCCGAGCGCCCGCCCGCGCTTCCCACCCCGCACCCCTGTGGCTCGCTCCGCGCACGCGCACCCGCGCTATGTGCGCAGCACGGCCGCGCACATGCGCCCTTAGGTGCGTGCGCGCCCGCACTGGCGTACCAAGTTCCCGCCCCACGCTCCGCGCGCCTGCGCCCGCACCCGCGCGTCGGCTGCCTCGTCCTCGCGGCTGCACTAGCACGCCGCTCCCCGCCCTGCGGCGTTCCGCGCCTCCGCCTCCTGCGCTGCGTTCGCGTCCCGCCGTGACCTCGTCCCGTGGGTCGCGCCCGGAACGCGCGGTCCACGGGCGGTGCGGGCAAGTCCGGAGGCAGTGGTGCGCCCGTTTGCGAGGGCGGTGCGCCCGCGCTGGGGCCTTCCGTGCCCCAGGACGGCCACGACGGTCGGGACGGCCACAACGGCCACGACGGCCAGGGCACCAGGATGGTCGGGCCAGCGGGGCGGGCGGGTGTCGGGGTCACCGGGGCCGGTGGGGCCAGCGGGGTGGCCGAGGGTAGCCCGGCGCGGCCGGGGCCAGCAGTGTGCCCCTGAATGCGGGCACGGGCTGCCCTGGTGCAGCGGGCTCCGTGGTCTAGGGGCGGGGAGGTCAGGGGGTGCCGGGGTGGGCGGGGTGGTGAGGAGGCCAAGGGACAGCGGGAAGGCAAGGGGGCGGGAAGGCAAGGGGACGGGGAGGCAGGGGACGGCCGGGAGGGTAAGGGACGGGGAGGCGAGGGACAGCGGGGGCAAGGGCCAGCAGGGCGGGAAGGACGGTGAGAGGTCAGGGGGAGGTGGGGAGGAAGGCCGTGGCGTGGGATTGGGCCCACTGGTGGAAGGTGCGGGGTGGGCGGCCGGTTACCGTTTCGACGTCGGGGTGGACGATCGATTCGTCCAGGGTGCCGGTGACGTAGAAGTCGAAGAAGGCGTCCACGTACTCCTCCGGCGTGGTGCGCAGCATCTCGGCGCGGGCCTCGTCGTCGGGCAGGGCGTGGGTGGTGAGGTCGCGGCCGAGTACGGTGCCGAGGATGCGGACCCGGTCGGCGGGCAGCAGCGGTTCGGGCCCGGTCGGCTGGTAGACGCGCCCGGCGTGGCCGTCGTCCAGCAAGGCGCGCACCGCCACGGCGGCGATGTCGGCCGGGTCGACGACCGCCTGGCGGACGCCCGCGAACGGGACCCGTACGACGTCGCCCGCGGCGAGCTGCGGCAGCCACTGGAAGGCGTTGGACATGAACGCGCCGGGCCGCAGGAAGGTCCAGGCCAGCCCGGACTCCCGTACGACGCGTTCGGACTCGGCCATGTAGCGGGTGATGGCGTTGGCCGGGTCGCCGAGGGCGGCGGAGCCGCCTGACAGCAGCACCACGCGCTGGACGCCGGCCTGGCGTGCGGCGGCCAGGAGGGCGGGCGCGCCGGGGTAGCCGGGCAGCAGGAAGAGCGCGCGGGCGCCGTCGAGCGCGGGGCGCAGGGACTCCGGCTTGGAGAGGTCGCCGGTGACCCATTCGACGCCGGGCTCGGGGGCCCGGTGGGAGCGGGTGACCGCGCGTACGGGGGCGCCTTCGGCGGCGAGCGCGCGCACCACCTCGCCGCCGACGTTGCCTGTGGCGCCGGTTACCAGGATCATGACGTCTCCTCTTGCCGGGAACTGCGTGACACGGGGGACATCCTGGTACGGGACCGGCTCGGAGATCCAATACCTGCTCCCATAGCCGGTGGCTATGGCGGAGCGGTCAGATCTGCCAGGCGTCGTCGCGCAGCAGCTCGACGGTGACGCCGTCGTGGGTGATGCCGGTGACGGTGACGTCGGGGCCGCCGACCATGAAGTCGACGTGCACGGCGGAGACGTTGATCCCGGCTGCCGCGCGTTCGGCGGGGGCGAGGTCGCGCAGGTGGGCGGGCACGCCGGGCGGCAGCCCAGCGCCCCAGGCCAGGTGGCAGGTGGCGTTCTCCTCCAGCAGCGTCTCCAGGTACGTGACGCCGGACTGCCCCACCGGCGAGGAGCCGTCGACGAGCGCCAGTTCGCCGAGCCTGGCGGCGCCCGGGTCGGTGGCCTGGTGGGTGCGTACGACGTCGGCGCCGGAGGTGGCGCGCACCTCGGTCACGACGCCGCCGGCGAAGGTCAGCTCCAGGTCGCGGATGACGCTGCCGTCGAGCGAGAGCGGGCGGGTCGAGCGGACGGTGCCTTCCACGCGCCGGTGGTCGGGCGTGGTGAACACCTCCTCGGTGGGCAGGTTCGCCTGGAACGCGTGGCCCTGGACCGATTCCAGCTGGGCGGCGGTCCAGTGCGCGCCGGGCAGCAGGCCGACGGTCAGGTCGGTGCCGGGGCCCTGGAAGCGCACGGCGTCCAGGCGCAGGGAGGTGAGCGTGGCGGCCCGGTCGAGCAGTTCGGCGATCCGCTGCTTCCAGGCGGCGACGGGGTCCGGGTGGTCGAGGCGCAGGATGGGGCGCAGGCACTCCCACAGCCGGGTCACGTCCGGCTCGCCGAAGATCGCGCGGGCCCACTCGGCGGTCGGGCAGGGCACGATGACCCAGCGGACCAGGTTCTCCAGTTGCAGCCGCTGCCTGGAGATCAGGTGCGGCATGCGGTCCAGGCCGGCGCGGACCTGGTCCTGCCCGGCGAGCAGGTCGGGGGCGGCGGCGCCGCGCAGGTTGAGCAGGACGCCGCACTGCCGGGCCAGCTCCTCGTTGCGGGCGTCGAGCCAGGCCGGGACCTCGCCCAGCGTCCCGTCGCCGGCGTGACGGACGCGGGAGAGCTTGGCGTACGGGTCGAAGTACCAGATGTCGACATAGCGGGCGCCCCGGGCGTAGGCGGCCTCGGTGAGGGCGCGGGCCAGCGGGGCGTGCTCGATCTCGGCGTTGATCAGCACCAGGTCGCCGGCCGTGATCGGCGCGGCGACGTCGAGCACCACGTCGGCGTAACGGGACAGCTCGGCGGCGGGAACGGTCATGGCGTGCTCCTGGGGGGACGGCCGCCGTCGGCGGCGGGGCGGGTGCCCGGGAGTTCGAGGAGCAGCGCGGTCATGCTGACCTTGACCCGGTCGCCGGACCGGGGCGGGCCCGCCTTGCCGTGGACCAGGGCGACGGCCTGGTCGATCAGGCCCACGACCTCTTCCCAGACCTCCCGGTCGAGCCACACCTCGGCGTCCATCGACAGGCGCTGCTCGGTGGCCTCGGCCAGCCGCCGCGACAGGTCGGCGCTCAGCGCCTCGTGCAGCAGGCGGCGGCCGTCGGCGCGGTCGAGCCGGGCGGCGCTGGAGGGGTCGTAGCGGTAGCGGCGGGGCGGGCGCCCCTTGCCCTCGCGGGGCTGCTGCTCGTCCACCCGTTCCAGGAACCCGGCGTCGGCGAGCTGGCGCAGGTGGTAGCTGGCCGAGGCGTGCGCGATGCCGAGCTCGTCCGCGACCTCGGCGGCCGACAGCGAGGCG
Organism: Nonomuraea ceibae; assembly: GCF_019396325.1. Lineage (GTDB taxonomy): Bacteria > Actinomycetota > Actinomycetes > Streptosporangiales > Streptosporangiaceae > Nonomuraea > Nonomuraea ceibae. The sequence continues at coordinate 21,718 of NZ_JAHKRO010000039.1, forward strand.
CCGGTCAGCAGGGACACGATGCGGATCCGGAGCGGGTTGGCCAGGGCCCGCAACGGGACGAGACCCTGGTCCGTTTCCCAAGACATGTTGGGATTATGGCATTTCCCAACGAGTCTTGGGAATATCTCGCGTCAGCGGGCCAGGACCTCGTACGTGACGCGCATGTGGCCGGCGTTCGTGTTGCCGATCCGGGCGAAGGCGGCCCGGGACAGGTCCAGGCAGCGCCCGCCGATGTACGGGCCGCGGTCGTTGATGCGCACCGTGACCGACTTGCCGGTGGACGGGTTCGTGACGCGGACCTTGCTGCCGAGCTTCAGGGTCTTGTGGGCGGCCGTCATGGCCGACGGGTCGAAGCGCTCGCCGCTGGCCGTCATCTGCGGCTCGTGGTAGAACGACGCGCCGCAGGAGCCCGAGGAGATCACGCGGGGCTTCCTGGCAGCGGCCTTCCGCGCCGCCGTCGCCGATCTGGTGGGTTTGGCGGAGGCGGAGGCGGAGGCCGAAGGGGAGGGGGAGGTGGTGGTGGGGGCGGGGGCCGCGCCGAGAGCCGGGGCGTCGTCGGCCGGAGCCGGGGTGCCAGAAGGGGTGCCGGCGGCGGGGCCGGTAGCGGGGCCGGTGGGGGCGTCGGCGGGGGAGAGGGCGGTGGGCTGCTTGTGCGAGTCGTCGTGGGAGACGGCGGCCCAGGCGGTGGTGGAGGCGACGGCGATGACGGCAGCCCCTGCCGCGACGGCCACCCAGCGGCGCCTGGCGGGGGACGTACGGCTGGAAGGGGGTTGGGGGAGGTTGTGCTGGCCCAAGGTGAACCACGGTCCTCGGTAGGGGAAGGGGCACGGAAAGGCCAGAACCGGGGCAGATGGGGGCGCACGTCGGCCGATCCACGGGCGGGGAGGGGGATGCCCCGCGACGTGCACGAACATACGCGACAAACAACAGGCAAAGGCAACCTAATGCCTGGTTATGTGACGTAAGTCACTCAAATGGGGATAAATCGCCCAAAGTGGATCAAATCATCAAGGAACGGACGGTCTCCACCGTGTCGGCGTCGGCGGCCCGCTTGTCGAGCCGGTAACGCAGCACGCGGGCGAACCGCAGCGCCATGCCGCCCGGATAGCGCGGCGACCGCTGCACGCCGTCGAAGGCGATCTCCACCACCAGCTCCGGCCGCAGCGTGACCGTCCACCCGTCGACGGGACCGTCGGCCAGCTCCAGGAAGCGCTCGGTCTGCCAGGCGAGCAGCTCGTCGGTCAGGCCCTTGAACGTCTTGCCGAGCATGACGAAGCCGCCCGTCTCCGGATCGCGGGCGCCCAGGTGCAGGTTGGACAGCTTGCCCTCGCGGCGGCCGTGACCCCATTCGGCGGCCAGGACCACCAGGTCGAGCGTGTGGCGGGGCTTGACCTTGATCCAGCCCGCGCCCCGGCGGCCGGCGGCGTAGGGGGAGGCCAGGGACTTGACCACCAGGCCCTCGTGCCCGGCCTTGACCACGTCGGTGAAGAACTTCTCCGCCTCGCCCGCGTCGGAGGTGACCAGGCGGGGCGTGAGCAGGCCGGGCGGCACGGTGCGGGCCAGGATCTCCTGCCGCCCGGAATAGGGCAGGTCGAGCAGGTCGGCGCCGTCCACCCGCAGCGCGTCGAAGAAGAACACGTGCAGCGGCGTCTTCTCGCGCAGCTCGGCCACGTTGGTCCGGCTGCTGGTGCGCGCGGCCGTCACCTGGAACGGATGCGGCCGGCCGTCGGAGCGCAACGCGATCACCTCGCCGTCGAGCACCAGGTCGTCGGCGGGCAGCGCCAGCACCGCCTCGGCCAGCTCCGGCACCTGCGCGGTGATGTCGTCGAGGGTGCGGGTGAACACGCGGACCTCGGCCCCCGAACGGTGCGCCTGCACGCGGATGCCGTCGAGCTTCCACTCCAGCGCGGCCGGGGTGCGGGCCTTCTCCAGGGCGGCGGCCACGTTGGGCGCGCTGCCCGCGAGCATCGGGGAGACGGGCCGGCCCACCTCCAGGCGGAACGCGCGCAGCCTGTCCACGCCGCCCGCCAGCGCCGCCGCGCCGACCGCGGGCAGCCAGCCGCGCAGCGTCAGGGCCCGGCGGACGTCGGCCGACGGCGCGCCGGACGCCTTGGCGACCGCCTCGATCATGACGCCGTCGAGCGCGCCCTGCCGCAGCTCGCCGCCGAGCAGCTTGAGCATGAACGCCTGCTCCTGGCTCGTCAGCCCCGCGAACAGCTCGGCGACCAGCGCCTTGCGGGCCGCCTGGGAGCCCTGGCCGGAGACGGCCTTGATCCTCGTGAGCAGGGCGTCGACGGTGGTGAGGGTCGCGGTGGCGGCCAGCTTGGGGCCGGGCAGCTCCTGGAGCGTGCGCCAGCCCACGCCGATCTGGCGCTGCGGCAGCTCGCCCGACAGATAGGCGATGGCGATCTCCGCCTCGCCGGGGCCGACCCGGCCGAGCAGCTCGGCCAGATGGCCGATCTTGCCGAGCCGCGCGGACGTGCGCGTCACGGCCTCCGACACTCGCACCACGTCGATCAGAAGCACACCGCTATCGTGCCTCACCCAGCCGACAAATTCCGCTGCCGGGCACCCACGAAACCGCCGAATGTCCTGCGGCGACCGCCGGACGTGCCGCGGCGAACGGGCGGCGAGCTGCCGCGGCGCAGGAGCGGACGGGGGCCGCCCCTGCGCCGGTGCCGCGTGCTGTCAGCGAACGCCGAGCAGGTCGACCACGAAGATGAGGGTCTCCCCGCCCTTGATCCGCGCGCCCGCGCCGGCGGCGCCGTAGCCGAGGTGCGGCGGGATGACGAGCTTGCGCCGGCCGCCGACCTTCATGCCCGCCACGCCCTGGTCCCAGCCCGCGATGACGCGGCCCGCGCCGAGCGGGAACTCGAACGCCTGGCCGCGGTTCCACGACGCGTCGAACTCCTCGCCGGTGGAGAAGGCGACGCCCACGTAGTGGACGCTGACGTTCTGACCAGGCTTGGCCTCGGGGCCGTCCCCCACGGTGATGTCCTCGATCTCCAGGTCGGCAGGCGGGTTGCCCGCCGGGAAGTCGATCTCCGGCTTCTCGAGTGCCACGAAGTGCTCCTGTTGACGATGTGAATGAACCTGACGACTCTATGCCGTCGGGATATCGTCATCGTCCATGCCCGCCCTTTCACCCGATGCGATCATGCTGTCCGGGCGCGTCGCCGTGGTCACCGGGGCCGCCTCCGGGAGCGGGCGGGCGATCGCCGAGACCCTGCGCGCCCTCGGCGCCCACGTGGCGACCTGCGACCGCGCCACCCCCTGGCACGACCCCCGCCCCACCCCGCCGGACGCCGGCCGTCCCGCGCCGCCGGACGGCTCCCGGCGCGGCGGCTCGTACGGCGGGGTGAGGCCCGAGCCGGCGGGCGGGCCGGCGATGACGGTGGACGTACGGGATCCGGTGGCGGCCGGGGTGTTCGCGCGGGCCGTGGAGGAGCGGTGGGGCCGGGTGGACGTGCTGGTCAACGCCGGGCCCGAGGCGAGGCCCGTCCCGCTCGCGGAGCTGCCGGAGCGGGACGGGCGCCGGCTGGTCGACGAGGGGTTCACCCGCGTCACCGGCATGGTGCGGCGCCTGCTGCCGCTGATGGGCGCGGGCGCGTCGATCGTGAACGTCGTGTCAGGCGACGGCCCGGTGCGCGCCCTGGTGGAGAGCCTGACCGGGTCGCTGGCGGCGGAGCTGCGCCCGCGCGGCGTCCGCGTGAACGCGCTCGTCCTGGAGACGCCGGAGGCCGACCCGGCGGGCCCGGCGATCTTCCTGGCGGGCCCGCTGTCGGCCGGGGTCTCCGGCGTCACCCTGCGCGTCAGAGGCTGACGTCACCAGCTCTGGTGCAGCGGCATCCCCTCCGCGTAGCCGGAGGAGCTCTGGATGCCGACGACGGCCTGCTCGTGGAACTCCTCCAGGGTGCCCGCCCCGGCGTACGTGCACGAGGAGCGCAGCCCGGCCACGATGGCGTCGATCTGGTCCTCCACGCTGGGCCGGCGCGGGTCGAGGTACATGCGGGAGGTGGAGATGCCCTCCTCGAACAGCGCCTTCCTGGCGCGGTCGAACGCGCTGTCCTCGGCGGTGCGCAGCCGGACGGCGCGGGCGGAGGCCATGCCGAAGTTCTCCTTGTAGCGGCGGCCGTCGGCGTCGGTGCGGGCGTCGCCCGGCGACTCGTACGTCCCGGCGAACCAGGAGCCGATCATGACGTTCGCGGCCCCGGCGGCCAGGGCGAGCGCCACGTCGCGGGGGTGGCGGACGCCGCCGTCGGCCCACACGTGCCGGCCGAGCCGGCGCGCCTCGGCCGAGCACTCCAGGACGGCGGAGAACTGCGGCCGGCCGACGCCGGTCATCATGCGCGTGGTGCACATGGCGCCCGGCCCGACGCCGACCTTGACGATGTCGGCGCCCGCGTCGACCAGGTCGCGGACCCCGGAGGCGGTCACCACGTTGCCGGCCGCGACGGGCACGCCGGGTTCGAGCGCGCGCACGGCCCGCAGCGCGGCGATCATCTTCTCCTGGTGCCCGTGGGCGGTGTCGACGACCAGGCAGTCGACCCCGGCGTCGAGGAGCTCCTTGGCCTTGGCGGCGACGTCGCCGTTGACGCCGACGGCGGCGGCGATCCGCAGCCTGCCCTGGCTGTCCACGGCGGGCTGGTAGAGGGTGGCGCGCAGCGCGCCGGTGCGGGTGAGGATGCCGACGAGGCGGCCCTCGGCGTCGACGATGGGGGCCAGCCGGTGGCGTCCCTCGTGCAGCCGGTCGAAGGCGGTGCGCGGGTCGAGCCCGGCGGGCAGCGTGAGCAGCTCGCTGGACATCACCTGGGAGAGCTGCGTGTACATGTCCACGCCCTGGCAGTCGGCGTCGGTGACGACGCCGACGGGCCGGTTCTCCCAGTCGACGACGATGACCGCGTTGTGCGCCCGCTTGGGCAGCAGCTGCAGCGCCTCGCCGACGGTGTCGTGGGCGGTGAGGGTGAGGGGGGTGTCGTGCACGAGGTCGCGCTTCTTGACCCAGTCGACGACGTCGGCGACCACGTCGAAGGGGATGTCCTGCGGGATCACGGCGATGCCGCCGCGGCGGGCGATGGTCTCGGCCATGCGGCGGCCGGCGACCGCGGTCATGTTGGCCACGACGACCGGGATCGTGGTGCCGGTTCCGTCGTGCGTCGACAGGTCGACCGCGAGACGGGAGTTGACCGAGGAACGCGACGGCACCATGAAGACGTCGCTGTAGGTCAGGTCGTACTGCGGCTCCATGCCGTTGAGAAATTTCACGTTCATCCATCTTATGAGGTAACGGGTCCTACCTAGGGAATTCCCCCTTTGTGGTGGGCTTATGATCGGCCCGGACACTTCTGGGGGATGGAGGGGCGTGTGGACGTCACCAATCGGGACGAGATGCTCGTCGTGGGGTTCGCGGTGCGGACCACGAACGCCGACGAGATGGATCCCGCGCGGGCCAAGCTGCCCGCGCTGTGGCAGCGGGCGGGGGCGCCGGGCGCGTTCGCGCACGTGCCGGGCCGGGTGGACGAGAACCTGTACGCGGTGCTGACCGACTACGAGAGCGACCACCACGGCGCCTACACGCAGATCGTCGGCATCGGCGTCCGCACGGTGCCGAGGCTGCCGGAGGGCATGGTGGCGGTGCGGGTGCCGGCGGCGCAGTCGCTGCTGGTGGAGGCGCGCGGCCCGATGCCGCAGGCGATCGTGGAGGCGTGGCAGCGGGTGTGGAAGCACACCGAGTCGGGCGGCACGCCGGCCCGTTCGTTCGGCACGGACCTGGAGGTGCACCACCCCGGCGGCGCCGACCTCTACGTGGCCGTCTAGGGCAGCCCGAGCGCGGCGGCGGCGGCCTCGACGGCGACGGGCTTGACCTCGTCGAGGGCCAGGTGGGCGTACTCCACGGCGCAGTCGGACATCCCGCCGAGCCCGACGGTGGCGCGGACCTGCTGGGCCACGGTGAGCTCGTCGCCCAGCAGCAGGAAGACCAGCCGTCGCCGCCAGGCCATGAAGCGCTCGCCCATGTCGAGGTAGGAGAGCGTGTTGAGGTCGCGCAGCATCATGGAGATGACCTCGCGGTGCCGCCAGACGAGGTCGAAGTAGTCCTCCAGCAGCCGCCTGGGGTCGCCCCGCTCCCGGCCCGTGACGAACCGGTCGATGTCGTCGATCATCGGCTCGATGATGCTGCGGACCAGGTCATCGCGTGAGGCGAAGTGGTAGTAGAGGGCCGGCTTGGTGATGCCGAGCCGGTCGGAGATCTGGCGCAGGCTCGTCTGCTGGATGCCCTGGAGCGCGAACAGCTCGCGCGCCACTGCCTGGATGCGGGTCTTGGTGTCGCTGGGCCTGGCCATGCTCCAAGCGTAATCCTTACCTCCCGTTAAGTAAGCCCTTGCGCCTTCGCCGCGCACCCACTTACCATCCGTTAAGTAAGGAGGTGCTGCCATGCGCGTACTCATCTCCGGCGCCAGCGTCGCCGGACCCGCACTGGCCTACTGGCTCACCCGATACGGATTCGAGGTCACGGTCGTCGAGCGCGCCCCCGCGCTGCGCAAGACGGGCGGCCACGCGGTCGACCTGTTCAGGCCCGCCCTGGACATCGCCGAGCGGATGGGCGTCCTGGACCGGATCCAGGAGATGAAGACCGGCACGGAGCGGCTGACCATGTACACCGAGGGCCACGAGCGCCCGGTGGTGGTCGAGCTGCGCAGGATGATGGCCGGGGTCTCCGACCGGCACGCCGAGATCATGCGCGACGACCTGAGCGAGATCTTCTTCGACGCCACCCGGGACGACGCCGAGTACGTCTTCGGCGACTCCATCACCGCGATCTCCGGCGACGGCGAGGTGACGTTCGAGCGCGGCCAGGCCCGGAGGTTCGACCTGGTGGTGGGCGCCGACGGGCTGCACTCCAACGTGCGCCGCCTGGTCTTCGGCCCCGAATCGGACTTCTCCACCTGGATCGGCGCCTACCTGGCCGTCGTCTCCGTCCCCAACTTCCTCGGCCTGGACGCCACGGTGGAGGGGCTGAGCGGCGTCGGCAGGATGGCGGCGCTGTACGGCGCGGCCCGCCTGCCCGACGCGCGGGCGCTGTTCATGTTCCGCCCCGCCGAGCCGATCGACTACCACTACCGCGACGTGGAGCGGCAGAAGGACCTGCTGCGCGAGCACTTCGCCGATTTCGGCTGGCACGTGCCCCGGCTGCTGGCGGAGCTCGACACCACCCCGGCGTTCTACTTCGACTCGATCACCCAGCTCCGTCTGGACTCGTGGTCGCGCGGGCGCGTCACGCTGGTCGGCGACGCCGGCTACTGTCCGGGCCCGGCCGTCGGCGGCAGCACCAGCCTGGCCGTGGTGGGCGCGTACGTGCTGGCGGGCGAGCTCGCCGCGGCCGGCGGGGACCCCGCGCGGGCCTTCCCGGCCTACGAGGCCGAGATCGGCGAGTACGTGCGCCGCAGCCGCTCGTTCGCCGTGTCGGCGGCCAGGAAGCTGGTGCCGGGCAGCCCGGGGGGCCTGTGGGCGCTGCGCGCCGCCGCCGGGCTGATCGGCCTGATGCCCGCCGGGGTGACCCGGGCGGTGTCGAAGCTGGGCGCCCGGGGGGTCAGGCTGCACGACGAGATCGCGCTCAAGGACTACACCGCCCACGAGGTCCGTACGGCGGCGCGTCCCTGAGCGCGGTCAGGCCAGCACGCCCTGGGCGCGCAGCTTGGCCGCGGCCTCGGCGTTGATCCCCCACGCGGACAGGTCGGCGAGCCGGGTCGCGGGCGACAGGTCGGGGGCGGGCGCGCCCACCAGGCGCGGCGCGGGCGCGGGCTGGCTGAGACCGCCGGACTCGACGAAGGCGCCCCTGGCCACGTTGTGCGGGTGATCGGGCGCCTCGGCCATCGACAGCACCGGCGAGACGCAGGCGTCGGAGCCGTCGAACACGGCCTCCCACTCGGCCCTGGTCCGGGTCCGGAACTCGGCGGCCAGCCGCTCGCGCAGGGCAGGCCACTGGGCCCGGTCGTCGCGGTCGGGCAGGCCGGTCAGGCCCATCAGCCGCACCATCGTGTCCCAGAACTGCGGCTCCAGCGCCCCCACCGCCATGTACTGGCCGTCGGCGGTCTCGTACGTGTCGTACATGGGGGCGCCGGTGTCGAGCAGGTTGGTGCCGCGCGGCCCCCAGAAGCCGCCGCGCACGCCCTGGTAGAACATCGCGAACAGGATCGCGGCGCCGTCGACCATGGCGGCGTCGATGACCTTGCCCTGGCCGGTGCGCTCGCGTTCGAACAGGGCCAGCAGCACGCCGTAGGCGAGCATGAGGCCGCCGCCGGCGAAGTCGCCCAGGATGTTGATCGGCGGGGTGGGCTTGTCGCCCTCGCGGCCCAGCATGGACAGCACGCCGGAGATCGCGATGTAGTCGATGTCGTGCCCGGCGGTGGGCGCCAGCGGGCCGTCCTGGCCCCAGCCGGTCATCCGGCCGTAGATCAGGCGCTCGTTGACCGCGTGGAGGTCGTCCGGGCCGATGCCGAGCCGTTCGGCCACGCCGGGCCGGAACACCTCGATGACCACGTCGGCGGCGCGGGCCAGGTCCTTGAACGCGGCCACGCCGTCGGGCGACTTGAGGTCGAGCCCGATCGTGCGCTTGCCGCGGTCCATCACGTCGGTCCTGGGCCGGTCGGAGACCGCGCCGACCCGGTCGACGCGCAGCACCTCGGCGCCGTGGTCGGCGAGCATCATCCCGGCGAACGGCCCCGGCGCGAGCCCGGCCAGCTCCAGCACCCGGACTCCGGCCAGCGGGCCCTGGCGTCCCTCGGTCATCGGCATCCCCCTAGTAGAACAACATTCGGTGAGTCGTGGCAAGACGCTCGCCGGACAGGCCATCAGAGACGTGTGAGGTATGGGAAACTTGCCCACTATTCGGGTGGTCTACAGGGGTAGGACATGGATTCGGAGAGCAGCGAGCTGATCGCCAAGCGCTACCGGTTACTGCGCGAGCTCGGCCGCGGGGGCATGGGCGTGGTCTGGGAAGGCCGGGACACGCTGCTCAACCGGCCCTGCGCGATCAAGGAGGTCGTGCTGCCCGACGGCCTGCCCAAGGCCGAGCGGGACCGCATGCTGGTGCGCACCGCGCGGGAGGCGCGCACGGCGGCCAAGCTCAACCATCCGTCCGTCGTGGCGATCTACGACGTGGTGGAGGAGGACGGCCGGCCCTGGATCATCATGGAGCTGGTGCCCGCCCCCTCGGTCGAGCAGGTCGTGGCCGCCTCCGGCGCGCTGCCCGTGCGCGAGGCCGCCGACGTGGGACGGCAGGTGCTGTCCGCGCTGCGCGCCGCGCACGAGCTGGGCGTCCTGCACCGCGACGTCAAGCCCGCCAACATCCTGCTGACCGGCGAGGGCCGGGCGGTGCTCACCGACTTCGGCATCGCCACCGCCGAGGGCGACTCCTCGCTGACCAGCACCGGCATGGTGACCGGCTCGCCCAGCTTCCTGGCCCCGGAACGGGTCCGCGCCGCCGAGGCCGGCCCCGCCTCCGACCTGTGGTCGCTGGGCGCCACCCTGTACGCCACGATGCTCGGCCGCTCGCCGTTCGAGCGGGGCGAGCCCATGGCCACGCTCAACGCGCTGCTCAACGAGGAGCCGGACTACCGCAGGATCCCGCCCGCCATGCACCCCGTGCTCAAGGGGCTGCTGCGCAAGGAGCCGGAGGAGCGGCTGACCGCCGAGCAGGCCGACGAACTGCTGGCCGCCATCGGCGCGACCCGGCCCGCCCACGCCGACCAGCACGTCCCGGACAAGAAGCCGGGCCGGTCCGGCCGTACGCTCATCGCGGCCGTCACGGCGGCGGTCGTGGTCGTGGCGGCGGGCACGATCACCTACCTGCGCGCCTCCGCGCCGCCCGAGGTCGCGCGCAAGCAGGTGGCGCACGCGGCCGCGACGAGCCCGATGCCGAGCCCGCCGGCCACCACGCAGGCGCCCACGCCCACCGTCACCGCCACCCCGACGCCCACGCCCACCCGGACGCGGCCGCCGGTGCGCGCCTACGTCTCGCGCGACGGCTGGACGATCAGGCGGCCCATCGGCTGGCGGGGCGCGCTCAACGAGTCGTTCACCGAGTGGACCCGCCGCGACCGGGCCGGCCACCTAGGCGTCGAGGCCGTCTACGCCAAGCTCGACCCGCACCAGCTCCTGCGCGACGCCGAGGAGGTCTTCCGGCAGAACGGCGCCGAGGTACGGAACCTGGGCCGCCGGACCGTCATGCACCACGGGACCAAGGCCGTGGAGTGGGAGTTCACCTGGACCGCGGGGGAGGGCGCGCCGTGGGCGGCGCCGGGCACCCGCTACAGGGAGGTGCGCCGCGCGCTGGCCGTGGGCGACACCGCCTACATCCTGTCGTGGACGTTCGACGAGACCCAGTGGCGGCGCAACACCCGCCTGATGCGCCAGGTGATCGGGAGCTTTACCGTAGGCGCATGACGCCGTGGAACCTGCTGGCACTCCCGCCCCTGCCCGAGGAACTCCTGCGCAAGATGCTCGCCCCGCTGGGCGAGCGGGTGTCGGTGCGCGCGCCCGCCGCCCGCGACCGTGACGCGCTGCTGACCGCGCTCGCCGGCGCGGAGATCGTGCTCGGCGACTGGACGGGCGAGCTGACGCTCGACGCGCGGGCGGTGGCGGCGGCGCCCCGGCTGGCGTTCCTGCAGCAGCCGTCCGTGGGCGTGGACGGCCACGACCTCGCCGCGCTGGCGGCGGCCGGCGTGCCGGTGGCCAACACGGCGGGCGTCAGCGCGACCGCCGTGGCCGAGTGGTGCCTGGCCGCCGCGCTCGCGCTGTCGCGCAAGCTGGCCGAGGCCGACGCCGCCGTCCGCGCCGGCGAGTGGCCGCAGCAGGCGCTGCGCCCGGCCGAGCTGCGCGGGCGCGAGGTCGGCGTCGTCGGCTACGGCCCGATCGGCGTGGCCTGCGCCGGGCTGTTCCGGGCGCTCGGCTGCGAGGTGTCCTACTGGACGCGCACGCCCCGCGACGAGCCCGGCTACCGCGACCTGGACGCGCTGCTCGGCTCCAGCGACGTGGTGGTCGTGGCGATCGCGCTGTCGGAGGAGACGCGCGGCCTGGTCGACCCCCGGCGGCTGCGGCCGGGCGCGCTGCTGGTCAACGCGGCCAGGGGCGGGGTGGTCGACCAGGAAGGGCTCGTCGCCGCGCTGCGCGAGGGCCGGCTCGGCGGCGCGGCGCTCGACGTCTTCGACACCGAGCCGCTGCCCGCGGGCGACCCGCTGCGCGAGCTGCCGGGCGTGCTGCTGTCGCCGCACGTCGCCGGGGTCACCTCCGAGGCCACCGGAAGGCTGCTCACGGCCACCCTGGACAACCTCGCCGCGGCGCTCGACGGGCGGCCGGTGGCCCACGTGGTGAACGGCGTTTCTCCGATCATCCGGAGGAAATTCGCGGATTCGCCTGTCTTGTAGGGTTTCGAGCTGACACGATGAAGAGTTTTCGTGCGTTTAACGACCCCGGTCTGTTCCGGGGATGTGCCGGAGAGATACGGTCTTGTCGACGATCTCTGCCGGGCTCAAGGGGGGTGCTTGCGTGATGACGACGATGTCCACACACCGGCGGGCAGTAGAGGACATCCGGCGGTCCTATGCCGAGATTCCGGGCGACGCCGCGCCGCGCCTGGCCAAGGCCACGTCCAACCTGTTCAGGTTCCGCGACGCGGGCAAGACGGCCAAGCTGTCGGCACGCGACCTCGACGAGGTCATCAGCGTCGACCCTGAGACGATGACCGCCGAGGTCCAGGGCATGACCACCTACGAGCACCTGGTCGACGCCACGCTCCCGCACGGCCTGATGCCGTACGTGGTGCCGCAGCTGAAGACCATCACGCTCGGCGGCGCCGTGACCGGGCTCGGCATCGAGTCCACCAGTTTCCGCGACGGCCTGCCGCACGAGTCGGTCGAGGAGCTGGAGATCCTCACCGGCGACGGCCGGGTGATCGTCGCGCGTGACGACAACGAGCACCGCGACCTGTTCCGCGCGTTCCCCAACTCCTACGGCACGCTGGGCTACGCGCTGCGCATCCGGATCAAGCTCCGCAAGGTCGAGCCGTACGTGCACCTGACCCACATCAGGTTCACCGACGCCGCCAAGTGCATGCTCGCCATGCAGGAGATCAGCGAGAGCATGGTCCACGACGGCGAACGGGTCGACTTCGTCGACGGCGTCTTCTTCGACCCGCAGGAGCTGTACATCACGGTCGGCCGCTTCGCCGACCGCGCCCCGTACGTCTCCGACTACACCGGCATGCGGATCTACTACCAGTCGATCCGCAAGCGCAACCGCGACTGGCTGACCGTGCGCGACTACCTGTGGCGCTGGGACACCGACTGGTTCTGGTGCTCGCGCGCGTTCGGCGTGCAGCAGCCCGTGGTGCGCTCGCTGATGCCGCGCCGGTGGATGCGCTCCGACGTCTACCGCAAGCTCGTCGCCCTCGACCGCCAGTACGGGGTGACGGCCAGGATCGACCGGTGGCGCGGGCAGCCGGTGCACGAGCCGGTCATCCAGGACGTGGAGGTCCCGGTCGAGCGCGGCGCGGCGTTCCTGGAGTTCTTCCACGACAAGGTCGGCATGACGCCGGTGTGGATGTGCCCGCTGCGCGCCGGTTCACGCTGGCCCCTCTATCCGCTGGAGCCGGGCAAGCTCTACGTGAACTTCGGCTTCTGGGGCATGGTCCCGCTGCCCCGGGGACAGTTCGACGGCTACTACAACCGGTTGATCGAGAACGCGGTGCACGAGCTCGACGGGCACAAGTCGCTCTACTCGACGTCCTTCTACGCCCGTGATCAGTTCTGGGAGCTGTACAACGGTGACGGTTACTGGCCGGTCAAGCGGGAATACGACCCGGGCGGTCGCCTGCTCGACCTGTACGACAAGTGTGTACGGGGAAGGTGATGGCAGATGGCTCTCGCGTCCATCTTCGAGAAAATCGTAGGCTCGGACGCCAACATCGCGTTCATGGCGTATGACGGCACCAAGGCGGGGCCTGACGGCGCCGACATCGCGATAGAGGTCAAGTCCCCGATCGCGGTCGCCTATCTGGCCCAGGCTCCGGGTGAGCTGGGTCTGGCCAGGGCGTATGTCTCCGGTCACATCGACGTGCACGGCGACCTCTACACCCTGCTCGACCGCATGTGGAACATCACGACCAACGACCTGACGACCGCGGAGAAGCTCGCCGCGGTGCGGTCGCTGGGCGTCAAGCCGCTGCTCATGCGGGTGCCGCCGCCTCCGCAGGAGATGCGGCAGAGCACGCTGGCCCGGCTCGGCTCGCGGCACGCCAAGCAGCGTGACGCCGAGGCGATCCACCACCACTACGACGTGTCCAACCGCTTCTACCGGTGGGTGCTCGGCCCGAGCATGGCCTACACGTGCGCGGCCTTCCCCGAGGAGGACTCCACGCTGGAGGAGGCGCAGTTCGCCAAGTTCGACCTGGTGGCCAGGAAGCTCGGGCTCAAGCCCGGGATGCGGCTGCTCGACGTCGGGTGCGGCTGGGGCGGCATGGTCATGCACGCGGCCGAGCACTACGGGGTCAAGGCGCTCGGCGTGACGCTGAGCAAGCAGCAGGCCGAGTGGGCCCAGAAGGCGATCGCCGACGCCGGGTTGCAGGACCTGGCGGAGGTCCGCTACATGGACTACCGCGACGTCACCGAGTCGGGATTCGACGCGGTGAGCTCGATCGGCCTGACGGAGCACATCGGCGCGGCCAACCTGCGCTCCTACTTCACGTTCCTCAACGGCAAGCTCAAGCCGGGCGGCCGGATGCTCAACCACTGCATCACGCGGCCGACGGGGACCGAGAAGACGTTCAACAAGGGCGGCTTCATCAACCGCTACGTCTTCCCTGACGGGGAGCTGGAGTCGGTGGGCACGCTGATCCGCCACATGGAGGACCTCGGCTTCGAGATCCGCCACGAGGAGAACCTGCGCGAGCACTACGCCAAGACCCTGCGCGTCTGGTGCGACAACCTCGACGCCAACTGGGCCGACGCGGTCGAGGAGGTCGGCATGGGCACCGCCCGCGTGTGGGCGCTGTACATGGCCGGCTGCATCGTCGGCTTCGAGCGCAACAAGGTGCAGCTCCACCAGGTGCTGGGCGTCAAGCTGGACGAGGACGGCCGCTCCGGCATGCCGCTGCGCCCGGCCCGCGACTGGCCCTGATCAGCGGTCCAGCACTTCGTGCAGCGTCTTGGCGAACTCGGCCGGGTGCGTGAGGAAGCCCACGTGCCCGCCGGGAAACTCGGCGATGTCGATGCCGAGCCGCTCGGCCAGGATCTCGGCGGTGCGGCGGCCGGGCGTGTGATGCGTCTCGGCGCCGCTCCCCAGCGTGAACGGGCCCTGGCGCAGGGCCTCCTCGTCCGGCAGGTAGCCGGTGAACGAGCACAGCTCGTAGCGCAGGCAGAACTCCAGGTTGGCCGCCACCCGGGCGAGCATCTCGGCGACCGGCGCGGGCTGCGCCGGGTCCGGGTCGGGCGGGGCCGGCACGCCCAGCGCCTCCGACAGCCGCCGCACCGCGGGCCCGGCGCCGTCGCGGTCGAGGGTGTCGCGCACCTCCGCGAAGAGCGCCCGCCAGCGCGCGGCGTCGGGTAGCAGTTCGGTCAGCAGCGGCTCGTGCGCCACCAGTGCCCGCACCTGCTCGGGCCGCTGGGCGATCAGGTGCATGCCGACCATGCCGCCGTAGCTGGTGCCGAAAACGTAGGCGGGCTCGGCGGTGAGGGCGCGCACGAGCAGGTGGGCGTCGCGGGCGTGCTCGGGCAGCCGCTGCTCGCCCGCCGGCCCGGTCAGGCGGCTGCGGGAGTTGCCGCGAGGGTCGTAGGTGATCACCGTGTAGAGGTCGGCGAGCTGCTGGGCGAGCGGCGCGTACAGGCCGGCGTCGCCGTCGCCTCCGTTGATCAGCAGCAGGACCGGTCCGGCTCCCCGCACCTCGTAGTACAGCTCCGCCCCGGGCACCGCGAGCCTGCCGCTGTCCATCGTCGTCTCCCCGTGATTGACCTGTTTCCCGTTCTGATCGTCCGTGGGAGCCGGGACGTTTCTCCGTGATGCCAACAACTGTAGGCCAACAACTGTTGACTTCCTTGGCCGCGCTGTCTAGCGTGATGCCTACAAGCGTTGGCAATTGGAGGAACCCATGGACGTCCTCATCGTCGGAGCCGGTCCCGTCGGCCTCACCGCCGCCCTCGTGCTCACCCAGCGCGGACACGCGGTGACCATCCTCGACGCCCAGGCCGAAGGCGCCAACACCTCGCGCGCCGCCGTCGTCCACGCCCGCACCCTGGAACTGCTGGAGCCGTACGGAGTGGCCGCCGCCCTGGCCGGGCGCGGCGTCCACACGCCCCGCTTCACCATCCGCGACCGCGACCGGCTGCTCGTGCCCGTCCCGTTCGGCGACCTGCCCACCCGCTACCCGTACACGCTGATGATCTCCCAGGCCGACACGGAGGCGTTCCTGCTGGCCCGCCTGGAGGAGCTCGGCGGAAAGGTCCTGCGCCCGGTCACGCTGACCGCCCTGGAGCAGGACGCGGGCGGCGTCACCGCCACGCTCGACGACGGCCGGCGGCTGCGCGCCACCTACCTGATCGGCGCCGACGGCATGCACAGCACGGTACGGGAGGCCACCGGCATCCCCTTCGACGGAGGCACGTACGCCGAGTCGTTCACCCTCGCCGACGTGCGGCTGAGCGGCGGCGTGCCGCACGACGAGGTCATCCTCTACTTCTCACCCGCCGGGCTCGTCGTGGTCGCGCCGCTCCCCGGCGGCCTGCACCGCGTCGTCGCCACCGTCGCCGAGGCCCCGCGCGAGCCGGACACCGCGTTCGTCCAGGCGCTGCTCGACGCCCGGGGCCCGCAGGCGTCGCCCGCCGTCGTGCACGAGGTCGTGTGGGGCTCGCGCTTCCGCGTCCACCACCGCGTCGCCGGCACCTTCCGCCGAGGCCGCGTCCTGCTCGCCGGGGACGCCGCGCACGTGCACTCCCCGGCCGGCGGCCAGGGCATGAACCTCGGCATCGAGGACGCCGTCACCCTCGCCGAGCTGCTCGCCCGCGTCCTCGACGGCGAGCCCGACACCCTGCTCGACACCCACACGGCCACCCGGCGGCCCGTCGCCGGGAAGGTCGTCGCGCTGGCGGGCCGCCTCACCCGCCTGGCCACCGCCCGGGCGGCCTGGCGTCCGCTGCGCAACCTCGTCCTGACGGCCGCTGGCCGCCTCCCGGCCGTGCGCCGCCGCCTGGCCTGGCAGCTGTCCGGCCTCGACCGCCGCTGACCGGGCTCACGCCGCCCTGAGCAGCTCGATCAGCGCCGAGATGCTCTGGTCGCCGCGCCCCTGCGCCACGGCCCGCTCGATCAGGTCGTGCATCGGCGCCTGCCAGGAGACGTCCACCCGCGCCTCGTCGCCGAGCGAGCGCTCCTCGTCCAGGCCCGCGTGGAAGAGCCCGATGGCGGAGGCGGGCTCGCCGTAGTCTCCGGAGTCGATCTCCCTGGCCAGCTCCGGCAGCACGGACCCGATCATCTCCAGCCATTTGACGGAGTACGGCACCAGCGTGCGCGCCTCCAGGCCCCGGGCCGTCACCAGCGCCGCGCCCTGAAGGAACCCCAGCAGCGCCGGCAGCAGGATGCCGCCGACCGCGCTCTCGTACAGCGCCGCCAGATCCGGCTCCTCGCCCAGGTGCACGGTGTCGCCGCCGAGGACACGCAGCGTCTTCTCGTGCTCGTCGAACACCGCCCGGTCGCCGCTGTAGTAGAGCAGCGTGTCCGGCGCGCCCACGGCGGAGGGCACGTTCTTCACCGCGCCGTCGAGGAAGCGGGCGCCGTGCCCGGCGGCCCAGGCGGCCAGGTCGCGGGCCGCGGCGGGCGTCCCGCTGTTCAGGGTGACCAGGGTGCGCCCGGCCAGCGCTCCGGCGGCCGGCTCCAGCGCCTCCCGGGTGGCGGCGTAGGTGGTCAGGCAGGCGACGACGAGCGGGCTCGCCGCGACCGCGCCGGCGACGTCCGCCGCCCGCTCGGCTCCCCGGGAAACCAGGGGCGCGGCCTTCTCCGGGGTGCGGTTCCACACGGTCGTCCGGAGCCCGGCGTCGACGAAGGCCCCGGCCAGCGCCGCGCCCATCGAGCCCAGGCCGAGAACGGTCACGTCGGTCATAGGTGTTCTCCCATCGGTTGATCAGGTCACATGCTGGCCCCTCCGCTGACATTTGCTCAAGTACCTACTATTTTGTCGGGTACTGACATCGAGGTAAGTGAGGCGCTGATGACACGGACCTTCACCTGCGGGCTCGACGCCGCCATCGCCGTCATGGGCGGCAAGTGGAAGGGCCTGATCCTGTTCGCGCTGGGCGAGGGCCCGGTGCGGTTCGGCGAGCTGCGGCGCGCGGTGCCCGGCATCAGCGAGCGCGTGCTGATCCAGCAACTGCGCGAGATGGAGGCGAACGGCCTGGTGCATCGCGAGGTCTACCACCAGGTGCCGCCGAAGGTCGAGTACTCGCTGACGGAGTTCGGCCAGTCGCTCAACACCGCCCTCGCCCCGCTCGGCACCTGGGGAGAAGAGCACCTCGACCGCATCGAGGCCCTCTTCTAGCCGCCCGTCCCGAGCTCGCGCGCCACGAACCCGGCCCGCTCCTCGACGCTCGCCCGGGGCAGCACGACCAGCTCGTAGCCGTACTCCTGGTATGCCGCCACGCAGGCCTCGTAGGTGCGCTCGGCCTCGGCGAGATCCTGCTTGCGCTCGGCGTCCCGCTCGTAGATCTCCGGCCACGGCGGCGCCGCGAACACCCGCCCGTAGCGCACGGCCCGGGCGGCGGCGCGCACGTGCGGCGGGACCGGCAGGCCCGACAGCGTGAGGTAGGCGGCCACGTCCACCACCCCCCGGTCGAACAGCACCGTGCCGTCCTCAGGGGCCTCCCGGTAGGAGCGCAGGTCGAAGGAGAGCATCAGCTCGGCGAACAGCCCGGGATCGGCCCACGGCAGCGCGGCGCCGCCGATGGCCGCCTGCTCCCGGATGATCGCCCGGCCCGCCTCCGGCATGGCGGCGAGCCCGCGTCCGCGCAGAGCCTCGACGAGCGTGCTCTTGCCGGACCCGGGCCCGCCGGTGAAGACGACGTACATGGGACAACCATCCCACCGCCCGGTGGTCAGGCCGTCGCGCAGGGGGAGCCGTTGAGGGTGAAGGCGGCCGGCTCGGCGGTGTCGCCCGAGTGGGTCGCCTGGAAGCCGAACGACGCCGACGCGCCCGGCGCGATCGCCCCGTTGTAGGCGACGTTCCTGGCCGTCACCTGGCCGCTCGACGGCGACAGCGTGGCGTTCCACGCGCCCGTGACGCTCTGCCCCTGCGGCAGCGTGAAGGCCAGCGACCAGGCCGACACCGGGGTGGAGCCGGTGTTCGTGATGGTGACCGCGGTCGTGAACCCGGTGTTCCAGGTGCTCATCGTGTACGTGACGCGGCACCCGCCCGGCGGCGGCGTCGCCGTGGTCGTGGCCGTGGGCGTGATGCTCGGAGAGGTCGTCGGGCCGGGCTCCGACAGGCCGAGGAAGTCGATCGTGGCCCCGGCCATCCCGCCGACCGGCAGGCTGTGGCCCACGCCCTGGAGGCTGACGGCCTCGACGGCCACGTTCGTGCCGGTGCCGCCGTAGCGGGTCCTGGTCCAGGACGGCTGCGGCTGGTCGGTGCGGGCGGGCGTCTGGCTCAGGCCGTGGACGTTCGTCCACTGCTTGATCTGCTCCTGGAAGTTCGGGTAGCGCAGCGTGCTGTCCTCGGTGCCGTGCCAGATCTGCATGCGCGGCCGGGCGCCGCCGTAGCCCGGGTAGGCGGCGCGGACCAGGTCGCCCCACTGCTGCGGCGTCCGGCTGATCTGGCCGTTGGCGCACGCGCTGTTCCAGCTCGACCCGTCGGTGGTGGCGAAGCAGCCGAACGGCACGCCCATGTACGACGCGCCCGCCTCGAACACGTCAGGGTAGGCGCCGATAAGCACGTTCGTCATCATGCCGCCGGACGAGGCGCCCACCGCGTAGGTGCGGCCGGGGTCGGCGCCGTAGCGCTGCTCGACCCAGCGGACCATGGACACGATGCCGACCGGGTCGCTGCCGCCGTCGTGCCGCAGCGCCTGCGGCGAGGAGACGTCGTAGCAGGAGCCGCTTCTGGTGGCCGACGGGTAGATGACGATGAACTTGTGCCGGTCGGCCAGCGAGGCGAACTCCGTGCCGGAGTAGAACGCCGGTCCCGACCCGGTGCAGTAGTGCACGGCCACCAGCACCGCCGGGCGCGCGCCGACGCCGTCGGGCACGTACAGGTGCATGCGCAGGCCGGTGGGGTTCGTGCCGAAGCCGGTGACCTCCGTCAGCTGGGCCGAGGCGGCAGGCGGCGCCAGGGCCAGCGCCGCCGCGGCGATCGTCACGGCCGCCGCCACGGCTCCCGCGATCCGGGATCTGATGCTCATCGAGTTCCTCTCCCTCGAACTGAAACGTTTCGAGTGTGGACAGAAAATTTCGATCGAGCAATGCCCTGACGACGACGCCCTCCCGGCACGCAGCTGGGAGGGCGTCGGCGGCTGAAAGTTTCGGCGTCAGCGCAGCTCGCGCTTGAGGATCTTGCCCGTCGCCGTCATCGGGAGCGCGTCGCGGAACTCGACCACCCGCGGGTACTTGTAGGCCGCCATGGCCTCGCGGCTCCAGGCGATCAGGTCGTCCTCGGTCAGCGACGATCCCGGGGTGCGGATCACGTACGCCTTGATCTCCTCGCCGTGGGAGTCGTGCGGGACGCCGACGACGGCGGCCAGCGAGACCTCCTCGTGGCCCATGAGGACCTCCTCCACCTCGCGCGGGTAGACGTTGAACCCGCCGCGGATGATCATGTCCTTGGCCCGGTCGATGATGGAGTAGTAGCCGTCGGCGTCCCGGGTGGCGATGTCGCCGGTGCGGAACCAGCCGTCGCGCATCACCTCGGCGGTGGCCTCGGGGCGGCCGTAGTAGCCCTTCATGACGTTGTGGCCGCGCACCGCGATCTCGCCCGGGCCCTCGCCCTCGACGGTCTTCCAGTCGGGGTCGACCAGCCGCATCTCCACGCCCCAGATCGGGGTGCCGATCGTGCCCGGCTTGGTAGGCCGGCCGAGCTGGTTGAAGCTCGCCACCGGCGAGGTCTCCGACAGGCCGTAGCCCTCCAGGATCGGGATGCCGAACGTCTTCTCGAAGTCCTTGAGCACCTCGACCGGCGAGGCCGAGCCGCCCGCCACCGCGATCCGCAGCGTGGACGGGGCCTCCTCGCCGTCGGCGTGGATCTTGGTGAGCAGGGCCCAGTACATGGTCGGCACGCCCGCGAAGAACGTGACCCCCTCGGCGCGCATGATGGCCAGCGCCTCACCCGGCTCGAAGCGCGGCATCAGCACCAGCGTCGCGCCGCGCATGAAACCGGTGTTGAGGATGACCGTCTGCCCGAAGGAGTGGAACAGCGGCAGCACCGCCAGATAGGTGTCGCCGCCCTCGGTGCGCGGGAACATCTTGTCGTTGACCATGACGTTCATGACCATGTTCTGGTGGCTGAGCTCGGCGCCCTTGGGGCGGCCCGTGGTGCCCGAGGTGTAGAGGATGACCGCGGTGTCGTCGGGCGCGGTCTGCACGGTCTCGAACTCGCCCGACATCCCGCCCAGCGCCGCCCAGATCGACTCGCCGTACTCCGACTCCGTGGCCAGCGCCGTGGCGGGCAGCACGAAGAAGTGCTCGCACCCCTCGGCCGCCTCGAACCCCGCCTTGCCGCGCTCGCCCAGCGGCAGCTCCGGTGTGCCCTCGAAGCAGAACAGCGCCTTGGCGTCGCTGTCGTCGAGGTGGTAGGCGATCTCCCGCGACTGCAGCAGCACGTTGAGCGGCACCACCGTCGCCCCGGCCTTGAGGATGCCGAAGTAGACGAACGGGAAGTAGGGCAGGTTGGGACAGGCGATCGCCACCTTGTCGCCCTTGCCGATGCCGCGCGACACGAGCAGGTTCGCGACCTGGCAGGCCACCGTGTCGATCATGGAGTAGGGCAGTCGCATGTCCCCGAAGACGATCGCGGTGGCATCCGGGGTGTTGCGCGCGCTGTCCTCCAGGACGCTCGACAGGTTGAGCATGCCTTTCCTCCCTCATCCAGGTGCTTGGGCACATCCTGTCAGCCTGACCATACCGACTGGTAGGTAACAGAGGTCACAAGTATGTATGGACGCGCCCCGTCGCCTGGAGTAAGCAAGTAGCACATCACTGAGGAGTGGCCATGGAGTACGACTACGTGATCGTCGGAGCCGGTTCGGCAGGGTGCGTGCTGGCCAACAGGCTGTCGGCGGACCCGGCGGTGACCGTCGCCCTCATCGAGGCCGGAGGCCGCGACGACAAGCTGGAGATCCGCATGCCCGCGGGCTTCGCCAAGCTGTTCAAGACCGGCTACGACTGGGACTACACCACGGCCAAGCAGAGTGAGATGGCCGGGCGTGAGCTCTACTGGCCGCGCGGCCGGGTCCTCGGCGGCTCCTCGTCGATCAACGCCCAGATGTGGGTGCGCGGCTGCGCGCTCGACTACGACCAGTGGGGCGTGCCCGGCTGGACGTACGAGGACGTGCTGCCCTACTTCAAACGCGCCGAGCGCCGGGTCGGCAGCAACCACGGCGGCGTCTACGGCACCGACGGGCCGCTGTTCATCTCCGAGCTGCGCAGCCCCAACGTCACCACCGCCGCCTTCCTCAGAGCGTGCGACGAGCTCGGCCTGCGGCGCGCCGACGAGATCAACGGCCACGTCAACGACGGCTACGGCCCCACCCCCGTCAACCAGGACCGCGGCCGCCGCTGGAGCGCCGCCGACGGCTACCTGCGCCCCGCGCTCAAACGCCCCAACCTCACCCTGATCACCGAGGCGGACGTGAACCGCGTCGTCTTCGACGGCAGGCGCGCCGTCGGCATCGAGCACAGCGGCGGCGCCCAGGTCAGGGCCCGGCGGGAGGTCATCCTGTCGGCGGGCGCCATCGGCTCCCCCTACCTGCTCATGCGCTCCGGCGTCGGCGCCGCCGACGAACTGCGCGACGCCGGGATCGCCGTCGTCCACGAACTGCCCGAAGTGGGCAAGAACCTCCAGGACCACCTGTCGTCCGGCGTGTTCGTCGCCTGCAAGCAGCCGGTCACGCTGACCAAGGCCGAGTCGCTGGGCAACCTGCTCCGCTACATCGTGCTGCGCTCCGGCATGCTCACCACGAACGTCGGCGAGGCCGTCGCGTTCATCCGCACCACGCCCGCCGAGCCCGCCCCCGACATCGAGCTGATCTTCGCGCCCGGCCCGTTCATCGACCACGGCCTCACCCCGCCCACCGGCCACGGCCTGACCGTCGGCGTCATCCTGCTCCAGCCCGAGAGCCGGGGCCGCATCGGGCTCAACGGCCGCGAAGTCCTCGTCGACCCCGGCTACCTGACCAAGGAAGCCGACGTGAAACGGCTCGTCGCCGGGCTCAAGGTGGCCAAGCAGGTGTTCGCCAGCGCCGCCATGAAGCCGTACGCCGGCGGCCCGATGCCCCCCTACACCGCGCCCGAGACCGACGACGAGCTGGCCCAATGGGTGCGCGAGCGCGGCGAGACCCTCTACCACCCGGTCGGCAGCTGCCGGATGGGTGCCGACGAGGACGCCGTCGTGGACCCGCAACTGCGCGTGCGCGGCCTCGACGGGCTCCGGGTCGCCGACGTGTCGATCATGCCGACGCTCAACCGCGGACACACCCACGCCCCCGCCATCATGATCGGCGAGAAGGCGGCCGACCTCATCGCGGCAGGCTGACCCGTGGAGATCCGGACGATCCACGCCAACGGGGTGGAGTTCGCGTACCTCACCGCCGGGGACGGGCCGCTCGCGCTCTGCCTGCACGGCTTCCCCGACACCGCACACACCTGGCGTCACCTCGTGCCCGCGCTCGCCGCCCGTGGCTACCGCGCCGTCGCGCCGTTCATGCGCGGCTACGCGCCCACGGAGATCCCCGCCGACGCCGCCTACGACGGCGACGCGCTCGCCGCCGACGCCCTCGCCCTGCACGAGCGGCTCGGCGGCGACGACTCGGCCGTCATCGTCGGCCACGACTGGGGCGCCGTCCCCGTGTACGCCACCGCCGACCGCTTCCGCGCCGCCGTCACCCTCGCCGTCCCGCCGCCCGCCGTCCTCCGCGCCGCCTTCCTGCACTACGAGCAGCTCAAACGGTCGTTCTACGTGTTCCTCTTCCAGACCGGACTGGCCGAGACCGCCGCGTCGGCGCCCGGGTTCCTCGAAGGGCTCTGGGCCGACTGGTCACCCGGCTACGACGCCACCCACGACCTGGAGCTCGTCCGCCGCAGCATCGGCGACCCCGCCCACCTGTCGGCCGCCATCGGCTACTACCGGGCCATGCTCGGCGCCGCCCCGCCCTCTGGCCGCCACCCCGCCGCCGGAGCCGCCGCCGCCACGCCGATCCTCTACCTCCACGGCGAACGCGACGGCTGCATCGGCGCCGACCTGGTCAAGGACGCCGCCGCCGCGCTGCCGCCCGGCTCCCGCGCCGAACCCGTCGCCGGCGCCGGGCACTTCCTCCACCTGGAGCGCCCGGCGGCCGTCAACGACCTCGTCCTGTCCTGGCTCGGGCCCGCCCGGGGCTGAGCACGACCAGCTCCGGGTGCCGGCCCGACAAACTCACCCGCACCCTCTCCCGTACGGTGAAGCCGTCCGGGACCCCGTCGTGCACCAGCGCCACCACCAGCCCGTCCGCCGCCAGCACCCGCCGCACCTCCCGCCACAGCCTCCCGGGATCCCCGGCCAGCAGCCCGCCCGCCGCGACCTGACGCCCCCACGGCGGGTTCACCAGCACCCGATCCACCACCCCGTCCCCCAGCGGAACGCGCCCCCCGTCCGCCACCCCCCACCAGAACCCACCGGAAGCGACACCACCGGCCCCACCGACCAGAAGCCCCGCCCCGCCCGCCCAGCCTGCGCCGCGCGCACGGGAGTAGCCCGCCCCGGCCACGGGCCCGTCTGCCCTGGAGACGACCCCGGCGGCGGTGCGCCCCTCCGCCGGGACGCGGGTGACGGTGGGCGTTGGGTGGGTGCCCGCCTCAGGGGTGCCCGCACTGTACGCGGGGGCGAGGGGGAGCGTTGGGGCGGTGTGCAGGTGGGTGGCGTTGGTGGTGGCGGCCGTGATGGCGGCGGGGTTGTGGTCCAGGCCGAGGAAGCGGGCGTGGGGGGCGAGGGCGGCGGCCTCGAGGAGGGTGGTGCCGGCGCCGCAGCAGGGGTCGAGCACGGTGCGGGCGCCGTCGAGGCGGGCGAGGGCCGCCATGGCGGCGGCGAGCGGCGGGTGCAGGCTGCCCGGCACGGACCCGAGCTTGTACGGCCGGCGGTGCAGGGGCCGGGCCGCCAGGCGCAGTCCGATGACGGCGCGCTCGCCCTCGATCGTCACCCGGAACGCCAGGCATCCGGCGGGGGGCGGCACGGCGCCGCCGGCGCGCGAGTGGTAGGGCAGCCGCAGCCGGCGGCCCAGCTCGGCCCCGACCGCGTCCTCGATGTCGTGGCGCGTGTAGGCGCGCCGCCCGACGAACGTGGCCGACACCTCGACCCCGGCCGCGTCCCGGTGCGGGAGCGGGCGGGGCGGCAGGGCGCGGAGGGCGCGGGCGGCGGCCGCCAGGCGGCGCAGGGCGAGGCGGCCGTGGCCGACCCCGTCCACCACGGCCGCCACCAGCAGCACGTCGTCGGCCGTCCGCAGCCCCAGCAGCCCGGGGCCGGGGTCGGCCGTGTCGAACCAGACCTCGCGATGGCGCAACCCGCGGACGGAGCCGAGCCGGGAACGGCGGATTTCAGCTGCGACCAGGGGTTCGATGCCATGCACCGCCCTGGCCACGGCAAGGGTGCGCACGTGTCCTTCTCCCATGGAGCGACCCGGGACGGCGGCCGGCCGTCCCGCATCGCCGGCGGTGGGTCATCCGCGACCCGCCGGCGGATCGCTAGCCGAGGAGGAAGAAGAACGTCATGCCGGTCACCGTAGCCACCGTCCGGCTCGGCTCGCCACACATTTTCCGGCCACGTACGTACGGTGTACGTCGAAAGCATTGACGTACCGGCATCGAGGCTCGAATGATGGCCCCATGAGCGTCGTTGACTTCGACCTGTCCGACCGCGATTTCTGGGCCAGGCCCATGGGCGAGCGCCGGGAGGCGTTCGACCGGCTGCGCCGCCTGGACAGCCCGGCCTTCTTCGAGGAGCCGGAGGTCTCGTTCGCCCCGAAGGGCCCCGGCTACTACGCCCTGGTCCGGCACGCGGACATCCTCGAGGCCAGCCGCACCCCGGAGGTGTTCTCGTCGGGGGAGGGCGGCGCGACGAACATCCCGGACATGCCGGCCGAGTTCGCCGAGTACTTCGGGTCGATGATCAACATGGACGATCCCCGGCACGCCCGCCTGCGCCGGATCGTCTCGCGCGCGTTCACGCCGAAGATGATCAAGCAGTTCGAGACCGACGTGGAGTCGGCGGCCGTCAAGATCGTCGACGACCTGCTGGCCAAGGGTCCCGGCTGCGACTTCGTCACCGAGGTCGCCGCCCGGCTGCCCCTGAAGATCATCTGCGACATGATGGGCATCCCGGAGCGCGACTACGGGTTCGTCTTCGACCGGTCGAACATCATCCTCGGCGGCTTCGACCCCGAATACACCGGCCCCGACCTCGGCCAGCTCGCCGAGAAGCTGCTCACCGCAGGCATGGAGCTGCAGCAGCTCGTCCAGGACCTGGCCGCGCACCGCGCCGAACACCCGACGAACGACCTGACCTCGTCCCTGGTCAACGCCAACATCGACGGCGAGCAGCTCACCCTTCAGGAGCTCGGCTCGTTCTTCATCCTGCTCGTCGTGGCCGGCAACGAGACCACCCGCAACGCGATCTCGCACGGCCTGCGCCTGCTCACCACGAACCCCGACCAGCGCGCGCTGTGGCTGAGCGACCCGGAGGCCTACACCGGCACGGCCGTCGAGGAGATCGTCCGCCTCGCCTCGCCGGTCAACTTCATGCGCCGCAAGGTCACCCGCGACCACACGATGAACGGCCACCTCTACCGCAAGGGCGAGAAGGCCGTCCTCTACTACTGGGCGGCCAACCGCGACCCGGCGGTGTTCGAGGACCCGGAGCGGTTCGACATCACCCGCCACCCGAACCCGCACGTCGGCTTCGGCGGCCCGGGCCCGCACTTCTGCCTGGGCGCCCACCTGGCCCGCCGCGAGATCACGGTGATGTTCCGCGAGCTGCTGCGCCGCGTCCCCGGCATCGAGGGCGGCACGCCGGACCGGCTGCACTCCAGCTTCATCAACGGGATCAAGCACATGGAGTGCGCCTTCTAGCGTCCGGGCCTACCCCTGGGCGGTCACCTTCAGCCGGTTGATCACGGTGTTGAGGTCGGGGCGCAGGTTCTCGCCCTCCTCCGGGACCGACATGTAGACGACGGCCGGCAGCTCGGCGCCCGTGTCGAGCGCGGCCGTGACGATCGTGGCCTTCTCGCTCGCGGACGTGAGCGCGTACGCGATGAGCATGCCCTTGGCGTCGCCCACGGTCAGCTCCTGCTGGGCGATCTTCTTGACCCGGTTGGGCATCTCGAACAGGCGCTTGCGCGCGTCGACCACGACCGCCTTGATCGCCGGCTCCAGCTCGCCCGGCTTGGCGTAGGACGAGGCCAGCCGCTCCGGGAGCGGCCCGGTGAGCACCTGCGCGGCCAGGTTGGTGCCGACCATCGCGTACTGGCGGGTCTCGAAGCCGTACGTGCCCTTCACCGTGGGCCGCTCGTCCAGCCGCCAGGTGCCGCCGAGGCGCGGGACGGAGATGCCGGCGGCGGCGTCGGGCAGCGTGCCCGTCACGCCCGACGCCTTGCCCGGGAACTTCGGCAGGCGGGGGATCGTCGAGGTGGTCTTCTGCGGTCCGGGCGGCGGCGTCTTCGTGGTCTCCTGCGCGACGGGCGGCGTCTCCTTCGCCCCGGCGAGCGGACCGGCGAGGAACGCCCAGAGCAGGCCCGCGACCAGCGCGATCGCGACCGAGCCGGCCAGCGCGTAGATCCAGATGGGCTTGCCCTCCTCCAGGGTCTCGGGCTCGCCCATCTCGTTGTAGTCGTCGCCGAAGACGGTGTCCCAGAGCTGCTGCTGGCGCTCGGGGGGAGGGGTGCGCGAGCCGCTGATCTGGCCGGCCGTGACGAACGGGCGGTCCGGGTCGGACGGGTCGCGGCTCAGGTTCGCGCCCGGCCTGCCGTGCTGCGCCTGGTGCTCGCCCGGCTGCTGGTGCGGGTCGTGCGCCTGGTCGAGGGGCTGGATCGGCGGCTGCTGCGGCTCGGCGACGGGCGCGGCGTGCGGCTGCCCGTGCCCCGGCGGCTGTGCGTGGCCCTGCGCCTGGACCTGGGAGTACGTCATCGTGCGCTCGTCGGCGGCCTGCGAGGTCGGCACCACCGGCTGGTCGGGCGGGGGCGCGCTGTACGGGGTGTCCAGCGGCGAGGGGGAGTGGTGGCGGGGCGCGGCGGAGTCCTGCGGCGGCCAGGGGGCCGGGGAGCTGAGGTTCGCCCAGGCGCCGGGCTGCGCGGCGGGCGGCTCCGACCACGCGGGCGCCGGGTCCGCGGGCTGCCCGGGGGAGGGCTGCCCAGCGGTGTGCTGTCCGGAGGAGGGCTGTCCGGTGGTGGGCCAGGACGTCGGCACCGGCTCGGCGTCGCGCCGGGCGGGCTGGGCCTCGGGCCGGGTGGCGTCGGCCCAGGAGAACTGCTCGGGCTGCGACGACCGGCCGGGCGGCTCGGGCCAGGCGGCGGCGGGGGGAGCCTCGGGCCAGGCGGTGGGCGGCTGCTGGGCCGCCGGAGGCGTTTCGGGCCAGGAGGTCGGGACATCCTCGCGCGGGGCCTCGGGCCAGGACGGTGGCAGGTGAGGTGCTCCGGAATGCTCCGTTGCCATTGCTGCCGGCCCTCCTGTGGTTATGTCCGGATTCGACGTGCTGTGCATGATCTCATGGGATTTTCCAGGAGACCCAGCCGGCTCCGCAGGGAAACGGGCGAAGCCGTGCGGATCGGTCGGCGGATCCTGCTGGGGCAGGTCGGCCTCCGGTCGTTCCGGCTCAGCTGAATGCACCACGGCGACGAGAGTATTCTAATGGGACATATGAGGTCACAACGGATCTATCACCATCAGGTCTCACCGGCCTGAAGGCTCCATTGTGCCCGCCCGCGCCGCTTGAGCGCCTGCATTCGGTTGAAGAGGTGCGCTAGGCTTGACCTATGCGTTCCGCGACCCTGCTTCTTAGCGGGCCGCGACGGCCCTGAAGATCTCGCCGTCGCGGCTGCCCCTCGTCCTGCATACGAGGGGTTTTTCTATGGGTCCGAGTCAATCAGAAGGACAACCGCCGTGAGTGAGTACGACCCGCAGGCGCTGCAGGCCAAATGGCAGCAGCGATGGGAGGAGCTGGACCCGTTCCGGGCGAGCGAGGACGCCGCCGACCCGCGCGAGCGGCGCTACATGCTCGACATGTTCCCCTACCCCTCCGGCGACCTTCACATGGGCCACGGCGAGGTGTTCGCGATCGCCGACGTGGTCGCGCGCTACTGGTTCCAGCGCGGCTACAACGTCCTGCACCCCATCGGCTGGGACTCCTTCGGCCTGCCCGCCGAGAACGCCGCGATCAAGCGCAACGCCCACCCAGCGGAGTGGACCTACGCCAACATCGAGACGCAGGCCAACTCGTTCAAGCGCTACGGCATCTCCTTCGACTGGTCGCGCCGCCTGCACACCAGCGACGCCGACTACTTCCACTGGAACCAGTGGCTGTTCAACCGCTTCTTCGAGCGCGGCCTGGCCTACCGCAAGGGCGGCCTGGTCAACTGGTGCCCCAACGACCAGACCGTGCTGGCCAACGAGCAGGTCGTGGCCGGCAAGTGCGAGCGGTGCGGCGCGGACGTCGTCAGGCGCGAGCTGACGCAGTGGTACTTCAAGATCACTGACTACGCGCAGCGCCTGCTGGACGACATGGACCAGCTCGAAGGCGGCTGGCCCGAGCGCGTCATGACCATGCAGCGCAACTGGATCGGCCGCTCCGAGGGCGCCGACGTGCTGTTCCAGATCGAGGGCCGCGACGAGCCCGTGCACGTCTACACCACGCGCCCCGACACGCTGTTCGGCGCCACGTTCTTCGTGGTCGCGGTCGACGCCGCGCTGGCCGACGAGATCGTCACCGACGAGCAGCGCCCCGCGTTCGAGGCCTACCGCGCCGAGGTCGCCAAGCTGAGCGACATCGAGCGGCTGTCCACCGACAAGGAGAAGACCGGCGTCTTCCTGGGCCGCCACGCGATCAACCCGGTCAACGGCGAGCGCATCCCCGTCTGGGCCGCCGACTACGTGCTGTCCGACTACGGCCACGGCGCCATCATGGCCGTGCCCGCCCACGACCAGCGTGACCTCGACTTCGCCCGCAAGTTCGGGCTGCCGGTCAAGGTCGTCGTGCACACCGGGCTGGCCGACCCCGGCGAGACCGGCGAGGCCACGCCCGGCGAGGGCCGGCTGGTCAACTCCGGCCCGCTCGACGGCCTGACCAAGGCCGAGGCCATCGCCAAGATCATCGAGATTCTGGAGGTCGACGGCAAGGGCGCAGGCGCGGTCAACTTCCGGCTGCGCGACTGGCTGCTGTCGCGGCAGCGGTTCTGGGGCACGCCGATCCCGATCATCCACTGCGGCGACTGCGGCGAGGTGCCCGTTCCCGACGACCAGCTGCCGGTCACGCTGCCCGACCTGCGCGGCGAGGCGCTGTCGCCCAAGGGCGTCTCCCCGCTGGCCAGCGCCACCGACTGGGTCAACGTCGAGTGCCCCAAGTGCGGCGGCCCGGCCAAGCGCGACACCGACACCATGGACACCTTCGTCGACTCGTCCTGGTACTTCCTGCGCTACTGCTCGCCCGGCTACACCGAGGGCCCGTTCGACGTCGAGCAGGTCCGCAAGTGGGGCCCCATCGACCAGTACGTGGGCGGTGTCGAGCACGCGGTGCTGCACCTGCTCTACTCGCGCTTCTTCACCAAGGTCCTGCACGACATGGGCATGGTGAGCTTCACCGAGCCGTTCCTGCGGCTGCTCAACCAGGGCCAGGTGATCAACGGCGGCAAGGCGATGTCGAAGTCCCTGGGCAACGGCGTCGACCTGGGCCAGCAGATCGACGACTACGGCGTCGACGCGGTCCGCCTGACGATGGTGTTCGCCGGCCCGCCGGAGGACGACATCGACTGGGCCGACGTGTCGCCGGCGGCGTCGCAGAAGTTCCTGGCCCGCGCCTTCCGGGTGATGGACGAGACGGCCAGCGAGCCGGGCGTCTCCTTCGAGGGC
This sequence comes from Nonomuraea ceibae, assembly GCF_019396325.1. Taxonomy (GTDB): domain Bacteria; phylum Actinomycetota; class Actinomycetes; order Streptosporangiales; family Streptosporangiaceae; genus Nonomuraea; species Nonomuraea ceibae. The sequence goes on from NZ_JAHKRO010000039.1 coordinate 52,042, forward strand.
GGCGACCTGGAGCTGCGCAAGATCACTCACCGGACCATCGACGAGGTCACCAAGCTGGTCGAGTCCTACCGCTTCAACGTCGCGGTGGCGCGCATGATGGAGCTGACCACGGCCGCCCGCCGGGCGATCGACTCCGGCCCCGGCGCCGCCGACCCGGCGGTGCGCGAGGCCGCCGAGGCGCTGGCCGTCATGCTGTCGCTGGTCGCCCCCTACACCGCCGAGGAGGGCTGGGAGCGGCTGGGCCACACCGGCGGCACCGTCGCCAAGGCGGGCTGGCCGGTCGCCGACCCGGCGCTGCTCGTCCAGGAGTCGGTCACCTGCGTCGTGCAGGTCGCGGGCAAGGTGCGCGAGCGGCTGGAGGTCCCGCCCGGCATCTCCGAGGACGAGCTGCGCGAGCTGGCCCTGGCCTCGGAGAAGGTCCAGGGCTACCTCCAGGGCACCCCGCGCAAGGTGATCGTGCGGGCGCCCAAGCTGGTCAACATCGTCCCCTGACGCTCACAGCCGGCGCAGGGCCGGCAGGAGGTCCTTCTCCGCCCAGGCGAAGAAGGGCTCCTGCTGGTCGGCGCCGATCTGCACGAGCGCGACGTGGGTGTAGCCGCCGTCGAGATAGGCGCGCACCGCCTCCACGACCGCGTCCACGTCGTTGCCGCACGGCACGCTCTGCGCGACGTCGTCGGGGCGTACGGTCGAGGCGGCGGCCGCGAAGTTGACCGGGCCGGGCAGCTCGGCCATGACCTTCCAGCCGCCGACGCCCGACCAGCGCCACAGCCGGTGCGCGCGTTCCTTGGCCGCCTCGGCGTCGGTGTCGTAGGAGAGCGCGAGCTGCCCGTACACCGGCTTGCCCGAGCCTCCGGCGTCGGCGAACGCGCTGACCACCTCGGGCATCGGGTCGTTGATGACCAGGATGTCCCCGTACTCGGCGGCGAGCCGCGCCGAGCTGGAGCCCGAGGCGGCGATCGCGATCGGCACCGGCTCCTCGGGCAGGTCGTACAGCTTGGCCGAGTCGACGTCGTAGAACTCGCCCTGGTAGGTGACGTAGCCGCCGCCGAACAGCTCGCGGATGATCTGCACGGCCTCACGCAGCATGCGGTGGCGCACGTCGGCGGACGGCCAGCCCTCGCCGATGACGTGCTCGTTGAGGTTCTCGCCCGCGCCGAGGCCGAGCGTGAACCGGCCGCCGCTCAGCACGCCCATCGTGGCCGCCTTCTGCGCCACCACCGCCGGGTGGTAACGCATGATCGGGCAGGTCACGTACGTCATGAGCGGCAGCCGGGCGGTGGCCTGGGCCGCGGCGCCGAGCACCGACCAGGCGTACGGTGAATGGCCCATCTCCTCGACCCACGGGAAGTAGTGGTCGGAGATGACCGCGTAGTCGAAGCCCGCCTGCTCGGCCCGGGCGGCGGAGTCGACGAGCTGCCGGGCGGGCGTCTGCTCGCACATCAGGGTGTAGCCGAATTCTGCCATGATGTCCGGACTACCCGGCTTCGTACAGGCTAGTTACCGGCCGGTGGAGATCAATGATGGTCCGCCAGCTCCTCCACCACCAGGCCGAGCCCGATGCCCAGCAGCCAGATGTCCTTGACGATGCCGATGCCCTCCTGCGACGGGCGCAGGCTGCCCTCCTGGCGCAGGCCCGGCGTCTTCAGGTAGAGCCCGATCAGCCCGCCCGCGAACCCGGTCAGCGCCACCCCGGCCAGCAGCGACGGCACCACGGGCAGCAGCAGGGCGGCGCCGAGCACGATCTCGGCCTTCGACAGCAGCTTGACGAACCGCTGCGGCTCCAGCTTGCCCAGGAACGGATACGGGACGGTCGCCATCCCGTGCACCCCGGCGGCGGTCTGTTCGTCGGCGTGCGCCTTGGACAGGCCGGAGTTCAGGATGATCGCCCCGGCGGCGATCCTGGGCGGCATCTGGTGAGCGCGTGCGCAGAGTCTCATGCCGTGCTCCTGCCCCTGACGTGCGCGGCTGTCCGCTGAGCGCGGAAATTATCCTCTACGGTTCGATGGGCTGCGCATTAGTGTTCAGCTGTGACAACTGGCGCTTACCTGAGATTCCCGCACCTAAACGGTGACCTCGTCACCTTCGTCGCCGACGACGATGTCTGGCTCGCCCCCGTGACCGGCGGCCGGGCCTGGCGGTTCACCGCCGACCGGACCCCCGTCTCGGCCCCGCGTTTCTCCCCCGACGGCAGCCGCATCGCCTGGACCAGCACCCGCGAAGGCGCCCCCGAGGTGTTCGCGGCCGAGCTCGACGGCGGCGAGGGCGAGCGGCTCACCCACTGGGGCTCCGCCTCCACGCAGGCGCGCGGCTGGAGCGACGACGGCAGGCCCCGCGCGATCAGCGCCACCGGCCAGGGCGGGCGCAACAGGACGTGGGCGTACGAGATCCCGCTCGACGGCGGCCCCGCCACCCGCCTGCCGTACGGCTGGGTGAGCGACCTGTCCACCAGCGGCGACCGCGTGGTCACCGTGTCGCCGATGTGGCGCGAGCCGTCCGCCTGGAAGCGCTACCGGGGCGGCACCGCGGGCAAGATCTGGATCGACGCCGACGGCACCGGCGAGTTCACCCGGCTGTTCGCCGACAGCGCCGCCCAGCACTGGGCCGCCATGTGGATCGGCGACCGCATCGCCTTCCTCGCCGACACCGACGGCACCGGCAACCTCTACTCCGCCCTGCCCGACGGCTCCGACCTGCGCCGCCACAGCTCACACGACGCGTTCTACGCCCGCCACGCCGCCACCGACGGCGAGCGCGTCGTCTACTCCCACGCCGGAGACCTGTGGCTGCTGGAAAGCCTGGACGCCGAGCCGTACCCGCTCGACATCCGCCTCGGCGGCCCCCGGCCGGCGCGCGCCCGGCGGCCCGCGCCCGCCCGCGTCGGCGGCTTCTCGCCCGACACGTCCGGACGCGCGAGCGCCGTCGAGATCCGCGGCACCGCCCACTGGCTCACCCACCGCGACGGCCCGGCCGGCGCGCTGCGCGTCGAGCCCGGCGTCCGCGTCCGCCTGCCGCGCGCCCTCGGCTCCGACGGCCGCGCGATCTGGGTCTCCGACGCCACCGGCGAGGACGGCCTGGAGATCGGCACGCCCGGCGGCGAGATCCGCACCCTGGCCGCCGGCGAGCTCGGCCGCGTCCTCGAACTGGAGGCCGCCCCCGACGGCAAGCACGCCGCCGTCGCCACCCACGACGGCCGGCTCCTCGTCGCCGACCTGGAGACCGGCGACCTGCGCGAGCTCGACCGCACCGGCTACGGCGACATCAGCGGGCTGACGTTCTCGCCCGACTCCGCCTGGCTCGCCTGGGTGCACCCGCACCACAACCCGCTCTCGCAGATCAAGATGGGCCGCCTCGACGGCACCTCCGTCATCGAGGTCACGCCGCTCCGCTTCGCCGACTACGACCCCGTCTTCACCAAGGACGGCAAGCACCTGGCGTTCCTGTCGGTACGCACCTTCGACCCGGTCTACGACGCGCACGTCTTCGACCTGTCGTTCCCCGCCGGCTGCCGGCCGTACCTGGTGCCGCTGCGCGCTGGCACGCCCTCCCCGTTCGACCCGAGCCTCCAGGGGCGCGGCTTCAACGGCGAGGACGACCACCCCACGCCGGAGGAGAAGAAGAAGGACAAGGACGACACACCGCCGCGCACCGAGGTCGACCCCGAAGGGCTCGCCTCCCGCGTCGTGCCCGTCCCGGTGCCCGCCGCCCGCTACAGCAACCTGCGCACCGCCAAGGACGCGCTGCTCTGGCTGCGCCACCCGCTGTCCGGTCAGCTCGGCGACGGCACCGAGCAGACCGGCGAGGTCGTCCTGGAGCGCTACGACCTGGCCAAGCGCGCCAAGTCCGAGCTCGGCAAGGAGATCCGCGCCTTCGAGGTGAGCGGCGACGGTACCCGCCTCGTCCTCAACGGCAAGAACGGCCTCCAGACCCGCCCGGCCGGAGACGGCGACGACGTCGTCACCATCGACCTCGACCGGATCTCCGTCCAGCTCGACCCCGTCGCCGAATGGCGGCAGGGCTACCGCGAGGCCGGGCGGCTCATGCGCGACCACTTCTGGCGCGCCGACATGAACGGCGTCGACTGGCAGGCCGTGCTCGACCGCTACGAGCCGCTGGTCGAGCGGATCGGCTCCCACTCCGAGCTGGTCGACCTGCTCTGGGAGGTGCAGGGCGAGCTCGGCACCTCCCACGCCTACGCCATCGCCAACGGCGCCCCCGTCGACCCGCGCCGCCGCCAGGGCCTGCTCGGCGCCGACCTGTCCCGCGACGACGACGGCACCTGGCGCGTCGCCCGCATCCTGCCGGGCGAGACCTCCGACCACGACGCCCGCTCGCCGCTGCTCGCGCCCGGCGTCGCCGTCCGCGCCGGTGACGCGATCGTCGCCGTCAACGGCCGGCCCGTCGACCCGGCGCGCGGCCCGCTGCCCCTGCTCGCGGGCACGGCGGGCCACCCCGTCGAGCTCACCGTACGGGCCGGCACCGGCGGCGAGCCGCGCAAGGTCGTGGTGACGCCCATCGCCGACGAGCTCCGGCTGCGCTACCACGACTGGGTGGAGAACCGGCGCGCCTACGTCCGCGAGGCGTCCGGCGGCCGGCTCGGCTACCTGCACGTGCCCGACATGGTCGCCGCCGGGTGGGCGCAGTTCCACCGCGACCTGCGTACGGAGATGGCCCGCGAGGGTTTGGTCGTGGACGTGCGCGAGAACGGCGGCGGGCACGTCTCCGAGCTCGTGCTGGAGAAGCTGTCACGCCGGGTCACCGGCTGGATCCAGGTGCGCGGCAACCAGCCGATGCGCTACCCCGAGGACTCGCCGCGCGGCCCCGTCGTCGCCGTCACCGACGAGTACGCCGGATCCGACGGCGACATCGTCAGCGCCGGGATCAAGAACCGCGCCATCGGCCCGCTCGTCGGCGTCCGCACCTGGGGCGGCGTGATCGGCATCGACTCCCGCTACTCGCTGGTCGACGGCACCGCCGTCACGCAGCCGCGCTACTCGTTCTGGCTCGAAGGGCCCGGGTGGGGGGTGGAGAACCACGGCGTCGACCCCGACATCGAGGTCGTCATCACCCCGCAGGACCGCGTCGCCGGGCGCGACCCGCAACTGGAGAAGGCCGTCGAGCTCGCGCTCGCCGCGCTGGAGGAGACCCCGGCGGCCACCGCCCCGGACCTGCCGCCTCTGCCCTGACCCGAGGCATGCGGGGCGCCCCGTACGGCCGGTTTCACGACGACGCCCGACGGTCGCCCTGCCCGGCGGCCCTCACGACACGCGAGGGTCGCCCCACACGGCGGCCCTCACGACACCCGAGGGTCGCCCCACACGGCGGTCGAGGTGAAGCAGGTCTCGGCCTCCGTCCGCAGGATCACGACGCTCGCCCCGTCGAGGGTCACGTCCATCGTCGCCGGCCGCTTGAGCTGGGCGGCGACCGAGCCGACCTCCTCGTCGGAGTCGGGCTGGCCGTCCTCGTCCCGGTCGGCGAAGACCGTGAACGTCACCGCCTGCTCACTGTCCTCGGCCTCGGCGAGCCCCACCGTGGCCTCGAACCGCTGGTAGCCCTTGCCGAGCGGGAAGACCGTCGTCGCCATGTTCGTCCCGCAGTCGGTCGCGAAGCCGAGGCTGTGCCGGTAGGTGTGCCCGCCGATCCGCTGCGTGCCCTTGATCGGCGCGGACTCGGTCGGGGTCAGGCTCGACAAGAGGAGGGCGCCCTCCGTGAGCGCCGACCGGCCCGGCTCCGGCGACGTGCCCGCCGGCTCCGTGATGGTCGCCGTCGCGGTGATCGTCACCGTGGCCGCCGGCGACGGCGTCACCTGCGCCGCCTGGCTGGCCCCCTCGTCCTTACCGGCCAGGTAGGTCATGTAGGCCACGACCACGCCCGCCAACGCGGTGATCACCGCGGCCAGGATCTGCCCGTTGCGCCCCTCGCGCGCGGCTTTGACCGCGGGGTCGTCGTCGTCGCGTGGCTCTGTCGTCATTCATCCTCGGCTGGGGGTTACGCGGAGTGAGGAATGACGATCATACCGTCACCGAGCCGATCCTACGCAGGATCTCCTCCAGAACGGGCCGGCCGGTCGCGAAGTTCAGCCGGACGAACGTCTCCCCGCCCGGCCCGAACGCCGTCCCGTCACTCAGCAGCACCCGGGCCTCCCGCTCCAGCACCTCCGCCATCCCCGGCCGGTCGTAACCCAGCCACGCCAGATAGGTGGCCTCCGGCACCCGGTACGTGACGCCCTCCGGCAGGCCGGACGCGATCAGGTGCCGGTTGTGGTCCAGCAGCGCCCGCGTCTCCTCCAGCCACGCGTCGCCGTGCCTCCACGCCGCGACCGTCGCCTCCACGCCGAACACGCTCGGCGACCCGAACACGAACTCCGGCTGCGCGTCCAGCGCCTTACGCGCCGCCGGCGCGCCCACGTGCGCCACCGAGCAGCGGATCCCGCCCAGGTTGAACGCCTTCGTGGCCGACGTCAGCGTCACCGTACGGTTCGGCAGGATCGTCGCGAACGGGATGTGCCGGTGCGGTTCGTACACCAGGTCGGCGTGGATCTCGTCCGAGATCACCAGCAGGTCGTGCCGCTCCGCGTGCTCCGCCAGCTCCTCCAGCTCCGCCCGGGTGAACACCCTGCCGGTCGGATTGTGCGGATTGACCAGCAGCAGCACCCGGCATCCCGCCAGATCCGGCACCTCGAACCGCCACGAATCCCCGTCCGCCACCATCGGCACCGGCCGCAGCGGCCGGCCCATCGACTCCAGCGTGCCCAGGAACGGGTGATAGGCCGGAGTGTGCAGCGCCACCGCGTCGCCCCGCTCGGTGCAGACGTGCAGGAGCACCTGCAGGGCCTGGTTCAGGTCGGAGTACGTGCGCACCGACCCCGCGTCCGCCGCCCAGCCGAACCGCGCGGCCATCCGCTCCGCGAACGCCTCCGCCAGCGGCTCGCACTGCGGGCTGTCCAGCCACACCGGGTAGCCCAGGTCCCCGTCGGCCCGCCGCCGCAGCGCCTCACGCACCGCCGGGGCCGTGCGGAAGTCCATGTCGGCCACCCAGGCGGGAATCACCCCCGGGGCGGCCTTCGCCCACTTCAGTCCGTCATTGGATGCCTTGAAGTCCTTGCCCACGAATGCGTTGCTCACCCGATCAGTGTAGAAACATCCGGATTCGTCCGCCGGGCTGGTCCGTCCACCGAGCCGGTCCGCCCACCGAGCCGGTCCGCCCACTGAGCCGGTCCGTCCATCGAGCCGGTCCGTCCCCTCAGGCCGACCGGCCTTCTCGCGCCTCACGTCGCCAAGGGCGGCCGCCTCGGCCTTCCCCTCGCCCAGAGGCCTCCACCTCGCCCAGCGGCGGACCAGGGGCTACTTCACCCAGCGCCCTTCACCGCCCCCAGCAGCCTTGAGCACCCCCAGCGGCCTTGACCGCCCCCAGCGGCCTCTACGGCGCGCGGCGGCTTTCACGTCGCCGAGGTGAGACGGCGCAGCAGCCGCGCCGTACTCCGCCGCCGCCCCCACGCGATCACTCCACTCACCACGAGGAGCGCCAACGGCAGCACCACACTGCCCCCGGACACGAACGCCTCCGTCACGACGGCCCCCGCCATCAGCCCCACGAACGCCAGCCCCGCGAGCCCCGCCAGCGCCGGCACCAGCAGCGCCACGGCCCCCGCCACCTCCAGCACCCCGACCAGCTGCCGGAACCAGTCCCCCCAGCCGATCGCCTCGAACGTCGACGCCGCAGGCTCCGCCCCGGCGAACTTCGCCAACGCCCCCATCACGAACCAGCCCGCCGCGACCACCTGCAGCACCCACAGAGCGAACCCGCCCACCTTGCTCTTGTCCATGCAACCGACGCTACGAAGCCCCTGTGGGACGCGGAATCGCCCTGCCTACCGGACCAGGGTGCACCTAGATGCACCACCCCCGAGCACACGCCCGCCGGTCCGAACGAGAGAAGCCGCACAGGGATGGGCACAGGCAGCCGCGAGGTGCCCCCTAGTACGAGGACCACGCTCATCTCCCGCCGGACTTCAGGCTGGAGCACAGGCCGGGGAATCGGAGGAGAGAGGGCACGAGGAGAGAGCGCGTGAGGGGGAGGGCGTGAGGGTCGGCAGGGGCACCGTGCGGCGGCGGCAGCGTGCAGCATGGGGTGCGTGCGGCAGTGGCACGTGCGGCGGCCGGACTGGGCCTGCGGCGGCGGCTGGGGCTGGGCCTGCGGCGGGGACCCCGGGGCGGCGACTGAGGCCGGGGCCGCGCCTTGGGCCGGGGCCGCGCCTGGGGGCGGGCGTCGACTGAGGCCGGGACCGGGGGCTGGGGCGGCGACTGGGACGGGGGCCGCGGGCGAAGGGCCGGGGCGGGCCTGGGCCGCACCTGGGCCGCAGCTGTGGCCCGGCTGGCGCCGTCGTCGGTAGGTGGGGCCAGGGTGAGCCGGGGCGTACAGGAGGCAGCGGAAAAGCGTGCGTGCCGCGGATGCAGGAGGGGGCATCCGCGGGCACGCCGGGAGGGGGCTCGTGGCGACCGGCTCGGGCAAGAGGGTGGGGGCCCGGGCCGGCGTCGAAGGTCAGAGGCGGCGCAGGACCGCTACGACCTTGCCCAGGACGCTGGCCTCGTCGCCCGGGATGGGCTCGTAGTTGGGGTTGTGCGGCACCAGCCAGACGTGGCCGTCCTTGCGCTTGAACGTCTTGACCGTGGCCTCGCCCTCGATCATGGCGGCCACGATGTCGCCGCTCTCGGCGACCGGCTGCTGGCGGACCACGACCCAGTCGCCGTCGGCGATGGCGGCGTCGATCATCGAGTCACCGGCGACCTGGAGGAGGAACAGCGTGCCCTCGCCGACAAGCTGCTTGGGCAGCGCGAAGACGTCCTCGACGCTCTCCTCGGCGAGGATTGGGCCACCGGCGGCGATGCGGCCCACGAGCGGGACGTAGGCGGCGGTGGGCCGGCTGACGGGCGACTCGTCGTTGGAGGCGTCGGGGTCGACCCAGAGCACCGGCTCGCCCGGCAGGCGGACCTCAAGCGCGCGCGGGCGGTGTGGGTCACGCCGCAGATAGCCCTTGCGCTGCAGGGCGGTCAACTGGTGCGACACGCTGGACGTGCTCGTCAACTGCACGGCTTCGCCGATCTCGCGCATGGACGGCGGATAGCCGCGCTGCTGCACCGAGTCGCGGATCACCTCAAGGATCTTGCGCTGCCTCGGGGTCAGCCCCAGGGAGTCACGTCGGCGCACCGCGAGGTCGGTGACCCCGTTTGTGTCGTCCCGCTCGCTCATGCTCTGCCTCCTCGCCCGGCGGGCCGCCTTACCGGCGCCCCTCCCGGTCCGTGGTCTTGATGTCGCACACAGCGACCGTATCGCTCTTGAAGATCATCTTCAAACAATTGTTCGAGTCTTCCTCGAAATCGGTCGCGGCGTGGTGTACAACATCGTACGGGAGTTCGATCGACATCGTGTTCGATATGCCGATCTTTATGTGGCCCGTTTCGCGGGCCGCGACGGCGGGAGGTCAATCGTGCGAACGACCACAATCACAGACGCGACCAGCGACGACGTCAATCATCTCACCCTCATCGCCGACGCCACCCAGGACAGACGCCCCGCCCGGGCGCACGGGGAATCCAGGGGCGGCGACGCGGAGGCAGGGGGCGGGGAGGCCGGGGGACGGGCGAGGGGGAAGGTGAGCGGGCGTTCGAGAACTCGCGGGGGAGGCGCTGGACGGTCATACGGGGACGGGAAGGGCATTCGGCGCGCCGGCCTTTCGGCGGGAGGTTCGGGGAGCCGTGGCGTGACCGGCTCCGCGGGTGGTGGCGCTGGGGAGCGCGGATCGGCAGGGAGTCGTGGCATGGGGGAGCGTGGGCAAGCGCGGGGGCGTGGCGTAGGAGACCCCGGCGCGGCGGGACGGGGCACGGGCGGGCCTGGCGCGGAGGGACGAGGCGCGGGCGGGCCTGGCGCGGAGGGTCGTGGCGCGGGCGACCCTGGAGTGGCGGGTCGTGGCGCGAATGGGCCTGATGTGGCGAGACAGGGCACGGGTGGACCGGCCGACGTGGGCGGGCCTGGCGCGGGGGGACGTGGCGTGGGCGACCCCGGCGCGCCGCGACGGGGCGCGGGTGAGCCTGGTGCGGGCGGGGGTGCTGGGGAGCGGCCTCGGTTGTGGCTGGTGCCGCCGCCCCGGGCCGAGGTGGGGGCCGACGGGACGGACCGTACGGGCCGAGAGGGTCGGCGGGTTCGAGGAGGCGTACGGGCGGCGCGGCGGCGCGGCGGTGCACCGGTGCGGCTCGTGAAGTCGGAGGGCGCGGCGTCCCCGGGGCGGCCGGGCATGGTGCTCGTGCAGAGCTCGGGCAAGGGCGCCGCGCGACGCTGGGCGGAGGGGGCGGCGTGGCGCTCCGGGGAGAAGGGCGTGCCGGGGCGGCAGGGGGACACGGCTCCGGGGCGGCGAGGGCGCAGGGTGCAGGTGAGGCGAGGGGGCAAAGCTTCGGCGTGGTGGGGAGGCGAGGCGCCGGCGCGGCGGGGACTCAAGGCTCCGGCGCAGTGCGAGGACAAGGCTTCGGCGCGACAGGGAGGCAAGGCGGCGCGGCCGGGAGGCAAGGCGGTGCGGCCTGGAAGCAAGGCGGCGCGGCAGGGGGAGAGGGTGCCGGTGCGGTTGACGCGGCGGGGGAGGGCGGTGCTGGTGATGGGGGTGGCGCTGCTGTCGCTGGCCGGGTTCTGGCTGGGGACGCGAGCGGCGAGCATGGCGGAGGCCGAGCCCGCGACCCCGGCCCAGGTCGGCGCGCCGTGGATCGAGGTGCAGCGTGGCGACACGATCTGGACGATCGCCGATGCCATGGCCGGGGAGGGCGAGGACCCGATGGCGATCGTGGCGGAGATCCGGCGGCTCAACGGGTTGCCCGATTCGCTCATCCGGACGGGCACCAAGTTGTACGTGCCGGCGTCGCCGTGAACTGAGGGGCGAGAGCGTCACACGGGGGAAGCGGTGTGACGCTGGTTCACGCGCGAGCGGGGGCGCAAACGGCGTGACAGGGGACCGCTGCGGTGACGGATGTGACACCGCCGGGGCGACACGCCCGGGGAGGGCAGCAGTGCCGCGCCTGATCAGCGACTTCCGCGGCGGGGGGTCGCTCAACTTGCGTTCATGGTCGCGCGCTTCTACGGTTGGACCACAACATCTAGTAGTTACACCGATGTAGTTCACCACACCTTGTGTTTACGCGACCGCTCCACGGACAGCCGTGGAGTGTGCGCGAGCGTACCGGGGCGCGGGTTCGGCGCATGTGGTGACCCGGGGTCCGAGGAGGCGTACGCGCGTGCATTGTCCGTTCTGTCGCCACCCCGACACGAGGGTCATCGACAGCCGCTCCACGGAGGACGGCGCGGCGATCAGACGCCGTCGCACGTGCCCCGACTGCGGGCGACGCTTCACCACCCAGGAGACCGTACTCCTCATGGTGAGCAAACGCAGCGGGGTGACCGAGCCCTTCTCCAGGGACAAGGTCGTCGCGGGCGTGCGGCGGGCCTGCCAGGGCAGGCCGGTGAGCGAGGACTCGCTGGCCCAGCTCGGCCAGAGCGTGGAGGAGGCCATCCGCGCCAAGGGTGCGGCGGAGATCCCCTCCAACGAGGTGGGGCTGGCGATCCTCGGGCCGCTGCGCGCGCTCGACGAGGTGGCCTATTTGCGTTTCGCATCGGTATATCGCGGTTTCGAAAGCCTGGCGGACTTCGAAGCCGAGATCTCTCAGTTGAAGGCGGAGAAGGGGGAGTCATGACGGAGACGGCCAGCGGTTCAGTCACGCGCGGAGGAAACGGTGGAAAGCGCCCGCGCAAGGGCCTGAAGATGAAGCGGATCTTCACCAAGCCCGGCGTGCATCCGTACGACGACGTGACGTGGGAGCGCCGTGACGTCGTCATGACCAACTGGCGCGACGGCTCGGTCAACTTCGAGCAGCGGGGAGTCGAGTTCCCCGAGTTCTGGTCGGTCAACGCCGCCAACATCGTGACGACCAAGTACTTCCGCGGCGCCGTCGGCACCCCGCAGCGCGAGTTCAGCCTGCGCCAGCTCGTGGACCGCGTCGTGGGCGTCTACACGCGCACGGGCGTCGAGCACGGCTACTTCGCCACCGACGAGGACGCCGAGATCTTCGACCACGAGCTGAAGCACGCCCTGATCCACCAGGTGTTCGCCTTCAACTCGCCGGTCTGGTTCAACGTGGGCACCCAGTCGCCGCAGCAGGTGTCGGCGTGCTTCATCCTCTCCGTGGACGACCAGATGGAGTCGATCCTGGAGTGGTACAAGGAAGAGGGCGTGATCTTCAAGGGCGGTTCCGGATCGGGCGTCAACCTGTCGCGCATCCGCTCGTCCAAGGAGCTGCTCTCCAGCGGCGGCACCGCCAGCGGCCCCGTGTCGTTCATGCGCGGCGCCGACGCGAGCGCCGGCACGATCAAGTCCGGCGGCGCCACCCGCCGGGCCGCCAAGATGGTCGTGCTCGACGTGGACCACCCCGACATCGAGGAGTTCATCGAGACCAAGGCGCGCGAGGAGGACAAGGTCCGCGCGCTGCGCGACGCCGGGTTCGACATGGACCTGGGCGGCAAGGACATCGTCTCCGTCCAGTACCAGAACGCCAACAACTCGGTGCGCGTCTCCGACGAGTTCATGCGCGCGGTGGAGAAGGGCGGCGAGTTCGGGCTGCGCGCCCGCCTCAGCGGCGAGGTGATCGAGACCGTCGACGCCCGCGACCTGTTCCGCAAGATGGCCAAGGCCGCGTGGGAGTGCGCCGACCCGGGCGTGCAGTACGACGACACGATCAACGACTGGCACACCACCCCCGAGACCGGTCGCATCACCGCCTCCAACCCGTGCAGCGAGTACGTCCACCTGGACAACTCCTCCTGCAACCTGGCCAGCATCAACCTGCTGAAGTTCCTGAAGGACGACAACTCCTTCGACGTCGCGAACTTCGTCAAGCTGACCGAGCTGATCATCACCGCGATGGACATCTCGATCTGCTTCGCCGACTTCCCGACGGAGAAGATCGGCGAGACCACCCGCGCCTACCGCCAGCTCGGCATCGGCTACGCCAACCTGGGCGCGCTGCTGATGGCGACCGGCCACGCGTACGACTCCGACGGCGGCCGGGCGGTGGCCGGGGCGATCACGTCGCTGATGACCGGCGTGTCCTACCGCCGCAGCGCCGAGCTGGCCGGGGTCGTGGGCGCGTACGACGGCTACGCCCGCAACGCCGAGCCGCACAAGCGCGTGATGCGCAAGCACGCCTCCGCCAACGACGGGCTGCGCACGATCGGCTCGATGGACGCCAAGATCCACGCCGAGGCGACCCGCCAGTGGTCGGAGTGCCTCAAGGTCGGCGAGAAGAACGGCTACCGCAACGCCCAGGCCAGCCTGCTGGCCCCGACGGGCACCATCGGCCTGATGATGGACTGCGACACCACCGGCATCGAGCCGGACCTGGCGCTGGTCAAGTTCAAGAAGCTGGTCGGCGGCGGCTCCATGCAGATCGTCAACCAGACGATCCCGCGTGCGCTGCGGCAGCTCGGCTACCAGCAGGAGCAGATCGAGGCCATCGTCGAGTACATCGCCGAGCACGGCCACGTCGTCGACGCCCCCGGTCTGCGGCACGAGCACTACGAGGTGTTCGACTGCGCGATGGGCGAGCGGGCGATCGCGCCCATGGGCCACGTGCGGATGATGGCCGCCACGCAGCCGTTCCTGTCGGGCGCCATCTCCAAGACCGTCAACCTGCCCGAGTCGGCCTCGATCGACGACATCGAGCAGGTCTACATGGAGGGCTGGCGGCTCGGTCTCAAGGCCCTGGCCGTCTACCGCGACAACTGCAAGGTCGGCCAGCCGCTGTCGGCCGGCGGCACCAAGAAGGACGAGGCCAAGCCGGACGCCGAGCCCGAGGTCAAGGTCATCGAGGTCAACCGGCCGACCCGGCGCCGGATGCCCAACCAGCGGCCGAGCACCACGACCCGCTTCACGGTCGGCGGCGCCAAGGGCTACATGACCGCTTCGTCCTACCCGGACGACGGGCTGGGCGAGGTCTTCCTCAAGATGTCCAAGCAGGGCTCCACGCTGGCGGGCGTCATGGACGCCTTCTCGGTGGCGATCTCCATCGGTCTCCAGTACGGGGTGCCGCTGGAGACGTACATGAGCAAGTTCGTCAACATGCGGTTCGAGCCGGCGGGCATGACGGACGACCCGGACATCCGGATGGCCACGTCGGTGATGGACTACATCTTCCGCCGCCTGGCGCTCGACCACCTGCCCTACGAGGAGCGGGCGGCGCTGGGCATCTTCTCGGCGGCCGAGCGGGCGGCGCAGCAGCGTGGCGAGGACCCGGCGGCGCTGCAGGAGACGGTCGACCGCGAGGCGCTGGCCCAGTCGGCGCCCATCGAGGAGAAGCCGAAGCCGGAGCCGTCCAAGGAGCTGACGCTGGAGAGCCACCAGCGCTTCACGGCCGACGCCCCGCTCTGCATGACGTGCGGCACCAAGATGCGCCCGGCGGGCAGCTGCTACGTCTGCGAGGGCTGCGGCTCCACCAGCGGCTGCAGCTGACGACATCCGGGGATCCGGGCGCGCCCGGGTCCCCGGCCCATGCGGGCGCGGGCGCTCAGAGCGGCGGGACGAGGGTGAAGTAGCGCTCGAGCAGGGCCCGGTCGCCGCGCACCGCGAGCCGGTCGGCGCTGACGCGCTGCCACAGCCAGAGCATCAGGTCCGAGGCCGTGCCGGTGAGCTCCACGTCGGCGGGCCCCTCGGTGAGGCGCACGTCGTCGCCGTCGAAGCGGACCGTCCACGTGCCGGGCCCGTCGCCGCGGCGGAAGGCGTACGTCTCGCCCGTGCCCGGCGGGGCCTGCGCCATCGCCCGGCGCAGCGGGGCCATGACCTCGAAGGTCTGGCCGATCGCGTCGGCCGCCAGCGAGCCGTCCACGGGCCGGGCCGCAGCGGGGGCGGCGGCGTCCTCGGCGTCCCAGCGGTGGACGGCGGCCTCGATGGCCTGCATGCGGATCCAGAAGCCGACGCTCTGGTCCTGCGACCACGTCCACACCCGGGTGCCGGGCCCGGCGCTCGCGAACTCCTCGGCCAGGGCGGCGGCGCCCTCGGCGAACCAGGTGACCATGCTGTCCGGCAGCGGGCCGGTCGTGGGGGTGTGGCCGGGCCTGGGCCAGCCGGTGGTGTCGGCGGGCAGGGCGAGGACGGCCGGGCCGGGCGAGGCCGGCGGCTCGGTGAGCCGGTTCGCGATCAGGTGGGCGACGTGGCGGTGCACGCCGCCCAGGTGCCGGACGAGGTCGGCCACCGCCCAGCCGGGGCAGGTCCGCACCAGGGCGGCACCGGCTGAGCGGGCGGCGGCGGCGAAGGCGGTGGTCTCCTTGCGGAAGTGCGCGAGGTGGTCCATGCCTCCGACTCTCGCACGAGCGGACGGCCGGTGGCGGGTGCCCGGAATTCACCCGCCACCGGCACGCTTCTACTGGCGCAGGCCGGCGTCCAGCGCGTTGGTGAGGGTGCCGGAGGCGGTGTCGCCCGACATCTCCCACACCATTGCGCCGAGCAGGCCCTTGCTCTTGAGCCAGGCGGTCTTCTTCTGGATCGACCAGACGTCGTCGAAGCTCCACCACTGCCCGTTGTTGCCGGTGTAGCAGTAGGTGGCGACCGCGGCCTCGTCGTGCCTGACCGTGCAGCCGGGCACCGAGGCGAGCAGGTTGCTGTAGCCGCGGGTGCCGGCCTCCTCCTGGAACTGGCCGGGAGCGGCCCCGACGGCCGACTGCCACTCGCCGGACTTGCCGCCGTCGGCGACCTGCTGCCAGCCGCGGCCGTAGTAGGCGAGCCCGATGGTGATCTTCCTCGGGTTGACCCCCGCGTCCAGGTAGACGTCGACGGCCTTCTCCACGCTGAAGTCCGGGTTGTACGGGCTGTCGGCGTCGAGGTAGAGGTTGCCCTGGTGGCCGGTTCGGTTCGGCTCCCAGGAGTTGTCGCTGCCGGCCCCGTGGAAGTCGTAGCCCTGGACGTTGAAGATGTCCAGATATTTCGCGACTTCGGGGAGGTCCCAGCCGGCCTCGATCTTGACCGGGTCCGCCGGGGTGAAGGCCGTCAGGTCGTAACGCTTGCCCGTGGTCTGGGTGAGCGCGTCGAGCTGCCGCCTGAACTCGGCGATCAGCAGCGTGTTGTTCTCCTTGTCCTGCGGGCTGATGTGGTTGCCCGGGTGCCCCTCGGCGCCCGGCCACTCCCAGTCGAGGTCGATGCCGTCGAAGATGCCGGCCCCGGTCCCCGGACCGCCCGCCGCGTTGTACACGGGCAGGTTGCCCTTGATGTAGATGTCGATGCAGGACGAGACGAACTTCTTGCGCGCCGCGTCCGTGGCCGCGACGTCGGAGAAGTACTTCGAGTACGTCCACCCGCCCAGCGAGATGAGCACCTTCAGGTGCGGGTGCTTGGCCTTGAGCTTCTTGAGCTGGTTGAAGTTGCCGCGCAGCTTCTCCCAGCCGGTGTCGGCCACCCCGTCCACCGACTGCGCCGAGCTGAACGGCCTGCCGTAGTCGGCCTCGGCGTCACCGGCGCCGTCACCCTGGTTGGGGTCCTGCGGGTTCTGCGTGGTGCCCTTGGTGACGCCCTGCAGACAGGTCAGGTTGACCGGGTCGATGTTGGCGAAGGCGTAGTTGATGTGGGTGAGCTTGGCCGCGGCCCCGCTCGTGTCGAGGTTGCGCACGAAGTACTGGCGGCCGTAGATGCCCCACTGGACGAAGTAGCCGACGCGGGCGTGCCCGTTCTCGACGATGTCCGCGGTGGTCACCTCGACGGCGGCGCTGGCCGGCGACATGTTGTCGTACAGGTCCCTGGCCTTGACCGTGAACGTGTACTTGGTGGACGGCGACAGCCCGGAGACCGTCGCGGTGGTCCCGGTGACGGTGGTCGCCAGGGTGGTGCCGGTGTAGACCTCGTAGCTGGCCACGCCGGAGTTGTCCGTGGCGGCGTTCCAGGCGAGCGTGACGCTGGAGGAGGTCTTGCCGGTGCTGCGGAGGTTGCCCGGGGCGGTGGGCGCCTGGGTGTCGTCCGCCGGGTTGTTGGTCCGCACGGTCACCGGCGAGGAGGCCGGCGAGAGCGTGCCCTTGCGGTCCTTGGCCTTGACGGTGAACGTGTAGGAGGTGTTGGGGGTCAGGCCGGTGATGGTCGCGGTGGTGCCGGTGACCGTGGTGGCCCGCTCCGTGCCGTTGTAGACCTCGTACCCGGTGATCGGCAGGCTGCCGGGGGTGGCGGCGTCCCAGGCCAGGGAGACGGTCTTGGTCGTCTTGACCGGGGAGCGCAGGTTGCCGGGCGCGCCGGGCGGCGCGTCGGGGGTGCCGTCGCAGTTCACGTCGTTGATGCGGCAGCTCGTCGGCTCGGCGCCTGACCTGCTGACGGTGAAGGCCGGGCTGTAGGGCTCGGTGGTGCCGCCCGCCGCGACGTTGGTGTTGTAGTGGGCGGGGGTGAGGGTCACCGTGCGGCCGGTCTGGCTGAGCGAGCCGTTCTGCGCGTTGCTCGCGGTGACGCCCTCGGGCAGGTCGAAGACGATGGACCAGCCGTTCAGCGCGGCGGTGCCGTTGTTGGCGACGACGAACTTGGCCGAGCTGCCGGTGACCTCGTACGTGGCGCTGACCGGCGGCGGGGCGGGCGGTTCCTCACCGGTGCCGTCGCAGTTGGCCCGGTTGATCGTGCAGTTGGCGGGCTGGGCGGCCGCGCTCAGCGAGAACTTGGGGCTGAACGGCTCGGTGTTGCGGCCCGGCTGGATGGTGTTGATGTAGTAGGCGGGGGTGAGCGTCACCTTCGTGCCGGTCTGGCGGAGGGTGGCGTTCTGGGGGCTGCTCGCGGTGACCCCGGCGGGCAGGTCGAAGACGATCGACCAGCCGGTGACGGAGGTCGTGCCGGGGTTGCTGACGACGAACGTCCCGGTGGTGCCGGAGAGGGAGAAGACGGCGACGAGGCGGCTCGCTGCCTGCGCGGGAAGAGCGCACAGGGCGACGATCACGAGCACGGCGATCAGGGGGGCGGCTAATCGGCGCACGTACGGAACCCTTCTTTAAGGAAAGTTTCCTAACAATTACGCGGATCGTAAGCCTCTCTGACCCGTCTGGCAAGGGGTCAGCCCATGCCGAGCAGCCTGGCGAAAGTCTGGACGTCGGAGATGATCCAGTATTCGGCGAACCGGCCGCCCTCGGCCCGCAGGAGATCGTGGCCGCTGAAGGCGATCCGGGTGCCCGGCGCCGCCGACGCGCCCGGCATGCCGCCCCGGTAGGAGCCGGCGAACGTCCACCTGGCCGCCACCAGGTCGCCGTCCACCACCGGCCCCACGTCGAGCGTGACGGACACGTCGCCGAACGGCTCGTGCCCCTGTCGCAGCACCTCCACCAGCTCCGCCGGGCCGCGCACCTCCCGGCCCGGCCAGTGCCCGGCGAAGTCCGGGGTGACCAGCTCGTGGGCGAGCTCGAAATCGCCGTTCCACATCTCCAGCAGCCAACGCTCGTACAACATCCTCATGACCACTCACTACCCCGCAAGTGAACGGCAACCGGGCCCGCCATAGTGGGTGCATGACCGTTCCGACACGCTCCGTCATGCTCGCCCAGCGTCCCAGCAAAGCCTTGATCATCGCCCTGGTGATCTCCAGCCTGCTGGCGCTCGGCGTGCTCGTGGTGCTGCTGGTGGCCGGCGGTCCCGCCGGGTTCGGCCTGTCGGCCGTGCTGGCCGTGGCGCCGCTGCCCGTGCTGCTGGCGGCCGTGCTCTCCCTCGACCGGCTGGAGCCCGAGCCCAAGCTCCACCTCGCCTTCGCCTTCGCCTGGGGCGCCGGCGTGGCCGTGGTGATCGCGATCGCGCTCACCGTGGCCGGGCAGGCGCTGTTCGCCCGCGCCGGCTACGGCACGCAGACCGTCGACGCGATGGGCGCCGTCTTCCTCGCGCCGGTGATCGAGGAGGCGCTCAAGGGCGCGGCGCTGGTGCTGCTCCTGCGCCGCCGCCGGGAGATCGACGGGCTGACCGACGGCATCGTGTACGCGTCCATGGCCGGACTCGGATTCGCCGCCGTGGAGAACGTCGGCTACTACCTGACGGCGTTCGGCGAGGAGGGCGTCGGCGCGGCCCTCCAGCTCTTCGTGATCCGCGGGCTGATCGACCCCCTCGGGCACCCCATCTACACCTCGCTCATCGGGGTCGGGGTCGCGTACGCGCTGACCCGGCGCAACGCCGCCCGCTACGCCGCGATCCCGCTCGGCTACCTCGGCGCGGTCTTCCTGCACGGGCTCTGGAACAGCGCGGCCGTCACGGGCTCACTCGCCTGGCTCGGCGGCGCGTACCTGGTGATCATGGTGGCGCTCGTCGCGCTGATCGGGATCACCGCGCGCGAGCGCCGCCACCTGGTCGCCCGGATGGGCGCCTACCTGCCCGGCTACGAGCGGACCGGGCTGGTCGCCGACGCCGACATCCGCATGCTGACCAGCATCCCGGCCCGCCGGACCGCCCGCCGCCAGGCCAGGGCCGCCGGGCTCGGCCGCGCGATGAGCGACTACCAGCAGGCGGCCACCGAGCTCGTCATGCTCCACCTGCGCGCCGAACGGGAGCACCTGCCGCCCGACCGGTTCGCCGCCGAGCGCGACCCGCTGCTCAACGCGATGGCGGCGGCCCGCCGCTGGTGATGTGAGGGGCCCTGCGACAATGGTCGCCGGCCCCCGAAGGGAGAACAGATGAGCTGGGCGGAGATCCGGTCCGAGGACGAGCTGCGCGAGCTGCTGGGCGAGGTGATGCCGCGAGCGGCCACCAAGGAGCGCACCCGCCTGCACGAACGTGACCGCCAGTGGCTGGCGGCCTCACCGTTCTGCCTGATCGCCACCTCCGACGCCGACGGCAACTGCGACGTCTCGCCCAAGGGCGACCCCGCCGGATTCACGTACGTGATCGACGACAGCACGATCGCCATCCCCGATCGCCCCGGCAACCGCAGGGCCGACGGGTTCCGCAACATCCTGTCCAACCCGCACGCCGGGCTGATCTTCTTCCTGCCGGGCCGCAACGAGACGCTGCGCGTCAACGGCCGGGCCCGGCTGATCCGCGAGGCGCCGTTCTTCGACGAGATGATCGTCAAGGGACACCGGCCGAAGCTGGCGCTCGTCGTGGAGATCGAGCAGATCTTCTTCCACTGCGCCAAGGCGCTCATGCGCAGCGCCCTGTGGAAGCCCGAGCAGTGGGGCCCCGACCCGCTGCCCTCCCACGCCGCCCTCGTCAAGGAGGTGCAGGTGACGCAGGAGTCGCTGGCCGAGCTGGAGTCCTACTACGCGGAGGCCTCCTACACCAAGAAGCTCTACGGCTAGGCGGCCGGAGCCGGGCCGCCGGGGAAGCGGATCACGTTGCGGCCCGTGTAGGCGCGCAGGTCGACGACCTTGGGATCGCGTCCCTGGACATGGCGGCGGCCTGCCGAGCCGATGTCGCGGATCTTGTGCCTGGCGACGCGCGGCGGCACTGCCACTAGCCTCTTCAACGTGAGCCCCCCGTGATGTTCTTGTTACCTATGTTATCTACAGATACCTCTGTAAGACGGGTGTAAGCGGTGTGTCAGTAGGGAAGTCGGCGGCCTGACGGAGTCCGCAGGTCGGCGTCCGTGTTCTGGTCCGTGTTCTGGTCCGCGTTCTGATCCGTGTTCTGGTCCGGGCGCCGGCTGCTCGCCGGCTTGCTGATCCGCACTCGTCGCATCGTCGGCCCCTTCCCCGGTGGTCACAGCGCGAGTGTGCGCCGTGCCGCTTGACGGGTGGTTGCCGACAACCTAGCGCCCGCTTGCGGGGCCGCTCAAGGCATTTGCGGGTCCGCGCCCCTTTCTAGGGGGCTGCCGGGCGGCGCGCAGGCGGAGAGGGCCGCTGGGTCAGCGCACACCTCCGGAATCGGGCGGGTTCGTGCACGATGACGGTTCCGGGCGGCCGGATGTGACAATCCAGGGGATGAGAAATCCGCTCCCGCCGCTCGTCGGCGTGTGCGCGGCCTGGGGCGTCTTCTGGGGGTCCTGGTCGGCGCTGCTGCCCGCGGTCAAGGAGCACCTCGGCACGTCCACGGCCGGCCTCGGGCTGGCGCTGGCGGCCACGCCGGTGGGCGCGATCCCGGCGATGGCGCTGGCCGGGCGGCTGGCCCGGGGGCGCGAGCGGGGCGCGCTGGCGCTGTGCTCGGCCCTGTTCGCGCTGAGCGTGCTGGCCGTCGGCCGGGTCGACACGCCCGCCCAGCTCGCGGCGGCGCTGCTCGCGGTCGGCGCGACGAGCGGCGCGCTGGACATCGCGCTCAACCTGGCCACCGGCCGGGCCGAGCGCGAGAGCGGGCGCGGGCTCTTCCAGCCGGTGCACGCCGCCTTCCCCGTCGCGGTCATCGTCGCCGCGCCCGCCACCGGCCTGGCCCGCGACCTCGGCGCCGGGACGACGGCGGTGCTGGTGACCGCCGCCGCGATCATGCTGGCCGCGGCGGCGACGGCGCTCGCCCTGCCGCCCGGCCGCGGCCCGGCCCCCTCCGGCGGCGACGGGCACCGGCGGCGCTGGACGGCGGCGGTCGTGCTCGGCGTGCTCGCGGCCGGGGTGCTCGCCGTCGAGAACGCCGTCGAGCAGTGGTCGGCGCTGCTGCTGGAGACCCACCAGGGCGCCTCGCCGCTGCTGGCCGGCGCCGCACCCGCCGCCTACATGGCCGCGCTCACCGCCGGCCGGCTCCTCGTGCACGCCCTCCCGCGCCTGCCGGAGCGCGTCCTCTACCTGGTGGCGGGCCTCGGCGGAGGCGGCGGCATCGCGCTGGCGGGCCTGGCCGGGACGCCCGCCCTGTCGCTGGCGGGGTTCGCGCTGACCGGGCTGGCACTGGGCCCGGTGGTGCCCGCCATGCTCAGCCGCGCCGCAGCCGGCGACCCCACCGGCACGCAGGTCTCCGCCCTGTCGGCCATCTCCTACACCGGCTTCGTGGTCAGCCCGCTGCTCATGGCCGCGCTCGCCGCCTGGCTCGGCCTGCCCGCCGCGCTCGCGGCCATCGGGCTGCTGGCGCTGCCGCTGGTCGTCCTGGCCGTCGCTTCCCGGGGTCCTGAATAGGGCGCCGCATCGGGGAGAGGAAACCCTTGAGCGCGGAATGCCACCGGCGCTCCGAGATCAAGGGGGATCACCATGGCCGTCTGCGAGAACTGCGGCAACGACTACGACATGTCCTTCGAGGTGCACGCCCAGGGCGCGGTGCACACGTTCGACTCCTTCCAGTGCGCGATCCAGGCCATGGCGCCGATCTGCGAGCACTGCGGCACCAAGGTCATCGGCCACGGCGTCCAGTCCGGCGAGCACTGGTACTGCTGCGCCCACTGCGCCCGTCAGGAAGGCACCCGCGGCATCGTCGACCGCGTCATGGCCGGCGCCAGTGCCTGAGGGCGCTGTGGCGCGACCATAAATAGGGAAATATCCCTATCGTTTTGGATCTGTGTGGGTCGTTACGCTCCTCCTGGTTCTGATGACAGGGAGGGCGCGGGTGCGCGGCAACGGAGCAGGGAGGTGGCTGCCGGCGTTCCTGGTGCTGGCGGCCGTCTGGGGGAACAGCTTCTTCTTCATCAAGGTCGCCGTCACCGAGCTGCATCCGCTGCAGGTGTCGTTCGGGCGGATGGCCGTCGGCGCCGCCGTGCTGCTCGCCGCGCTGGCCGTCAGCCGCCGCGCGTTGCCGCGCGACCCCCGGCTGTGGGGCCACTTCCAGGTCGCGTCCGTGGTGCTGACCACGCTCCCGTTCACGCTGTTCGCCTACGGGGAGCAGTACGTGTCCTCCGTCGTCGCGTCGATCTGGAACGCGACCACGCCGCTGTGCACCCTGGCCTTCACGCTGCTGCTGCGGGCCGAGAAGCCGACCGCCGGGCGGATGGCCGGGCTCGGCGCCGGGTTCGCGGGCGTGATGGTGGTGCTGGGCGTGTGGCAGCCGATCAGCGGCGGGCAGCTCGGCGGCAGCCTCGCCTGCTTCGGCGCTGCCCTGTGCTACGGGATCGGGGGCGCGTACCTGGGGCGGTTCGTCACCGGGCGGCGCAGCGAGCCGCCGGTCGTGCTGGCCACCGGGCAGCTCCTCAGCGGGACCGCGCAGCTCGGGGTGATCACGCTGCTG
This sequence comes from Nonomuraea ceibae, assembly GCF_019396325.1. GTDB lineage: Bacteria > Actinomycetota > Actinomycetes > Streptosporangiales > Streptosporangiaceae > Nonomuraea > Nonomuraea ceibae. The sequence goes on from NZ_JAHKRO010000039.1 coordinate 75,128, forward strand.
GCCGGGGTGCCGCTGGTCGACACCGACGTGACCGCGGACGTCTGGTGGAGCCTGCTGGCGCTCGGCGGGCTCGGCACCGGGGTGGCGTACCTGCTGCTCTACTGGGTGCAGAAGCAGGCCGGGGTGACCACGACCTCGACCGTCACGTACCTGCTGCCGGTGTTCGCGGCGCTGTCGGGCGTGCTCGTGCTGGACGAGGGCCTGACGTGGAACCAGCCGGTCGGGGCGCTGATCATCCTGGCGGCCATCGCGCTCACCCAGGGCGTGATCAGGCCGCTCAAGAAGCGCGCCCCGGCGCCGGCCGCCTAGATGATTGATTCCAAGGGGGAGATCAGCTGTTCGGCTGCGGACATGAAGCGAGGGCGTTCAAGATCCGTTTGTGACGACAGAACTGAACACCCTCGCGACAGCACTGTACGTGAAGATCGACGATCAGCTGATCGCTTCTCCGGATCT